>NZ_JAIVFS010000041.1 GCF_020829645.1 Nostoc mirabile CHAB5784 | reverse complement strand
AATCAGGACACGCGGCCATAATTTTATGCAAACTTTTATGTGATGTTTAGGCTATAACCCTTGAAATGTCGTTAATTTTTGGTCAGGGTATGATTCACAATTTGGTCATCCAGGGGGTAAAAGCACACTAATTCACTGTTGCCAATTGCTAGGGCAGTTTTTACCCCTGTTTCAATATCTGCCAAATACATCCCTACACAAGTATTCGCTATTTCATTGATTTGGACTAGTGTAATTGAGTCGGGTAATATTTGTGGCAGATAATCGCTAATTTCCTCAACTGTGGGTAACTCTTGGGTAATTGTGGGTATTAGACCAGCTATATCTGACTTAAGGCTTGCGTTTGACCCCAGCAACAAAGCTGTTTTACTGGAGTTATGGTTGTAAAGCTTAATGTTAATCAGTGCTGACTTAATCCATTCTGCTGTCAGGAAGGAATCTGCATCCGTCGCTCCTTGTCCAAGCCACGGGTATATCCCTTCCAGGATCAAAATCCCTTGTAACTGGGTTGTCTTCCAAAACCGCAAAATCTCAAAGGAATCTTCGCGTACAACTTTGAAAGCGATTCTGTTGTATTCTTTAATTTCTGAGAATGCCAATCCCCAATCACTTATTGTTAAGTGGTATAATTTGTCATCCTCTAACATCCAAAGATAACAATTGATACCACTATTAATGCATTTTTGAGTTAGGTTTTTGAGTAAGCTTATCCTCTCTTGCAATGGAGATTCCACTGCTATTAAAGGATTCTTTTGTTCGCAAAGAGAAAATATTGTTTCTATCAGTTGTGAACTCATGGGTAAATTATTGAGCATCAAACTGATAATAAAGGCTGACTCATTTTTTACTAACAGCCTGAAGTCCCCAATTTTCTCGTACTTTTGGACATTGTTTTCATAAAGTGCGTTGCCTATTTCTAGCCTTTCATTCGCATTCAAGCAGCGCTCGCCACTAAAGGCTTAGATCCGCCTCTGACTTACGCTGCTGTTGTTGCTGCGGCGACTGTGAAAGCAACAGATCCTGATTCCAAGAGAGTGTTTTGGGTCTTGAGCGTCTAGCCTGGGGCAGTAATTTCTTAACATGTAAAAATGCGATTCACGAAAAGCTAAACATTTTGGTAGTAGATGATTCTACTGATAACCGGGGTGAAAATGGAGGGATATTATCAAATGATTTAGCATATAAATTAGTTGGTGACTGTTATGGACAAATTTCAACACAACTCTATGACTTGCTAACTTTAAGAGAATCCCAAGCAGATAAAAGCTATCGTGTAATTCAGCATCGATTCGGTTGGGTGGATGGACTTGGAGAAGATACTACTAAATATCGCTTTGGCAAAGGAACACTGCGACCATACAAACTAGATGATATAAAGTACGCAGACCCGAACAATGAACCAAAAATCGATATAATTCTCCCCATAAGCAGTTTTAAGGGAACAGACAAGGATAGACCCAAAGGCCCCACTAAACCGCAGATTCAACCAGGATTATATCAGCAAAATATTTGGTTAGCTGAAAAAGGGCAATCTCAGCAAGGTCAGATGTCTATCTCCCAACTATTGGCATCTTTCCCCCAAGGAATTAAAGATTTTGCCGAAGAATTAGAGCTACAAGCTGAAAAACTAGCCTCTATTCAAGATGACCCTAGAATTGTTGCTGCTTACTATTGTGAAAAATACGATTTACGCAAAGAATCATTGAACCAAAGTAAATTAAAAATAGGAGAAGTCACAAACCTTGAACTAGATGTTAAAAACTTAGGGACAAATGACAATTTAGATACAGATGAGGAATTAGATGACGAGAGTACTAAAGATGACTTGTTCATGTATAAACTCATCAAAACTGACTTACTTGGTCATCAACAACTTTTAGAAACGGAAAAAGTTAAACAGGAATTAAGTCGGTTTTTACAGAGCCAATGGCGAGATATCGCTCTGGGGAAAACGCTTACTTTTGACCGAGGGATGATTATTCCATCCAAGGAACTTAAAAATGGTGAAATTTGTGTTTCATGGGAAAAGAATGAAGAGAAAATTCTTAACTTCCGTTCTCCTTTTCTGAATTCTAACGGATTGTGTGTGTCTGCTAACAAGCACGTTAAAGATCGACTCGGGCCAGATGGTAAAGACCTCAAAGGCATAATTGTAGTCAATGACGAAGACCACAAGCGCATACAGCAAAGAATTACAGAGTTAGAAGCACGAGGGGTTGATGTTGATTTTATCGACCCAGCAGAAACCGAATCAGAACGCCAAGCACGAGACTACGATGGTGACTGCATAGGTGTAGCAAGAGCTAGCTTATACCCCAATTTAACAGCAGAGGCAGAGCGAAGAAATCTTCCCCAAAACGCCTATTCGCCCACGGTTAAGCTCAAAAAACAATCATTTTATGATCCCACCGATGGAAGCCAGCCCCCATTTGAAAAAATTGCTATCCACATGAGCGATAGCATCAGCGTGGGCATAATCAACAATCAAGTGACGGCACTGGAAGCATTAGAATCAGAAATTGAGGTACTAAACACTTATGGGACTTTAGAACAAAAATTAGAATATTTAGAACAAGTATCTAGCCATTATCAAAGTTTATTTGAACAGGAATATGGCGAGAAGCCCAAACCAATTAGACCAGAGTACAAACCTTTCATGCAATCTGTTGTAGCTCTAGCAGAGAATCCTAACAGAACGCCGGAGATTATTCAGCAGGCGATGGATGTTAACCGCCTGATGTACCGAGAAATGATTGGTGAGGGGTGTTATCAAAACCAAATAGCAGTTGATTTATTCAAAAGTGCAAAAAAACCTGAGATGGATTTAATCAGGGAAAACAGCTGCTACTTATATCGTGATGTTAATTATATTAAAGATAAAAAATCTTCGTCAGCTTATTTAAGCACGGGAATAACACCAAAGGGCTACTCACCAGTAGAATTATTAATTAGCCAAACCAATAAATATTTCCAAGAATCACAGTTAGAATCGCGTCCCATCGTCCAGTTTAAAGACTTATTCAAAGGAGTAGAATTTACATCACAGCAAAAATTGGCAGCAGTTGCCGCCAAGTACGAGTTTGATCGGAAATTCAACGCTGCGGTTCGGATGTCCCAACGGCGTGAAACTGAGAAAGGGCCATCCGCAATTGTCGAAACTCCACAGGGGGCGAAACTCGAAATTACCAATCTCACCCGTTACGGGCATCCCCTAATCTGGAAAGCCCAGACGCTGAACATTCGCCTAGATGAAATAAGAGAGAAATTCAGAAGTAAAGAACGCCCGCACCGATTATTAGTAGTTGCACAGATAGATGGTGAGATTGGGGAGGATAGGAAACCCGCGTACCATAAACTGGGAACAGTTAGCCAACAATCTGTGACTGACTACAACCTCAAACCGGGGATGACCACGCAGGGAGCTAAAGTAATAGAATTTAAACCAGAACTTACTAGAAGCCAAATTAAACTACTCTTTGCCTTGGCGCAGGAGACGGCTCTTGCATTTTACGCTTCAATACCAGAATTAGAAAAACTTGCATCCGCCGCCGCCGCTTGGAACATCTGTGCATCCCGCCAAGATGAACTTGAAGTTGCAAGAAAAGAAAACACCGAGCCATCAAACATCGCTAAAAAAGTCTCTAATTTTGCCTTCGCTGCTTTCCCAACTGAGATTATTTCTCGCTTAGATAAGTTGCAATTTACTGAACCGAAGTTAGTCACACTTTTGAATGAAGCGAATCAATTTTTGGGTCGAGACTGGAACAAGGATGATTTGCACCCGATAGAAATTAGGGCTAGCCACCACCCAGTCGGACATGAACGCCACGTTTCCAGATTGTTATTTGTCCAAGATAGTGACGGCGAATATAAGGAATTCGCCATGCTTGAAACTAGAACCGCACAGCTTCCCATTGGTACAAAAGCGCTCTCTTGTATGGTTGGGGTAGAACCTGCTACTGCCAAAGCAACTATTGGACTGCTAGGATTTGAGCCGGTTGAAATTACTATCCGTGAACTCAAGAACTTCTCTTATGCAGGACTTGTTTTTAATGCCGAACCGGTCAACTTAGAATTTGGCACTGTGCCGATTCCTGACAAAACAGTAAAAATCAAAATTGATGCTTTGACTTTGGGTGAGTTAGACAGTGATTCTGCCCAACAGTTAAAAGAAATTAATTATCTCAAAAATGGTAATCCTCTAAAGTTAAAACTTACTTCTATCTCCGAAACTGGAGATCAAGCTTTTGTGCTGGGTGAGTCTCCTAATGGTCATCTCCTCAAAATTAATAAAATTAACTTTTATGATTTTTCTGGTCAGACATTCAATGATCAAGATTACCGAAAACTGAGTATCGAAACCTCAGCTTCTAAAACTAGAGATGCTGTATTTTTGAATGGTGAACCCTTGGGAGTGTTGCACTTTAAAAAAGACAAAGACGCGCTCAGACAGCTTGGACTGCTCAAAAGCGGACAACTTACATCCGCACCCGCAATCATTGAAAGTAATTTTTCTGTTATTTGCGCTCAAATTGACCCTAATACCGTTGAATATCCCCAGAAGTGGACGAAAGAATTTCAGGCTTTTGGGACTCAATCAGTTAATTCTGAACAACAAGAGATGATTGAGAGTAGTGCGAAAATTCTCCATCATATTAAAGAGCGTCCTACTTTCTTATTTTCTACAGAATCAAACAAAAAACTTGGAGTCATGGGTCTGGCTGTTGACAACCAGAAAGCTGAGACTGTAACTAAATGGTTAACTGCTCAAAAAGTTGAATGTCAACAAGTACCAACAGAAGATGTTATCAGGGAAACCAAAAAAGGTCTAGCGGTATTTAACTTGGTTGATAGCTCCATCCCTGCCAAAACTTTGTCGAGCATGACCAAGAAATTCGGGACAATTATTGAAACGGATAGTGACTATCAACAAAAACTTAACTCCCTTGCCACACGACCGCAGTTTTTGAAACCACCAGAACAAACAGCACAATCCCCACCTAACCAATCTATAACTCCATTACTCTCCACTACTCCTTCTACACCAGACATTAGTAATAGTACAAAAACCGAACCTCTAGGTGTAGAGAAGTCCCCGACAATCACTATTGATGACTTGAGAAATTGGTACAATGCCGCAGATAAGTTGGGGAAGTCGGAGAATTACAAAAAACGCATTGTAGAAGTGGCTAATGGGTTTAAAGCTGGTGAGCAATTATCAGCCCAAGCGTTGACAGTAATGAATCAAGATACATTTGAACTTGAAGCCATCAGTCGGCTAAGTCAAATTGCTCAAAGGATTGGTATGGTCTGGGGTAAGTCTGATGAAAATGGGACTCAAGTTCAAGGAAAAATTTATGACTTGACTTTCAATACCCAGCAGAGGGATTTAACTATTTCGCAGAAAAATGGAGAGGTAATTTTAAACTTGCAATCTGGTCAGTTGCAGACTAATAAACTAACTCCACAGATATTGCAAACTTTTGAGGATGCGAATAGTCAGATAGAGAAAATATTGGCTAAATCTCAAGCGCAACAAATAGACCTATAAAGATAGTATTTAGCTGACAAAGGTTTTTCAGAACAGCTTTTTTGTAGTCAGAACTTAGAAGGGCTGAATTCTGTTTAAATATTAATTCAAATTAATTGAGTTGCAAAAAAGATTGAATATCAATTTTCTGAGATTGAGAAATGCCTATAATAGTTGTAGTTGAAGAAACTTGATGATAATTCAAGAAAAAATAAAGCGACGGGTAAAACCACATCGCTTTGCACAATTACCCAAGAATTTCAATCACCGCCGCCAGAACAGATGCAGCACGATCGCCAGTCGGTACAAACACCCGCTTGCGCCATTGAATAATTTCTGTGAAACATCCTTTCGCCACAAGCCTGTCAGCCAGCGAGATAGCATTAACTAGTTCTATACGTGGTTCCCCTACAATGTAAGAACGCCGCAAGGTTACACCACCCGGCAACTGCTGTGAGTAACCTTCGTTCAGTACCAATGATACCAATTCCTCTGGAGTTAAGAGTTTGTTTTTCATCCCCAACTGCTCGGCCACCGACTGAATATCCAGAGCATTAACCACTCGCCCCAGAATCTTCTCGCCATCACTGGTTTGCAACCGGAACACTCTACTACTGTGCTGTGGTAGTATTTTCCAAATAGGTAGCAGAATACCAGTTACCAGATGAATGTAGTCAGTAGTAAAGCTGGGTAATTGGTTTACTTCCTTCGACCACACCGCGACAAACTCATCAACCTCAACCTGCTTCCAAGTGGACGACTCCAGTTGTTCGACTGTTACACGAGTTTCTTTTTGTGGACGAACGAGCAGAATCCTCGGCACAACACCACCCTCAAAGTCGAAAATGCTGTGTGTGGGTATGCTAACTGCGGCATTACCAGATTTCTCATTCACCATGAGCCGCCCCTGGTGCATACTGGCAAACTCCAACATTTCACTAGCAGTTCTAATGTTGTTGTTTTGAACGCGCTCAATCTTCAGGTAGTTGGTCACACTGCCAGTATCAGGATGGGTATAAACGGATTCAATACTTGCAATAGTAAACCGTTCTGCCCGTAAAGTTTCCACCCCGACCTCAAACACACCATGAGCCATCGCCGTTTCAATCTGTTGACTCAACAGCAACTCGAACCTCTCGAAAATCACATTCTGCATTGAAATTTTCAAAGCCAGCAATCGATTGAGAAACTGCCGCAATGGTGGGAGGTCGATTTTCATTCCACCTTCAGTGGAAGTCAGCGATAACCCAGTCATTTGCTCAAAGGTTCCGAGTGGGACTTGTGCGAATCTACCCTGATAAATCTGCTTAAACAATTCATACAAAGCATATTCTGCATAGTTCGACTCAAGATTGTCTTTAGTATCGAATATGCCGTTGCCGCCCGTTTGCCTTTGTCCACGGGTAAGTGCGCCTAGACTGTCCAATCTCCGAGCGATTGTGGAGATAAACCGACGTTCACCCCTGACATTGGTAGTCACAGGTCGAAATATTGGTGCAGATGCTTGGTTTGTACGGTGACTGCGCCCAAGTCCCTGAATTGCGTTATCAGCCCTCCAGCCGGCTTCGAGTAAGTAGTGCAATCGCCGCCGCCGATTCACGGCGTTCAAATCCGCATGATAGCTACGTCCAGTACCGCCAGCGTCACTAAAGATGAGAATTTGTTTTTCATCAGCCATGAATGCTGTAGTTTCAGCAATATTCGTCCCATTACCTCTTGAATCCACAAATAGCCGCCCGGTTTCGGATTTCAGTACCCGTTTGCTCCGTCCTGTAACCTCAGCGACATTCTTGTAACCAAAGTGCCACAATAGTTGCTCTAAAGCTCCAGGGATAGGGTCAAGGCTTGCGAGTTTGTCAACCAGTCCATCTCGTAACACCAAGGCTGCTTGTGAGATAATGGGCGAACCATCAGCATCAAAGGCTGGTTCGGAACGTTCTTCACCATCAACGCCAGAATGAATTTCGTGCAAGTGAACGGGAAAGGCACTCATTAAGTAATCCATGACATACTCACGCGGAGTCAGGTCAAGGTTTAAGTCCTTCCATTCCGAAGCGGGAACCTGATGAAGTCGTCGTTTCAACAGTTCCTCATTGGTCGAAACTATTTGCACAACAACAGCGTAACCCTGGGCGATATCTTGCTCAATGGCGTTGATTAGTTTCGGGCATTTCATCCCGGTTAATAGATGATTAAAGAATCGTTGTTTATGCGATTCAAACTGAGACATCGCAGACATTTTAGCCATGCGATTGTATGTTTTTGAGCCAGAGATGTTACACGCCTCCAATGCTTTGTGCAAGTTATTGTGGATAATTTGAAAAGCGTCGGCGTAACTGTCGTAGATTTTTTCTTGGGTAGGAGTTAAGTCAATTTCTAATGTGTCATATTCAACACCTTCAAAACTGAGCGATCGCGCCAAGTATAATCCCAGCGCTTTCAAATCCCTGGCAACAACTTCCATTGCAGCAATACCGCCAACCTCAATGGATTCCACAAAGTCTTCACGAGATGTAAACGGGAAGTCGCCAGTCTGCCATAGCCCCAGGCGATTAGCATAGGAGAGGTTGGATACAATAGTAGCACCAGTGGCAGACACGTAGACAACCCGAGAAGAGGGCAGTGCATTTTGTAGCCGAAGACCAACGATACCCTGCATAGATGCTTTGACCATTCCAAGCTGACCATCTTGTGCCATCGCATTACCCATTGCGTGGCACTCATCAAAGGCGATCGCTCCCTCAAACTCCTTGCCTGCCCATTCAATGATTTGTTTGAGCCGACTTTTACCACCCTTCTGGGATCTTAAAGTAGAGTATGTAGCAAAGAGAACACCTTGCGAAAAGAGGATTGGATCGCCTAGTTTGATATTGCTCAGATCGATGATGTCTTTTTCACTACCACCCAGCGCACACCAATCACGTCTTGCATCCTCAATCAATGCAGAACTTTTGGATACCCAGATCGCTTTTCTACGCCCCTGACACCAGTTATCTAAAACGATACCAGCAACCTGTCGCCCCTTACCAGAACCCGTGGAATCACCAAGAAACCAGCCGCGTCTGAACCTCACAGCGTTTTGCTCATTGTTCGCCGCGACTGTCACGTTATCAAGGGAGTCATCCACAAAGTAGGAACCTGTCAGAAATCCTGAGTGGGCAAGACCAGCGTAAATCACGCTTTCAAGTTGTGCTTCAGATAACAACCCTTGTGCAACAATATGTTGAGGCAGATGAGGTTTATAGGTAGGGAATTGAGGAGACACAAGTGCCAGCGCTGCGCTTTCGCACAAAAGCGAGGGATGAGGTAAAGCATCCTTAATCCGAACTCGTTGTGGGCGGTAACTTTCGTAGAGGGCATCTTTTAGCCCTTCGGTTGCAGTCCACTCGACAACCTCATAATCTAGAGGAACAACATCTAGAAATTGGGGTATTTCTTGATGTTGCGGTGTCGAGTGGCTCTGTTTCGGCTCTCTAATACTTAAATTAACCGCAATTGAAGCAGTAGCTTGAGCATCCAGATTTTGTCGTTGCCACACCAGTCGGGTTGGGAGTTGCTCAATCAGCTTCAGCAGTTCGGCAAGCTCCACTGTATGCGGTATACAAGCAATGTCAGTGGGATCAGCAGGCGGAACTTTATCAATCACGGTAATTCGTGTATCTATCTGTGTTCCGTGCTTGGCGTAAGCTTTACCGTTGACCCCCACTGAAAGCACAACTGTTGCATTCTGTTGCATTTTGACAAAAGTCTCTCGCCAATCATCATTGCTTGGAGAAAACCAATTAGCAGTAATCGTTACCAGTCGTCCCCCATCTACCAGCCTTTGCAATGCTGAGTTGATATGACGTGGTGTGGCATCTGGGTTGCGATTGCTCACCTTGGGCGATGATGAAAACGGTGGATTCATCAGCACCACAGATGGTTTTGTCTGCCCTGCCAAATAATCGTTGATCTGTTCAGCATTCACCCCAAATAATGGAATGCCTGGAAACAACCGACGCAGAATCGAAGCTCTGTCATGCGAGAGTTCGTTGAGCATAAGACTCGCGCCCTGAAGTTTGGCGAGCTGTGCCATGATACCAGTACCAGCCGATGGTTCTAGCACCAGGTCATTGTTTGTGATTTGCCCTGCCAACGCTACCAAGTAAGCCAATGGCAATGGAGTTGAGAACTGCTGAAGTTTTAGTTGCTCCTCGCTGCGGCGGGTGTGCGTGGGGAAGAGTGATTCTAGTTGTTGCAGTTCTAAGAGAGGATTTGATGATAACCCGTTGCGTCGAAGATAAAGGATTTGTGCAACTTCCACGGCTTCGTATGCGTCTTTCCACGCCCAGAAACCTTCAGCAGCAGTACCGAGGAAATGACGGTTCATTTGTGACTGAATCGTTTTTATGGTCAGGGGGCGATGAGCAATTAATGACTTAGCAAGTTCTTGAGCAACGTTTAATACTGACTGCCCATAATCCAAAACAGTTTTTAGGTCAAACAGGCAGCCTTGTGTAGCGATTTGGCAAAGCATGACTATATAGTGTTGATTTTTCATCCAAAATTGGCGTAGCCGCAACACCTTCACCAATACTTTGTCGAGCGATTGCCTGGGCGTAGTCCGTTACGCCTTCACAGATGATGCGCTTGCGATGCGCTCGCAGGGCAAACTCAATTGTGGTTAAGCAGCCTTAAAACGCGTACCAGATTTACTCCTGGATTCAGTCACAGTAGGTTTGCTCAAGGAGTTCTTGGTTGGTTTAGTGGTCTTGGTAGTTTTGGCAGTTTTAGCCTTAAATTTCGGTTGCACAAGTGCAGCTGGTGGTAGTAGCCTTAGTGAAGGGAATTGGAGTACAACTGGTTGAGTTTCGATAGAACTGTTGTGAGGCTCTAGTTCTAATGTCCAGGGGTCAGAAATTTCCTCAAAATGTGATGTAACGAAGGGGATTTGTTGAGGTTCAACTTCTAGTTGTTTAGTGTTAGATAGTGGTTCAAATTGAGTTGCTGTTACTGTGGATTTGGAACTGGCATTGGATTGTGCAATTGCAATAGGTGGTAATGGCACAACATAAAGTCCGTCGATAAAATCGAAAATCATCAGAGCAACAAAGCTCATAACAATAAATTCAATAGCTTGGGTGAGTGTAGATTGAATATCCATTGTATTTTTCCGAAAATTTTAATGTTCACAAAAATTGCGCGAAGCGTTAGGAATCTCGTAATTAAGTACGCTCCGAATACAAGAGGCTTTAAAAAGGAATATGAATTTCTTCATCTTCCAACAAATTCATGGGGAGACTGAAGTTTGAAGGGGTAGTTAAGTCTCGGACTATTTTATAGTTTTCTGGATGCCAACAAGTATCGCTAAGAGAATTATTTAGCCATTCTTTTAGGTGACGGGAGCAATTCGGAATCATTCTGAATCAACTGCTTTTCTTCAATTGTCCAAACTCTTTCAATCGCGTCAGAGACAGCTTCAAAAATGGAGTCTTCTAATTGTTTTTGATTCATCTGGATGTATTGGTTCAAGAATTTTCACTTTCTTTTTCGCAAAGCGATCGTCTGGGCGTGGGCGCTTGAGCCATCGCACAGAAACTTGTGTAAAATAATATAAAAACATACTGATAGAAAGAATGGCACAGGCTAATTTCCCTTCTTTACCGTTGCCAACTTCCTTTGAGGGTTACAAATCAAAATCAAGGCTGAATGTTTCCCCTGAAGAATCTTCTTCTTTCTCCTCTGCAAATGGAGTTGGAGTCCAAGACGTGAGTTGGTTTGACTCAGTATTAATCGGTGTGTCAGCTAAAAGTTGTGCAGGTAATCCAGCCTTGATGAAAACAAAATAGCAATCAACGATAAAGTAAAGCGTGTCCAGGTAACTTTTATCTAGTTTTTGCGATTCTGCAAATATGCGCTCTCGGTAATTATCTTTGAGGCGAACTTTTTCCGGTGCTAAGTCTTTTTTATCTGCCATTGTTATAACTTCACTTAAGAGATGTAGTAGTTGGGTTCTTACCAAGAATAGTTTTTGCCATTTCTAGAAGCCCAGAGACATTGGCTTCTACCGGATTGTCCAGGATTTTGAAGCCGTTTTTCTCCAACAGCTTCTTAAATCCTGGTAAGAGGCAGCCTCCACCAATCGCCCAGATTTCATCCCCCTGGTGCTTGGCATCAAGTGTCAGATTCACCACTTTCTTCAAGTATTTTTCATACCAATCTTTTAAAGAAGCACTGTATATATCTTTGATATCGATGTCACGGCTGTATCGGGTATGCCCCATTTCCAAACAAAATCGGATTTTGGATGGATCTGCGATTTTTCCGCCATTCAAATGTTTCATTTTTTGGGAGATATCATCGATGAGAACTTCTACACCGATGGGGTAGGCAGTGTGAACTTCTCGCTGACCCCGGTTGTAACGAGAATACAGGGTCGTACCATTGCCAAAGTCTAAAATGGTTAATTTTTTTGGTAGTGGATGCCCAAATAATGCACCCATACCCTCTAGTACAACTTTCAGCACTTCTACTTTTACTTCTGATTGTTTGCCAGCAAGTATTGGCTGATATTCTCCATTGAGTACTTTTTGTAATTCTTCAGCCAGACCGACATCATGTAAGCTGACGACTAATTTTAAGTGCCAAGCCTTACGGTGTGGCAGATGTGCCAATGCACCCAATAAAGTCAACAACGCATTATTGACTTTATTTTCATTATTGTCTGTGTTGCGGTCAAAATAATTTCCTGTACGGTAAGCTGACTCTCCAACTGTATAAGCACTACCGTTAAAAACTACACGCCCTGGCACATCTTCCATGTCGTTAGTGGAAATATAGCTGGGGACACGAACTACTTCAAAGCCATCGACTAAAAGTTTGAGACTTCCGTAACCGTTATCGAAACCCGCAGGAAAAATTTTTTGTAACGTGTGAATGTTTGACATAAAGACAAAGGTAATACACTTTGATTTTTGAAAGCTATCTGTTTAGATAATTTGGGGGAGCAGAGAGGCAAGGGAGCAGGGGAGCAGAGGAGCAAGAGAAAATGTTTGCATTAACAATTATTAATTATCAGTGCAAGAAAAACTAATTATTCTGCTAAAGGTCAGAGTTCTCCATTTTTAACAGGAAATAGTAAACACTAAGAACTGTTTTAATTCTCTCCTCTGCCCCTCTGCTCCTCTGCTCCTCTGCTCAAGAGCCTTTTGTTCTCCAGACTCAAGAGTTTATCATAACTCCTTGGGGGCTAAATGGGGTATAAAATGCTAGTTAGTCAAATATACCCCATTTAGCACCTATATATACCCTATATAGGTGTCAAAATCTTACAAAAGTCCTAAGCTATTGTTGGGGTATATATAGCACCCATATAGCCCCCAATAGGATTTTTTGAAATCTTTTTTATCAACGCAGCAGAAATTAATTTAGATCATCGTTGACTGTTTGATTTATACTCTACTGTCAAGGTCTAAATTAGCTTTACGTAAGATGGCAAGCTTTGGCTCTGATACACTTGGAATTTATCTACGAGAAATTGGTCGTATCGATAGGCTATTACCAGAGCAGGAAATTTTCTATGCAAGACTTGTAAGGTCTATGCTGGCAATTGAGCAGCAAAAAAATCTTCTCGTGCAACGGCTAAAGCGTTCTCCAAATGGATCTGAACTTTCTGCCGAGGTGAATAAAACAGAAGCAGAATTAACCCAAATCCTTGAACAAGGCCAACTGGCAAAACATTTAATGATTACTTCCAACCTCCGCTTAGTGGTTGCAGTCGCTAAAAAATATCGTTGGAGTAACCTAGAATTTTTGGATCTGATTCAAGAGGGAGCAATAGGTTTACAGAAAGCGGTAGAAAAATTTGAGCCAAATCGGGGCTATAAATTCTCTACTTATGCATACTGGTGGATTCGACAGGCTATTAGTAGAGCCGTTGCAGAACAATCCCACACTATTCGCCTACCCCATGATCTGACCAAAAGATTGCTCCAAATCAAAAAAACACACATTGAACTTTTTCAAAGCTTGGGAAGAACACCCACTATTATAGAAATCGCTGAAGCTGTTGACGCATCACCTAAACAAGTTTCCGAATGCCTAAACGCATTTCGTCCGCTAGTTTCTTTAGAGCTAGGAATTGGCGAGGAGCAAGAAAACCAACTCCAAGAGATATTACCTGACGAAAGAATCTCCGCACAAGAGTATGTTGCTCTAGAATGTCTCCGGTCAGATTTACAGGATTTATTAGATACGTTGAAGCCAAATCAACGTCTTGTCTTAATGTTACAGTTTGGATTAGAGGGCGAGGACAAGCTGACTGCAAAACAAGTTGCACAAAAACTCAATCTGAGTCATTCCAAGGTACGCTCTGCTCATGGACAAGGTATCAAAGCTTTACGACGTGAGCAAGACAAAATTAAAGATTATTTGGCCAGTTGAAAACTTTTTATCTCCAAGGAGAAGGAATCGCTGTTGTTGAAAGAACTTCTCCCGTACTCAGCCTAATCGCCGTTTGCTCACAGTCGGGGCACTTAACCTTAATTTGGATGATTGAAGGTCGCCCGTTATATTCTCCAACTACAGGCTCACCCGTAAATTCACAAAGTATGCCCTGTTGACAGTACCAACACTCAAATATAATCCGCCTCACTGCTTTGTCGCAGTCTAGAAATCTTACATGCTGAAACCGCTCTGAATATTCTGAGTTTTCAACACGGGGTTTAGAAGTTCGCTGTCCTTGGAATGGCTGCGACGAGTTATCAGCACTACTGCGATCGCACAGAAGAGTAATGTTAATCGCCTCCTGTGCATCTTGGGTCAACTCTATTGGCTCATCAGTTACATTTAGTGACTCTCCTTCTGACTGATTAGCTGCGGGGATCTGTTCTGGTTTTGAACTTGGGTATTTGAGCTTTGGTTGTTGTGGTTTGGGTGGTCGTTTGGTAGATTTCATGATGCCTGCCATAAAACCTTCTTTAATAAACTATCTTAAATGGAAGACACAATAAAAAAGACTTGTATTTATTTGGATCATATATTGATATATGATCTCAGCGTCATAATATATGATTCGGAAATAGCACTCAAAGTGAAGCCATGCAAATTCGACTAGCTGTGATTAGCAACGCTGGAGGCAGTGGTAAGACTACACTTTCAGTTCATTTAGCTTACGACCTAGCAAAACGCAAGTACAATGTAGCCCTACTAGACCTCGACCCACAAGGATCATTAACATTATTCTGTGGTTTGAATCCACCAGAACCAGAACAGACTTTAGCAGGAGTTCTTAAAGATAAATTTGACGGTGTTTGGCCATTAACTCCTTGCTGGAGGCAGTACACCAATAATGTTGTCGTATGCCAAGGGGGAATGGTATTAACCCAAACAGCAGATGAACTTGTGTTACATAAAAGAGGAGCCTACCTTTTAGCCGACTGTTTAACAGATTATCCACTAGCACACGACGTAGTTATTTTTGATTGCCCGGCTACTCTTGGGCCTTTACCTTTAATGGCTCTAGCCGCTTGTACACATATTATTATCCCTGTACAGCTAGAACCCAAATCAATTCAAGGAGCGGCACATTTATTGGAATGGTACTACTATCATTGCAAATACTTGCGTTTAAACCCAACTCCAGAAATTTTAGGATTTGTTCCCAATCAATATGATGTTCGCAGAAGTACTCATAGACAGATGCTTGCAGGATTACCTGAACAGTTGCAACACATGAAGATTCGAGCATTTCCAGCAATCCGTGATAGCGCAGAATTTGTCAATGCCAGTGGTCAAGGTTTACCATTGCATATTTACCGTCCTAGTCATCCTGCTAAAGATGATTTTAAAGAAACTACTTCTCATATTGTGAATTTAATTGGAAAACCTAAGACAACTAAAAAGACAAAATAATTATGTGCGCTCGTAACACTCCTAATCTGACAAATTATTTTTCAGGTGCGAAGCAATCTCAGCAATTATCTGAAGCAGAGGAAGAAATACAGCAATTAAGAGCAGAGATTGAAGAACTTCGTGACAAAAATTCTGGCGAGTTGGAAACACAATTGGAAGAGTTGCGAACACAACTTCAGTCACAAATAGGTATTTTGTCAATTCCTATTGAGCAAATAGAGCCAAATATAGAACAACCTAGACAAACATTTTTAACTGAAAGTCTTGAATCTATGTCTCGCTCTTTAACTAGTGATGGACAGTTACAACCAGTTATTCTGATTCAAAGGGAGAATCATCTATTAATTTTTGACGGAGAGCGACGCTGGCGCAGTGCTAAAGCTTTAGGTTGGCAAACCTTGTCAGCAGTTATTATTCCAGAACCAACTGGTTTACATCGTAAAGCACTACTAACTTCTCTACATCGAGAAGACCTTAATCCTTTGGATAAAGCCGAGGCGATCGCGCGTGAATTGTCTACAATTACTGGATTAGAACTTCAAGATATTCCGCGTATTCTTTCAACAGTAGTTCGACGTTTGAATAGTCAAAAGCGTATAACATCGCTGGTGGATTTAATAACAGCAGATGCAAAAAAACAAGAAAAAGAACTAGAGTCTTTAGATTTAAGCGACTCAGAACAAGCAATCTTAAGTCTACTCTTAGATTTACAGCTAAATCCTGCTTCTATCGATGCCAATATTTTTCCGATGCTATCTTTAGTAGAAGACCTAAAACTTGCCATAAGAGCAGGACTTAAAGGTGTTCATGCAATGGCTCTACAAAAACTTTCCGCAAAAAATTTGGGATTGACTGAACAAAAAGCAAAATCTATTAGGGAAGAGACCACGCACAAAGTAATAGTAGAAAAGTTGTCTGTTGTTGCTACTCGAAAATTAGTAGCTGAAGTAATAGCATCTGAGTCCGAGGTAGCAGTAACCAAAAATACGAAGAAAAAAGCAGTATCCCAAGCATCTAGTCGTTTGCAACAACTCTCTTTAGAGTTACTCAAGCAAGCTAACCCTGCTGAATTAATAGAATTACAGGAAGTCTTACGTCACAAATTAGTAGAAATTGAAAAAGTACTAAAACAAAATTAAAGATCGGTCGCTACCCTCTGCTAACTAATTGTCACTGTTTTAGTAATTAGATGCACGAATATATTGATGCTTAGAAATTATCCTTAAAAATAGAACACCCATTACAGATCCGATGCCCAGCAAAATTATTGAAGTCAAAGAGTACACCGTCAGAGCGCACAAACGGGAAATTCACACTCGCGTTTTCAACTTCGTATGTAAGCAGTGTGAGCAACCCACCCAAAGAGAAACTTTTGGTGTCCGACCTCTATATTGCGAGAAATGCCGTCCGCCACAACCTCCCAAGCAATCGAAAATAGTCCCTATAGGCAAGAGGAAACCCAGAGCTATGAACTACAAGAGTGGGAAGGATATAGCTGGGTGATTTTTTGCCTTAAGGTTAAGAGCGATCGCCAACGGCGGGCGGTTACGCCATCGCACTTTGTGAGTGAAGCAGTGCGCTCATTCGCCCAACCTAACTCAAACTGGTAAAAAGTAACTCTAATGTTTAGGAGTCATTCAGGAGGTGCAAACTGTTTTTTGCAGGGGGCAGGGGGAGTCAAGAGAAAATTTTATGTCTTATGTTTGCTCAGTCCGTTAAAGAATTACTTTAATTTATGGTTTTGACAATTAAGAGTATTTGATTTTATTAGTGAGTCGCAATATGTTGAAGATGTATCTACGGTTTTCGCATTCAAAGCAAATTTTCACCAAGAAATGATGATCTGATTATTTTTGTCTGTGGCACGGTTGATCAAAATTTGCTGTAAGATTCACTTTTTGAATAAGAACGATACAAGTCTGGGTGGTTTATTTTGATCTTGCTCATGCCACCACTCGTTGAAACCCTCAAGCCGGAAACCAAAATTTTTGGCTGCCTGATAAAAATCTGATAGGTGATGTATAAATGCTGGGATTTCAATCACTTCTTGATTTCTTTGAAAATTAGCTTGTGTGCCTCGATACTGTCTGAATGGATGAAGTTCACAAATGAAAAAGTATCCTCCTGGAACGAGTACACGGGAGGCTTCTGAAAAAATTTTTGACAAATCTTTGATGTGTTCTAAAACGAGATTACAGGTGATTAAATCAATAGACTCGTTGCTGCAAATCCATTGGTTTGTAATGTCTGCGGTAATGAACGTCACGTTGACTGAATTTACTTTCTCTTTCGCCTTCTCGATCATGGCTGCTGAAAAATCAACTGCATAGACTGTTTGGGCAATTTGTGATAAGAGCAAAGTATTTTTGCCTGTGCCACAGCCAATTTCAACGACTGATTTACATCTCAAACGCATTAAGGTTTCTTTAGTAACGATTTGATCCAGATCGCGCGTCAGGTTTTGATCAGCATCATAGGTGGTTGACCAATTATCGTATGCGGCTTGAACACTCATATTGACTCAGAAATGGCTACATTTTGGTGAGTAGAGTTATCCTACATTTACTTATTATGCAAAATATTCCTATTAAGCTTACGAGCTTACGTGTAACTGCGATGGATGGGCTTGGTACCTCAGCCCATCCCAATACGGTTCAGTTAAAAAATTTATCCGTTGAGGTAGGCAGGGGGAGCAGGGGATGCTGGCGTTGCAGGGAGGGAGAAAAAAGCTTATCTGAACCGTATTGCAGCCCATCCTACGGCGCTTGAGTGCAAACGTCTTATTTCTGTTTGCAGGTTGCGGTAAGTTCTACATTGTAGAAAGTCCCTGGTTTGGGATTAATTGAACGCAACTGCTGGATAAAAGTATTAAATGTTGTATTGCTTGTGCCGAAGCCAGCTTCAGCACAAGCAGATAAACCTCCTTCGATGGGAATAGATCCGGTACTGGGACTATATACAATGAATTTATCAACAGTGCCAGTGCCAACCCCAAACCCAATAATCTGACGAACTGTTCTCAAAGCTCCATTATCTAAGGCACCACCAATACTGCCAATACTGATATTAACCGCACGACTTTCAGCCACAGCCGGCGCACTAATCGATAATACTGCCCCAACAATCATCAAACAGGTGAACTTCAACATTATCCTCGACTCCAACAAATTGAAAAACTAATAATTAGGTTTCAACATGATTACTTCAGCATTAGGTCTTTCCTTTTCTGAAGAATGTTAATTTCTTAAAAATTCTTTATAAAATCGCCTTTGCAGACAGACCCCTGGCTGTCTAATCAGTATTTAAAGTATTTAAGGGCTTGAGACTCAAGCCACTGTGGGGCATCGACAAGCAGTTGAGCAAACTTTCAATCGCAAAAAGCCAGCCTTTCACCTCCAAGGTCATCCATCGGGGCTAGCGAGTCACTAATGACCATGAAAATTGCTTTTCCCTCAAAGCGTGGGCGCTTTGAGGGATTTTGGGTATTGATATTTGGTATTGGGTTTTTTGACAGCTAGGTTAAATTATCTGCTTTCTCAACGGCTTCCTTTAACTCTTCAAAGGTAATACTACCGTCTTCGTCTGAATCATACCGTGCTAGTAACTCCTGGGGGCTACTAGTCTTTGTTTCTGATGAGATGATTGCACTTAAGCTAGGACTTAAAAAAAGCTCATTGATGGAGACTTTGCCGTCTTGATCGCGATCTAAGTTATTAAAAAGAGATTGAAGCTCTTGCTGGGTTGTCATAAGTTTCTATCTGAAGTAGTTTTTCAACTTAATATCTCATTAATCTTTGATTAATCTCTCAAAATTAAATAAACTTGTTTCAATTGACGTAGAAACGGCGATCGCTGGGGCTGAGATCGGGTGTACGCTGTGGGTTACAGGGTTTACACGAGGACTCAGCCTTCAAAGGGAGCATCATCGCTTCGTTAGCATAATAAAAAGGATAAATGAACAGTAAAAATAAATCCAGTAACTTTTATGAGTCAAACACAATCGGAACTAAAGCTACTGACCTTCGATGAATTTATCGAATGGTATCCAGAAAACTCAGAAGTAGGTTATGAATTACATGATGGGGTGATTGTGGAGATGCCAAAGCCTAAAGGGGAGCATTCTGATTTAGCTGGTTTTTTGATTGAAGAATTAGTGATCACAATTAGAGAGATGGGTAAGCGCGGTATCTGGACTATACCAAAAGAATCCATTATTAAACCATACCGAGACAAATCAGGGTACGAACCGGATATTATTGTTTTAAATCAAGAAACTATCGATACTGAAACGCGCTGGAAGAAAGAATCAGTTATCCATAATGCTAGTTCGGTCAAACTAATAGTTGAAGTAGTGTCAACCAACTGGCAGGATGATTACTACGATAAGCTTCGTGACTATGAAGCTATGGGTATACCTGAATATTGGATTGTGGATTATGCAGCGTTGGGTGGACGTGTATTTATTGGTAGTCCCAAAGTTCCTACTATTTTTGTCTGTGAACTTATTGATGGTGAATATCAAATGACACCCTTTAGAGAAACAAACCTTATAGTGTCTCCTACTTTTTGTCAGTTGAATCTAACCGCACAACAAATTTTTGACTCGGTGATGTGAACTTTTTAAACTCCAAAAAATTGTCAATGCAAGATTTTTAACAGTTTCGTATTAGTGAAAACCAGTTCAAATCTTATAACGAAGCATCGAGATGGTTAGCCAAATTAACAAGAATCGAAAAACCTGATTTCTCTTTAGTTAGAATATTATTTACTTGCCCAGAAAAGTAATAAACGCAGCTATAGGACTCATATTTGATTTCTGAAAAACCAAATTGGCTAGAAGCTTGCCATACAAAGGTTTGTTTCTCAGTATACTTAGCAAGATTCAAGTATGATTGCTATATGAGACACTTCCTTGGGAGGAACTGACCTTTTAGCGATCGCTTTCTGTACCCAACTTTCTCACGCCATCCACTCAGTCCACTGCGGCGCATCTGACACCAGTTGAGCAAATTTGTCATCTCCACATTCTCAAACTCCAGCATCACGCCACAACACTCACCACTCTTGCCCAAAGTATTGCCCATCTTCTCCAACAGGGATCGCCAGCCGCAAGCAGAGGTTAAAAATGCTTTTAAAACCTCAAAGTAAGAAACATTAGAACTTGGGTTGCCACAATGGAGTGATATCAAGGTTTTCAGCAGCAGATACGGCATTTATAACTTACGCCGGTACGGTTTACACCCTTTGATTTTTGTAAAGCTATCGTAACATTTATTTATATAAAGCAATATTTGCTTAACTTAGCAAACTCAAATAAAAGAGTAGGTAATAAAAGCGATGAATCAACCCATTGAATTATCTTTAGAACAAGAATTTAGCCTTAGAACATTTGCTGACGTTGTGAAGCAGATGTCAAGTCCACTTGCCCACCATGCACTATTAATGTGAGCGTATCGTCTCAAGTCTCCTTCTCTTAGCCGCCCATCGTTTCGTCTGGCAGTTTGGGGCAGGGCGTATAAAAGGTATTCGTAGATTTCATCCCCACTTAAAGAGCGGACATTCAGAGCAGTGAGTTTGGGGTCAACGGCGGAATTAACAACCCATTCATGCCAGTGGTTAGGAGCTAGCTGATGATTCGGATTTTGATGTGCATCAATTATATTCATATCCCCTCGATGTATAGACGCATGGATAAGTTAGCGGTATATGGTCATACCGCTAATCAATGTTGGTTACGCAGACACGGGTTAAAGAAGCGTGGTTTTCAGTTCAGGAATCAACAAAGCTGTAGTGATTAGCTCTAAATCTGATTTACTAGTACATCTGAACTAAGGAAGTAAATATAATAAACCATTTTGTCAAGTTCGGTTGAAACTGAAAACAGAGTTTTTTGGTAGTGTTAGCCCTTAGTTATTGGTTCTTTTTGTATGTTTTGAGTTGTATGTTGTTTATTTCTGGGTGAGTGCCGGAGAAAGTCTTTAATTACAACCTTGGAAAGAGTTGCTATAACTGTGACTGACACTATGGTTTCATCAGGCGATAACAGCATTAGTAGGTCTACTTCCGGGTCTAGTTTTCGGATTCTATAAGCGAGTTGCTTGTTTTTTGTAGCAAGAAGCTTGTAATCCTTCCAACTATCACAATTAATTACAACGGCCAAGCCAGAAATGATTTTGAAGGGATTAACTTGCCATGCCCCACTGTTTCGTCGCAAGAATCTTGCTGCTTCTAAAACACTTCGTAACTTGCCCGACTCAAATGAAAAGACAAAATTTCTAATCCAATAAGAGAGTTTTTCCATCTCGGTTTGAGGTCTGAGACTGGAGTTGCTAGAATTCGGTTCTAATAGACGATGACGTTTTGCTTTGACCATGATTTGACTCCTTTTTAATTACTGAAAATGAATCGAATTGCTATAAAGGCGAACAAGGCGAAGGCGTTATCTACCGCCTCCGGTGTGCGGTCGAAATGTGAGATTAATTCGCGTACTAACCACTTTGTTGGTCTTGGGAACTTGATGCAGATGTGTCGATTGACAACCTGGGTGCATCACAAGTAAACTCCCGTGTTCCAGCCAGAAATCCGTTGGTCTGCCACCGATGGGTTTAATTTGAAACTTGCGACATGACCCCAGGCTTATGGAAGCGATCGCAGGGTTAAATCCCATCGATGGCTCTTTGTCTGCGTGCCAACCGATGCTGTCCTGTCCACTGCGGTACTGATTGCCGATAACGATGCGGAACTTGTAGCCAGTTAGCGCAGTGATTCTGTCCCGCAATTTAGCCAGATTGTCTGTCCAAGTCAGCGGTTTCAAAAATACGCTGTTGGAGTAGAGGTAATCACATCCGTAGTCCCCGTAAATACATTCAAGGCGAGGAACGGGCATTGTTTTACCCGCGATTCTTATCTGATTCTGCTGCCACTTCAAGTTCAAGCAGTGCTGGTAGAGTTGATTGGCTTGTTCAAGACTTAGGAAATCGGGATAGTAACTGACTGGTAAAACTGGGGTTGATTCAGCGAATAAATTGAGTTGTTGCATGGTAATTTTCTACAAGTAAAAAATGTGTAACTCAAGGAATTACTGTTAGTTTTGGTTAGTGGAGAATACTTCACGTTTATTGAGATACCTGCTCCCAATACTCAATAACAAAATCATGGGCTTGCTGTAAAACTTGGGGGAGTAAAAATAACGGGATTTCCCAAGCCGCAATAACGCTACCAGCAAAACATTCTGCTCTTTTCAACCCGAATACATTCTGGTAAATTGCTCTTCTTAAACTTGAGTGAATGATCTTCGTTTTCTGGTAGCTGAACAAAAAAATAATCATCGTGCATGATAGAAGCTTCAAGTCCATATTTTTCTGCCAAGGTTTTTCGTAAAGTGTTCATAATGAAAGGTTGATAAACTACATTCGTCTGTGCAAAAAATCAATGGGATATGACCTTAACAATGTCGGGCAACCACCGCAATTGAAAAACAGTTTGGTTTGAAGATTTGGCGACTGCGGGAACCATCCGCCCCCATTGCTTGCCTGATTCAGTAGGACGATAGGGAATTTTCTTGTCATTTGTTCTGTATTGCAGTCCCGAATTTAGTAAGCAGTGGTTAACAGCCCGTGCAGACATTCCTACTACCTCACCGATTTGTGTTGGGTTGAGAAATGCATCTTCTGCGGTATTAGTGGAAGCGATCGCAGTCTTTAGTTCATCTGCTGCTGGCTTAAGTGCGGGGTTAACTTTAGTGGCAGCATTAACTGCTAACTGGGCGGTGAGAGATTTTTCTAATCCAGCAAATTCCCCCAACATCATTGCTAACTGTGCGGCTTCGTGAGCAATGGTTGTTTTGGGTTGGTAGTTTTGAAAAGTTTCTGCTTGGTGGGTTTTGATAGCGAAATAACTTTGGGCTGCTGCAATTTCTGGTTTTCGTGGATCTCCGTTCATTGCTACCAAATAACAGGCATAGCGAGAAAGGCGATAGTCACTGGGTACATTTCTTGTATAAAGCCCAGCGTCGGTAAAGTGATTTTGTACTGAGGAGCCAGTGTTTTGACAACCAATTTTGGCTCGGTCGATAGTATCTACAAAACGCTCCCACTTTTTATAACCAAGCAGTTCCATCAACTCTCTAGCTAGCCAGTGTTCATTGCCGTTGTCGTCTAAGTGACGAATTGTGTTAAACGGGCTGCTGTTATGATTGCTTTGGTGACTTATCAAGTTAGATATCATAATCGTCTCCTTCAAAACTGCTTAAACATTTACTCGCACCAAACTTTTCTCACCAACTAATGAGAAGCGATTAGATATAGTTAGAGGTGGAGTTAAAGTTGGTGACATCAATTCAACAATGTAAAACCAAGAATTATGCACCAGTGCAATTCCCAGAATCAGCCGTTGTTTTGTCCCCTTGTCGTGAGAACAGAGGATCACTCTTTCACCTAGAACGAAAGCAGGTTTTTGCACACTGATGGCTTCTAATTCTCCAGTCTGGATGATTTGGTTTTGTGTGGCGTGAAGTATTTCATTACGGCAATCAATTGAATAAATCCAACATTCGTGTTTCCACTGAATACCGCAGCAATAGCCGAATGTTCTCGTGGTTCGGAGGTATACTCTTTCCAGTAAATTAATTGCAACAGGTGGAATAGTTTGCCCCCAAGGAGGAGAAAGATACCAACTCGTTTCAAAAGCAGTAATTAACTCAATCATGTATTTTCTGTTGTTGAGATAAAATTCTTTTCAGACGTTCAAAAATTAGTGCAGCGCATTGGGGGACAATGGCATTGCCCAGAGCCATCAACTGCTGTTTGTGTTGTCTTCTAATGGCTTGGTATTCTGCCCAGAGTTGGCGATATTCTGCAAGCTCTTGTTGCGTAAGCGCTGCAACTTCTCTACTAGTGAGCCGACTGAAGCTGGGGATTGTGGCAGCACACAGCCATCTGTCAAGGTCTGACTGTTGCATGAGATATCTACCCAACCGTTGGGAAAGCCCATTATGGCGCTGACAAAAAGTGGATTGAGAGAACGATTTGGAGTGCTGCCCACCTCGTAAGCAAGGTTTCTGCCCCCTTTTGTTGGTTTTCTGTAATTGTTGTTGGCATCTATCAAGGTTTGTGTAGGCATCATCACCGCCGCCGACAGATGCAGTGTTTGTCCCGCTTTGTGTGTACTGGTTCCAGGATGTATGCCGTCTTGAGCTTTGGGAGTCGGTAGCAATAATCCAAACTCTTTCTCGTTTATGAATGGCCCCCACTTGGTTCGCCGAAAGCACTCCCCACTGCACATCGAACCCCATCTGGGCAAACTCCCAGAGTACACCACGGAAAAATCCACTTCCCTCAGCAGTAAGCAATCCGGGTACGTTTTCCACAATTGCCCATCTTGGTCGAACTTGGCGAAGGATTCTAAAGAATTCACCGAACAGGTTGCGTTCATCTTGGGATGCAAGACGTTTTCCGGCGAGGCTAAAGGGAGGGCAAGGGAGTCCGGCGATGATACCGTCAACTTCTCTAACTCCGACTCCGGCCAAAGACTCAGTTGTAATATCATGGATATCTGGGATAATTGGAATATTTGGGAATCTGAGATTAAGCAGTTGTTGGCAGTACTGATTAATCTCGCAAAAAGCTACAGTTTCAAAACCACCACTAATCAAGTGACCGAGGGTGAAGCCACCAATACCGGAGCAGAGATCAATAACTTTTTGAGTTTCCAGGGGAGTGATTTGGTCAATCATGCTCGTCTCCCTAACAAGTAATTAATTGCTTCTGGATCAAGAGAGGTAATACGTTTTTTAATTGATTGAGGTGGATGGTCAAGAAACTGCTTAAGATGCCATTTCCGAATCTGATAATGTCTAGCAGAACGTTTTGTAGCTTTAAGCCATCCTCGTTTTACCCATCTTGTAACAGTTGAGAAATTCAATTGAAGAACTTGAGCAATTTCCTGGCAGCTATAATTATCAAGCGTGGGGCGTGCTGAATAACCTAAGCTATTTAACTTCAGATAAATTGCAATTGGTGTGCGTTGGTATCCTCTTTTTTTGAAGATTGAAGCTATTTGTTTGACTGTATAGACTTCAGCCTTAGCTTCGATAATTGCTAGTTCTTCATCACTCCATTTGGTATTCATAATGTCACCTCTGATAAAGAGATAGAATTAGTGTCAGCTTGTTCTTGTACAATCCGAGCGCTGATAGATTCAAACTCCACCTGAGCTATATTCAAATCAATCAGCATCTCACCACTGTTGTAGAGGTCTGTAATGTACTGTTTGATTGCTGAGTCCGACAGTCCATAAGGTACTAAACAGAAGTTTCTCGATTGCGGTCTAGCTCCCATTGGAGATAAGTCAGTGCAGTTTGAGCATCGGCAATGTTTAAATCAGGTTGATATCCCTCGTTCAGTAGTTGTTTGTAGTCTGGGTGTATAGCAATTTCGGATATCAGGGTTTGGGCTTGTTCAATTAATTGGTGGAGATGTGGGTTAGACATTTCAATGCCAAGCCTTGAACATAAATCCTCCGCTTTCACACCGAATGTTCCTGGCTCAATTTCTGTGGCTAACTCTTCAAGGAGGGATTGAAAATTAGGGTGTTCATCGTTAATTTCAATCTCAAATAAATCTGCACTCTTTGTAACGACAGTTGCCCAATCAGGTAAAGTTTGTGGAATGGTTTTCGCGTAAAGTTTCATGATTGTGTCCTCTGGGATTAATAACCTAAAAATCCTCGGCAATCTCCAACAAAAAGCCGCGTCCCGTGTTCTGTACTTGCACCAGTTCTCTATCTAGCAGGGTTTGAATGACTGAATCGGAAAATTGAAATTGCAGCCGATGTAATGGAACACAACCGCCGCAAAGCTGAAGTAAACGCAGCAAATGATTGGCTCTACGTTCAAAGTTGTCTGTAGAATTAGCCATTGGTGCTACCTCCAGTGATGGCGAATAACTGTTGTTGCAGAATTGCTATTTGACTTTGATAAAACTCAATCTCTGCGCGTATCTGTGAAAATAATTCCTGTGGGGAGAGCGGTTGAATTTGAGACTCCTGGAAGTGAAACAATTCATCAGAGTTTTTATTAGGCATCAGCGCATAGCGCCAACCATCACCGAATTGTTCAGCCAACTCTGTACCATTTGGGTAGTAATAAAGCCCCAGAATGATGCCGTCTTTAGTACGCTGCTGTAAAGCAAAGCGAGGATAGCCCCAGTGTTGGGGAATCGATATTGTGGGTTGCATATTGATTGGTGAATGAAGGGATTATTGAGGGGAAGGGGGAAAGGGTAAAGGGGAAGGGAATTAAAAAATTTCCCTTTACCTTTTCCCAGGCGAAGCCTAAGACTTACGCTGTGACTAACTCTGCTCTCTCCAGCAGCCGTTGCAATTTATCGCCAGTTAGCTGTTCTAAAGGTTGATCTAAAAAGTATTCATCAAAAATGGATTTGCCATCAGTAGACACGTTCACCATCGACAGCGATCGCAGCAGGGAACAAAGGATTTTTAGCAATTGGAGACTGGATTTCAAGCTACCGTGAGCCGTTGATTGAACTTTTTCAACCGCCAAAAAATAGACTACCATCTTATAGCACTGTACGTCGTGCCTTATTACACGTAGATTACGAAGATTATTCCGTATGTCTGAGCAAATTCTTTAATGTACAACCAAATACTGGAGAAACTGTTGGGTTAGATGGTAAAGTCCTCAAGGGTTCATATCAGATTGAAAATGATAACCCTAACTCGGATTCGCATCCAGCGATTATGTTAGTTAGTTCTTATATTGTTGAGCGAGGCTTAATTTTAGAGCCATTTCAAGTTGATGCCAAAACTAATGAAATTAAAGCTTTACCTGAGTTGATTTCCAAACTGGCTCTCAACGGGGTTATCTTTGCTTTTGATGCTATTAATACTCAAAAAAAACTTGTGAGTTAATTATAAATAGTGGGAATGATTATATTGCCGCCTTAAAAGGCAATCAGCTTAATTTATTCAAAGATGTCAAAACAAATTTCACGCCAGAATTGGCTTATGAGCAGATAAATAAAGGGCATGGTCGAATCGAAAAGCGTCATGTCAGTATTTGTAAAAATCTCGATGGTATTCGTCCTTGGCCTGGACTTACCACTTTGATTAAAGTCAAATCAGAGCGTCAGGTTTTCACACACAATGTGATTGAAATGAAGAAGGGGAAGGGGAAGGGGGAAGGGGAAGGGGAAAGGGAACCCCATATTTAAAAATAGGGGTTTCAAATATGGACCGGAGTTTCGGAGGCTCCGGCTCCGCGCTGATTTTTATTGCACTACGTGTCTTAAAAATCTTCTTTTAATATTCTCCATATTTAAAAATAGGGGCTTTATACCGTGTGGGGAAAAGTTTTAACTTTAATTCCTTTACCCCTTCCCCTTCCCCTTTTCCCCTTTTTGGTAACTAATGAAACCCGCTATTATATTTCATCTTTAAGTGAAACGGCGCAAGCCTTTGCTGAACGTATCAGAGGATATTGGGGTGTTGAGAATAAAGTCCACTATGTTCGAGACGTTACTCAAGGCGAAGATAAATCTAGAATTCGCACTACCCCTCTTCCTCAAATTTTTGCGCTTGCTCGCAATTTTTCACTTAATTTATATCGCAGTAATATGTTTGAAAATATGGCACAAGCTCAACGTTTATGTTCTTTTGGATTAGACGCACTCAAGCAACTTTTTAGAATGAAATAGCCCTGGTTGTTAGGGAGTTTCATTACCTCGATGACATCGTTTTCGACTCTTAAATTTTGAGCGAGACTTCTTTACAACTCTGGGATTTACTCTGTGTTGTGGGGGTGGTATTTTTTGGTCACTAATCTCTTCAATTAACCAACTAAAAAAAATTTTTACTTCTAATAAAGGAGCTTGTTGAAATTGAGGAATGGCACGTCAGGGCAAACGCATCTTATTTACTAATAAAAACTAAGGGAGATTCCAAAATGACATAGATAATTGTAAAAATTGATGGAATGATAAATAAAATAAATCAAATGTTCTTAAAAACATGAATTAGCTTATCTTCAACTGAATGACTAATCATCAATACTAAAATAATTCAATTAGGAGCTACATAAAAATATATTTACTTAGAGACTAAATAAAACTTTTATGTAATAATATTAAAATCAAGTTTTGATGTAATATTTTAAGCTAATGCTAAAATATTTAGTAAATAGTTATTATCCATCGCCGCGAGAAACTGTTTATTTTTGATTCCACGCTTAACACGCTTCTCTTGAGTTAAAAGATTGACCGCAATATGTCTAAGAATTGCAAAATTTTGTGGAGCATTATCTTTTCTTATCCGACAGTCATCTTCTCTCAAAGCGACATCTAATACCCAATGCAATGAATTTTCAACTCCCCAATGACTGCGAATAGAATTACCAAACTGTTCAGCATTATCTTCAAGGCTACTAATAAAATAACGAGTTTCAACCGTTGTTTCACCATTTAACGAGCGAACGGATTCTACCATTCCAACACTATTAAAGTTTGACCAAACTGAATCTGGGTTAAGCCGAGATTCAATTTGAGATAACATTACGTAATTGCGGATTTCATGACGACCATGCCCTGTTTCTTCTGTTTTATATGGGTCTTCTATTCCCAAAAAATGGTCAGCAATTGTGATTTTCGGCAAGATCGCTTCATCTTAGGAGCTGGGAGAACGTAATTCTTCTTTCTGATAAATGTGAGAATACCACGTTCAATGAAGGGCAGCCGTCCTGACTTTTTACGCCATCTGTAAAAGTCACTTTGATCAGTTAGCGATGGCGTAACCGCCCTTCCCGGTGGCGAGCGCATAAATTGAGTTTTTCTTTGTGCTGATCTTCTCGTGATTCCTAGTCATTAATCTAAAACTATTGAGAATCAGACTGTGAGAAAACCTACGCTAGAAGAGTGGAGAACTGACCGTGAAAGTTCAGGCAGCCGTCGGCTGCCTCTAACTCCCCCCTCGTAATGATTATCACTTTTATAATGAGTGAGATTTAATTTCCTCAAAACCTTATGTAGTTTGAGTCTTGGTGTATTTCACCCTGATTCAGGCTTGTCAATATTTAGATGCGTTTGCCCTGGCTTCTAGCTCAAGAGTATCACCAGAGATGGGAAGCAGAGAATACGTTAGATGAATTAAAAGTTCATCTTAACGGTCGCAAAACTCCTATTCGCTCCAAGAACCCTCGTGAGGTGATTCAAGAAATTTATGGCTGGTTATTAGGATATTATTGCATACGTGCCACCATGTTTCACAGTGCAACAATAGGCGGAATTTCACCTTTACGTTTAAGTTTTACTGGAAGTTTAAAAGTAATTCGACGTGCCATTCCACAATTTCAACAGAACATAGATGATTCCACTAATTTCAATATATATTTTAGCTGGTTAATTTCGGAAATATTAGACTTAGAAATCCCACCACCACAAAGCAGAACTAATCCGAGAGTAGTCAAGAAGACTCGCTCAAAGTATAAGAGTAAAAAACGAAGTCATAGAAATAATAGTACTCTCCGACAACAACTATCCTTTGAAGTTTTTAAAAAGGCAAGTTAAATACATCCATTTGGGCGATGCAGTAAATTATTCATCCTCAATTTATAGTTCAACAGGTTTTAAATATTCTGAGCAATTGACAATTAATTTTTTTTGAGAGTGCCTTCAGGTATAAGCAACTTTTTTAGCAATTTTTGTTCTCGTAAAATAAACGCGAACAAATAATTCTTTACTCCACCACCTATTTTCCCTTAACCGAGCAGTATTGGAAGTTTTCGGTCTACTGACATTTTCTTTGAAACTGGGCTTTAAACCCAGAACTAAAGTTTTAATTGATACTCTTAGCCTTCTGCCCTCTGCCTTCTGCCTTCCCCCAGCCAAGATCACCAAAAGTTGCCAAGAACCCATAATGTTGCCGCAGTTAATTGGAAGCATAAGCAAGCTATTCCGGCAATATTATCCTTCCACCGACACTTATAGTCTGAAAGTCATTCACCGCAGTACTTTCAGGCTATCTTGCCCCTGGTGACAGCTTCGCTATATCTACGCCAAAATAGAAAACTTGGAAAAGGCTATGTAAAAATACAGATTTTAGATAAAAATCCACTTAGACAGGTATTCGTCACAGAGCGATCGCAGAACTTTTCGGTCTACTGAAATTGATTCATCAAGGCAACTAGCTTTGACAAATATTCAATTTTTTAATTTTGGATTTGCGGCTGGTAGCGGCTTCTTTTTTTGTTGCAACTTGTGCATGACAAACTCTTTGTTTTGCTGCGCGACAATATTGTTACCGTCAATTTTTAAAGCAGCATTAAAAGCCGCGATCGCATCAACGTCATTGTTTAATTTCATTAAAGCATAGCCTTTACCTACCAAGACACTAGGATCGTTTTCTTTGATAGCATTTGCCCGATTATAAGCTGTCAGCGCTTCTTGATAGCGTTTCAACTGCGATAAAACCACACCTCGATTATACCATGCCTGAAATAGATCCGGACTGATACTAACAGCACGATCGCTAGAAGCCAGGGCTTCAGGTTGTCGTCCTAAATACCACAGTACGACGCTGCGGTTTGCCCAGATATCTGCCAGGGTAAGGTTATCACCTGACTTCGCCTCGCCTGCCAGCGCCCGATCATAAGCCGCTAAGGCCAATGGATACTGTTTTAAAGTTCTGAGGATTCTGGCTCTATTGAACCAACCCTGAGAGTAGTTAGGATTTAGTTTTATAGCGCGATCACTAGAAGCCAGGGCATCTTGAAATCTACCCAAATACCACAGTACGACGCTGCGATTGTTCCAAGCTTCGGCATAATCAGTTTTTAAGCCGATTGCCCGTTCAATTGAAGCTAGGGCTTCTTCGTATTTGCCATTGCCAATTAGCGCATTCCCTCTCTGGTTCCAGGCAATAGCCGGGGTGAAATCCCCCCAGTTGCCATCGCCAAGCAGCGCTTTATCACAGGCAGCGAGGGCATCTTTATAATTGCCGACCCGATTTAAGGCTGTACACTGATTGGCTAAAGCTAGAGAGTAATCCGGTTTAATTTTTAATGCCCACTCATAAGATGAAAGTGCTTGTTCGTACTTTCCTAAAATCCCCAGCACATAACCATCTTCTGCCCAGGTAGGGGCATCGTCAATTTTAATGGCGATCGCTTGGTTGTATGAGGCAAGGGCGGCTTCATACTTGCTTAACTTTCTGAGTGCCAATCCTTTGTTGTACCAAGCCAGTGCTGGTGTGGCTTTGTCCCAATTTTTGTCGATTTTCAGCGCCAACTCGCAAGCTGCGATCGCTTGTTCGTATTTACCTAATTTAGAGAAAGCTTGGCAACGGCTAGTCATGGCTAAAGAAAAATCGGGATTAACGCCAAGGGCGCGATCATAAGCCGTGATCGCTTCTTCATATTTACCCGATTTTTCTAATGCTGCACCCTTGAGATACCAACCTAACGCTGCTGTTTCTTTGCCCCAATTGCCATCTCCTTGCAGGGCGCGATCGCAAGCTGCGATCGCTTCTTCATATTTACCCAATCCAGAAAAAGCTTGGCAACGGTAAACCCAAGCTAATGAATAATCAGCTTTGAAATTAATCGCCGTATTGGCAGAAACAATTGCTTCAGGGTACTTGCCTAAATTCAGTAGTGGTTCAATCCGCGCCGTCCAAATTTTGGGATTTTTGGGATTCAATATGAGGGCGCGATCGCAAGCTGCGATTGCATCGGTATATTTGTTTTCACTGCCAAGCAAATCACACAAACTCACCCAGTAATCAAAGTCTTTTAACTCCTCTTGAGCTAATACCGATTCATTGTGACAAAAATTAACAGCTAAAACAGACAAGAGGCAAAATAAAAAAGCCTTACCTTTGGTCTTTTCTTTAGTTATAGTAATAATCAATTTCAATATATTTTTCATTATCTAGCCAAAAGTTAGAATTTTTTATAATTTTGTTAATCAAATTTAGGCGGTAATTCAGAGGGAGAAAGCAAATCTGGTTCCGAAGGTGTAGGCGAATCGACAGCAGGAGGCGATGCTGCGCCAGAATTAGGCGCTGGCTGCGAACCTGAGTTCGTACCTGATGCCCCAGTTTCCCTTCCAGGGGATACTGGTGGCACTGCACTTGCCGCGCTTGGTGGCGTGGGAACCGGCGGAATTGGCTGTTTCAGCGATTGCGGCGGAGTGAAAGTTTTAATTGTTGGTGGCGCAAGAACTGGCAAAGCGAAAGTTTCGATTGTTACGGCTCTAGTAATTGGTTCGCCATCTGAACTTTTTACTTGCAGTGTCATCGTGATACTGCCTGCCTTGTCCTCAAGGGGATAAGATGCGCTACCCGATAAAGGCACACTTCCAGGTGCAGGCAGTAGCTCTACTTTCACGTCTTTTCCACCTTCTACCTTCCAAGATATATACATATTTTTCGCTGCATTTACACCACCAATTGGGATTAAATATTTTGCTGGAGCATCTTTACCATTAACCTTAAATTCCACAATTTGAGGTGGCTGAGGTTTAATCTGAATATTATCTATTTTTTTCAAATCTGAAGGTTTTTCTTGTCCTTTTTGGGATGAAACTATCAATTCAAATGTATAGCTTCCTCCTTGTTTAATTCCTGTAGGAACATTTTTACAGATTAACGCATCTCCTATTTGGCATAATTGCTTAAGGTTACGGTCAACCCCTTGGCTAAAGTCATATAATTTAACTGTAATATTAGTCCCATCAGCTGCTTTAGCAATAATATTTAGTTGGTTAAGCTGTTCTGGATTACTAATTTTCCAATTCAATAAAATACTATTATTTATATTTATAACCGGATTTCGTTTGCTTTTCGCTGCTTTAACAATAGGTCTTGGATTTAATATCGCTTCTTCATATATCGGTTTATCAGAACTAAATTCAATAATTTTTGGTATGGGTAATGGAGCAATTTTTATGGGATTGGTTTTCAGCGAATCCGTTGCTGTTTCTTTGTTATTTTTAGAAAAAACTTTGAGATCAAAAATATATTCGCTTGCAAGACTTGCACCTGTACGCACATTCTGACAAATTAGCACCGACCGTAAACTGCAAGATTCTTTGAGTTCATTAGGTACACCTTGGCTAAAGTCGTAAACTATCGGCGCTACAGAAGCAGTACTGTCAGCTGACTGACCCGTTATAGTCAATAGATGAATTTGCCGTGGATTGCGGATTTGCCAATTTAGGCGAATGAAGTCATTATTAACTTCTTGATATAAATTGTTTGCAGAAGCAAATTCGACAATTTTGGGTTGAGCAGGGGGTTTAAAAAATGTCCACCAGATCAAGAAAGCGATCGCTACCAGAGTTGCGACTCCTGCTATAAATAAAGGCAGGAACTGCCACCAAGGGCGCGGCTCCCAAATTAAAGTTCCTTGAGGAATATAATTAGGCAGCGGCAACTGCTCGGTATCTTCAAGTTCAACTCGGAACTCGATTAGCTCCGGCGCTCCATAGACAGGTCTGCGCCACCATTTATTAGGTTTGACCCGTAAATCAATATTAGTTGAACTTTTTGGCAATAAGCGCACACAACTTGGCTCTACAGTGTAAGTGCAAAGCTCCTTTTCATCAGCAGTTTGCGTGCGGATTAAAACTTCCCGCGTTATGTTGCCAGCATTGGTCAACTTTAGCTGAAATATGCCTTCCTGATTTCTCACCCTGCTTCTTAAAATCAGGAATTCCGCAGTTATCAGGTAAACCGGAAGAACTTGCACATACACAACATCCAGCAGCACCAAATTTGGATTGTTGGTAGAATACAACCGGACGGTAGGGAAATAAATTCCAGCGATAGCATCAAGCGGGGGAGTGAGCAGCAATAGGATATCGCCCCTAGCGCCTGGATTAAGGTCTAAGGCATCCGGTGCTATCATCATGCCAATTTGTTCCAACCCCTGGGGATATACGACCTTAAACCAACTTTCTGGTATGTCTGGGCAAGTGATGCGAAAACGGTCTACCCGGTCAGAGCGGTTATAAACGCTGACATTTACAGAAAACGATTCTCCCGGTCGCAGAGGTGTAGGTGTCTGAGAAGTCGTGACTGGTTGCAGCGTAAAAGTGGGGTCATTAACACGTACTGCCGTTTCAACTGGGGGCAAAACTTGCAGCCATTGCAAGTGCAGTATGGGAGTATCTTCTGGGTAGTGCTGTGGCGCATCGACTACAAGAGTGTAATTGTATATACCTAATAACGTTTGCACAGGCACCTGAAACTCGAAGATTAGTTCGCTGCTACTGTTCGAGTATAAAGCTACCCGCTTGTTAGGTTCAGCACACCATTGGCGCACGGTATGAGAGCTTTCATCGAGAAAGAGATCAATTAAGGCGCTTTGATTCCCTTTGTTGATGACAGTGACGCAGAGTTCAAACGTAGAGCCAGCGACAACTGTTTGAGCGCCAGAAGGGTTGACTATCAGCGCTAAAGGCAAACCTGGAGATAGTTGAGCAGTAACGTCTTCGCTGGAAGTTTCGTGGCGAAAGCGAATTCTGTAGCTTGGTTCACCTTCCCCTTCTAATAATTGAAGAAAACTGCGTTGTACTAAATAGTCAAGCATGGTGAAGGTAACTTCCTGATCTTCACCGATATAAGCTGCCACTTCAGACAAGCTGACTGCTTCTGCTGTTTGCAGCATCCATAGTACAATCTGCCGCTCAGAATCAGGCAGCGCCAGAATATCAGCCATCTCTAGGTCGCTGACTTGTTGATTGCTTTGGCGCTCTGCCGTCGTCATTTTTACCTTCCTTTGACTCTCACGTTTATAATCTTACTTACAGCCCGTATCGCTTTGTGGAGTAACATTAATCCTCACTTCCGTATTGTCACCACCACTGAGCACAAAGACGTTTTTGCCTTGTCTTTTGACATCAACGCTATTGATTCGTTTCTCAGACTTGGCCAGCTCTTGACCGTTGGCGAATTGGAGATGCCTCTTGCCGTCAATACTCAAAGGCCAGAGCATCACCCGCCCGTCGTCTCCCCCACTAGCTAAGTAGCAACCATTTCTATTCAGAGCCACAGAACGGACTGGCTTGTTGCCATGACCGTTAGCCCAGCGATCAACAATGGTACACTTAACATCCTTGCTCAAGCATTTATCCAGATTCCACAAGGTAATATATCCTTGAGTATCGGCTGTTGCCATTAAATTTGGCTTATAAGCGGCAACTGTTAAACTTTGAATGTAGTCGTCTTTGCTGCCTTCTGGATACGGCAAGGAACGAACTTTATCAGTTGCAAAATTCCACATCCACAATTGATTAAAGCGACCGCCAATCATGAGATTTTTATTTGCTTTTCCGGCTAGAGCCAGAGCATAAACCGCGAAATCGAATTTTTTTTCTTTAAAAGGCGAGTTATTAACACTGACGTTGTTTTCCAGGTCGCTTTGGATATCCCACTGCAAAACTAAACCGCTGCCGTGACCACTGAACAAAAAGCGCGAGTCTTTAGTAAACTCTAGAGCAAATACGCGATCATCTTTGCGAAATAAGAAAGAATCTATAGGTTTGTTGCCATCTCCAGCCAGATTAAATAACCTGATCTCACCATTTTCTAAACCTGCCGCTAAGAGATTATTGTCCACTGGGCGATAGCGAACCACGCGCACTGCTCTGCCGAGGTCGCCCAAGTCACCCTCGAACTGGTTAATCAGTGGATTCAGGATGCCCGCACTATTCCATTTAATGATTTTTTTGTCATTACCCCCGCTCACCACCTTGTCCCCCATTCCATTGAATTGCACAGAAGTGACAGGAGCATTGTGACCGAAAAACGGGTTATCAGGATTCAGCCAGGAACAAGCCCAAGCTAGTGTGAGCAAGCCTGCACCTATCAATAGTTGCATCCAAATCGGCAAAACAGGCAGCACATTCAGTTTTAGGAATTGGGTATCGTTGCGGATATCTATGCCTGTTGCTGACTCAGTAGCGTTGACCTCAAACTGCAATTTCTTGCTGCCTCCCCACCAGTGCCTGCGCTTGTTTATCACTAGCTGCAACTCGGCTGTTTCGCCAGGAGATATCTCGGCTTTCTCTGGGATAAGCTCCCAAGTGCTTTTGCTCTGTCCGGCTTCTGGTTGTACCTGCACCGTTACATCCGGTTTTAAATTACTGGCATTGTCAAATTTGAGTATGTAGGTGGCAGAGTCGCACTTCCACTTAAGTACCCACCATGCTGAGGCTGATGGCGGCATCTGCTGTTTTTCGGGTATGCAGCTAAACTCTACAAACCCTTTAGGTAAAACTGTTATAGTTCCAGTTGCACTAGATAAAGGGCCGTCAATTAGGTTCGCTTCAATAGTGAAAGGATATGCCTGACTGGCAACTTGGCTAGGAATTGGCAGTTGGCATAAGAAAGTTGTCTCTGCTTTACCTCCGGGTGGAATTTGCAAGCGTCTTTCGCTACCGTCAACCAACCATTTCATATCTACACCCAAAAAACTGAGAACGACATTAACAGTTAGTTGACTTGGGTTGTAGACACTGACAGGAATTTCTAGTAAATCACTAGGATAAACCTGGAATTGTGCTACAGGCAGAGTTAATTTTACAGGTGTAAGTCCTTTGCTTTGTTCTACAACCAGACGCACTACTTCTCTTGTTTCTTCTCCTAGTTCCAATGAGAAAATTCGCACGGTTAGGTTCATGATGCCAGCAAACCCTGGAACTGGACTATCCGTGATCATAGTGGTAAATCGCGTGCTATCGCCTGGTGGTTTTTTGGCACTTACTTCTGGCGAAAGACTGTACCAACGAAGACCGGGAATTACCTCAGCGCCAGCAGCGATAATCTCTAATTGAAATGCAGCGAAGCGATCGCTGTCATTTGTCACAGTTATGTTAAAAGAGGCAGGCGCTCCACCTGGCTTAAATTTAATAACCTGTTCTGAAATTTCTGTACTGATACTATTTGCCATTATCAAGATACCCAACGCACCTGTCATTCAAGATAATTAACTTTCTTTCTTGGATAAATTTCTCATAAACCTCTTGCATAAATCGATAACATCTTAATTTGTATCTGCGTCATCTGCTCACCTCTGCGAACAAAAAAAAATTTTTTGGTAAAAATTATAATATATATATTTGGGATTAATTAAGGAAAATTTAACTAATAGCTTACCTGAACAACATTGTAATAGCTTTTAAACTAGCTTGATTAAATATTCTATTTATCAAATACACTCTTAGTTGTCCGAAGTTGCAAACTGGATACGGCAATTTTAGTGCCGGCATTCAGTAACTGCATTATCTGTCGTCGTTTCCAACTGAAATGTAAAATATTGATTCCCATCTCTTGAGCAGTGCGGATAGTTTCTCGCGATAATAAAAGCGCATCATCTAATCCCCATGCGGCTGAAAGGTTGCCGACTACTAAAATGATGCCGCCACCATATCCTAGATTAATGTGTTCTTGATTCACACTAGGTAAGGCAGTAAATAAAAAAGGTTCTGTCCGCAAAGGATGATTGCTTTTCATCTTTTTTATATCTTGTAAAGGAGTTCCTAACTGTTCTGCCAAGCCTAAGATGCTGCCAATTGTGGAATCTGCATTGTTTGGAGTATCTATTAATAAAACGCCTCCTGAATCTAAATAATTTTTAAGGACTGCAAACTCTATCTGGTTTAAAGAAAATGCTTCGCAAGTTGCAATAAATAATAAATCACAAGCTTTGATTTGAGAATTAATATCTTTAGTTTCCAAGTTGATTGGCTCGATTTGTTGAGCATTCAACGCTGGGTAAAGAGCGGAAACAGATTGAAGTAAATAAGAGAGATTATTAGCACTGCGCTCTGTTGCTGCACTATTGGCGATTTGGGCAACACGGACAGTTGCTTGGGGTCGCGATCGCACCTGGTGGCGGTAGCGCAAGTCTAGCTGGTTAGGGCCAGGAAAAAACACATCTGCGGGATTTTCCAACTCTACTTTTCCGGGTGAGAGCAAAATCCGGCACAATTCTACTTCTGTTTCTCCTGGGGAGGTGAGTTTCTCGTCAATACGAAAAGTTTCTTGGAGAATGTCAGCGGTTGCTTTCCGGCGCAACCTTTCTGGGTCTACGTAACTGATAACCAAATATACAGTCAGCGATCCTTCTTGCTGCGCTTGGGTGGCAATCCGATAAGTTTCTGGCTGCGGCACAATAATCGGGTTGCCAGTTATATCAATAGCAATACCAGGCTGAATTTGTACCCAACGACGATCGCGGTAATTTGCCGGAACTTCTGCCGGAGCAGATATCAATAGCACTCCCAACCCAGAAACAATTCCTGGTTGATTGAGAGATTGATAGTGAATATTTTGTCGCTGACGGTGGTATTCATGAGCTATTCGCCAGCGATCAGCGTTCATCAGCAGTCCGTCAGTAACCAGCAAGCGTTCGAGAATCTTAGTCGGCGGTAATGGAAATTGTTCAGTCATTTGATTTTGGATGTTGGATTTTGGATTGGAGATTTAAGAATTTATAGGACTTACGCAAAGGTCATTTAACAACCAACCGCTCCAGGTGCAAAGAAGCCAGTGCGCCCTTGCGGTTCCCCGACTTGTACCCCTACGGGGAAGCAAGCTACGCTCTTAGCGTTCCCGTTCGCGCAGCGTCTCCGTCAGGAGAAGGGTAGCAACTGGCGCGACACAGAGAAAAGAGGGTTTGAGAGAGTTTTTGCGTAAGTCCTAATTTAGTCTGTACGCAACTCCTGATTACTTTGTTCAATGAAGAGGTCGTATATGCAAAAAGCTGGCTTTTCTCGTTCAATCACCTCTCGCACCAAATTCTGATCTACCTGCTTACCTGGATCAAGACGCAGGTGGACAATAAAGTGATAGGGACGCCCACCCCCCAGCAGCGAGTCTTCTCCAAGGCGCGTTCCTCCTAAAACAAAGCCTTCACTAAAGATTTCCTCAATACAGATATGCTTCTGAGCTTCAGGCAGATGCTCATCTAAGGGCAAGTCTGTATAGAGATGCAGGTATAACCGCAAACCGCGACGTGTACCCCGCCAACGGTAAAGCTCTAAAGCTTGACCAATCAGATAACGCTGGCGCATAACGCTCCAGCCAGAGTCTATTGGCCAACCTACCCAATAAGCCAGAAACGGTAGCAATGCTTCTGGAGCAGTCAACGGATCTAGATAAGCCGATAAGCTATCTAGAATCTCCACTGTCGGTTCAAATGCTTGCTCAAAAATGTGCAGAAAGCGACCGATAAAATCTGCTTCGCGGTAGATGCTTGGCAAGAAATCGAGGTACAAGCTGCGCGGTCGCACGTGTAAGCTGAAGCTTGCAGTTTCTAACCCTTGCTGACCGCTATTTATCTCTGTATAGCTGACATCAATGCGGCTACGATAATCCAGAACTAAAGACTCGTCAGCAGCTAAAGACCGATCTTCTTCAAAGAAATTTTCTGGCACCCGAAAGTATAGCAATGCATAAATCTCCTGACCGGGCGCAATTGTCTGCCCTTCCATATGGGTGCGACACCAAAAAGCTGGAAAATTCCCCTGACTTTCTAGGTGCAATTCCAACAGCCGAGTTCCCAAATTTTTAATTTTTACTACCATTTCACTGGGTTCTCCGGGGTATAAAACCAAGGAGTTACTAGCAGGGGTATGCTCCGGAAGCAGAGACGCTTTGCGATTCTCCTGCGGAGAGGCTGCGCCAACGCGCCTCAGGAGATCGGCTCCTCCTATCCCCGCTGATATAGCTGTTTCGGGGATCTGCATGGGAGTAAGTTGCAGATATAAGGAAGAACTAGAGCGGGCTTGGGACATTTTCAGGTGTTAGCCGTTAGGTGTTAGATTTTAGGTTAAATCAAGTTAATAATGTGACCGGAGCGGAGTTGGGCGTTCTGCCAGGAGCAAACTAAACCCAATGGCCCAGGATCGATGACTGGATTTTGCGGCAGCGATCGCACCCAGTTTGTACCTTGTTTGCGTAACTCGAACAACTGCACTACGCCCAAGTAGCGAACCGCAGAAAATTGCTGGAACAAAGTCACAATATCTGAAGGATAAACGGGGCGACCGAATGGCCAGCCTTTGCCTTCTGGCCCCCCAGTCAGGGGATTGAGAAAGCGGTAAAGGGCAACTTGCAATTTTGAAAGGATTTGTTGTTGGGCGCGAGAATTACTATATTCTGGCTCTAGCGCTACTTCAGTTTGCACTGCTACTCCCACATACTCTGGTGCTTGCAAGCGTACCTGCACCCCCAATAGTCGCCGCTCATTGAGATAGGCAAAAATTTGCTCGGTCAGTTGGGGGCTGAGGGCAAATTGTTCTGGCTCCATACCTTGAGTCCGAGCAATTCCATCTGTATTCGCTTGCGGTAATAGCAGCAGGCGCACTATACCAGCTTCGCTACTGGTTTTGGCAGGCAAGCAGCGAGCACGGGCAATAGCGCCGCTAGATGCTTTGATGGCTAAAGCTTCAAAATCTTCAGGAGTAACAGCGCGATCGCGAGTGCGAAGCATTGCTGGCACTCGGATTGCTGCTTCTTCTAAAGATTCAGCATTCTTCCCGTTGCGTCCGGGTTTGTAGTTGACGACCCTGGCAACGTAAGGCACAGAATTTTTCAATACTCTGATTGAACCAACTTGGACATTGCCTTTCACACCGCCGCCAACACGATAGGCAACCATACTAATCGAGGAGCTTCTTGGCGGTACAGCCCCATATTGCCGCTCTAAAGAGTTAACTATTTCCTCTCCGATTCCTGAGTTGAACAGGCGTTCTCTCTCGGCTGGTTCTGTCATTTGGAATCTGGCACGCAATAACGTCTGTTGCTGAATTTGACTCGGCTCACGAATCAATGGGCCAAACTGCACGATTCCGGTGCGCGAGTCAATGATGTAATGGTGATCTTGAGGGCCTGAATTAGCAAAATCCATCACCTCGTGCCATCTTTGGGGCAGTTCCCCAGGCGGAGTAACTAGGATATATTCTGTTTCTCGTCGCTCCAGAACCGGAAAACCCATTAACTGAAATGTTTGCCCAGGTTTGCCATTGCTTTCTCCCAGCGGCTCATTGGCGATTAATTCGCTTTGGCTGGCTACGACACTGCCGCCAATAGAGCGCACAGAAAGACCGACAATTCGGGGAGAGCTAATATAGCCTGGTTGATTGAATAATCGGTCAGCATAAATGCAGCGCAGCCAGCGACCCTGATAAGTTAAAAACTGGGTCACCGGCCAAAACTGGGGCATATGTAGCACGATATCTGCACCTTGTAGCGGATTGCCACCAGCACGAGCTATTTCGCTGAAACTGAAACCTTTAGTGTGATCGTCTGTTTCTCGCAGTAAAACTGGTTCCCAAGAACTGCCATTCCAAGCTTCCCAGCGACGCGGCGGTGCTTCTGGGTTGATGCCAGTAGATGTGGCGGCTTCTCCCTTAAAATTAACTGCGATGACATTGCCGTCAATAGGCTGTCCTGGATCGAACACTAGATAAAAGCAATTGCCAGTATGGGGTTGTTCGTTAAAGAATGCTAGCTCTCTGCCGCTCCACTGGCCATCAGAACTGAGCGTCCACAATCCAGTAAAGCGATCGCGCAATATTTGCGGAAAATCCTCTGCGATCTGTGCCGTGAGAAAATGACGAATGCTGGGATTGCCAATTTCTAACTGGCGATCGGTGCTAAAGACGATCGCTTCTTCGATTTCTGTCCGCAGTGTTGCTATTTCTGTTCCCTCAGGAATCGTATAAGTCTCAGGCAGAGCCGCACTTAGATAAAAAGTAACATCAGTTCTTGCGGCCACAGGTGCTTGCAAGCGAATTCCTAGTAACTCCAGAAAAGCAACATAATTGCGTCTGGGAACTTGATTGAACCGCAGCATCATTTGGTCTGTTAACCAAGCAAACAGTTCAATCAGGGAAATTCCAGGGTCGCTGGGGTTGTAATTTGTCCATTCAGGACAGTAACGAGGAATGCGGAGAATGCACTCTTCTACTAAGTCCTTAAAAGTGCGATCGTCTAAATCCGACTTCGGTAACTTGGGTAGAAAATCAAATTCCACGATTACTCCCCTCGCGGCAACAAATAAAAGGGATAGACCAAACTACGAGCATCATGGCTTCCCTTAGGGTGATATTCCAAAATAATCTCTACTCGATCCCGAACTGGATCGGGTTCAGTACGCACTGCATCGACAACAATACGCGGCTCCCAAATTTGCAAAGCCTCCTGCACATGCAGTCGCAGCAGCAGTAAAGTTTGAGTATTCATCGGTGCGAAAGTCAATTCTGAAAGACGCGACCCAAAGTTAGGCCGATAGACCCGTTCGCCTAATTGCGTGCCCAGGATCAGCCAAATAGATTCCTCAATATTTCGCTCTGCTGTACTGAGTTGGATACTTCCCTGTACATTCACCCGTAGAGGGAATGACCATCCTGTACCCAGGTGGGATTGTCGATTATTAGTTGCATCTGGCATGCAGGTTACTCTAGTGCCTAACTGTGCGTTACTTTACTGGAGAGCAACTGCCAAGAGTATTAGCCAAAAGTCGAGTTATGGCAACGGAAAGAAACGTTAAGACAGATGTAGGTTGCAACCTTGTAGCAGAAAACCTATACCATCTGAAGTTGTCCTAACCCAATTGGTTTTTAAAAGCTACTTAAGGCGCATTAAGGTGCAACTAACACCGTCACCCCGGTTGCAATCACAGGCAAGGATATTGGTACTGGCACTGGTATTGGTGGAGTCACTCCTACAGCCATAGTCCCCATGTGCGCTACAGGACGTCCGCAAGCAAGAACAGTCACAGAACAAGGCATAGTTAATACCCCAGTAGCAATTGTTGGCCCTGCTACAGCATCTCCCATACAAGCTATAGGTCTTCCCATAACTAGGACATTTGGTGCTCCAGGGCCAATTATCGGACTGCCACTAGCCAGATCCCCTAATAGTGCGACTGGTAACATTAAAATCTTCCTTTTGCTAATTGGACTTCTTGCAGAAGTGGGGTAAAGGGGAAGGGGTAAAGGGGAAAGGATGGAATTTTCCCTTACCCTTTAACCTTTCACCTTTCCCCAACATCTTGGCATTTGTTACTTTTGCAAGATGTCTATTGTAAATTGATAGTTTTAAACGTTCATTATGTATTGCATTTTGCTACTCAGCTATTAGCCATTAGTAGGTATACGCCCTATATTGCTAGCTCATAATAAAAGTAAAAAGTCTTTTAACAATTAAGTCGAATCAAAGGTGCTGTAACGCTAGCAGTGATAGCTGCCATTAGAGCAGCAGTAGCCCCAGCTTGTAAATTTAGTGCTGCGCCAGATTGCACACTACAAGAAGCACCAGCCTGTACGGATAGAGTAGCTCCAGACTGAAGTGACATTGCGCCTCCAGCTTTCATATTTGCAGTACCCGCAGCCTTAAAATCTAACATTCCTCCTGCCTCAGCACTGATTTTGGCTGGAGTTTGCATCTCAATACCACCGGGGGCAATTTTTATAATGCTAAGGCCTGATTCTAATTTAATTTCCATAGGCGCTTTTATACTAATTGTTTGAAGTGCCTCTATGCTAATACTATTGCTTGTATCACTCATAGTTATTTTTTGACCGTTAGTGGTTTTAATTTCAATTTTTTTACTAGTATCCTCCATCGTTATTTGATGACCGCCATTCGTTTGAATTTTTATCTTTTTACCTTGGTCATCCATCAGCACTTGATGACTACCATTTGTTTTAATTTCAATATTCTTATTTTTATCGTCTAAACGCACATAATGACCGTCTGTGCTTTTAGTTTCCACAAACTTATCACTATCATTCATGTGAAATTTATGAGCTTTTGTCGTCTCCATGTAACAGCCAGATTTACTGCTATCTTTATCCTCTTCCACAAATTGCAGTTTATGACCTAAGCGAGTTTTAAATGTTCTGAGGCGTACTTTACCATCAGCAACCGATTTTTCCACAGTTTCTGGTGGCGCATCCTTACCGTTCCAAACTCCCCCAATTACATAAGGGCGATGAATGTCGCCATGCTCAAAAGCTACCAGTACTTCGTCATTCACCTCTGGCAGGCAGTCAAAGCCGCGATCGCTTGCTGCTCCTGTTCCCACGACTCTCGCCCAATTGCTTTCATGTTCTTCAGTCAGAGTCGGAAACTTTACCTTTACTCTGCCCCATTTTTGGGGATCGTTATTGTTAGTAACAATGCCCACTAAAGGAGTTTGACCTGGTTGCAAATTACTTTGGGTAACACGAGGTAACCAATTATTTCCTCGCAGACCTCGGACGGTAAATTCTGTTGTGTAACTACCTTCTTGATATAAGTGACGGGTCTGGGTAACGTAATAGCTTCCGCTGTATTTGCCCATTCCGTCTAGTTTTACAACTTTTCCTGTCCGCAATAAAGGATTGCCTTCGCCTTTAGCATCGGCATGGACGAATTCTCCAGCAATCTCGTTACATACACCTTGGGCGATCGCATCTGCTTCATCAACAGTTGAAACCGGGCGATCGACGATGATCATTGTCGGCGAACTCGGCTTACCGCTAAAGCTGTTACTAGTGCTACTGCCTTTGCCAAAATCTATTTCTGTAACTACTTGAGGCGCATTTTTATTAGAGACAATTACTTTCTTTTGGCTGTAGTCCCAAGCTCGGACTTGGACGGAATTTATTTGTTCGGCACTCGTGACACGCACTGCCAAACTATGAATATTTTTTAACCACTTGAGGTTTAAAGTATCCCTTGCCGTAGGTTTGCAAAAGTGCAGTTTGTTATCTTGTACGAAAAGCTCAAAGCCAATTCTGGCTGCCCTTTCGTGCAAAAATTCCATATTAGTCTGATTTTTCTGGAAAATATATCCAGGAGGATCGTCAAAACCGTGAGGGCCGCTACTATCATCAACAGTGCCAATAGATATTCCCACTTCCCCAGCAATTTTTTTGGCAATATCGCTGTCTTTAGCATTCTGAAAAGAGCGATTGAAGCGCCCCCGATGCAAGCGGTGAGATGTATCATAACCGCGAATAATTAGGGGTGCTTGGGATTCACTATTGAACTGAGTTTCTATAGCTGTGATTTCCCCTTGGAGAATGTAACCTTGCTCCTGCTCAGAAAATTCTTGTGCTTGTGTAATGCTAGATTTAAAACCAATTTTTACTGATTTACCAATTGCAAATAAGTCTTGGTAACGCCAAGCTGAATCCTCTTCTCGACCAGGAAAGTAATCGTTGCGAATGACTAAAGTAAACATTCCAGGTTGATGCAGGCTTTCTTCGACAGATATTTGGAGAATATCCTCAAGTAGTTCCGAGGAAGCATCGCTGCCATCAATCTGCAACATTGGTTCTGCAATATAAGTTCCCATTACAATCTCTTTCTCTTAGACTAGTTTTTATTTAGTATTAATTTTTAACAGCTGCCCCTATCTTCGGCTATCTCCACGATTCACATTTGCCGGAGTACCCATACCAGGTTGAGAAATTGATTCATCTACTTCTTCTAAAGTCAAATCTAGCTTGGCTCGTACTGGTGTACCGTCAGGCAGAAACATCATTAAGCTGTAGCTAATGTTGGTGACAAAGCAACGTATGTACTTTTGATCTCCCCAAGTAAATATATATATAGGTGGGCGTTTCTCCTTGCCGTCTCCGGCTTGAGCGAAGTCAACGGCTTTTTGAAATTTGCTGATGTACGTTAATACGCTGGTGCCATCTTCATATGTATCGAAAAATATATCTCTGATGTTGAGTGTACAAGGCTCTGGATAGGCAAAAGTCACTTTTGGTAATCCTCTACCAGTTCTTGCTCCGGGATTTTTGTTTAAACTAATCGTCTGCCCAAAATCTAGCTGGATGGGGTTGAACATAAATTCGATATCTTCGATCCCTTTATCGCAGGCGATCAGTTTGGCTTTAACCAGACTAGAAGGTGACATACAATTTTCCTCAAGGAAACTTTTGCAGCATTTGTAAGAAAGTCTTTACCAAGGCAGTCGCCCTGAAGAAGATTGACTGTGAAACTCTGGCTCTATTAGTAATTGCTGTTGAATAAAAGCATAAACTTCTTTAGCTAGAAGTTCTAAATTACGTCGGTCTGGTTTTTGTGAAGAGCGACGTAAAGAAGTAATTTGCTGAGTAAAAGTTTCCGTTTGCTGTTGAGGAGTTATTCTAGTTTTAGTTGGTGGCTGACTTAACAAATAAGGATTTGCTGGCATGACATGATCTTCATTTGCGATATCTGCGCTATCAACGTTAACTAATAAGTCAGTAATGCTTGACCAAGCTTCTGGTGCCCTGATAGAAGTGGATAATTTTAAGTTGGGCTTGGTTTCCTGCCAACTGCTAGGAACAGGTATGGGAGAATAAGGTAAGCGATCGCTCGGTGCAATCTTAACCGTCTTTTGGCCAGTCTGCGCTAATTTTTTTTTAGTAGCAGGTTGCAGATGGATAAAGTCAGATTCCATAACCAAAGGACTGAGGAGGGCTAAATTTTGCAAAACTTGAGGTAATTGCGGCAGTTCTAACTCTAGTTTGACTTCAATTGCTCTTTCTTGAGATTGTGCAACTGCCGGGATCATCCTCTCTGAGGATTGAGATTTCGATGTGGATGCGGCGGTCGTGATATTTCCCAGGATTTCAGCACAAACCAATTCTATAGTCACGATTTGTGTTTGCAGCCAATTTTGGCCTAGTATGCTAGTTGGCACTAAGGGAGCTTTAATACCAAGAGGTTCTAAGAGTTTCGTTTCTCCTTCAGACTTCCCATTTGTGGGGTTATAATTGAGTGCTTCTCTCATATTTTAGTAACTATTGAAATATCCCTTCTTGTGGCGTCCGTCCTTAAGAATAGAAGCACCGCTGCCGCTGGAGTTTGATTGCTGATTACTGACCTTTAATCCTTCATAGATTAAAGTTAATTCTTCAATTGCTACAGTGCTGCTATCTGCATTTAAGGACGGGGCTTTCCACCCAACAGGAACTGCACCAATAAGTGTCCAACGCTGCATAGTTTCCCCCGCTTGATTGAAGAGCAAAATATTGACATTACGGCGGTTTTTAGTGCTGCTAGCATTGTTGCAACTGGGATCTTTTTGGGTTAATATTTGCTCTAGCCAATACCAAAAAACCAGATCGTTAGTGATGCCCCGTTTGAGTGTGACGGGCGAAAATTTGGCTTGCCCTAAAAAAACTCTTTGCTGATCGTTAACACCACCTTCATATTGAGTTTTGTACTCCAAGTCCACACCCAAACCCGAACACTCAGTAAAACAGGCAGTAATACTACTCTCTATTTCTACATAAAAGCGATTGGCTGTAACGTAGCTAAGTTCGCGGATGTTATTGCCATTTTTTTCTGATTTGCTGTTAGCTGGCATTGTTAGCTGAAGATGATGCAAACATTAAAACAATCTTGTGTAGTTTTTGGCGGTTTCTCTTTGGTTACGCATATCTGACTGCATCAGTTGATAAACCCGTTGGCTGATCTGCCGCAGTAACTGTGGATCGCGCAGTACTTGACCTGCTAACTCAGATAGAATAGTTAGGTCATCTTGGCGATCGCTACCTTGGGAAGAATACTTGACCATAAAGAAACACCCATACTCACCGTTAGTATAGAAAGATAGGTTCGTCTTTGATATTAGACAAAGGTCGAAGTTATTACAAAGGGAATAGGGAACAGGGAACGGCGAACGGGGAACAGCTACTAGAATCTTCCTTAACCCAAGCGTATTGAGTTACAGACAACACACATTTTATTTCTGGAGAAATCAATTTTTAGATAAAGGTTGCAACGGTATCAGCCCTGTTTTGCTAAGAAGTTGCTGGCTTTCTCTAGTCTTAAGGATATTAGCAAACTTGGCACCAACAGCAGAACGTCTATTATCTCGTGCATAGACTACAGTAATTGGATACGCCAAGGGATATTTTCCTGTATTAAAAAGCTGTAAATTAGGATAATAGCTGCCTTTGTTATTGCACAAATCTGTAGTTGGATCTATTGGTAAGCCGTTATTTTGGACAATAGATTGGATAGGCTCTCCTCGATCTACTATAGCTAGAGGATAAGCAGAACATTGACCAAAAACTTTGCTGAGTGTCCCAAATGCAATTCCACCAACTCCATCATCCTCAAAATCTTTAATCACCCTTGTCAAAGTAGCAAAAGTAGACAATTGAGTAATTGGTGAAGCTGGTGTATTTTTAGATGAATTAGTTTCTTTATTGCTGTTTTGCCACAAAGTTCTAAAAGTATCAATAGACGCTTGGTCTTTAAGTACGCGCTGCTCAAATATAAGCAAAGCTTCAGTTTCAGTTGGGATATATAGTTTAACTGGTAAATCCGGGCCTCCAAGTTGTCGCCAATTTCCGATTTGTCCTGTATATAGTTTACGCAATTGCTCAAATGTAATTTTTCCCTTCAGGGCGTTAGGAAGACTTTCTTGCCTTCTGGAATAGCTGAAGTTAACGAACACTACTAAGCCATCGTAAGCAAATTCTTTATAAGTTAAGTCATCACTTTGCTTATCAACTAGGGTAGTGATGGCAAAGTCAGTTTTCCCTGCAAGGAATTGTTTAAGAACTGCATCCTTAGCAGCAGATGGATTGGCTTTATAATCAATAGGTTTGTAGATTAGTTGCGATTTCCGCAGACGTTTTTGCAGTTCTGTTTCTAAAGTTTCGCCCTTGGCAATTAGATTTGGATTTTGCAGTACATAAGTCCACGTTCCGTCTGCAACACCAGTATAAGTAAATTTGCCATTAGGCAGCGGCGGCGCATCCTTAATACAGCAAACAAGAAAGTCGCTTTCAGTTTCCTCCTTAGCGTATAATTTCGAGGTTAGAAACCAAATTAATCCTCCGAACAAGAGTAAGCTAAGAGTAGTACCAAAAATAATTAAGGGAGTACGAGAAAATCTAACTTGTTCTGGTTTTTCCTCTTCTACTATCAAATAATTAATTGCAATTTGCTTTTCTAGTGACAGTTTCAATAAGGCTTGGCGGGCAGCGCTGGCACTTTCAAAAGGAATACCCATGCCAACCAAGCGCAGGATAAATTCTTTGAGTTGAGGGCTGATTGGCAACCACTGGGGGTAATCTTTGGGGTTAAGAGGTTCGCCAGAAACAGGATCTACTAATTTGCCTATAAGTAAATTGAAAGCGACGTGCCCCAATGCTGATAAGTCATCTGCTGGTATTGGTTTGGTTACTGGAGTATTTGGTGAATTAAATAGATTTTCCCAGAGAGCAAGGTCGCAAAGATAGATAAAAAATGATTCTTCATCTATGAGTAGGCTGTGGAGATTGAGATTGCCGTGGGCTAATCTTTGTTGGATTTGGCCTGAAGGCAGAGAAAATTTCTGTTCGTGAAGAAATTCCAGTGTTTGTAAAACTTGGTTGAGGACTTGCTGCACTTGGGCAGGAGTCATGGCACCCTTATAAGCAAGGTAACTGCTAAGAGTTGGATAGGTATCTAATTTGGTTTTGGTTATCAGGTAGCAGCGTTCTTCAACTAGATTGGTAGGATCGGCGATCGCTTCCCAAGGTAAGATCAAGCGAAAGTCTTGTATTCTGCCGTCAGCTAAATTCAATCCGGCCAAGCTGATAAAAGCGGCTTTGCGCTGAATTAATTCCTCGTTGTTGAAAACTTTTTGCGGTAGTAGATATTCTTTAATTGTCACAGGCTGGTTGTCATCGAGTTGAGTGCCTCGGTACAAACGCCCCATTCCCCGCCTGCCTAGTAAATTTTCAACTGTGTAAGTTCCCCGATTGCCTTTGAGTTTGGTTTTTTCTGCTAAGGTGGCTGGGAAACTGCATTTTAGGCAATACGTAGCTCTTGCATCTTCCTGTACTGCTTGTTGAGGGAAAGGGCAGTTTAATGGGTTGTGAGTTTGGCAGTGATACTGGATGTATTGCAGTTCGTATGGTTCGACTGCTTCTGTTGTTACAGTTTCTTCAACATCTGGGGGAAATAGTTCTGGTTTGATTTCTTCCAGAATGGGTTTAAGCCATAAAAATCGCCCTAGCAAGTTATAGCGATTCAGCCTTACAGGCGGATTGTGCGTCAGCAAGTAGGCTTTAAGTAAATTTTGGGGAATTTTTGTCCGCACAGAAGATAAATTAGGTGCTAAAGATTAGAGATAATAAGTGAGTCGGCGTAAATAATTATTGTTGGGATAAGGCAGGGAGCAGGGGGCAGAGGGAGAAAGAGTTTGAGCCTTATTTACTTTTCTTCACACAGTTTGGTTTTATTACACCAACTTAACTTAGAGGAAATATAGGAATCTTTAGTAATAATGTAAAGCTATGTATATTTAATTTTTTTATTTTCGCATTTACTGTTTGTCTGTGCGACTAGACTATAGTCGAATTTTTTGATAAAATATTCTTAATTTACGCAGCAAAAGAGCGATCGCCTTAGCCTTCAGCATAGTATATGCTAAATTCAATAAAAATTTAAATATTTGAAATGGTTAATAATTTAATTTACATATATCATCAAAATAGTTGTAAAATATTGTGCATTTGTAAAGACTGAATAACTAGTAATTTAAATTAGTAATTATGGCTAAAGAAGAAGTAACCAGACTATTCAGATCGGTTCAAGCTAATGTATCTTTACGGGAAAAGCTCAACTCAGCGCCTAGTATAGAAACATTTGTTCAGCTAGCTCAAGACCTTGGCTATAACTTCACAGTTCAAGAATGGAAAGAAGTTACTAGCTTTAATGTTGAAGAGTTGAAGTGTAAAGTATCTGAAATTCCAGGAATTTAATTTTGATTATTTAAGAGGTTGTTTGAAAAGTGGTTGGCTATAAGCGCATTGGATTGTAGGGGCGCAAGGCCTTGCGCCCCGACTGACGTTACCATTTTGAAGGATTATGGGGATGTAATTGATCTATATTCCAAGATATTGGATTTGTCTTTACGTATTCACGAATTTTGTATAATGCTGCCTCATTGCGAATGATGTGTTCGTAGTAATTGCGTTGCCATGTCGGGACTCTTGGTGTCCCTCGCAATAAATTAATTCGCTTTGTCACGGCCATTTTAAACCCAGCAATGAAAGAGCCAAGCGATCGCGGTTTTCGGTTCGGCATATTGGTTGGTAAAGGCGCATCGGATTGTGGCAACCCATTGGATTGTCGGGGCGCATCGGATTGTGGCAACCCATTGGATTGTCGGGGCGCATCGGATTGTGGCAACCCATTGGATTGTCGGGGCGCATCGGGTTGTGGCAACCCATTGGATTGTCGGGGCGCAAGGCCTTGCGCCCCTACCGCGTGGTCATTGATCCCAACGCCATGATTGTTCACCCCAAGGTATGCGACAGGTTCAATAAAAACAATTCCATGAAAATGGTTGGGCATGACAATCCAGGCATCCAATTTAATCTCTTGACGGAGATTAGGCGATCGCTCCCATTCTTCAGCGACAATTTGCCCGAAATCATTTAATTGCATTATCCCATCAACTACCTCACCAAACAAACATTTTCGTTGGTGGCTGCAAATGGTGATAAAATAGCCACCAGCAGACGTATAATCGTATTCTTTAAGACGGATCGATTGACGATGATGTTTATTGCGATCGTATTTCACGGGTTATGAAAATCAATATCGATATTTTTGTATTGTTCCCCGATAACCCCAATTAATTTCTACTACCTTTAATCTCGTACGGGCGCACGTAGGGGCGCAAGGCCTTGCGCCCCTACTATCCAATGCGCTACGCGATCGCTAACGCACCCTACAAGATCAGGCGATCGCACTAGCTTCAATGTTGAAGAGTTGTTGTGTAAAGTATCTGAAATTCCGGGAATTTACAGCAGTTTTCATGTTTTTGTTCCACATCTGTTGTAGGGGCGCAAGGCCTTGCGCCCCTACCGCGTGGTCTATTTACTTATACCCAGCCTTTGACTTCTTCTTTTGTCAGAAGTCTTTGCAACTTCAGATAATCTCGTTGCGTTGCTGTGAGAATATGTTTCATCATTACTGGTTCATCGGCATCAGCGGCGATAAAAGCGGCATTCATGGCAATGTTGCGGATATTGCCTCCAGCAACTTGTAACTGTCCGAGTTTTTGATAGTCTAGTCCTTTGGTTGGTGTCTGCGGTGGGAAAATGCGCTGCCAAATTTGCGATCGATATTGTGCGGCTGGGAAGGGAAAATCTACCATAAAGCGGATGCGGCGCAAAAAAGCGGTATCAAGGGCGTTTTTTAAGTTAGTCGTCAAGATTGCTAAACCCCCGTAGGCTTCCATGCGCTGAAGCAAGTAACTTACTTCTACATTAGCGTGCCGATCGCGACTATCTTTAACTTCCGAACGCTTGCCAAACAAAGCATCGGCTTCATCGAAAAGTAAGATTACTCCTCCGGCTTCGGCGGCATCGAAAATCCGCGCTAAATTCTTTTCGGTTTCGCCGATATATTTGCTGACAACGGCGCTGAGGTCGATGCGGTAGAGGTCGAGGCGAAATTGCTGTGCTAATACATCGGCTGCCATTGTTTTACCTGTACCGCTTTCGCCGTGAAACAAGGAGGTAATCCCAAAACCGCGATTGCTTTTGCCAGCAAAGCCCCAATCTTGGTAAACTTTCGACCGTTGTTGCAGATGAGTGGCGATATCAGAGAGTACCTGACGTTGGGCTTCTGGTAGCACTAAATCTTCCCAAGTAGATGTAGCGTTGATGCGTTGGGCTAAGTCATCGAGGCGAGGGCGGGCTTGAGTGCGGCAAAAATCCCAAAGTTGGGAGGAGATCCCCCCTAGCCCTTCATCAATTGGGGGGGAAATATCTGAAGAACTGGTGACTTGAAGGCAGGCGGCTTTAATGGTGGCTGGGCTGAGGTTAAATTGGGATACCAGCTTGTTCAGTTGTCCGTTGAGTTGGTTTGCTGCTGTACCAAGATGAATTTCCCAGAGGGTTTTTTGTTCGTGGAAGCTGAGGGGAGGAACATCAAAGCTGACGAAAGTTTGTTGTCGAGTCGGCAGACGTTCTAGGGTGCTGATAATTGCCGGGGTCTGGAGATTTTCAATCAATAGAGAAATCGCAGTTGTTTTAACAGGATCGGCGGTGGAGATGGAGTCACAGTCGAGTAATAATACCCGATTTCCTAATATCGCTTCTCTTTCCCACTTTTGCTTGAGTTGATGCAGTTCCTGGGGGAGACTGGGAAGGACGGCGGCGGAAATTATGCCGAGGTTAAAGCCGAGTGTGTCGCAAATATTGCTGACGATTTGATATTTGGTGGTAGATTCGGAACCGCATAATTGCAGAAGCGGATAATAGTGCGGGGCTTGCGACCAAGTGGCAATTATGCGATCGCAAATTCCGGCATGGGAAGGAGGCAAAGGTAGGGTTTGGGGTTCAGATTCCGGGAAAGTGACAATTCCTAAGAGTTGTTCGTCAACGGCAACTTCCCCTAATAGATAACAGAGAATGCGTTTGTCGATTCTAATCGCCGTTTGGGTGAGGGAAAAGCCAGGGGCGAATTCAATTAATTGCCATCGTTGTAAGGGATTTTGGGGAGAGAGGACAGAGAAACTGGCTCTTGGAAAAATGGAAAGGGCTAAACTGAGGGTGGGATAATTGCGATCGCTGTTGCCATTGGCTTCGGCGCAAAGGGTGGCAAATGTGGGGTCGATTTCCATAGCCACGCACAGCAAGAGGATATCCCGTGCAAAGGCAGAGAGATTAAATTTTGAGCAGATTTGAGCTAAGGCACTGGTTGGGGAGATTGTATCGGATATTACGTCCTGGGGTTTGGATTCTATATATGTTTGTAACCACTGACGAATGCGTTTGATTTCTTGCTGAATGATTTGCCAGTTGGTTTGATACCAGTTTGGTAGTCCGGTATTTGTCATAGCTTGGTATAAAAGATGCTGTTGGTAAATGTGGGAGCAGATTGTTTGAAATTCTGTAGGGGAGAAGCATATTGGCGGCAACCCAATACTAACCCCGCCTGCGGCGATCGCCTGAAAAGGGAGTAAAAGAGGATTGAGAGCCACCCATTTGAAGCCAATACGGTTCGGTTAGCTTGTTTTTCGAGCGAAGATCCCCCCAACCCCCCGATAAATTGGCTTGCTCTTTTCTTCCAAAACCCCCTTTTTAAGGGGGTCGCCGCAGGCGGGGGGATCTTAACCGAACCGTATTGCATTTTACAGCTATTTTCAGGTAAATAGACCACGCGGTAGGGGCGCAAGGCCTTGCGCCCCTACAACAGATGTGGTTCAAATACATCAAAACAGCTTAAGGCATGGGTGTACACACAAGTCGGAAAAACTCCATCCAGCAAAGATTTGCGGTGCGTGATGCTGGCGTGACAAAGCTAAATTGTTGCAATCATGGCGATGCCTGCGGCGGGCTTTGCCAAGGCATTTGTGATTTCGGGGAACCCATTTGTGATTTCGGGGAACCCATTTGTGATTTCGGGGAACCCATTTGTGATTTCGGGGAACCCATTTGTGATTTCGGGGAACCCATTTGTGATTTCGGGGAACCCATTTGTGATTTCGGGGAACCCATTTGTTACTTTGGCGAACCCATTTGTGATTTCGGGGAACCCATTTGTTACTTTGGCGAACCCATTTGTGATTTCGGCGAACTCATTTGTTATTTCGGCGATCGCATTTGTTATTTCGGCGTATCCATAACGCACCAAACAGGCGTATTTAGTGACAAACGGTACAGAAAAGTCATAATAATGCTTGTATCCAGAAGCAACGCCTGTACACTAATTAATTATTATAGAAGAGTGCAAGTTTATACTTTCAGCTATAGTAGGAATTCTGCAATTTCCCTAAAATATCATACATAAAATAGAGGGTAGCGAGGAAAAATTATGTCCAAACAGAGTGGAAAGGTACAAGCGAAATCGTGGCAGCCCCCCGCAGTGCAAACAGCAAGAAAAGGATTCTCCGCCAGACCATTTCCTGAGATAGCGAGAAAGGAAGAGGGACACGAAGCCCGCCTTGACCACTCTGAGATGAAACAAAATCAGCCGGGAGGGATGATTGATAATATCAACCGCTCACTCGCATCAGCCAGCCCACCCGAACCTTTACCAATATTGGGACTCGGAGGAGTGCAAGCAAAGCTGACCCTCGGCACAGTGGGCGATGTGTACGAGCAAGAGGCTGACCGCGTGGCGCGGCAAGTGGTAGATGAAATACACAGTACCGCATTCAGAGCAAGGAAAACAACGTCGGAGGGTGGGAGTATAGCCAACGGCGGGGAAGCGGGACGGGTGCAACGGCAGATAACAGTGCGGGCGGCGGGTGATGCAGGGGGAGAAATTTCCAGCGAGTGGGAAGGGGAGTTGCAGCGTGCCAAAGGCGGGGGACAGCCGTTGTCGCCGACGGTAAGAGAGCCGATGGAGAGGGCGTTTGGGGCGGATTTTGGAGGAGTGCGCGTGCATACGGGGGCGCAGGCGGATATGTTGGCGCGCTCGATTCAGGCGAAAGCATTTACGACGGGGCAGGATGTGTTCTTTCGGCAGGGGGCGTATGAGCCGTGGAGTCGTGGGGGGCAGGAGTTGATTGCCCATGAGTTGACTCATGTGGTGCAGCAAGGAGGGGGAAAAAGAAAACAAAATACTGACATACAGGAGAAACCTGATAGTCGAAACGGCGAAATGCAACCAAAAGTAATCTGGAAAAAGCGGGAGACACATGAAAAATATACAGAAGCGACGCACATAAACCAATCATTAGTTTCAGGAGCGCACATACAAAGACTAGATGAGGTTAGGCATAATTTTATTGGAATACGAATTTATCTGAATGCCCATTATTACAATCCAAACAACAATAGCCATAATTTTAGTTTTCATACCCAATTGTTGTTTAACTCCCAAGTCGGAGAGAACGAATTTTTGAACGACCTAGCATTTTGGCAATTTGTTCAATCCAGTTCTGCTAGGCGTGCAGCAGCACGAATAGGGTTTAATGGAGCATACCATCATCGCACAGACGAACATGATGACTTATATAGGAGTGAACATTTTATTCAAGCCGGACAAGCCACCCCAGACATCAGTTTCGTTATGACCCAAGATATCCCAGGAGTCGATGGATTTAGGCCGGTTGATGAGATTCATTGGGTTTTCAACTTTTACCAAATAGTAATGGATAGAACGACAGGCACATTAATTCACCGCACTCCGCAGCTTACAATAATAGTAGAAGGTATAGGAGAGGATGCAAATATGATGCCGGGTCGTGGCTGGTTGTATAATTCAGCTGGAGTTTAATGAAAGGGTTCCTCGCTGATGTAGGCTCTATTTCGCAAATAACCCAAAAAAGTGCGAACGCCGTTTCTACTGGGTCTCTGCGTAATGAACTAGATTTTCAATATGGCAGAAACAGCCACTCCTCACCAATCAGGACCACCGCCGCACATATTCCCCAATGCGCCCAACCGACGCACCTTTCTCATAAAGTGCGATCGCTTGATCACTCAAGGTATTTATCCGCCAAATTGGGGGATGAGTGAAATTACAGAAATGTCCAATACGATTTGGGATATATAGTGCGATCGCGAATCTTGTAGCGACTGTCTTGATAGTGCGATCGCAGCTCTTGTAGGGTGCGTTAATGAAATGTAACGCACCAACTCTTTGTTTATTTCCGGTGCGTTACGCTGATGCTAACGCACCCTACGAGCAACAAATAAAATAAATGGTTATAGAATTGCGGTAATTACAAATAACATTATTACCTATTCTTAATCGCTATTTTCGGACTAATATACTGATTGAAAGTTTGACTATCTGAATTTGTATCCACGCTCAAAATACTTTCCGCACCGTCCACTTGTACACGCGCTAAATATTCTCCCGTCTTAACTCCAGAGATCACAAATTTAATCAAATTAGTATTTTCTTGCCGTCGCTTAGAAGCTTCAAACATATAACCTACAGGATCATTTGTCGAACGCTCATTGAGCAACAAAACTACCTGCTGCCCTTTGGCAATTTTGAGATTAACTTTAATACTTACCTCAGCCGATCGCAGTTCATCTCCACTCCCTTGAATCTTAGATACTTTAACTTGTATAATCGTTGGGCGCACTACAACAGCGACAGCATTTGACTCAACTCTGCCTCTAGGCGCTGGCGGTATTCCTGTCATTACTTGATGAACTACTTGCAACCTCTGCACACCAGCCCGCAACTCATCAGCAGATACACTTGACAGAGGCAATACTATCTGCTTTTCACTAACCTGTTCTGGAGTCACCACCACATCACCTATCCGCACATGGGTGACATCGCCCTTTAACCGCTGACCTCGAATCATCAAAGAACTGTCTGCTAAAATTGGCTGATATACACCTGCTTGCGACACAACCTTTTCTACCATTGGTTGAGCCATAAAAGGCACGAGTAAAGGTTTGTATTCCCGCACAGGCAATGCTTTTTGAGCCGACTCAGCCCCATCAATTAAAACAACGCTGGTTTGGTAGGCAATTGATAAATTATAGGGAGTCTGGAAAAGTACAGACCACACCTTAGATAAATCTTCTAAAGACAAATCGAGTGACTCAATTTTGATTGCTTCTACTTGATTAGCAAGGTCAGAATCAGCTAAAAAGCTAAAGCTTGAGTCAGCCAGCGTATCCTGAATCATCTGCTGATTAATTGTTGAATAGTCTTGCAGCGTCCGCACAACGCTACCCAGCAGTCGTTGCGGTTCTAACTCGACTTCATTGCCATAGAAACTAAGCAAATAGTAGAGGTCAAAACCTCTTTGAGAGCGTTTGGTTGGCTGTCGATTAGATTCTCTGTAGGCATGTCCATTATTTTTACTCCAGAGATGATTAAGCGTGACATGGTAAAGAAATAAATTAATCCCTGTTTCTGGCGTACCGCTTCCCAAATTACTAGGCTTAACTGTTGTTACCCTAGCGTTATCCACATCCAGTTGAATGCTTGCCTGCAAGGTTCTTTGTAGCACTGCTGTTACAGTGGCAATAGCTAAATAATTACTCATTTGTTATCTATTATTTATTTTGTGTTAAGTGTAAAGAAATTTAGCTTTTACAATTCAAGCAAACTCCTGAAAGCTCAGAAAAAATCGTTCCTTCTGGTTTATCGAGTCAGGCAGGAGGCAGAGGGCAGGAGGCAGAAGGAAAACTGCTCTCTGTTTCCTGCCGCGACTAGAGAGACTTGGGTTTAAGAGGTTGTTTGAAAAGTAGTTGGCTGTGATTTTAAGCTAATCGTCATTCATTTTTCTAGAATGATTCGCTCGTAGTAAGGGCTTCAGCCCTGCTTTTATGCAACTTAAATGCTGATATAGCTTAGGCACTTATTGATCGGGAGCAACGCGATTTTGTGAGGTGCTAAAAATTAGGGGTATAAATCACCTGTTTAATAGTGCGATCGCAGCGAGATAGCTGTTTTTATTGAGAATCTAGCTATGTAACTGAGAATTAAAACCCGACTTCACAAAATCGCGTTGCTCCCTATCGATCCCCCCTAACCCCCCTTAAAAAGGGGGGAACCGGAATTAAAGCCTCCCTTAAAAAGGGCAGAACCGGAATTAAAGCCCCCCTTAAAAAGGGAGAACCGGAATTAAAGCCCCCCTTTTTAAGGGGGGTTGGGGGGATCGATAACGTTTTGCTACCGACGAAAGGACTTTTAAGCAGAAACTAAGCTAAGTTTTAAAGCTTTAACGATCGCCTGAGTGCGGCTGTTAACTTTTAATTTTTCAAATATGGCCGTCAAATGTGCTTTGACCGTAGCTATTGTAATGTAAAGTTCGCGGGCAATCTGTTCGTTGGCAGCACCTTTGACTAGCCATTGTAAAACTTCTTTCTCCCGCTCAGTTAAGTGAATGCCTTGTGCCGCATCCAAGGTAGCTTGGGTATAAGAGTGAAATAAGCGGAAAAACTGAGTTGATACTTCTGGGGAAAGATATATCTGATTATTGAGGACAGTGGCGATCGCATCACAAAGTTGCGTGGCCACACGGTCTTTCAACACGTACCCACAAGCCCCAGCTTGCATTGCCCGAAATATCCATTCTTCCTCGTTGTGTCCAGACAAAACTAGTACTTTACCCTTGTAGGATAAATCTCTCAAACGGGTCAGGGTAGTAATCCCATCCCCTTGAGCTAATTCCAAGTCTAACAACAGCAAATTTGGCTGTTGCTGTACGCTTAAGTTTAAGGCTGCATCCATCGAATCTGCTTCGCCGACAACCTGAAACTGTGCATTACCGCTATTGCTGTAAAAATTCAGCAGAGTCAGCAAACCTGCTCGAAAGTACGGTTCATCCTCTACTAGGACAATTGAAACAGGTGATACCATTTTGGATTTTAGATTTTAGATTTTGGATTGGGAATTATTTTCTGTGTCTAGGTTCTGTAAATCTATGTGTCGCAATTATTTTTTAAATTGGTGCGACTTAGTTGTTAGAATAAATGGCCTGATTTCTGTAATTGCTAGTTTTGATCAGCAAGGTAATGTAAAGGAGAACTGCGCCCCTCCTTCAGGGAGATTATCTACCCAAAGACTGCCGCGATGGTCGAGGAGAATTTTTTTAGCGATCGCTAATCCTAACCCTGTTCCTCCTGGTCTTTGAGTATAAAAAGGGACAAACGCTTGTTCTAGAGCCTCTGGGGAAAATCCAGGGCCGCGATCGCGTACTTGAAAAATTGCTTCATTTCTAAAAATTTGCCAGTGCCAGCTAATAGTTCCCCCTTCAGGGCTAAAACTAATAGCATTGCTCAACAAATTGTCGAAAACTTGCTTTAACTGCCACCGATCCACTGCTAAAATAATGGGCGCATTCGGATACAATACATGCAGTTGTTTTTGCTCCAGCCAAGGTTGCAAATCTTGAATACTCTCAGCCAATACCAGCCTCAAATCGCAACTAGTAATTTGCAATTTGGCCTGCTGCCCACAGTAAACCAAACTCTTCAAGTTACTACTTAACTTCTGTGCAGTTTCCCCAATTACTTTTGCTTGTTCTTGCGCCGCGCCTGTGGGCAAAGAAAGGCGAAGATTTTCGGCATAGAGACCAATCAAAGCCAGAGGATTGCGAATTTGATGTTCACAACGCTGTACTGCTTGCTCAAGTAATTGAATCTCTGCCTTTTGCCGAGAATATTCCTTATAAAGGGCTAGATAATGGCTCAACAGTAGAGCCGATTGCTCTACATACTGTTGTTGGGATACAGAAAGAGGCTGATAGCTCAACACCAAAAGATACTCAGGATGAGATCCTTGCTGACACAGAGGAAAGACGTAGGCATTGTAGGTGGCTGCGATCGCCAGTTCACTCAACTGCTTTGAAGGTAAAGAATCTACCCACCACAGTTCTGACTCCAGGTAAGAAATTTCTGAATAAGAACTTAATTGTTCTTGCCTGTAGTCTGCCACTATCCGACTCTTTCCTCGATCTAGGTCATTGTAAACGCTCCAGACAGCAATGCTTGGTAATTGTGTTGCTAACTGTTCAACTTGTAGCTGACAGATACTTCTCATATCTGGATAGCCTAATAGATGAGACGAAGGTGTAGTTGAAGAAGCTGCATACATCTGAGCTAGTGATTTTTGCATACAAAAAAAAGTAATTCCTCAGTGGGAAGATCACACACGCTATGGGCAATAGACCTGTTCCAAAAATAATTCATGGTATAAAGGGGAGCTTTAGAATTTGCGCTCCATTTGAATCAGACATACTAATCAGGTAATAAAAGTTCTCTGCATCGATTTCGATGTGCATTTTTAACAAAATTTTTAATTATACCACAAAATTATTTTGCAATAGGTCTAAGAGGATATTTGAAAAGTCTCCTTGTCGGTATCAAAACGTTCTAGATCCCTCTAAATCCCCCTTTTTAAGGGGGACTTAGATTCCGGTTCCCCCTTTTTAAGGGGGGCTAGGGGGGATCAATAAGTGCCTAAAATCACAGTCAAACACTTTTCAAACATCCTCTAAGAGTGTTCCAATAAATAAATGATCCAAAGTCTGTCATTGCGAGCGCAACGCAGTGGAGCGAAGCAATCACAAAGACTCAGAGATTGCTTGATTCCGCTTCGCTCCATTCGCAATGACAATTGGGCATTTTTTTACTTGGATTACTCTAATATGTAAAATATGTCATTAACCGCAAGCTATGAATACTTATTCTTAGGTTAGTGGTGTTTTCTGCTGCATAGTTAATTAGGACACAATATTTAAACTTTCGACCAAAGTCTAATAACCAGCAGGTTTATCTATCTTTAATCTAGATTTATACAAACTAAGTGCCCAGTATGTTCTATGCTCCCTGCTGTTACTCAGACGTTGGCGGAGATCCTGGCTGGTGGAACTTCTCTAATCAGTACAGAGCAAATAGATTTTAATCACCCTGGTCTACAACAGGGTATGGAGCCATTGCTAAACCTCTACTGCTATGACATCCGGGAACATAACGAAGGGCAACACTCAGTTTGGCAACTAGAGAGCAAGAATAGCTATGACACAAAAGATACAACCTCAGAGAAATACTCAACTGTTTGGATTGATGTGTCTTTTTTGGTAAGTGTCTGGGGGTTTACAGCGCTGGGGGAACAACGTCTGCTGTCAGAGGCATTAAAGCTACTATTGCGTCACCGCTTGCTGCCAGAAGAGATGCTAGATCCTACACTGCGTGGTCATGGCAACTTACAATTGCTTGTTTGTGCCATTAAGCCAAAAGAAGCATTAGCTCTGTGGAGTGCTTTAGGCGTCAGGTTGCGTCCAGCTTTATATGTGACAGTAACAATACCCTTGTACCTAAAAGCAGAACCAATACATCCAAGTAGATTGAATTAACTCAAAAGACTAATTAAACGCAGGTCTAGTGCCTGTTTATTGCCAACTTTATAGGAAATACAAAAAGAGCGTTTATGCCTAGATTAGATTACTTTGCCCCTGGTGTCTACGTCGAAGAAGTAGACCGTGGCAGTCGCCCAATAGAAGGTGTCAGCCTGAGTGTTGCTGGTTTTATTGGCTTTACCGAAGATGTACGTGGTGACGCCGAACTGTTCCAACCGATGATGGTCACCAGTTGGGATCAATACCTGGAATACTTTGGCAAGCAAGGGTCTGATGGCTTCACAGACTTCAATGCTTATCTGCCTTTTGCGGTTTACGGTTGGTTTCTGAATGGCGGTGGTCGCTGTTGGGTTTCTAGCATCGGTATCAAGCTGCCTGGTTCGGCAGCACCACCTGCTGAAGAAAGTGCTACAAAGGTGTTAAACTCAGGCGGTCGTCCATCTTTGCGGTTCTCTATTAAGCCATCTGAAGAAGAAAGCGCACTCGCTCTGCCAGGATCTACCCCCCGGCTAACTGTGCAAATTCAATCCAGTACGCCTAAATCACTCCCTGAAGACGCACCCGAAGGTACAGAACCGCCACTAGACTCAGGCGAATTCTTCACTGTCGTAGTCAAGCGGGGTGAGCAGGAGCTTGAACGGTACGAGCACCTGACAATGAACTCGGCCATCGATACACAGGTAGCAGACTATGTAGTTACGGTTCTGGAAACATCTGAATTCCTGACTATTGAGGATATCGCCCAAAGCGGGCAACCTCTATCCCGCCGTCCTGTTAATGGTATGTACGAGGTCAGCCCACCTCCTCATATTTCTACTCCAGATCGCTTCCCCCGCGATTTGCAAGGGACACGCGACGATCGCACTGGTGTCCAGGGGCTTTTTGAAATTGACGACGTTGCTATGATTGCCTGCCCAGACCTGATGCGGGTTTACCAAGAGGGACTAATAGACCTTGATCAGGTACACGGTATCATGGAAATGATGATCAGCAGGTGTGAGAACTCCTCGCCCAGCCCCCCTTTCCGCATGGTAGTTCTCGATTCGCCTCCTTGCAAAAATGGTGCAGCAGTACCAGCTGAACAAGTCAAGCCGCAGCACGTAGCGCAGTGGTTGAGCGCTTTTAACCGCCGCTCCCAGTTTGCCGCTCTCTACTATCCCTGGATCAAGGTTGCTAACCCCCGCAATGGCGGTAGACCGATTGCTATTCCTCCCTGTGGTCACATGATGGGTGTCTGGTGCCGTACCGACGAAACTAGAGGACTTTACAAAGCACCCGCTAACGACACTCCTCGCGGTGTCATCGGTTTAGCCTACGAAACCAACTTCCGCGAACAGGAATTGTTGAACCCTTTAGGCATCAACTGCATCCGCAACTTTGCCAACTTCAATCGCGGCATTAAGATTTGGGGCGCTCGCACCCTGGTCGAGCCGGATAACATCCAGTGGCGCTACATTCCTGTTCGCCGCCTGATGAGCTACATCGAAAAATCGATTGAAATTGGTACCCAGTGGGTAGTGTTCGAGCCGAACGATTCTAGACTCTGGGGTCGCGTTAACGCTACTGTCTCCAGTTTCTTGGAACGCCTGTGGCGCGAGGGAGCGCTAGTGGGAGCAAGTGCTGCTGACGCTTTCTATGTCAAGTGCGATGGAGAAATCAATACTCCAGATACCATGATGCTCGGTCGTTTGTACATCGAAATTGGCGTTGCTCCAGTACGCCCTGCGGAATTTGTTATCTTCCGCATCAGTCAGTGGGCTCCAGGGCAATAGTTAATTAGTAATTGGTAGTTGCTTATACCAATTACCAATTACTAATTACTAATTAAGAATACTATACAGTTTGCAAGGAGTAAAACATGGCAGTAGAAGTAATTTCTTCTAGTAATTTTGTCTTTGAATTTGCTGGTACAGTTTATCCGATCAAGAGCTTCAGTGGTATAGATGTGCAAGCAAAAATTGCTGCTGCCGATCTTCCCATAGCATCAGGTGCCAAGGCGCAGGTAACTTACCAGACAACTTCTAGTGGTTACACCGATAATAAAAACTTTACTATCGAGGCAGCTCTGGAAGATGGCAACAAGAAACTATTCGACCTTTGGGCTAAAGCTCTACCTGCAACTTACAAGGGCGGCGGTGGCAAATGGAATGAAGCTTATACTGATGGCAAAATAACCATCTTAGATGCTAGCGGTAATGACGTAGTGAGTTACGATCTCAAGCAATGTCAAATTGTCAGTTACTCAGTGTCAGATTTTGATGTTGCTAGCAGCAATATTTTGATGGAATCATTTGAATTTAACTGTCAAAATATCCAACGATCAAAATAAGTAAAACCGCTTGAGTAAAAGTCTTTTAATTGAGACAGATGCCAGAGAGTTTGTATGCATATTACTAGGAGTAAATAAATGGCAGAATATTTAGCATCGGCTAGGTTTGAATTTAACGCCGATGGACTCGATAACAAATTATTTGTTCAGAAAGTTTCTGGTTTAAAAATGTCGATCCAAGTTACTGCTACCGATGGGCCATTAGGGGTTACTGCGGGCAGCAAAGTGACTGCACAACAAGCTGCTTCCGCAGTCAAAAACGAAAATATAACCATCACCTTTGTCACCAATAGCGAGAAACCCAAAGCAGTATCAGATTGGTTTTACGATTCTCACTCCGATAGAGATTTAGGCGGAGCGACTAAGACTAAAGGTGAGCTAAAAACCGCTGATATCAAAGTCTTTAAACAAGATGGCAGCGAATCAGCTAACTGGCACTTCCAGGGTGTGATGCCCCTATCATATAAAATGTCAAACCTGGATGTTGCTGGCAACCAAGCGCTCACAGAAACCATATCTTTTTCCTATACCTATGTAGAACGCAAAAAATAAATAGTAGGTTGGGTATCTGTTGCCAACGCTATCTCAGAAACGAAATCGCGCCGGGGTGCGAGTGCAAGCATTGCAACCCGTCTTCATAAATAAGCAGAAGGCGCATGTCAGATGCACAAATTGCGATCGCATCTTACGTGCTACTTCAAAAGAGGTAGCTTTGCCCGCACTATAATCTCTCTATAGTTGCAAAATGTTCCCGGCTAATCGGCAGTTTTTATCCACAATCGTCTTCTACTAAATTCTCTAGCCACCGAGCGTAATTCGAGTGGATAGTAATAAATCTAATTAACTCAACTGCAAGCTAACTGTGCTAAAACAACCCGAATTTCTTACAAGTTCCCGTTTTTACCTGGAACTCAAACTTGACGGTAGCATCGATAGTGTAGATGGCTACTTTATGGAGTGTCAGGGTTTTAAGCGGACTCAGGAAGTAATCCCAATTTCTGAAGTAACGCCACAAGTTTGGAGTAAAGCCAAAACTGGTCGGATTGTCAGTACCCACATTCCCGGTAATGTCAAAAGTAGTAATTTAGTGCTGCGTCGGGGTATGACATCATCTATGACCTTGTGGAACTGGTTGAAGGCAGTAGAAGAGGGAAATTGGGCGCAACAGCGGCGAGATGGTTTTTTAACTATCTATAACCAAGCAGCCGAAGCACAGGCAACATTTGAATTCAAGGGTGCATGGCCGACTAGCTATACAATTACTGATGTCAAAGCCTCTGCTAATGAGCTAGAAATTGAAGAGATCGAATTAATCGTTGAAGAATTTAAGCGGACAAACGTAAGTAAGTAATGTTTCAAACAGAGTTTGAATTCACCTTGCCCAAGGGATACCTAGATACGGATGGCAATCTGCACCGCAAAGGTGTAATGCGTTTGTCTAAAGCGATTGATGAAATAGTTCCTCTGCGAGATCCGCGTGTAAAATCCAATCCGGCCTATGCTACGGTCGTGATTCTGGCTCGCGTTATTGTACGATTGGGAGCAATAGATGAAATAACTCCTTCTGTTATAGAAGGGTTATTTGCCTGCGATCTCAATTATTTGCAACGATTTTATCGCCAAATTAACGAACTTGATGGGGAAGATGAAGCGTCGCCAAACACTACGAAACTGCCATCCGAGCCGATAGATGCTAGTGGTCTGTCCCATTAATTTTGATGAGTTTGTAGTAAGCACTTCAGTGCTTAAGAATGAAGGACTAAAGTCCTTACTAAGAACATTTTTAGTTTGTAGTGAGCGCTCAATAGCTCAAGCTAAGGACTAAAGTCCTTACTACGAATCTATCAAAACTTTTGAGGCAGACCACTAGTTAAGCTAATATTTTGCTTTTAAATTGAAATTTATATGCATAGTCACGAGATAACAGACACAGAATTTGACTTTATCTTGCCTAGAGGCTTGGTAGATTCCGAAGGGGTGGTTCATCGCCGTGGGGTGATGCGTTTGGCGATCGCAAAGGATGAAATATATGTGCAGAAACATCGTCGTGCTAAAGAAAGTTCAGCCTATGGTGTCTTGGTAATGTTATCTCAGGTAATTACCCGTTTGGGAAATCTATCTTTAATCACCCCGGAATTATTGGAAGGTCTTTTTACGCGAGATTTAGCATATTTACGGGAGTTTTACAATCGGATTAATCAGGACGGCGATGCTTATATTCCGGTTGAGTGTCCCCATTGTAATAATAATTTTCAAGTGGAGTTTTCTCTGTCGGGGGAATTATAAGCTACCCCTTGGAGCAACTGCACGAAGAGGTAGCATTAATTGCCTTTTATTTTCATTGGTCTTTACAGGACATATTGACACTAGCTCATACTAATCGGCGGCTTTGGGTGTCGGAAATTGGCAAGATTAAGGAGCAATAATATCGTGTTTATTTTACCTTGCTAATTAACTCCCGATATGCCGAATATTTTAGGAGTTACGGCAATAATAATCGGATCAAAAAAATGGAGGAATAAACAAAAAAAGCGTGCATAATTAACACGAGAACAATGGGAGTCACAAAAAGTAGTGTTAATCCAAAATCCTAGTACCGTGAGTGGGAATGGCGCAAACCATCACCACTTGATGGATGCGCTGGAAGTCATCCGCGAACTTCTGGAGGCAAAAAGCAACAGCACAGGGGAAGATGTAAAAACGCATTCACAGTCTTCTGGGAACAGGCTGGAGGGAGAGGCGAGAAGTCAAATTGTTGTACCGCCAACTATAAAGATGCTATGTGAGCGGTTTGGCTTGTCTAACTTTGAGCGTGATGTGCTGCTGCTGTGTGCTGGGATGGAATTTGACAGTAGTTGGGCATCTTTGTGTGCTGAAATTAATGGCGATCGCCTCCAAAATTATCCCACATTCAGTTTAGCTTTAGCTGTGTTACCCGCACCCAATTGGGCAGCTTTAACTCCGAGTGCTAATTTACGTCGATGGCGGTTGATTGAAGTTGGTGCAGGAAATACCCTTACCAGCAGTCCGTTACGAATTGACGAGAGAATACTCCACTATCTGGCTGGGGTGCAACATTTGGACGATCGCTTGCTGGGAATTGTGGAGCCTTTAACAACAGAGGCTTACTTGGTACCATCCCACGCTAAACTGACTCAGGAAATGGTAGCGACTTGGGTCAAGGCAGCTAATACTAAAGATATTTTACCAGTTTTGCAGTTATGTGGTGGGGAAAATGCCAGTAAAAGAGCGATCGCAATGGCTGTATGTGGCGCATTTGGGCTAAATTTGTTTACTATCTCCGCCCAGACAATCCCCACAGATATCAGTCAGTTGCAACTGCTCAAATGTCTGTGTGAGCGAGAATATCACTTGAGTAGCATGGCGCTGTTGTGGGAGTGGGATGAAGGGGAAACGGGGGAGAAAGCCAAAGAAAATGCGATCGCCCGGTTGATTGAAAGTATTGATTGTCCTTTAATTACTAGTAGTAGCGATCGCCGTCGTCAAAAGCAACGCCCTATAATCACCTTTGATGTGCATCACCCAACCGCAGCAGAACAGCAGGCGATTTGGCTTGAGGCTTTAGGCGACATCGCCCTCACCCTCAACGGCGAGATTCAAAATTTAGTTTCCCATTTCCATCTCAGCCCGGCGGCTATTCACTCAGCCTGTTTGCAAGTCAGCGACAGCGAAACAGAAATACCATCCCAATTGTCCATCGCCCAGCAACTTTGGCACACCTGTCGCGCTCAAGCCCGTCCCCGTTTGGATGACATGGCGCAGAGGCTAGAATCAGGTGCAAGCTGGGACGAACTAGTATTACCAGACAAAGAAAAGCAAGTTCTGCGGGAAATCGCGGCGCATGTCAGACAGCGTACCAAAGTATACGATGATTGGGGATTTGGTGGCAAAGGTAAACGCGGGCTAGGTATTAGTGCTTTATTTGCCGGCACGAGTGGTACTGGTAAGACAATGGCGGCGGAAGTGTTGGCACAGGAATTGCAATTAGACCTTTATCGGATAGACATCAGTGCCATTGTCAGCAAGTATATTGGTGAAACCGAGAAAAATTTACGGCAGGTATTTGATGCAGCGGAAACTGGAGGAGTCATCTTGCTATTTGATGAAGCAGACGCGATTTTTGGCAAACGTTCCGAAGTCAAAGATGCCCGCGATCGCTATGCCAATATGGAGGTGAGCTATTTATTGCAGCGTATGGAATCTTACCGGGGTTTGTCAATATTAACAACAAATTTAAAAGGTTCTATTGACCAAGCTTTTTTACGGCGCATTCGCTTTATTACTCAGTTTCCCTTCCCAGATGCGAGCCAAAGAGCAGAAATTTGGCGGCGTGTTTTCCCCAAAGCCACGCCAACGGAAAAGTTAAACATTTAAGTGGCATCAATGACCCCAATTTGTTTAACCTAATTCAAACATATACTAATGTGTTCAACTTTAGTATTCTGGATATCAATCATACTCTGAATCCCCTGTATACCCTGAATTGGGACACTACTTTTGCCAACGCGGTGCAAGGAGCAGCACAAACAGTAGCAATTATTGGTTATGCCACACAGAATCTTAATAATTTAAACAGCCTGCGGCTGGCTTTACATAACATTGATGGTGCGGCTAACCCCAACGCTGCCAATTTCATCAATCCCCTGCAGATTATTGGTAATACCCTTGCGGGACCTGGGAGTAATCCACAACGGATTGGTATTGCACTACAATATTTAGCTAGACTGAATATGGCTTTGCCCAACGCAAATAACTGGCCGAATAATCTGCCCTATGGCAATCGTGGAACAGCGCCGTATCTGGGCTTAAGAGGGCATTTTAAGAAGCATGTGCTGGGATTACATGGCGACAGTGATGATGCCAATGAGCCGCCACTCTGGTATGCTGACCTAAATCTGGGGGCAAATGTAACCCGTGCTGACTTCGGACAGATGACCAAGGCGGTAGAATGGCAGTTATTTGGGGTCTATCCCCAAGTGCGTATTATTGGGGATTGGTATAAATATCTTGATATTCCCCGTTACTTCGCCAATCGGATTCAGATGGGGGCGCACGCCGACCAGCTTCGTTTTATTCAATATTTTTCAACTGCAAATGTGAATGACGTTTATGCTGATCTCATCGCAGCCCAGCACGAACATCGGTACAATAATTACGTGAGCAATGCATTCGATCATGCAACGAATAGCTATATTTATGTGGATCAGGGCAGAATAAAAATAAATGCGTACCAGAATACTGATTTCATTATAGCGGCGTTTGAAGCTGGTGGATTTAACTTTTCTAGCTGCTATAAACCCCAGATTGGTGGGCAGCAGAAATACAACGTGGAGAGAGGCAATCGTTTATGGGAAGTTTAGTGTGATCGCCAATCTTGTAGGGTACGTTAATGAAATGTAACGCACGATTTGTATGCTAATTTTCGGTGCGTTACGCTGACGCTAACGCACCCTACGAGTGACTACGAAAAATGCAGAAAATATTTATTGATTTGCTGTGCGATCGCCAATCTTGTAGGGTGCGTTCATGAAATGTAACACACCATTTGTATGCTAATTTGCGGTGCGTTACGCTGATGCTAACGCACCCTACGAGTGACTCCGCAAAATGCATAAAATATTTATTGATTTGCTGTGCGATCGCTAATCTTGTAGGGTGCGTTAATGAAATGAAACGCACCATTTGTATACTAATTTGCGGTGCGTTACGCTGACACTAACGCACCCTACGAGTGACTCCGCAAAATGCATAAAATATTTATTGATTTGCTGTGCGATCGCTAATCTTGTAGGGTGCGTTAATGAAATGAAACGCACCATTTGTATACTAATTTGCGGTGCGTTACGCTGATGCTAACGCACCCTACTAGCGTGTCAAGGCTAAAATGTTGCATTAGAATCACCTGTTTCATCGGTTTCAAAAATCGGATAAAGATGCTTAAGTTTGACACGGGCATTTTCAGTAGTAAAACGCCAAATTACTTTACTTGCGGTGC
>NZ_JAIVFS010000040.1 GCF_020829645.1 Nostoc mirabile CHAB5784 | reverse complement strand
TCTGGAGCAGATATACTACAGAATTGTTAAAGGTCGCGGATGCTTTGAGGCTGACAAGATAATATTTTTAATCTCTAATTCCATTTGATTTGCGTTCTCTCATATCGCTTTTAGTCTAAACTCCAGTGCTAAGAGCTAATAGCCCCCCTGCCTACACCGCGATAGGATATTTTTTTAGTTGGAAGTCCCTAACCTCCGCGTTCCTCTGCGTTTAAATCTTCTGCCGCCTTCTGCCTCGTGCCTATCTCTCAGCAGATAGCTTGCTTGTTAAACTTATCCGTGGTTTGATTAAAATACGATATTTATATCGATTTATCGTATTTTATTGACGACTCAATTACCTGAATTAACTTGTCAGCGACAAAGTAAATATAAAACTTTCCATGCCTATCCAAACTATTGGTATTTTAAGTCCAGGTGATATGGGACAAGCGATCGCAGCTGTTCTCAATCAAAATGGATTGAAAACTATTGCTGCTCTAGACAATCGCAGTGAACGAACTCGGCAATTAGCAGCCGCAGCCAACATCCAAGATGTGGGTTCCCTCACGCAACTAGTAATTGAATCTGATGTAGTCTTGTCAGTTCTCGTTCCGGCAGCAGCCACCGAAGCAGCAAAGCAAGTAGCTGAGGCGATCAGCAATGTTGGTAAACCCATTCTCTATGTTGACTGTAATGCGATCGCACCCCAAAAAGTCATCAGTATCAGCCAACTTATTGAATCAGTTGGGGGAACATTCGTAGATGCATCAATTATTGGCCCACCACCACGAGTTCCCAATCGCACCCGCATTTATGCTTCGGGAAAACAGGCCAGTCAACTCCTACAACTGCGGGATCATGGCTTGGATGTGCGGGCGATTGGTGATGAAATTGGTCAGGCTTCCGGTTTGAAAATGACCTATGCAGCCCTGACAAAAGGACTTACAGCAATCGGCACAGAATTACTAATAGCAGCCCATCGTTTAGGGTTGGATAAGCAACTATGGGATGAAGTGTCTAGTAGCCAACAGGAACTTGCTAGCATATTAACCCGTTCGATTCCATCGATGACACCGAAAGCGCATCGTTGGATAGGAGAAATGGAAGAGATTGCAGAAACTTTTAAAGAGTTAGGTCTGACTGAGCGCATTTTTTACGGCGCAGCCGACGTTTACCGCTTGGTCAAAGAAACCTCCTTGGGTAAGGAAACACCAGAAGAATGCAATCGCGATCGTCCATTGGATGAAATCATTACAATCCTCTCCAATGAAGCAATATCTGACACCTAATCTTGAGTAAGTAGGTCGGCGTAAATAATTATCGTTGGGATAAGGCAGGGGGCAGGGGGCAGGGAGCAGGGGGAAAAAGAGTTTGAGCCTTGTTTACTTTTCTTTACACAGTTTGGTTTTATTGTGCCGACTTACTTAATTGTTTTATAGACGGGGTAAAAAACGATAATCTATGACTCAAGAGCAATGGACTACGGTCGATCGTTACTTCACCGATTTGCTTGTGCCGCCCGACCCGGCGCTGGATGCGGCTCTCCAGACCAGCGCCGCAGCCGGACTACCATCGCACAATGTTTCGCCAAACCAGGGCAAGCTGCTGCTGCTGTTGGCGCAAATCCAAGGGGCGCGAACCATCCTGGAGATTGGTACGCTGGGCGGCTACAGTACTATCTGGCTGGCGCGGGCGTTACCCAGCGACGGCCGTCTGATTACGCTGGAGGCTAACCCAAAGCATGCCGAAGTCGCCCACGCCAACATCACCCACGCTGGTCTGTCCGATATCGTTGACCTACGCCTTGGACAGGCACTCTCTACGCTACCACAGATTGCCGCAGAGGGTCATAGCCCATTTGACCTGATCTTCATTGACGCCGACAAGCCAAACAATCCAGATTACTTGATGTGGGCGCTCAAGCTTTCCCGTCGCGGCAGCCTGATCATCGCCGATAATGTTGTGCGTAACGGAGCGGTGGTTGATGCTGCTAACGGCGATCCTAGCGTCCAGGGGGTGCGTCGTTTCAACGAACTGCTTGCCTCTGAGCCACGCGTCAGCGCCACGGCAATCCAGACCGTGGGTAGCAAAGGATACGACGGCTTCGCGATCGCGATCGTCACCGCTGACCAATAGGGCATTGAGCCAAGAGCCGTGAATTTATTGCTTAATTTTTGCAATCGCTCTTTAAGCTTGAATAGCAAGAGATTGTTAAGTAGGTAAACATAATTAATTACACAATGTCATTGCGAATGTAGCGAAGCGAAATGAAGCAATTCGCTTGCGGCTGGGATTGCTTCGCTTCGCTCGCAATGACTGTAATTAATTTTGCGTAGTTACTTATTTGTTAAGTCTTAGGAACGATTTTGAGGGAACAGGTAGGCGATCGCAGCGTAACCCGAAACACTGAGTAAACTAACCAAAAAAGCAGCCAAAATAAAAGTAGACATAATCTTAGACTCTATGCATTTCCAAAATCTCGGCATCCATCAAAAAACAAAGACTTTGGATAGTTTCAAATTAGCAATTGGGTATGACACAGCCGTGACTACATTGTGTCAATCCTTTATCTCAAGCTAAAGGCAGAAAAAACCGAAACGTACTGCCAACTCCCAACTCGCTTTCTACCTGAATCTGACCGCCTTGTAGTTCAATCAAACGACGGGAAATAGTTAAGCCAATACCAGTACCTCCCGAATGGCGATCGCGCGACTGATCGGCTCGCCAGAAGCGCTCAAACACATGGGGCAAATTTTCTGGAGGGATACCAATACCTGTATCTATAACCGCAATCCAGAGTTGAGATCCTTCAGTTCCAGCACGAATGGTAATTGAACCTTCATTCGTGTAACGCACTGCATTACCTAGCAGATTAACCAACACCTGTTCTGTGCGGTCAATATCTGCTAATACAGGAGGCAGCACAGATGGACATTCTAAGACCAGAACTGGCCCATCTTCCAACAGCTGGTCGGTGAATTTCACCACTAATGACTCTAACAACGGATGCAGATTTACCCGTTGTATATTAATTGGCAAATAACCAGCTTCTGCCTTAGACAGTTCTTGTAAATCGTTCACCAACCGCTCTAAGCGCCTAGTTTCTTTAGCTAAACGCCGATAAATTTCAGGAGACGCTTCAATTTCCCCATCAGCGAGTTCTTCCAAGTAACCGCGCACTACTGTTAACGGTGTCCGTAATTCATGGGTCATGTCTCCAATTACTTCTCGCCGCCGCGCTTCTACCCCTTCTAAACTGGCTGCCATCCGGTTAAAACTAGCACCCAATCCATTAAGTTCTGCAATGTCAGATATCGGTAGTCGTGCATCCATCTGACCAGCAGCAAATTTTTGGGTAATTTGTTCCATCTCGGTCAACCGCCGCATAATCCTTCTAGACACCCAGTAACTCAATCCTCCGGCGGCGGTAGTGCCGACTAAGACTGACCAAATAGTGCTTCGCTGCCAAGCAAGTTCAAATCCTGTAACCAATTCAGTACGGATATTGATTAAGTCGAACCCCCGATTTTCTAATCGTTCCAAATGCAAGACAAACAAGCGAGGGGAAGAGATTTTGCTGATGCTCACCAGACTAGCTACCCCCACGAGCATTACTACTAAGTGGGAGAGAAATAGGCGCTCTCTCAGCCCCATTTTCATAACGTTTACGCTACCAGAGGATCTTCAAATTTATAGCCCACCCCAACAACAGTTTTAATAAAAGTAGGATTTGCCGAATCAGGCTCAATCTTTTTTCGCAACCGAGCAACATGAGTATCCACCACTCGTTCATCGCCAAAAAAGTTATCTCCCCAAAGTTTATCAATTAGTTGAGTGCGGTTCCAAACTCGACCAGGATTGCTGACAAAGGTAGTTAGCAAGTTAAATTCTAGGGTAGTTAAGTCCAAAATCTCGACTTCTTTGGAATTCATCTGACGACTGGCAGTGCGCTGGTCTACATCGACAATAAAATGTTGGGTACGATTGACTTGATGTTGTCCCCCTTGGCGGAAGCTACGCCGCAATAGTGCCCTCACCCTAGCCACCAACTCTCTGGGGCTAAAGGGTTTGACCATGTAATCATCAGCACCAGTAGACAGACCAATAACGCGATCGATTTCCTCACCCTTAGCCGTAAGCATTAAAATGTAAGGATCTTTTACACCTGGTTTCTGGCGAATTCTGGCACAAACTTCCAACCCATCCAAACCAGGAATCATTAAATCTAGAATGATTAAATCAGGTGGTTGCTCCTGAAACATCCGCAAAGCATTCATGCCATCGCGGCTAGTGCGACAAAAAAATCCTTCTTTTTCTAAAGAGAGTTCAATTAAATGAGCAATTTCTGGTTCATCTTCAACTATTAAAATATCCATTTCAATTAGGGTCGAGCAAAATGGGACTGAAGAAGACAAAAAAGAGTTCTTTCACCACATCTGGTACTCTTTGCGTATTCTTTTAGCGGTTCTTTCAACCTCACCCCCAACCCCTCTCCGATGCTTTGGAGAGGGGAGTGTTTGCTTTACTCAAATACGGGGTGAGGTGACTGCACCCAAGTGAGAACCGCTATAGTTAAAGGTTTGAATTTGACGGCGTGCGATAACTATAGCCAACATTAGAATCTTTTTGAATGTGTGCCTTAATACTATCAAGGTCAATGAAGCAGTCAGCAACATCAATCAAGCTTTCACTAGTGGTATTTTGTAGACTCACCACTTCCACCCGAACCCCCATTCTGCTGACAGCGTTCACAGCATAGGCTAAATCCCCATCGCCACTGACTAAAACCGCAGTATCATAATAAGGAGCTAAAGTTATCATGTCTACAGCAATTTCTACGTTCAGATTTGATTTTTTGAAATTTTCTGCTGCTAGAACTAGCTCTTTTGCCACTACACGATAGCCATTACGACGCATCCACAATAGAAAACCCTGTTGCTTTTCATTGGTGATATCAACCCCAGTATAAAAGAAAGCACGCAACAGTTTTGAACCGTTGGTTAAATGACAAAGCAATTTAACGTAGTCAATTTCTATACCGAGTTGTAAAGCTGTATGAAATAGGCTTAAGCCATCAATAAAAATAGCAACTCGACCACGATTCAAGCTATTTAAAATCAAACTATCAGGTGCAGGATCTTCCATCTTGGTATCTTTACCTTTGACAGGAGTATCGCTCAAATTTTGCCCTTGCCAATGTGGTTTAGCTTTGAGTACTTTAGGTTCTTTAAATTCATTTCTTTGTTTACTAAAATTAGTTATAATCATTGATACCTCTGATTTTAAATCTGGAAAGAGTTTTGGGTAAATTGTCTATACTATAGTCTAGTCTGTGCTGATTTATAAACCTAGCAGGTAATTGCCTTAAGTCACTACATTTAGATAAACTTAACTGACGCTAAACAGAATCAAAACTACACAGTCCAAGGGTTTTTGACTGTTGTCAGGGTTGCTTTGACGAGATATTGCCTCTGCCCACAGATATGTTAATCTTTACCCACGTAGACAGCAAGAGTTTGGACAAATTGACACTCTTAGGTCTAAAGACACGCTCGATTCTTGATTCAACGAAGTCACTTGCTTAGGCAGGATTGCTCCAGCAAAAGTAGAGGTGTCTTCTGCACAAGCGGGGAAGAGCGTCTAGGCAAAGGTTCGATATGCCCTAGAATCGGCGAACGTCATCTATCTATATTTTATTTTACCCTGTATGGGTTTGAGGCTTGTTTCTCTCTCAAAAGAGAAGTTTTAGTAAAGTATCTAAGTAATATTTAATACAATTTTTATAAAAGTTTAGCTGAATGAGGGAGTGCTAAACGCTCAATAGGACTTCCAAGAAATAAATTACCCAAATAAACGAACCACTCCAGACACAGAGAACACAGAGGAATGAGGAGAGAGAGCTTTTTCGTAAATTTATTGGGTATTTTTTTATTTGGAAGTCCCATAGTCAGAAAGCATTGATTAAAATACAAGATTCCCGACTTCTTTAAAGAAGCCGGGAATCTGAGTTTTAGTCTTTAGCTAACTTATTGTTGGATGTGTAGTAAACTTTACTACCAGTATCAGGGACAAAATGGCAGCTGATACATGAATTCCATACTGACTTCCAAATTGGTTCTTCCGATTTATGGAAATACTCACCCATCACTGGTTTTATTGCCTCAGTTGCCTTCAGCAAATTGTAGTGAGGGATGTTAAGGAATATATGGTGAGCAACATGAGTACCAATATCGTGATGGATATGATTAACCAAACCATAATTACGATCAATACTAGAAATCGCCCCTTTCAGGAAAGTCCAATCTTCTCCACGATACCAAGGAAGGTCTGGCTCAGTATGGTGCAAGAATGTCACCAAATCTAGCCAAACTATGAATACAAGGTAGGGCACAGCGTAATATTTCAGCAACCACATCCAACCCCATTGGTAGGTGAGGAAACCTAGCAAACCTACCATGCCAATCAAAAGTACAGTACTAGTTATGACATCCCATTTTTCCGATGGTTTGAAAAGCGAGCTACTGGGCAAAAAGTGGGAGCCTTCCTTATTAGGAGAACGCTTAAACAAATACACAGGATAAGCCAAAAGAAAAACATAATATCTGCCTATCTTTTGGGCTAAAGGCATCTCCTTATATTGTGATTCTGTCACAGGATACCAGCTTTCATCGTTATCGATATTGCCAGTATTTTTGTGATGAGTTCTGTGACTAATCCGCCAACCATGATAAGGAACAAGTATTGGTGTGTGAGAAAGATGTCCAATCAAATCATTAAGCCATTTATGCTTAGAAAAAGATTGGTGTCCGCAGTCATGTCCGACTACAAACAAAGCCCAAAACATCGTTCCTTGCATTAGCCAGAAAATCGGGAAGAAAAGCCAAGAATCCAGGTAATGAGCAACTGCATAAAGCAGACTGATAATCAGGATGTCACGAAAAAAGTAAAAAAGTGATTTTGTCACATTGGGCTGAAAGCATTCAGCAGGAATTGCAGCTTTTAAATCCTGAAGAGTGAAAGGTAATTTAGTCGTATCCTCAGAGGTTTCACTGCTAAGAGGATTGTTGAAACTGATAATATTTGATGGCACTGGATTCTTTTGATTGGATAAAAATCGGAACTTTATTTGAGACAAAATCATCTCACCTCTAGGATGCCCACGAAACTAGCGATCGCTAACACACAAGAGAATAATTTCTGGCAAGCCTAACAATTTTAGTCAGGAAGAAATTGCCAGATTCTATTTAAACACAGCATGATAAACGCTCTCGTCGATTCAAGAGCGTGAGTGTAATCACAGCGCTATTTATCGCTCTGTGTAATATTCGTTGAAAGTCTTATAGCCAACATCAGTTGTGTATAGTTGACATTGGTCTGTAATCTGCTTCATTAAAGGCCAAGAAAACTGACACTCACCATGCAGATAAGGCTCCCAATTTTCTTTGATGCTGCTGTAAGCTAGCCGCAAATTATAAGAAGGAATCGCAGTGGAAATATGATGAGGGACATGAACATTGATATCGTGGCACAGGATTTCTACCCAGCGCGGATAATCGCAATGAATAGTGCCAGATAACTGTGCTACAGCCTCGTTCCACTTGTTCGCTGTCACAAAAGGAACATCTGCGGCAGTATGGTGAACAATGGTAAAAGTACTCATCCAAAAATGGTAAATCATCCAGGGCACTAGCCAAAACTTGACAAATCCCCAGATACCAGTTGTGGCGATGAGAATCGGGAAAGCGATCGCTGCAAACACAACTACTACAGCCACAGAAAGCTTGATGCTTGATTGGTCTTTAGTTTTGAAGTTCCGCCAATCAAAATGCACCACAGCCCAATGTCCAATGGAACCTACCCACCAGAAGCGATTACGCATGAATCCCTCAAAAACAGACTGTCGGGTTTTATCCCAACTTTCAAACACTTCTGGTGTGATTGGATGCCAAGCGTTGTCCTCATCCAGCTTGTTGGTATGAGTATGGTGATAATTATGCTTAATGCGCCAACTGTGAAAGGGGTAAATCAACGGCATCATGAAGAAGTGACCCACCAAATCATTTACCCAACGACGTTTGGCAAAAGACCTGTGACCACAATCATGAGCAATTACAAAAAAACCTGTTAAAGCAGTGCCCGTAAAAATCCAAGCTAGGGGCAAAAGAAACCAGGGAGTGATGATCAGGCTGTAGTAGCCCAAGGCAACTGCCAAGACACTGAGCAGTACTTGTGTCCAAGCTTTGCGACGGTTCTGCTGAAAGCATTCCCGTGGCAGGGTTTTGACAATATCTTTGAGCCGGAAGTCGGAATTACCAGGCTCGTCACTTAGTTTCTGGCTATTAATTATTGATGTAGTCATGAACACCTGAAAAAGAACAAACTCCTCCACCAAGTCACTAAAAAAGCAACTTGCCGCAAAAATTCTTAATATTAGCGCTTCGGATTATAGCAATCTAACCGACACAAGCGCACCAGTAAATAGCTTTTTGAAAAGTGAGGAGTTAGAAGTGATGAGTTATGAGTTAAAAACGTTACACATCCTCACTCCTGTACAGACGTGATTAATCGCGTCTCTCCTGTACAGACGCGATTAATGAGCCAGCGCGTTGCGGGGGTTCCCCCCGTTGTAGCGACTGGCGTCGCGTCTCTACTCCTAACTAGCTTTTGTTGGGGCCAACTTCACATTAGTAGCCAGACCAACTGCTTGCAGCAATTGAACAGTCATCCAAGTTAAATCGATTTCCCACCATTCCAGCCCATGACGAGCTGAGTATTGAAAAGCATGATGGTTATTATGCCAGCCTTCACCGAAAACTAGTACGGCTACCCACCAGCAATTAGTCGATTTATCCCCAGAATCATAGCTCCGATAGCCAAATTTATGAGTAGCGCTGTTCACCAACCAAGTGCAGTGGTAAACCCAGACAATGCGAACAAAAATTCCCCAAATAACAAAGGGCCAGCCACCTAGAAGCAAAAGCAATACACCCAGAGCAACCTGGATCAAAATGAAATATTTTTCTAAAAACTGATAAACTGGGTCTTCGGCAATGTCTTTGGTGAAACGAGGAACATCAGCGTGAGCGGGACAATAATGAATCAGCCAATCCATGTGGCTCCACCAGAAGCCTTTATTAGAGTCATGGGGATCAGTGTCCGTATCAGAGTTTAGATGATGAATGCGATGTGTCCCAATCCACTCAATTGGGCCTCCTTGACAGGAGAGTGTCCCAAAGAAAACCAGGAGATACTCTAGCCACTTGGGAGTTTGAAAACTGCGGTGGGTGACAAGGCGATGAAATCCTAGAGTAACGCCTAAGCCGCCAGTCACCCAGTACAGCAAGAAACCCACACCAACTGCCGTCCAGCTAAAGTTACCAGGAACAAAGGCAAATAAAGCGCCGATGTGCAGTGCAATGAAGAACAGGGTATTAACCCAGTTAACTTGAGGTTTTGTTGAGGTAGCAATTGTCATGCAGTAACCTGAATTTGATTTTTCCAGCCTAGTCTGCGCGATCTTAAAATCCGCATATCTATAAATTTAATTTTTTTTGAACGAGGAACTGATGAACAGCTTAGAACAGCTGCGGCAAGCAGAACAGGCACTATTAGAAATTTTTTCTGGAATTGACACTCAGGTCAAGCATAATCTAAAACGAGTGCTGGATGCTTTTCGTAATCACCGTGTAGGCGCACACCACTTTGCTGGTGTAAGTGGCTATGGTCACGATGATTTAGGACGAGAAACTTTAGATAAAGTTTTTGCGGAAGTTATGGGCGCCCAAGCTGCGGCCGTGCGAGTGCAGTTCGTTTCGGGAACTCATGCGATCGCTTGTGCTTTGTTTGGTGTTCTCCGTCCTGGAGATGAAATGTTAGCAGTGGTCGGTTCTCCCTACGATACGCTTGAAGAAGTCATTGGTTTACGTGGTCAAGGTCAAGGCTCTCTAATCGAGTTTGGCATAAATTACCGCCAATTGGAGCTAACCACAGAAGGAACTATAGATTGGCAATCTTTAAGTAGTAGTGTGACCGAAAACACTCGTTTAGTGTTAATTCAGCGTTCTTGTGGCTATTCTTGGCGTCCTAGTTTATCAATTGCTGATATTGAAAAAATCGTCCACTTAGTCAAACAGCAAAACCCGAACACCGTTTGCTTTGTGGATAACTGCTACGGCGAATTTATTGAAACAAAGGAACCTACAGCTGTAGGTGCTGATTTAATTGCAGGGTCATTGATTAAAAATCCTGGTGGTACTATTGTCAGCGCTGGCGGTTATGTCGCCGGTCGCGCCGACTTAGTGGAAGCATCGGCCTGTCGCCTGACTGCTCCCGGTATTGGTAGTTATGGTGGCGCTACTTTTGACCAAAATCGTCTGCTGTTCCAAGGCTTATTTCTGGCTCCGCAAATGGTAGGAGAGGCGATGAAAGGGACATATTTAACTGGTTATGTATTTGACAAATTGGGTTATCCAGTCAATCCCGCACCTCTGGCTCCTCGTGGGGATGTAATTCAGGCAATCAAACTCGGTTCTGCCGAAAAGCTAATTGCTTTCTGTAAAGCCATACAACAGCATTCTCCCATAGGTTCCTATCTTGACCCTGTTCCAGATGAAATGCCGGGGTATGAGAGCAAAGTAGTCATGGCTGGGGGGACATTTATTGAAGGGAGTACCTTGGAATTATCAGCAGATGGGCCAATGCGATCGCCGTATGTGGTTTATTGCCAGGGGGGGACTCATTGGACTCATGTAGCGATCGCCTTGGAGGCTGCGATTAATGCAATAGGAAATGCTGGTACAAAATTGTAGCATATATTCCGCAGGGCATGAGGTTTGTTGAGAAATTAGGGACTTCCAAGAAATAAATTATCCAAATAAACGAACCACTCCAGACACAGAGAACACAGAGGAATAAGGAGGAGAGAGTTTTTTCGCCAGTTTTTTGAGTATTTTTTTATTTGGAAGTCCCTTAGTGAAAGGCGATCGCATTTGTTATTTCGGCGATCGCATTTGTTATTTCGGCGATCGCATTTGTTATTTCGGCGATCGCATTTGTTATTTCGGCGATCGCATTTGTTATTTCGGCGAACGCATTTGTTATTTCGGCGAACGCATTTGTTATTTCGGCGAACGCATTTGTTACTTCGGCGAACGCATTTGTTATTTCGGCGAACGCATTTGTTATTTCGGCGAACGCATTTGTTATTTCGGCGAACGCATTTGTTATTTCGGCAATTTGAGTTTCACGCAAAGTCAAGCGATTAGCTACACCAAAATTCAATCTTGTTTGTCGCATCCCTATCAATACGGTTCGGATAAGACTCGATCCCCCCAACCCACGCCAGTCGCTCCACTTGGGGAGACCCCAAGACCGCGCTGGCTCCCCGATAAATTGGCTTGCTCATAATGGCTCTATTTCCCCCAATTTATCGGGGGACTAAGGGGGATCTTTATGTCTGGTAGTGCATCCAAGGCGGATAACTCCACTATTTAAGCGTGTCCATGCTGAAAGTAGAGTTGCTTAAATCCAATCTCACAAACGTCTGACTATACTTGACTATGTGATTTGGAACTATTTATATAGTCAATCACTTGTTGCAACTTGTGTTTTGGTAAACCCCCTGAATATTCCCGTAATACAAGTTGCTGTGTACAGTAGTACTGCAACAGATGAACGATTAGGGCATTAGCCATTGCTTCTGCATATAGGCGACTATCTGCACCATAATTTTCGAGGGCAGATTTGAGGGCTAGCCCAATTTGGTAAACCAGTGGATCGGGTGTGGCAAAATGTGGTAGAAGTTCAATGCGATCGGGATCGACTGATTCGTAAATTGCATGAGCGAAAACAGTTGGTTCAAATCCCAGAATAATCACACCACCTGCTGTATCCCAATAGGCACGATGTCCGATATTAGCAGGGGAGACAACAATATTACCCTGAATTACTTGCTCACTTTTAAAGCGACCATCGAGCCTCCGTTCTGCCTGAATTGGTGTTGGCACTTCGGTAAAAATAGCAATACCATGCTGTTTAGACAAAACCTCTGGAGTCTCGCCAGCCGCCTGCCAGTCGTAAGCAAAATAGACATTATTCCAGTTTGCACTCAAACTGGTTAGAAGTGGCGATGTCTGACGACAAGCCGCTTCGCGTCTACGCGAAAAAATTCGCTTATACCCATCTTCCTTTTCCTTGGAGAAGTCAACAGATAAAGATTCCGTTTCTAGCATCGCTCTCACTAGTTCGATGTTCTTAATCTATCAAACTACCAAGTGAGTACTAGCTATCTGATACATGTTCATCTTGCAAAAATCCCCCCAACCCTGCTTTGTTAGGAGTATTGGGGGAATTAAGTGTTAAAAGTAAGCTTTGCGATCGCCTCACATTTTGGACAATTCTTTCTAAGCCACAAAGCATAGTAAAAAGGGGAACAAGAATGTTGTTCCCCTACGAACCCTCTATATTTGATGCCATTGAAAGCGGCTATAAGTTTTTAGCGATCGCAAAACTTCAGATAACTGCAAATCAGTTTTCGTCTCGTCCGTGAACTTGAGCGGGTGGACTGGTTGCTTCAACAGCAGTGAATGATTCTAAAATTTTATAGGTGTGACTAGATCCTTTTGGTACTACCCAAGAACTCCCAGGCTCTAGTAAAACCGTTTGCCCTTCAATATGCAATTCTGCACGACCAGTAATTACATAACCAACAGTTTCATATTCTCGCGCTGCTGGCTCTTTAGGTTCATTTGGTTGCTCATTTTCCCATAGGCGCATAGAAACGGTTTTGCCAGATGCAAGATATTTTTGACCAAGTTCACCTTTGGGGGAATTGCTAGAGTCTACTTTAATAACGGTTTTATCAGACATATTTTTTGCCTCTTTTACTTTTAAACTTTGATTGTTTTGCCAGTGCGAGCTGCTTGGTAAATTAGTTGCATCAGCCTGACATCTTGCAAACCTTCCTCACCAGGGGTTTTGGGCTGTTTATTCGCCATGATCGACTCGGATAAATGATCCATCTCCAGGGCGAATTGGTTTTTTTCCTGAATATTCTGTTCTTCGTTGCTGTTCTTGCGTTTGATTATCAAGCGATGTTGGTAGTAATCGGTAGCTGGATCTAACTCTAAGGCTGCATCAGAACCAAAAACTTGGATGCGCTTGGTATCTGCGTAGCCGTAGCTGGAGGTACAATTAGCAAGCACACCGCTAGGAAAACGCAAAACGAAGTTGACATTTTCCTCAACTTCCCGAAAGCGGGGGTCGCCAGGGGTGCTGTACATCATGGCGCTAATTTCTTGTGGTTCCTCGCCTGTGATATACCGCGCCGCTTGCAAGCTATAAATCCCAATGTCATAAAGGGAACCGCCGCCAGCTAGTTTTTTTTGTGCCCGCCAACGATCTGCGGGGTCTTTGGGGTCGAGGTTGCGTCCGTGGTCGGAGGTTATAGCTTTTAGTTTACCGAGTTTGCCGCTTTGTGCCAGTTTGATCGCAGCGAGATTATAGGGTTCATATTGAGCGCGGTAAGCAATCATCAACTTGCGATCGCCTTTTTTGGCAGCATCAATCATTGCTTGGCATTCTTCGACAGTAATAGCCATCGGCTTTTCGCACATGATATGCTTGCCAGCTTGGGCGCCACGAACGCTGTATTCGGCGTGTAACCCGTTAGGTAAGATGATATAAATAACATCTACCTCCGGGTTATTGCGGATAGTATCGTAGTTCTGGTAATTGTAGATATTTTTGGAGTTAACGCCGTATTGCTGGGCTATGCCTTCAGCTTTGGCGCGATCGCCACTGACTAACGCTACCAGTTTTGAGCGCTTACATTCACCAAACGACGGAATAATCTGCTCTGTAGCAAACTTTCCTAAGCCAACAACAGCCCATCCTAACTTTTTTTCAGGAGGCATAGATGGTTCTTTGGCTGGTGCTGGCCCAGCTTGGGCTAGGGTACGATTAGGTTTGAAAATAGTACCTGCTACTCCAAAAGTACTGAGTGCAATTAACCCAAAACCTGCTTTGTGTAATATAGTACGACGCGTAAATTCTGATTTTAGTAAATCAAGCATGGAAGGTTAGGTATTGGGGATTGGGCATGGGGCATTGGGCATTGGGCACTTGTACTGAGCGTGAGCGTAGCGTCTCGTAGAGAAGCCGAAGTATTGGGCATTGGGCATTGGGAAACTCTTCCCCATTCCCTATTCCCTACTCCCCACTCCCTATTAAGGTTTGAGTACGACTTTGATGCAGTTATCTTTCTTGTGCTTAAAAATTTCGTAGCCGTGGGGTGCTTGTTCTAGAGGTAAAGTGTGGGTGATGATAAATGTTGGATCGATTTCACCGTTTTGAATCCGCTCTAGCAAAGGTCGTAAATACTTATGGACATGCGTTTGTCCCATTTTGAAGGTTAATCCCTTGTTCATGGCAGCACCCATCGGGATTTTATCTAAAAAGCCACCGTACACACCCGCAAGTGATACGTGACCACCTTTACCAGCAGACACTATTACTTGCCGTAATGCCGTCGGGCGGTCTGTTTCTAGACGTAGTGCTTGCTTTGCCTGGTCGTAGAATGCCATAAAGTCTGTGCCGTGTGCTTCCATTCCTACTGCATCTATGCAAGCATCGGGGCCACGACCGCCAGTCATTTCTTTGAGTGCTTCGCCTACATTCACTTCTTCGTAGTTGAGAACTTCTGCTTTGCCGTATTCTTTAGCCATTTGCAGCCGTTCGGGAACCCGGTCAAAGGCAATTACACGTTCCGCACCTAGCATATATGCGCTTCTGATGGCGAATTGTCCAACTGGGCCACAACCCCAAACAGCGACAATATCACCGGGTTTGATGTTGCAGTTTTCGGCTGCCATATAGCCTGTGGGGAAAATATCTGTTAAAAATAGTACTTGCTCATCCGTTAAACCATCGGGAATTTTGAACAAGCCTACATCGGCAAATGGTACTCGTGCATACTCTGCTTGACCACCAGCGTAACCGCCGAATAAATGAGAGTAGCCAAATAGACCAGCTGGCGAATGTCCCATTTGCTTTTCTACTAACCAAGCATTGGGGTTAGAGTTGTCGCACAGTGACCATAAATCCCGATTGCAGAAAAAGCAGCTACCACAAGATATAGTGAAAGGAACTACGACGCGATCGCCTACGTTCACATTTTTAACTGCACTTCCAAGTTCTACGACTTCCCCCATGAATTCATGACCAAGGATATCACCCTTTTGCATGGTGGGAATGTAGCCGTCATAAATATGCAAATCAGAACCACAAATTGCCGTAGAAGTAATTTTAACAATGGCATCGCGTGGGTTAATAATTTTGGGGTCGGGAACTGTATCTACCCGCACATCGTTTGCTCCATGCCAGCAAACTGCTTTCATAATTATTTAGTCCTTAGTTATCATTTCTGGCTCGTTAATATCAAGATAAACACTCGATTTAGCTTGATTTTGAGACGCGATAGTTATCGCGTCTCAGGAAATTTTCAAAGCTTGTTTTACAGTGTATGAGTCAAAAAGTTAGACTCAAAATTTGCTACAAGTCTAGCTTCTATCTCTTAGTTATTTGCTAGAAGGAGTTCGGTAATAACCTTCTTTAGTTCCAGTCAATGGCTGAACTTTGTCTCCAACTGTATTTTTTGTAGACTTAAGAAACTCCTTTGTAGCTCGAGGAGTTTCTTCATCCAAGTTTAGCTTCTCGCGGATATTATCAGCAGCGCTTTTTAACGGATTTTGGGTTTTTGTTGTTTGGGTATCGTTTCTGATTTCACCTTGCCCGTCTGGGATTACTTTATAATAAGTACCCTCTGGAGTTATAACATCAGCTTGTGCTACATTAACGTAGGTAAAAGCTTGTCCTAGTAAAAACATAAATCCTACCAGGAAAACTACAAGGATTTGGGAAATGCGAATATTTCGTAGCCAAGAACTTACTCGATTCATAAAAAACCTCAATTGCATTATGTTGGGTGGACAATTGAACGCACCACCAACTAAACTTGCGTTCTAGTTGGGGAAACTTTGCGCTATATAGCGTTCAGACCATATAACGTTCCCAGGTACACTGGCGTCCTCAGTGAGTCGTAGAAACTTTTGTCTACGGAAACCCCAGAAAAACTAGCAATTTTCTAAGAAATAATTGCGCGTATTTGGTCGTGCCTCCACGAAACTTTGTTTTGCCGTACCAATTTTATTTTCCCATAATGTTGCTGTGCTTTTATTATTGGTTTGGGCTAACCCCAACTAAAATGTAAATGTTTTTTAGTATTTTTAGTTGGGGACTGCGCCAAAACATTTCTGTTCAAAACGCTGAATGACTATTTGCCATTCAGGGTTTAAGAACAACTTTGATGCAGTTATCCTTTTTTTGTTGAAAGATGTGATAGGCGTGGGGTGCTTGCTCTAAAGGTAATTGATGGGTGACAACAAAAGATGGATCAAGCTTTCCATCCAAAATCATCTGCAATAACGAATGCATATATTTTTGTCCATGCATTTGTCCCATCCTAAAGGTTAGACCCTTATTAAAGGCTGCACCAAATGGTAGTTTGTCTACAAAACCACCATAAACACCCATGATTGAAAGAGTCCCGCCTTTACGACAGGCGACCATCATTTCCCGCAGAACGTGGGGACGGTCGGTTTCCAATCTGAGCTTTTGTTTTGTCTGGTCGTAGAAGTCTTCTAAACCAACGCCGTGTGCTTCTAAACCAACGGCATCGATGCAAGCATCGGGGCCACGACCACCAGTCATCTCTTTCAACGCTTCGCCAGCATTAACTTCTTCATAGTTAATCACTTCTGCTTTGGCAAACTTTTTCGCCATTTCCAGGCGTTCGGGAAAGCGATCTATAGCGATCACTTTTTCGGCTCCCATCATGTAGGCGCTAATCATGGCAAATTGTCCAACAGCACCGCAACCCCAAACGGCTACGGTATCACCCGGTTGAATATCGCATAATTCTGCGCCCATATAACCGGTGGGAATAGCATCGGAGATGAATAACAACATCTCATCCGGCAAGTCTGGCGGAACTTTGACGACTCCCACATCAGCAAAGGGTACACGGATATATTCTGCTTGTGCGCCTGCATAACCACCTAACATGTGGGAGTAGCCATAAATGGCTGAGGTGATATTGCCAAACAATTTTTCTTGAATCCAACCGTTGGGATTGGAATTATCGCACAATGACCACATATCACGTTGGCAATAATGGCAATTACCACAGCCAATTGTGGAAGGAACAACTACGCGATCGCCTATTTTTAAATTGTTGACTCCCTTACCAACTTCCACGACTTCACCCATAAATTCGTGACCAATAATGTCACCCTGTTGCACTGTGGGAATATAGCCGCCATAAATATGTAGATCGGAGCCACAAATCGCAGTCGAAGTAATTTTAATAATCGCATCACGCGGGTTGAGAATAGTCGGGTCTGGTACCGACTGTACCCGCACATCATTAGCACCGTTCCAGCAGACTGCTTTCATAGTTATTAGTCCTTAGTCATTGGTCATTAGTCATTGGTCATTCATCATTGGTCATTTGCTTTAGGCAAAGGACAAATGACAAAGGACAAAGAACAAATAACTACTTACGTCCAGAAGGTTGACCTTCAGTTGTGGCAATTTCGCCTGCTTCCATTAGCATTTTGAAGCGGCGCAATTCATCACCAATTTGCTGTTCTGGTTCTTCACCGAAAAGTTTAGCTACGGTAGCTGCCAATGCTCCACCGGGGGGGTTATACTCCAAAACAACCTTAACTTCCGTGCCGCGATCGCCTGGTGCTTTTTTGAAGCGGACAAAACCAGAATTATCTACGTCTGCACCTTCTACAGAAGCCCAAGAAATAAATTCATTTTCCCGGTCTTCGAGAATATCTGCATCCCATTCTACACTGTTACCCAAGGGTGCATTGGCAATCCAATGAGAACGTTTTTCGTTATGCACCTTGACAGATTTGAGATGCTTCATAAATGTGGGCAGATTCTCAAAGTTGTGCCAAAAGCGATATAATTCTTCTGCCGATTTATTGATAGTTACCGTTTTTTCAACTTTGATGGGTTGGTTTAGACCTATTGCTTCCTGTGCTTTCTGGATTGTGCTTTGCTTGGTTGCACCTTGATAAACCAAACCACCACCTGCTAAAGCCGTCAGCGCTCCTCGCAATGAACCTTGCCTTAAACCCATCAGCACCATCGCACCGCCACCGATAAGGGATGCCCAACGCTCTACTTCACTAGCTTCCGGCTGGTTTGTACTTGATTTATCCCCTGATGTTGAAGTCACTTTTTATATCTCCATTATTGTAAATTCACCATAGAGGCGCAAATATCCTCTTCTTTCTATCTGTATCAGGACTTACGCAAACAATAGCCGAAACCCTTATTTCACGTAGGGGCAATTCATAAATTGCCCCTGAGCGCGTGTACTTTTGCGTAAGTCCTATGTATGTTATTTGCGCCTCTTCGGTAGCCGTCTATGTTAAAAAACCTTACATTGACACAGCAGCCCCTGTAGTCGGCTTAGGAGGCTGAATCTGAGTGCCTATCCACGCCCGATACAACTCTACTAATCGCTGTTCGTATTTTAATAAATCGTGGTAAATTTCTTTGAAAATAGCAGTTGCTACTGGGTCAGTGAACATTGCAGACAAATTACCAATATCGCCGATACCAGTTTGCACATCGCCTAAAGCAGAACGTAACTGATATATGTCATCACTTCCTGTTAAGGCAGTTTTCACCTTGGCATACTGATTGGCAATATTTGCGCCTAAAGAGGGTTTTTCGCCCAATCGCTGAAGATAAGTTTCCAGTTTTTCAATGTGGCGCTGTTTTTTAGCAATTATTTCTTGAAAGACTGAGTTAACTTCGCTATCTGATTCTTTTTGCAAGTAATTTTCAAATGCTTCTAGTGAATAGCGTTCACCAGCAAGAGCATTATTTAAACCTTTGGTGATCTCACCTTTAGTTGAGCCACCCCAAGCATCAGCCAGTTTCCACCATTCAGCACTTGTGTCTTTCTCATTTGGTAATGCAGCATCTTTACCACCATAACCCAAACGGCTTAATATCGCTGTGGTGAAAATTGGCAAGTCTCCGGGTTCACGAGATGTAATCAAATTTCCGTCAACTACCACCGGCTCATCTAAATAATTTGCGCCAGCGTTAATCATATCCTTGGCAATAGCGCTAAAACCAGTGGCTTGTTTACCTTTGAGCAAGTCGCCTTCAATCAAAACTTGTGGCCCGTGACAAACAGCAGCGACTAATTTTCCTTGTTGTATAGCTTCTTGGACAAAACGTACTGTGTTAGTGTTCCGCCGCATTTGATCGGGAGCCATCCCACCGGGAATTATTACCGCGTCGAATTCGGCTGCGATCGCTTCTGTGGTAGTACCATCAGCTTGGATGCTAAGTTTGCCGCGTTTACCCTTATATTTTTCATTCATTCGGGAACCCAGGACTACTACCTCCATTCCCGCTTGTTTTAGTCCATTATAAGGAACTGTAAATTCTGCATCCTCTACTGCCTGTTCAATGAGAATAGCAACTTTTTTCTTACCGGAATGATTGTTATGGTCAGTCATAGATGGTATTACCTGTTTATTTCTAGTATTTAACTAACTACAATATTTATCGATTAGGAGAGTTAAAAACCAGGATTTTTCCTGAAAAATTTTGTTTGAATTGCTTACTATGCAGAAACTTCACTTGTTGCTCAAGTCCCAAACAGTTCTTCGTAATCGTGAGAAAAATGGGAGTGCAAGGCAGCAAATAATTCTGGACTGATGGCATTTTGCAACACAGTAAATACAGCCCGAACATGAATTGCCACAGTGGTTGGTTCTATATTTTCTTTTTGACTTGCACGCGTAATAAACTCTTGTAAATTGAAAGAGCCACCACTATCTCCTTCTTTTCCTCGCAAATAATCCCCTAGTTGTTGGGGCAAATTTGCAGCTAGTTCCTGTGCTTCATCATTTGCTATCCGTTCTTTAAGGGTTTCTAGTGTGGCACGGGTAGCACGTTCTGCCTCTTCACGAGAATCTGATTGGGTAAGGCTTTGTACATGTGTAATGAACTCATCGTATTCCACTGTCTACCTCCGTTTCTCAAAATTCTTTAGTTAAATGGCTAAACTTAAATTTTTATTTTTCCTCAATAATAAAAAATAGTTATGAGTGAGAACTTAGCTACTGAATAATTCCGGTTTAATTGCAAATTACGAATTACGAATTACGAATTACGAATTATTTAATAGCTCCTAACTCATAACTAAAAGCTTCAACTACAAGTTGCTTTACCATGAATTCATATTTACAATGGTATGGCCCGATGGTTAGTTAAGCTTCGTTCCAAGGGGATAGATTATTTTATTTCTAAAGCTATACATCTCTAGTAAGACAACTGGGTGACAGGAAAACGTTATTGTGAGAATGCACAAAAGGGCTAGTATCATGGCAGAAAAAAATCATAATGACGAAATTGAAACCAATGATTTGCCACAGGAAATTACCGAATCCTACGGTACTGGTGTGAAAGACTTGCCGGGATACAATATTGGTGGTAGCTCAATGAGAGCAGAAAGACAGGAGTATACAGAAACTAGTCCTGAACTCACTGGTGGCGATGTTGACGCTTATTGGCAAGATGCAGATGCAGTTGGGGATGAAGCTGTCGGTGGTAGTACTTCCACTCCCGATCAAAATGTAACTGAGGAGCTAGAAGCAGCAGTAGGGCTAGAAATGCATGATTCTGAGTTTCTGCATACTAACGATATTTTACAAGAACGTGACGGCGATCGCTGGGAGTTAGATCCGAAGTCTTCTGAAGATTATCAAGATCGGCGAGAATAAGCTAAATAAAAGCAAAAGCCGTATTCCTACTCGATGTCGCCGTTAAATAATTCGTAATTCGTAATTCGTAATTCGTAATGGGCAACTCTTAGAGACGCTAAACGCGAACGCCCCGCAACGCTTTCGTAAATTTTGTTTTGTAATGGGGATTTAACCCCAACACAAAACAAAATTTTTATTGAACCGGGGGACTTAAACCCACGGAACTAGTTAATAAATTAATATGGCTGAATTGGGCAGTGCTTAGAAAAGCACTGTCACAATAAAAATAACATCTATCTTAGGACTTACGCAAAAACCTTCTCAAACTCTCATTCCTCCGTGACGCGCCAGTTGCTTCTCCCAAGGGGAGACGCGCAAGGGACAAGTCTCTTAACCGCAAGGGCGCACTGGCTTCTCTGTGGTTCGTTTTCCGTTACCCGTACGTAAGTCCTATATCTATCGAAATACTTCCTGATAATATTTCAATTTGCTAGCATTCCCATTGCTAACTCCTTTATTTTGCCAAAGGCAAGCATTATTTTGGCTTTTGATATTTGGTTTTTATCTAATACCAATTCTGTATGAAGATGCACATAATAAGACCCCCCTGTAGTCCCCCCAAAGCATCGGGGGGTAAATATATGCAGCTTTACAAAGAAACGGTATAACTGTAATACTTCTAATGCAGGACTACAGTTTGCCCAATTTATGTTTTGTTTATAAATTGTTCTTCTTTATGATTTCAATACATCTGTCTTCAGTAGGGTAAAAGGCTAAATGTACATTTGGTAACCTTGCTAATGAAACTGATTAATTGCAATTGGAGTTAATAATGACATTTACACAAACTGGCGATCCAACTATTCGTGAACATGTTCAAGCTTGGCAACAGTTAGATGTGGATCAACAACTGGCTTTGTTTTGGTTCATTTACAAAGAAACGGGTAAGTCAATTACGCCAGCCGCTCCTGGTGCTAGCACTGTTTCCCCAGAAATCGCTGAAGGTTTGTTTAATCAAGTTAAGGAATTATCTCACGAACAACAATTACAAGTTCAGCGTGACTTGATTAATAAAGTAGATACCCAAATTTCTCGTGAATATGGTTCTTTGGGTGATACAACTAAGCTACTATTTTGGTATCGATTATCTCAAGGTATGGATACTGGGACTATCATTCCTGTACCTTCTGACTATGAACTTCCTTCAGAATCTCAACAGTTGTTTGGCAGAATTCAAGGATTAGAGTTTGAGCAACAGATTACTCTTTTCCGTGATTATGTTTCACCAATGGGTGCCGAAGCGAAAGCAGGTGGTGAAATTTAGCACTTTTGAAGTTTTTAGTCTGCTTCAGGCTACCTTTTTAGTCCCCGAATGAGGATGGCTGTTATACCAAGTTCATTTGGTAGTAGTAGAAGAATTCAGAAATCAGAATGTCTTTACTCTCCACGAGGTTTAGACGATTGGTGTTAGCGTAGCGTTACCAACTCTAGCCTGCGATATGCAGCATTGTCCTCATGAGAAGGGCAAGGGTATTATAGCCCAATACGCTCGGGTTAAGGCTAAAACTCTTTATCAAAGTCAAATTTTTAACGTAGACGCAAAGCGGTGAAGCAGCGCGGTCTTCTCACATTGGGAGAGGCTAACGCCAAGGGGGTTTCCCCCATGAGCGACTGCTGTTAGCGCAGCGAAAGCGTTCGCGAGTGCGTCTCGTAGAGAGGTACGAGCGGTAGCCGGAGGGCTTGCCCTCCGGCTACCGCTCCAGGCCAAAGGAAGCAGAGAGAAGAGAAAAAATGCTTAACCCAAGCGTATTGTATTATAGCCCTTTTGTTAAAGCTTGCCATATCCGCCAGTCGCTTAATATCAAGCTGAATTTTGATGACCGAAAACGAAAAGGATACAGAGCAAGTAAATTTATTTATGGGGATCAAAAATGTTTGAATTTTGAATTTTGAATTTTGAATTCGGAGCGAAGCGACGTGACTGGCGTCTTTATTTTTTCTGATAAATAAACACAGAGTAAAAACTAAAACTCTTACTCTGTGTTCATCTATGTCCTTAGTCCAGTTGCACCCTACAGTCGTAACGCCCTTTGTTTTGTACTCAATATATTAAATAATTCGTAATTCGTAATTCGTAATTCGTAATTTGTAATGGGCAACTCTTAGAGACGCTAAACGCGAACGCCCCGCAACGCTTTCGTAAATTTTGTTTTGTAATGGGGATTTAACCCTAACACAAAACAAAATTTTTATTGAACCGGGGGACTTAAACCCACGGACAGGAGTTAAAAGTGATTATATTTAAAACAATCTATCTTTTGGTTTGTTTAAATATGCTGAGATTGGATTAAAAGTATATCTTTATGTAGTGTTTTATCTAAAGTTAAATCTTTAAAATTGATAGAGATAGTAAGAAGGATAGTCGAGATTTTTGCATTGGAGATTTAATTATTTTTTCATATCTAATACCAAATTACATCTATGATAAGCACAAAAGGGTAGCTAATTTAGCATAGGTTATTATTGCTGATAAACATCTTGAGCAAGAAAACCTATATGTCTCAGTTTTTAATGCTTTAAATAGAGGCGATGCCGAGGACGGTCTACGCCCACGCTAGACGATATTCAGACTTATTTAATACTTAAGCTATGATCCAATACCCATTAATAGAATAAATACACTATTAACATAAATTCTTGCAAATTTAAGTAATAAAAAATTAGGATTGATATCATGTCCGGCCAATTAAGCATAATACGCAAAACCCCACCCCGCCAAAGCTGCGCTTGAGCTAACCTCCCGAAGAACTCTTAGGGGTTGGGGGTGGGGTTCTTTTATTATGGGTAATTTGGCGGACATGACATGATATAATACTTCAAATGACAGCTATTTGCTTGGCGTGAATTGTTGACAAGCAAAGCGAGAATCAAGTTGGTTCAAGGCAGGATTACAATTTTCATTTAATATTTTTTTAGTTAATTAAGTAGTTAATTACTTTGAGGTGTTTATGACTTCTACGAACGTCAATTTTTTAGAACAAAGTGTATCAAAATTTCAGAGTTTGGATATAGACGATCGCCTAACTGTGCTAGCTTTACTTTACACTGAAATTTCTGATGAAATTCCAGCGATCGCTCTCAATGATGTGCCAAACGAAAAGACTGCAAATTTAGTTGCACAAATTCAAAACCTGCCACAGGCAGAACAGTTGTTTGCTTTGCGCCAGTTGCTAAACCAAGATGAAGTAGGGGAAACAGCAATTCCTACTCAAGAGTATGCTTCAATGAACGCTGACGATAAATTAGCTTTTTGGTATCAATTAGCCCAAAATTTGGGAACTTCAATCATCGGTGTACCAAATGACTATATACCTTCTGAAAAAGCTACAGAAGTAATAGATTTACTTCACACACCCAATATTGAGGATTTAGTCAATTTCTTCAAGCGGGTGCTGTAATAGTCATTAGTCATTGGTCATTGGTCATTGGTCATTGGTCATTGGTCATTGGTCATTAGTACCAATGACCAAATAATTATTAATTCATAATTCATAATTCATAAATTTTATGGGTTCAAGCCCCCACTGAAATTTTTGATTTCAGTGGTCTACAATCAGTGGTGGGTTCAAGCCCCAAAGAATTGCAATTATGAATTAGTAATTATTAATTATGAATTAGATTGACTAAATCGGCGGGTGGCTATTGCTCCCACACTTTGAAGGGATGGGATTACGGCCAATTTTCGTTGAGTCAAGAATCAAAGGTGGGGCTATGCTTCACCTTTCTTTTTACAGCAATTTTCAAGTAATATAAACCACGTTCTACGGGCACAGCATTGCTCATTGGTGTCAACTTAACGTGAAAGCTATGTCCCGCAAGGAACTGAAGTTCCTTGGCTTTTAGCGAAAGTCTTCTGTTGATGACTAAATAGGGCTTGCTGAATAAGTCTCTCAAGCAAATGTAGAAGCCACACAGCTTACAAAATAGTTGTTTCATCGCTCAGTTTCCAAATTTACCCAGCGATCGCTAACGATTGTGCAAGGGTTTTGAGACTCTAGATGTTATAACAAAAGCACTTGTTTGTTGGAAAAAGGCTTAAAACCCTTATCTGGTCTATATTACAATTCTATTCAGCAAGCCCTAAATATATATCCAAAAATCTTTAGTCTACTTGAGTAGACTTTAGCTAAAAGCCAAAGAACTTTAGTTCTAGGCGGGTGAGTCAAGCCAACAGTTAAGCTATTTGTAACTTAAGTTGACACCAATGAGCATTGCTGTGCCCCTACAACTAATGTGCTTTAAATAAATGAAAACTCCTGTAAATACGTAATAGATTACAACTTTAACGTTCATAACCACAACTTCAGCAAACCTAATCACAGCTTCAGCCGTATTAACTACAACTTAAGCGTTACTTATAACAACTTCATCTGTAGTAACTACAACTTCAGCAAACCTAATCACAGCTTCAGCCGTATTAACTACAACTTCATCTGTAGTAACTACAACTTCAGAAAAGATAACAAAAGCTTAAGCCGTATTAACTACAACTTAAGCGTTACTTATAACAACTTCATCTGTAGTAACTACAACTTCAGAAAAGATAACAAAAGCTTAAGTCGTATTAACTACGACTTAAGCGTTACTTATGAAAACTTGAACGTTTATAACTACAGCTTCAGTTGTAGTTATCACAGCTTTAATTTTAGGAACTGCATCCAAACTAATTTTCTCTAATCGCTGCTTGATAGCGACCTAGAGCTATTAAAGGAAAGTATTGTTGATACAGATGATACTTGAGATAAAAATGACAAGGAAAGCCAGTACCTGTAAAGTCCGCCTCAAACCAAGTACCATTGGGCTGTTGAGTTGCCACTAGATAGGCAATTCCCCGCTCGATCGCCTCAAGAGCTAATTTACCAGTTGCTTCACCTGCTGCCAAGAGGCCAATTAAAGCCCAAGCAGTTTGAGATGCAGTACTATTTCCTTTTCCTTTAAGACTGGGGTCGTCGTAGCTGCGGCAAGTCTCACCCCAACCACCATCTGGATTTTGACATCCGATTAACCAAGCTGCTCCTCGTTCTATACTGAGTTTATGCTTTTGAGGAGCAATTAACGCCAAGGCTGATAAAACGCCACTGGTGCCGTAGATATAGTTGACACCCCAACGACCAAACCAACAGCCTTCGGTTTCTTGTTCGCTGTGAAGATAAGTAAGCGATCGCTCTAAATTATAAGTATCAATTGACAAATCACAAGCACCCAGCATTTCTACGACTCTAGCCGTAACATCTGCGGTGTTTGGATCAATCATCGCTTTCAAGTCGCCATAAGGGATGGAGTTAAGCCAATCTTGATCGTTATCCAAATCAAAGGCAGCCCACCCACCTGGTTTACATTGCATAGATGCAATCCAGTTTAAGGCCCGAGCGATCGCAGCCTGCTTGAGTTCTTCGTTGGGGAGTTTTGCCAAATGTAAAGCCATCACCACCACAGCCGAGTCGTCTACATCGGGATAAAAGCGATTGTCAAACTCAAACGCCCAAGCCCCTGGTTTTCCCTGACGATTTTTTACAGCCCAATCTCCGTAATCTAAAATTTGTTTTTGCAACAACCATTCTCCAGCTTGCACCACAACGGGATGATCTGGTGCAAAGCCAGATTCTACTAAGGCACGTATCGCCCAAGCTGTATCCCAGACGGGTGAAATACAAGGTTGAACTCGGTAGCTATCCTCTGTTTCAATGGCAAAGTTATCAATTGCTTGCAAACCTCGTTCTACAATGGGGTCGCTTCGGTCATAATTCAGACACCGCAAAGCCAGCATTGAATTCAACATTGCCGGAATAATCCCACCCCAGTCACCTGTGGCTTCTTGGCGCTCTAAAATCCATTTTTCGGCGGCTTTGATGCCTTCTTCACGAAAGGGAACTAAATTCAGACTTTCTGCAAACTTGAACCCCTGATCAAGGGTAAGGAATAAATCTGTCCAATCGCCAGTTTGGGGTAATTCCCACCGCACTTGATCAACGCCTTCAGCGTATAGTTCATCTAGGTTGATAGTTGGATCAGTGATAAAAACAGGTTTGCGATCGCACACAATCAACAACGGCACTGTGCTGGAACGCGCCCAGCTAGACATTTCGTAGATATTAACTGGGAAAGCTTTTGGCAACAGCATCACCCAAGCTGGTAGCGAGGGAATACCGCGCCAGTTGTAGCAGCCAATCAAAGCTAAATGCAACTTGGTAAAAATCCGAGTTTTGCTAATCCCACCCCGTTGGAGAATAAAGGCTTGCGCCCGAATCATTGCCGGATCGGTTGCTGGTACACCTAGCAGCCTTAACGCCATGTAGGCTTCAACCGAGGTGCTAAGTTCTCCACCATCACCGTAGTAAAGTTCCCAACCGCCATGCTGCCGTTGCTCTTGGAGCAGGTAGGCTGCAACTTTGTGTAAAGGTCTACCTTGGTCTGTTCCCCAAATTTTATGCAAAAGGACAACTTCAGCAGTAATGGTGACATTGGATTCTAACTCTGCCCACCAGTAACCTACGGGATTTTGAATCGATTGCAAATATTGTTGACTGGCTGCGATCGCCGTTGCGACTTGATTGACTTTTACCCTGTCTTGTGTTTGCATCAAAAACTATTTAACCTCAACACCCAACACTAGTTATGAACACGGCAATATTATGATGAAAAAATTTTTTCTCTATCACTAGACATAGTATAGGAATCATATTTGATTTTTGAAATTATCTACGTAGGCGGGGAGTGGGGAGTAGGGAGTAGGGAATACGGAATCACGCTTTTCGAGTTGTACGGAGATTTTTCAGAAATCAAATCATAGTCCTATATTCTGTCTGAGTCACTGAAAATTTGCAATAGATTCAGCCTCCTTCGGTGAAAATTCCACACATTAACTCACCAGATCAGAGAAGTTGTCCCCGAAATATCTTGCTAAAACTATGTACGTGCGTAGCAAAAACTTTCAGGAAAAGTTAATCCTCATCTTGTAGTGTTTTTTTGTACGGCTGACAGAGCGATCGCAGTCACTAAATCTAAATATTAGGGCAAGAATCGCAGTTAATTCCCAATTTTTGACTTTTAGGAAACCTCTGGTTATGGATGAACAAAGAATGCAGGCTTATGCGAACCTCATTAAGCAGCTTTTAGGTTGTGCTATTGGGGAAAAGTTAGCCGTCTTGCCGCAGCACGCTGAGTTGGTGGATGCAGAGCTATTAGCGGTGATGCAGCAGTATGCAGCGGATTTGGATAGTCAAGGCAATGGGAATGAGGCACGCTGGCTGTTGGAAACGGCAAAGCAGTTGGCACAAGCAATGGAAATAACGGATGCTGGAGCAGAGGAGTCACCGGAAGATTCAGAGCAGTTTTTGTTAGAAGTGTTGCAACTTGTGGCAAACAGCAAAGGCAATGCCCAACAAGTTGATCGGTTTTTAGCGCAGCATCAAGACAAGCCCAATGAACCAACGCAATTTCAGCAATGGAAGAATATAACTATATCTGGAAATGTAGCTGGAGTACAGATAGGTTGGGTACGACTACCTGGTGACCCATCAGAACCTATTCCTGCACCCGAATTTAAATGTCCTCAGTGCGACCACACATGGTATTGTCCCAAAGCTGGCATTAAGCCACCCCTTTGCCCCACTCACAACGTTCTCCTCGAACGCGCTTAACCATAACGATACAATACTCACAACCCACGCACCCCAAACGGCAATGGTTCAAACTCCCGCCAAACCCCTGACCCTTGATGAATTTCTCCATCTGCCAGAAACCAAACCTGCTAGTGAATTCATCGACGGTCAAATTATCCAGAAACCCATGCCCCAAGGAAAACACAGTACAGTTCAACTTGACCTTGGTACTGACATCAACCAAGCACTCAAACCCGAACACATCGCCCGCGCTTATTCAGAACTCCGCTGCACTTTTGGTGGTAGGTCGATTGTTCCTGATATTGCAGTCTTCACTTGGGAACGCATTCCCCGCGATCAAAATGGCAAAGTTTCCAATACCTTCGCTATCGCACCCGACTGGACGATAGAAATCCTCTCCCCCGACCAAAGCCAAACTAAAGTTATCCGCAACATCCTCCACAGCCTTGCCCACAGCACCCAAATGGGATGGTTGATTGACCCAGAAGAGGAACTGGTGTTTGTTTATTTTGCCGATCGCACCATCGCTGTCTATGAACAAGAAAGCGATCGCTTACCCGTCCCACCCTTTGCCGAATCCTTCAGCCTCACTGTTGGTAAACTCTTCAGTTGGCTAACCGAATAGCCCCAGCCCTATCAACTCTCTCGGTCACACCATGTCCGCAAAATTCCTGGAAAGCTTTGGCAGCAAACTCGCCGAACAATGGCTTGCCAACCTGCTCACCCCCGCTTTTGTCTTTTGGGCAGGGGGAGCCGCCGCTGGGCTACAGCACTTTGGCTGGAAACGTCCTAGCCTTGGTTCAGCCAACAGCCTGAACCATTACAAATCGCCCTCCTGGTCGGGGTTTTGTGCCTGATTGTCGCCTCTGCCTTCGTGGTGCAACGCTTCGATTTGCCTGTGCTGCGCTTTCTGGAAGGCTACTGGCATCCTTGGCTGCGTCCTTTGCGTCGTTGGTTGATCGCCAAAGAAGCGAAACGCAGTCAACGGATTAGCGATCGCTGGCAAACACTTAAACAACTCGATAAGCAATCTCAGAAATTTGCAAATTTTAATTTCTCGCAGCTTACAGATCAGCAAAAAAAAGAAGTCATAGACTTTATCTTGCAGCAACATAATCAACTACATTCCAACGAAAAACGATTGCAAAAGCTCACCAACCAGGAGCTAAAACAACGCTTAGATAAATTGCGCTCTGAAATTAAGGATGAGCTTATATCGCTTGACTTGCAACAACACTACCTACCCCTGCACGACCAACTCATGCCCACCCGCCTGGGCAACATCCTCCGTGCTGCTGAACAGCGCCCCTTGAAAAAATATGGATTGGATGCGATCGTCTGCTGATCACGCCTGTGGCTTCTCCTTCCTGATGCTGTCAAAAAAGACCTGCAAGAAGCCCGCGCCGACCTCAACACCGCCGCCCGCGTCTGGTTGTGGAGTCTGCTATTTATCCTCTGGACAGTTTGGGCATGGTGGGCGGTATTTGTAGGCATCATCTCTGCAATCTTTGTTTATTACAACTGGGCACTTGATGCTGCCAGAAACTATGGTGAACTAATCGAAGCCACCTTTGATCTGCACCGCCATCTACTCTATCAATCTGTGCGTTGGTATTTAAACCCCGATCCCAAAGAAGAACGTCGTGTGGGACAGCAACTTACCGAATACTTATGGCGGGGCTGGGGCTTGTGATTTTAGGAATAGGCGATCGCCAATACCAAGGTAGAGTGATTTTGGATTTTACACAGGGAGATAGCGGCGGTCATGGATGTAATTGTATTAGGATTGATGCTCTTATCCTTGACAATTTGGTTAGGATTACTGTGTTTTTGGGGACAATTTTGGCGGGTAGACCAGCAATTAGAGGTTACAGAAACTCAGCTAGAATCGTTACCTGTGGTTTGTGCCGTGGTTCCAGCGCGTAACGAAGCTGAGTTCATACCAACCACACTGCGATCGCTCCTACTCCAAGATTATCCTGGTTCTTTCAACGTGTTTTTAGTAGACGATCGCAGCACAGACCGGACAGCAAATTTTGCCGAAGGAGTTGCACACGCCCTCGGTAAACCCCAGCAATTGCATATTATCTCTGGCGTTTCACTGCCTCCCGATTGGTCGGGTAAACTTTGGGCAGTTGAGCAAGGCATAAAGAGCGCTAGTAAATTTGCACCCGATTATTTTTTGCTGACTGACGCAGATATCGAACACGATCCTGGTAATCTCCGCCGACTCGTGAAGAAAGCTATGCAGGAAGATTTGGACTTGGTTTCGGTAATGGTGCGACTCAGGTGTGAGAGCTTTTGGGAAAAATTTTTGATTCCAGCTTTCGTCTTTTTCTTTCAAAAACTCTATCCCTTCCGCTGGGTGAATAATCCTAACAATCCCACCGCAGGAGCCGCCGGCGGATCTATTCTGATCGCCCGTGAAGCTTTAGAGCGAATCGGGGGTATTCAAGTCATTCGCCAAGCTTTAATTGACGATTGCGCCCTTGCTAAAGCTGTTAAGCAGAGTGGGGGAGTGGGGAGTAGGGAGTGGGGAGTGGGGAAGCAGGAGAGCAGGGGAGACAAGGGGGACAAGGAAAATAATAACCATGCCCATGCCCCATGCCCAATCCCCAATCAAGGGCGTATCTGGCTAGGATTGAGTACATTGACTCGGAGTCTGCGTCCTTATGACTCGCTGGCGACGATTTGGGATATGGTTGCTCGTACTGCTTATACCCAACTGAATTATTCTCCATTACTATTATTGGGAACTTTGGTAGGAATGCCTCTGATTTATCTAGTTCCACCGGTGTGTATAATTCTGGGTGCAGTTTGGGGCAATTGGGCGATCGCACTTACAGGTTTATTAGGATGGTTGTTAATGTCGTTGGCTTACTACCCAACGATCCGCTTTTATAAATGTTCTCCTTGGTTAACATTTAGTTTACCTGCGATCGCTTTCCTCTATACTCTGATGACTCTAGACTCAGCACTACGTCATTGGCAAGGACGCGGCGGCGCTTGGAAAGGAAGAGTTTATCCCACCCCTTAACATTTCTTAAGTTTACAACTCTTAGAGCAGAAAGCCCACCAACAAAAGACTAAAAACCCAAAAAGTTTTTAGTCTTTTGTGTCCTTTAGGGGTGGGATGCAAAGAGTGCGGGCAAAAGAGGCAGTCCCAATGTTATCGTGTTTTTTGGTTGGCGATATACTTTTTAATCGTCTCACTTGAGGCATCACCAGCCGTCCCACAAAAATAACTTCTTGTCCACATTGAGGGTAGTCTTAGTAGATGCGGAAATTCCTGTCTTAGCACTCTAGAAGTGTAACCTTTCAACCTAAACATAATTTGGTCTGGGGCTAAGGTTGGAGGACAACTAACAAAAACAATAAATTCCCTATTGCTCTGGGAGCAAAATTCGACTTGATCTTATATCTACGGGTATTGTCCTTGACTTATCAACACTTGTCGAGAAAGCACCCGATTGGGAACATTAAATTGAAGTAACCTTGCAGTCCCTTGACCAATCTGAGTTTTTCCTTCTATCCTGGCATTTTCAAGATAAAAATGTTCATCCCAAACTAGGCGGCGGGGATTAAACAATGGGACAATTTCTTGAGTAAGCTGGTCTATAGTAGCAAAATCAGAGCCTTTGTGACGGTTACAGGATAAACATGAAAGTGCCAAATTCTCAGCAGTAGTTTCACCCCCATGTTTGACGGCAATAATATGGTCTACTTCATGGGTATAAATAGAAAAGTTTTGATGGATTTGGCAATATTCACAGCGTGCTGAAGCTCTCTGGCTCACTAACCTACGAAGTTCCACAGAAATCGAATTATATCAAGTACGTCGGATTACTTATAATAAAATCTATCAATGTAGGTTGGTAGGTTGGGTTGAACGGCAGTGAAACCCAACATTAACATGGATCAAATGTTGGGTTTCGTTCCTCAACCCAACCTACAGATATTATAAGTGTTTAATCGAACCTGATATTAGAAGTCATGTTAGCTGATTGCAGAATAAGCTCGTGCTTTTAATAAACTCATCATCTGCTCTAGCTGCTCATAAACATCTAATTCTGCTAATTCCATTTGACTGAGTGTTGCAGAACGATTTTTTTCTAGTAGTTCTTGTAGGCGTGTTTGAGATTGAAATGAAACTTTAAAATTAATAATTTCTTCTGGTTTTGGCCCTTTAATTAAAAAATCAATAACTTCTTGATAAACTGCTGGAATATTTGTAGTCTCAGGGTTAACTGTTGGCTGGATCGTTATTGGTAGATTAACAACGTCTAATAATCTCCAAAGCAATTCGGGTAAGCGATTTTGGAGGGGTTCTAAACGTTGAGCTAGTTCATCGGGAATTTGAATGGTGAATTCTGCCATTTGATGCTTTTGTTGCGATTTTGCACTCTTAAGAAAATGTGTTGTATCCTAATTATAGCTTTCAAACCTACCTCTCCATTAGATGCCATTGTTTTGATACGGGCATCACACCCCAATACTTAGCGGCACATACATTGTTTTGGATCGCCCGTTTTATATTTCACCAGTGATTTGTCCTTCTCGAAAGTGGTCAAATTATAAGGCGCGAAAGCTAAAATTAAAGTAAGCCTAAAGTGGTTGATTAAAATAATTATGACAACCGTAACACCAACAAATAATCCTGTTATTGTCCCCAAAAAGCTGCCTTTTCTGGAGTCAATTTGTTGGCAGACCGCCGATGTATATCGGTTTACTCCAGAACAAATGCTGAGTCGCTATGAGCGTGGTTGGCAATATCGCAACCTATTTAATAATCTTGAAGGTGAAGAACTTAATTTTCTTCAGGAATTGGCCAGACGTTATAAATCCTGGTTGCAAGTTTGTTTATGACCGAAACAGACTCATTATACAGAGCAACTAAATTTATTTATGGTTACTGAGCGACTTGCCTTGAGCGAAGTCGAAAGGAGCCGAAGTATGGAGATTATTAATTTTGAGTTTTGAATGCGTGAATTTTGAATTCGGAGCGAAGCGACGTGACCTTCAGGTTTGAACACCACAATAAAATTCTCACAGTTCTTGAATGCTTAGATTCTGACATACTTAGAAAGGGTTCTGCTTACTTTGGTGGCGGAACCCTTCTTGCTCTTGATTTTGACGAATATCGCTGGAGTAATGACGTTGATTTTATCGCTTCTGTTGGTACAGAAGGCTACAAATACCTGCGGACAGTGGTATTTGAGGGTGGGCATGAAGCATTATTTAGTGATTTAAGTAAAATCCAAATTGGACGTAGCACAACTGACCAATATGGAATTCGGATGATAGTCTTTGTGGATGAGATGCCAATTAAAACGGAAATTATTGCCGAAACTCGTTTTCAACTAGACCCACCAAGATATCCAAAATGGTCATTCGTTCCCTGCTTGAGCTTCAATGACTGCTTTACCTCTAAGCTGCTGTCAAATTCTGACCGTTACGCAGATGACAGCGTTGAGGCAAGAGATTTAATTGATCTAGCAATTCTCAGACTGCAATCTCCAATCCCTCAAGCATCAATTGAGAAAGCTGAAAAAGCATATCAGGTTATGCGCCCTTTGAAAAGAGCGATCGCACTATTTCAGGAAAGACCAGATTACAGGGAGAAATGCTTTCTGGGTCTGCAAGTTGATCAAGCTCAGATACCCAAAATTATCGACGGTATTGATTTACTCTCTACAGATTTAGGTTTATCTCCCACTCCAAGGGCTTTTCGAGAACAACATGATATCTTTGCTGATTTAGAAACACAAATTAAAAAACAACAAGATTCTTAAACAGGTAGCGTTGCCCAATGCCCCTAAATTGTTGAAGCTGTTTGTTTACTACTTGCGGGTTCAACAGGCAATGGTTGAGCCGCTTTCAATACTGCATCCAGCAACCCTGGAAACAGCACCTCTAAATCTTCACGCCGCAGGATGTTAATGTGCTGTGTCCCGGATTTCCGTGTAAAGACTATCCCAGACTCCCGCAAAATCTTAAAATGATTGGACATAGTAGACTTAGCGATCGCAAAATCAAAACTGGCACAGCATTGTTCCCCCTCAGTAGCCAACCGCCGCACAACCTCTAACCGGACTGGATCGCCCAATGCATACAGCACGCCCGGTAAAGAAATATTTTTTCTATCTGGATGATAAAGAAATCTCATAGTTGCATTATCTCATCAGGTGGCATATATTTTTATTATTCGATATTATCGAATTATAGAATTAATTAGGAAGGCAATTTTATGTCATCCATTACAAATGTTACAGAAGCCACATTCAAGCAAGAAGTCTTGGAAAGTGAAATTCCGGTATTAGTGGACTTTTGGGCCCCGTGGTGCGGCCCTTGCCGGATGGTGGGCCCAGTCGTAGATGAAGTTGCTGCTGAATACGAAGGACAGGTGAAATTTGTGAAGCTGAACACAGATCAAAATCCTACTGTAGCCAGCCATTATGGAATTCGCAGCATCCCGACGCTGATGGTTTTTAAGGGGGGTCGGCAGGTCGATACTGTCGTAGGGGCAGTTCCAAAAACCACCTTGAATAAGACCTTAGCACAGCATCTTTAATTTAAGTGAAAGGGGAGTAGGTAGAGACGCGATTAATCGCGTCTGTACTAGGGAGCAGGGAGCAGGAGGAAAATTCCTCTCCTGTGCACCCTTCCCCCTCCCCTTTTGCCTCTTCCAATCACCAATCATTCCCCACTCCCCAGTTCAGACGCGATTAATCGCGTCTCTACCTACTCCCAATTCCTAAATTCTGTTTCAACTAACGGGGAAAGAGCGAAATGGACTTGAAATTGCATGGTAAATCCGCGCTGGTGAGTGGCTCAACCGCAGGTATTGGTTTGGCGATCGCTCTTGGGTTAGCTCAAGAGGGTGCATCAGTGATTATCAACGGTCGGTCTGAAGAACGAGTAGCTCAAGCGATCGCTAAAATTAAGCATTCTACACCCGACGCGAAAGTTTCTGGTGTTGTTGCTGACACAGGTACTGCATCAGGGGTAGAGAAACTCTTTCAAGAGGTTCCTCACGTTGATATCCTGATAAACAATTTAGGTATTTACGAGCCAAAAAGCTTCTTTGATATTACTGATAAAGACTGGTTAAACATATTTGAGGTTAACGTCCTCAGTGGAGTCCGTTTGAGTCGGCAATATCTGCAAAAGCAGCTAGAGCAAAACTGGGGACGGATAATTTTTATCTCCAGCGAATCTGCGATTCAAATTCCCGTAGAAATGATTCACTACGGTACAACTAAGACAGCGCAGCTAGCCATTGCACGAGGTCTAGCAGAAATGACTGTCGGGACTGGAGTCACGGTAAACTCCGTCCTTCCCGGGCCAACCCGCTCAGAAGGAGTTGAAGAGTTTATCAATAACCTAGCGCAGGAACGCGGTATTGATCGCGCCCAAGTCGAGGCTGAGTTTTTTCAAAATGTACGTCCAAGTTCCCTGATCAAACGCTTTGCAACTAATGAAGAAGTAGCAGCGATCGTAGTTTACCTTTCTAGTTCTGTAGCTTCAGCAACTAATGGTGCAGCTTTGCGGGTAGATGGTGGCCTTATTCGGTCGATTGTTTAGTTTGTGGGGGAGTGGGGAGTGGGGAGCAGGGAGCAGGGAGCAGGGAGCAGGGGAAGAAAACGAATGACAAATGAAATGACTAATAACCAATGACCAATGACCAATGACCAATGACAAATGACAAATGACAAATGACAAATGACTAAAATAATTTGGAGATAAAATCAATGACTAGTGATATCAACTTATTCTCTCCTTACCAATTAGGGAATCTGGAACTACCTAACCGAATAGTAATGGCACCCTTAACCCGAAACAGGGCAGGACAGGGAAATGTACCACACCAACTGAATGCTACCTACTACGCCCAACGTGCTTCCGCCGGACTGATTATTGCTGAAGCAACACAGGTAACTCCTGAAGGACAGGGTTATCCCGCTACACCAGGAATTCATTCACCAGAACAGGTGGAGGGCTGGAAGTTAGTAACCGATACTGTACATCAGCTGGGAGGGAGAATTTTTCTGCAACTATGGCATGTAGGCAGGATTTCCCATCCTGACTTACAACCAAATGGAGCTTTACCTGTGGCACCTTCTGCCATTGCTGCTAAAGGTGACGCCGCAACTTATGAGGGGCCAAAACCCTTTGTTACTCCCCGTGCTTTAGAAACTTCGGAAATACCGCAGATAGTCGAACAGTACCGTCAGGGAGCAGCAAATGCTCTAGCAGCTGGGTTTGATGGGGTAGAAATTCACTCAGCTAATGGTTATTTAATAGATCAATTTCTGCGCGATCGCACCAATCAACGTACAGATAAATATGGCGGTTCCATTGAGAATCGCGCCCGATTCCTGTTAGAAGTCACAGAGGCAGTAACTAGTGTGTGGGATTCTAACCGAGTAGGGGTACGTTTATCTCCCAGTGGGACTTTTAACGATATAGGTGACTCCAATCCCCTGGAGACATTTGGTTATGCGGCTCAAGCATTGAACCAGTTTAATTTGGCATATCTGCATATTTATGAAGCAACAGAAGCAGATATCAGACATGGCGGCATAATTGTACCCACTAGTCATATACGCGATCGCTTTACAGGTACACTCATCGTCAATGGTGGTTATACTCGTGAAAAAGGCGATGCAGTACTGGCAAACAAAGCAGCAGATTTAGTTGCCTTTGGCACATTATTTATATCAAACCCAGATTTACCCCGACGCTTGGCTTTAAATGCACCACTAAATGAAGCAAATCAAGCAACCTTTTATGGTGGCGGTGAAAAGGGATATACAGATTATCCATTTTGGTCGGCTGCTAATGAGCCGATAGCTAAGGCATAATTCGTAATTCGTAATTCGTAATTCGTAATTATGACTTTATGACTGTACTTTGTGCGTGCCGTAGGCAAGTCGTTTGTTCTGAAACAAGGAATAATTTTTATTTTTGTTTTGTGAATAAATAGATTTGCTTGTATCCTAATTACGTTAGCGCAGTGGTAGCGAGTGTGCGTTCGCTTTTAGCGTCTCGTAGAGAACGTCATTACGAATTATTTGGTCATAACTCAACTATCAGGAGAATCTCATGAGTTCCATCACCCAAACTCAAGCTTTAGATGTACCAAGTGCGATCGCTAAACGTCGTTCCATCAAAACTTTTAAAACAGACCCCATCGCCCCAGAACTGCTCAAGCAACTGGTAGAGTTGACCGTGGCAGCGCCCAGCAGCTTTAATATCCAAGACTGGCAAATTATTCTTGTGCAAGATGAGGCGCAAAAGGCAGCACTAGCAGCAGCATCATGGAATCAACAGCAAATTGTCCAAGCACCTGTAACCTTCGTCTTTGCCGCCGATCCTAACGTAGGCGAACGAGACTTAACCCCAATTTTTGAGCGGGCAACTGAAACTGGGGCATGGAATGAAGGCACGGTAAACTACTTTAAAAGCGCCATCCCACAATTTCAAGCTGGGCTAGGCGACAAACGACGCGAATATGCGATCAAAGATGCCATCATTGCCGCAACTCATTTGGTGTTAGCAGCAGAAAGTTTGGGATTATCCACTTGTTTTATGAACGGTTGGATTGAGGATCAGGTAAAACAAGTGATTGGTGCTGGGGATAATCCAGATTTAGCGATCGCTGTTTTAGTTCCTGTTGGCTATGCAGCCGAACCACGCTTAAATCCCGGTCGTTTGCCATTCTCTTCCAACGTCTCTGTAGACAGAATTGGCAATCCTTATGCAGGGTAGCTTTTCCTAAATGGGGAATGGGGAATGGGGAATAGAGGATGAGTCTTTGATACTCGCCGACGAGTCTTTGATACTCGTGAACTGAGTCTTTGATACTCGCCGACGAGTCTTTGATACTCGTGAACGAGTCTTTGATACTCGCCGACGAGTCTTTTATACTCGTGAATGAGTCTTTGAACCTGCTCCCCCTGCCCCCTGCCCCCTGCCCCCTGCCCCCTGCCCCCACCCCAATCATGTCCTTACCCTCCTTCCTAGCGCGTCGTTCGTTCCACTATGCCTGGATCGTAGCTGGTTTAACATTTTTAGCATTGTTAGTAGCAGCCGGAATTCGCTCTGCTCCTGGAGTTTTTATAGTCCCTCTCGAACAGGAGTTTGGCTGGAGTAGAGCAACTATATCTTTAGCAATCTCCATTAACTTAGTACTTTACGGGTTGATTGGCCCTTTTGCCGCCACAGTTATGGAGCGGATCGGCATTCGCCGGATGATGGTGTTCTCACTTGCTGTCATTGCTCTCGGTGTCGGTTTAACTACTTTGATGTCAGCTTCCTGGCAGCTAGTTTTGCTGTGGGGTGTAGTTGTCGGTTGTGGTAGCGGAGTTATCGCCTTGGTTTTGGGTGCTATTGTTGTCAATCGCTGGTTTTTTGAGAAGCGGGGTTTAGTTCTGGGCATCTTAACCGCCAGTACAGCTACGGGGCAACTAGTATTTCTGCCGATGCTGGCCTCAGTAGCCGATCGCTTCGGATGGCGAACTGCTGCTCTGGCTCTGACTGGTGCAGCACTCCTAATTATTCCAGCGATCGCAGCCTTTATGCGCGATCGTCCGGCGGATGTCGGTTTGCGACCCTTTGGCGACAACAGCGAAACTGTGGAGGTGTTACAACCCAAAGTAAATTCCATCGCCTCTACCCTCAACGCCCTCTGGCTGGGAATGCGTAATCGAGACTTCTGGTTGTTATCTGGTAGCTTTTTTATCTGTGGTGCAAGCACAAATGGGTTAATTGGAACTCATCTGATTCCCGCTTGTATTGACCACGGTATCCCTGAAGTCAAGGCTGCTGGTCTTTTGGCAATCATGGGACTATTCGATTTTTTTGGAACTACTATGTCCGGTTGGTTATCTGATCGCTGGAACAATCGCTACTTATTGTTTTGGTACTACGGACTGCGGGGTTTGTCTTTGATTTTCTTGCCCTTCAGTTTCAACTTTTCCTTCTATGGACTTTCTATTTTTGCCGTCTTCTATGGACTTGATTGGATTGCTACCGTACCACCAACAGTCCGTCTTGTTGCCAATGTCTTCGGTAAAGAAAATGTCGGCGTGATGTTTGGTTGGATTGTAGCAGGACACCAGCTTGGTGCAGCGACAGCAGCATTCGGAGCCGGGGTGTTGAGAACTTGGACGGGTAGTTATTTACAAGCGTTTATTTTATCAGGCGTTCTCTGTCTAATTGCCGCAGTTTGTGTACTGCAAATTGGTCAAAGTCCCACTAAGGGCAATTCAGAGTTATCTTCAGTCACGCTCAATTCTTAGTATGTAAGATGAATGTCTTAATCGTTTATGCCCATCCAAATCCCAATAGTTTTAATCACGCCATCCTTGACTCTGTGGTAACTGGACTCAAACAAGCCGGTCATACTGCCAAAATTAAGGATCTTTATACTTTATCTTTAAAAATTATCCTTGATGCCGAAGATTTCGAGCAAATTGCCAACGGAAAAACGCCAGATGATATCTTAAAAGAACAACAAGATATTCTCTGGGCTGAGGGACTTATTTTCATTTACCCAATTTGGTGGTATGACCGTCCAGCTATTCTCAAAGGCTGGATTGATCGGGTATTTTTACAAGGCTTTGCCTTTGATACAGATGCCGATGGTATCAAAGGCTTACTCATGCACAAAAAAGCCATTATTTTTCAGACCACTGGCGGCACAGAAGCAATGTTTACACACATCGGCACTGATAAGGATGTATTCCGACACACTATGATGGAAGGTACTTTACAGTTCTGTGGCATTCAAAACATTATCTATAAGCCTTTTTATGGTGTGCCACATATTTCGCAAGCAGACCGAGAACAAATGCTGTCGGAAACTTATGAACTGGCTAAAAATTTCTAACAAGGAGAATTAAATTTATGGCAACAACAGCTTTAATTGTCGGTGCAGGTAGTGGACTAAGCGCATCTTTAGCCCGCCTATTTGCCAAAGAAGGATTTACCGTAGCTTTAGCAGCTCGCCAAATTGAAAAACTGACTCAATTGAGCAGTGAAATTGGCGCAGTTAGTTTTGCTGCTGATGCCTCAAAACCAGATGAAGTAGAACAGTTATTTATTGATATTGATAATAAAATTGGTTCCCCGAATGTTGTCGTTTACAATCCCAGTTACCGAGTGCGGGGGCCTCTTGTTGATCTAGACTCTGGTGAGGTGGCAAAAACTCTAGAGGTAACTGCTTATGGTGGCTTTCTCGTTGCCCAAGCTGCTACCAAAAGGTTTTTGCAACTTGGTGGCGGTGCTATCTTCTTTACTGGAGCCTCAGCGAGTGTCAAGGGTTATGCTCAGTCTGCTCCCTTTGCAATGGGTAAATTTGCACTGCGCGGTTTGGCTCAGAGTATTGCTAGAGAATTAGCACCAAAGAATATTCATGTAGCGCATTTCGTAATTGATGGTGCAATTCGTTCAGCAGTCCGCCAAGATCCAGCAGATAATCCTGATAGTACTCTTGACCCGGATGCGATCGCTCAAACTTATCTCAGCATTTTACGTCAACCCCGCAGTGCTTGGACATGGGAAGTAGAACTACGTCCGTGGGTAGAGAACTTTTAGCCAAAACAATTGTTACAAAAATAGTTTTGCAGGTATGAATATTGATTTTGGTGCAACTGCTACTGATTATGCAAAACACCGCGCTGGCTTTCCCAGTTCATTATTTAATAAACTGTCTGAATATGGTATAGGTTTACCAGGGCAGAATATTGTTGACCTTGGTACAGGAACAGGAACACTAGCGCGGGGCTTTGCCGATAGAGGTGCTTATGTGATTGGCATAGACCCATCAGTTTCACTTTTAGAACAAGCGAGACTGTTAAGCGAATCTATCGAACTCAAAGTAGATTATCGAGTCGCAACTGCCGAGAATACCGAGTTACCAGATGCAAGTGCGGATGTGGTGACAGCTGGACAGTGTTGGCATTGGTTTGATCGTCCCCGGGCTGTCCAGGAAATTACTCGGATATTGAGAAGAAATGGCTCAATTGCGATCGCTCATTTTGATTGGATACCCTTAAAAGGTAATGTAGTTGAAGCCACAGAACAACTGATAAAAGCTCATAATCCAGTGTGGGAAATGGGCGGACGTAATGGATTGTATCCCTTGTGCTTACAAGATATTGGAGAAGGAGGATTCCGCGAAATCCGCACATTTTCTTATGATGTATTTGTACCTTATACCCACGAAGATTGGCGGGGTCGAATTCGTGCTAGTGCTGGTGTAGGAGCCAGCTTGATACCAGAAAAGGTAGAAGTATTTGACCGAGAACTAGCGGCATTACTCGAAGCAAAATATCCTACACCAATTCTTCAAGTTCACCATCGGGTTTGGGCAGCGATCGCCAAATCACCGCTATGAAAAGCTCTATGTTTCATCCAGAGAAAGCCATCACTAGCGGCTGGCTATATGTCAATACGCTTGGGTTAAGCATTTTTTCTCTTCTCTCTGCTTCCTCTGCGCCTCTGCGGTAGCCTGCGGCAAGCCGATGCAGCGTCTACGTTAAAAATTTGACTTTAACCCAAGCGTATTGGGCTATATGTTGCTAGTGATGGCTTATTTGCAGTAGATAGACGAATACTGCAATAGTTAAAACTAGTCTTGCTTAATAGGTTTGATTCTAGCGATCGCTTGTAGTAACATTTTTGGCAGCCAAAAAAGATAACAATATAGTTGTTTTGCCTGACTATAAAGCGAGAATAACTTTCTTTCACTCAATAAAGTATATGGTCGAACTGCTCTGAGAATTTCTGCAAATTTATCTTCCGCCGCAGTTTGAACTGAACCACTTACAAAATAACCTTGTAAATGTGGAGGTAAGCGCCAATTAATTTTAGGATCTGGCTGGTGTATTACAGGCTCAACATTTCCCCGCCATGCAACTCCCATAATTTGCATAGTTTGATAGACCATTGTGTTCCATCCTTTCTCTTTTAAGTAGTCCAAGCCTTGGCCTACGTCGGGAGAAGCCAAATCATGAAATAAAATTAAAGCATCTGCTTCTGCAAGTTGTTCGCAAATAATTGTATCATTGAGCGGAGCTGGTGCTTCGTGATTACCATCTATAAATATCAATGACCATTTACGTTGAAATTTATTTGCTATTTCTTCTACTTTTTCAGGGCTACATCCTGGTATTAGATTCACAGATTCCTTAACGCCTGCCGACTTTAGTGATTCTGTGACGCTTTCATTAAATAATTGTTCGGATAGCATCGGATCGATTACATCTAGCTCTACTCCTCCTAGAGCCAAATGACAAGCTGACCAACCCATCCAACAACCTATTTCTAAAGCTTTTTTACCCTTAAATTTTAAGGCTGTATTGTATAAAATATGAGCTTCATCTCTGCTGACAAATCCTACATTCTGCTTTCGTTTATCCACGTACCAGTTATGAGTAATATCCCGCCGCAAGTAAAGCCAAAAAGAATCAAATTTATTTCCTAAAATTATATTGGGAAAATAGGAATCTGGCTGGATAGTGGAAAATCCTGACGAAACATAATCTCCTTTTGGCAATAAGTTTACTTCAATCACTTTTACTGTTTTTTCACTCATAAGTTACTCTCTAAGTCTTTGAAATTCTAGATTTTGGGTTGACAATTTAACTTCAACAACTTCTCGAAAAGCGACATCTTCTCTACAGATGAGCTTCGGACTACACCTCCAATACGGTTCGGTTAAGATCCCCCCGCCTACGGCGACCCCCGATAAATTGGGGGTAAATAGGAGGAAAAGCCCCCCTTTTTTAAGGGGGGTTGGGGGGATCTCCGAGAGCCAAATATACTAACCGAACCGTATTGACTACACCTCCATCCATAACTAAAGCAAGCTAACGTTAAACCCAACACAAATAACCTCTTGGCGCTCAAGTGCAGCAAGCGGCTGATAAATCCTTAATAGGGAATAAAATGGATGTTAACCACCTAGTACCGCAAGGCGTAAATAAACATACCATTTCAAATGGCGCAAAAGCTTGGAATACAATTATGCGTGACTTTTGACTTTTGATTTTTGACTTCTGCCTTGCGGTACTAGCCTGAAGTTATCGATTTGAGATTCACTTTCAAACAACGATTTCCAGGCAAAACCTGAAAATGTCATCCAGAAACTAAAAAGTTAATTTTTTTTAAGGATCTCGTCTTTTTTAATAATGCAAAATCAGTAATAGCCCAGCACAATAGTCCAGTATGGGGCTTTAGCTCCATTCCTGACAGCGATTTTCCATCTTACCTCTAGGGCAATACTTTTGGGTATAAAGTGCTAAAATGCTTACGTTATATACATTTTTGCAGTTCTTAGGGACTTCCAAATAAAAAAATACTCAAAAAACTGGCGAAAAAACTCTCTCCTCCTTATTCCTCTGTGTTCTCTGTGCCTCTGTGGTAGCCTTCGGCAAGCCGCAAAGCGTCTACGTTTATTTGGATAATTTATTTCTTGGAAGTCCCTTACCCTCATTTTTTTCAGATTTTGTGAGAAATGCGAAAGAGGTGTCCGCACCATTCACTTAAAAAACAATCGCACAATTTTAGGAAAAATAACCATGATTGATCTTTATTATTGGACAACCCCAAACGGTCATAAAATTACGATTTTCTTAGAAGAAGTCGGTTTGCAATATACCATAATTCCTGTGAATATTGGGGCTGGGGATCAATTTAAAGCGGAATTTTTAAAGATTTCTCCTAACAATCGCATCCCCGCGATCGTTGACCACGAACCAGCAGATGGAGGTGCGCCGATTTCGGTATTTGAGTCTGGTGCAATCTTGCTGTATTTAGCAGAAAAAACCGGTAAACTAATCCCCCAAGATTTACGTAATCGCACTAAAGTTTTAGAATGGTTGTTCTGGCAAATGGCAGGGCTGGGCCCAATGGCCGGACAAAATCATCACTTTAGCGCCTATGCTCCCGAAAAAATAGACTATGCCATTAACCGCTATGTGAATGAGACGGGACGCTTATATGCAGTGCTGAATAAGCAATTAGCAGATAGAGAATTTGTGGCTGGCGATTATTCCATCGCCGATATTGCTGCCTATCCCTGGATTGTGCCCTATGAGCGCCAAAGTCAGAATTTAGAAGATTTTCCTCATCTCAAGCGGTGGTTTGAGGCAATTAAAGCCCGTCCAGCAACAATTCGCGCTTACGAGAAAGCAGAAGCACTGAAAACTCAAGCGCTTGATCCAGATAAGTCACGAGATTTGTTATTTAACCAGTCGGCGAAGACTATTCAACCTTGAGCCTAATGAAATTGTCTTGTCACTGTGGCGATCGCTAAGTTAGCTCTAATCCCAGATCATCAGTCGCAACTATGAGCAACGATTTCTCACTATATGACTCAAAGTGTGGTGATAACTATTGAGTCTAGCTTTAACAAGATTATGCCGTCTCACGCAATCTTCCGAAAACTAGCGTTATCTTCCGAAAAATTCAGTGTAGCTTCTTAAATCCTTGAGGAGTGATGCCGATATATTTACGAAAAACCTTGGTGAAATGACTTTGACTTTGAAATCCTACTAGTTGGGAGACTTGTATAACTGATAATTCTCGCTTCGCAAGTAAATACTTTGCTCTTTCCACTCGACATTTAGTGACATATTGATGAGGTGCTATTCCCATTGATTGCTTAAACAAGCTAGCAAAATAATGCGGACTTATCTGTGCAATCGCAGCAATTTCTGCTAAAGACAAATTTTGGTCTAAGTTATCGTTGATATAGGCGATCAACTAGTCTTTAACCTCTTAACTCTGTGTTCTCTGTGCCTAATAAGGTTAAATAAAAGACTTTTGAACCGCTCCAGACGCAAAGAAGCCAGTGCGCCCTTGCGGTTAAGAGACTTGAAGCAACTGGCGCGGCACAGAGAGAAAAAAAGAGATTTTACCAGTCACCTTGAAAGGGCTAGTCCTACTCTCTTACTTCTCCAGCCCTTCCCCTTCTGCAAAAAGTCTATTCTAGAAGTGCGAAAACTCAAACTACAGGAGAATATAGCAGTGGGTAGGTTAGCAACGGACATCGCAGGCAAAACACCTGTCTCATTAGGACTGTTGGGCGCTGCTGCTTTCATGGTGATTGCTGATGCACGGGTGATTGACCCTCTACTGCACATTATTGCCGACGAGTTTAAAGTCGGTGTTGGCAGTGCTGCGGTGATTATCTCCGCATACACGATTCCCTACGGGCTATTTCAGTTAGTCTATGGCCCATTAGGCGATCGCATCGGTAAACTTAAGGTAATTACAATAGCACTGGCAGCATTTGCTGTGGGTACTGCTGTTTGTGCCTTTGTCTCAAATATCGTCTTACTTACCTTGCTGCGGTTTCTCACAGGGATGGCTGCTGCTGGGATCATCCCCGTCACCCTAGCTTATATTGGTGACAACTTTCCTTATGAAAAACGCCAAGCTGCGATCGGCAAGTATCTAAGTGCCTTCATGCTAGGTCAAATTCTGGGTGGTAGTTTGGGCGGCATCTTTGGGGAATATATCAGCTGGCGTGACATCTTTCTTTTATTTGGTATCGTCTCTCTTGGTATTGCTGGACTTTTATGGCGGGGGACACGCCATCTGGGCAATGTTCAACGTCCCCAAGATCAAAGAGGTAGGATAACATTTCGACCTTATTACCAACTATTAACGCAACCGATCGCCCGGACTGTAATTATAGGGGTGTTTGTGGAAGGCTTTTGCGTCTTTGGGGCATTTGCTTACATTGGCGCATTTCTGCGCGATCGCTATAGTCTAAGTTATGTAGCGATCGGGTTTATGCTCAGTGGTTTTGGATTCGGTGGACTGATTTACAGTCGCTCAGTTAAATGGTTCGTCAGGCGACTGGGTGAAATTGGTTTAATGGGAATGGGAGGAGGCTTGATGTCTATCAGCTTCTTAGCGATCGCATTATTCCAGAACTGGATGCTGTTTATCCCCTTGAGTATTTTAATAGGATTGGGCTTTTATATGATGCACAGCACCCTCCAAACCCAAGCCACTGAGCTTTCCCCAGAAGCACGAGGCACTGCTGTTTCGCTGTTTGCCTTCAGCTTGTTTGTCGGGCAGGGAATCGGCGCAGCAGTATTTGGTAGGATTGTGGATAACTTCGGCTACATTTATTGCTTTATTGTCGTTGGTGTAGCGATCGCTCTGCTCTCTGTTTGGCTAGTCAATCAGAAGCAAGTCGTACCTAACTAAAACTTTTATAGATCAATCTTTGGCGCTAGTAATCAAATTTCCTTGCTTACTTTTTGATTACTTATCAGCTTTAGCATCACTTTGAAACGCCCCTGTAAAAACGTAAGCGCATTATATTGCTAGACACAGACAGATTAACAATTCAAAATGACGCTCGCGGACTCGCTCATAGCGTTGCCATGCCGAAGGCTTTACGCTGCGCTAACAAAATTCACGCATTCAAACATTTTAGACATTTTCAGACGAACGCGAATGCGTCTCTAAGAGTTGAGAAGTGCTAAGCGATAGGTTAAGAGCGTTGTGGCAACTACGTTCGATTTAAACCCCGACTTAAAATGATCGGAGGCGGAGTGGCTCCGACTCCGCACTACGTGTAATGTTTGGGGTCTTAAACCCTTTAATTTCCGATAAAACCGATGATTTTTCTAAAATCTGCATAAATGGCTAAAAATCACCAGATAAGAGCATCTACCAAGGTAACTTAAAATATGGACGCTCCTTTAAGGAGATTCTTGGCTGCTGGGCGAAACCGAAGTTTGTTAAACTTTAGAAGATTACACTTACCAGAGAAAGTAAAAGACCGAGCAGAAGTAATTAAGTTGGAATTAGCTGCTGTTAGAGAAGAAACTGACTTAAAGTATTTAGACGAATCAGGTTTTGTGCATGGAACAAATGTGGTCATACCTAACAAAGGATTGTTTGACCTTTCCCAATCCTGTTAGAATGCATCGATGTCAAAAAAGCAACATTTCTTAAACAAAAAACCCGGTTGGTCTTTGGATGAGCGAGATCCAAAGTTCATAGAATCTCTGATGCCCCTGTTGGGCTTTTTCTATCACTACTATTTCCGAGTTCAAACTAGTGGCTGGGAGAATATTCCACCCCAAGAAAAAGTCCTATTTGTTGGTTCGCATAATGGGGGACTTGCGGCTCCCGATATGACAATGGTGATGTATGACTGGTTCCGAAGATTTGGTGTCGAGAAACCCGTTTATGGTTTGATGCATCCCAAGGCTTGGCAGGTTAGCCCGCCACTAGCGCAACTGGTTGTTAAGGCTGGAGCAATCATGGCTCATCCGAAAATGGCTTACGCTGCCTTGCGTTCTGGAGCGAGTGTGCTAGTTTATCCAGGTGGAGCCGAAGATGTCTTCCGACCGCATTATTTACGTAACAAAATCTACTTTGCGGGGCGACAAGGATTTATCAAGTTAGCGTTGCGGGAAAATGTGCCGATTGTCCCTGTGATTTCTTGGGGCGCTCACGATACGCTGATTATACTGGCTGACTGCTACAAAATTGTGCAGCAACTCCATGAATGGGGAATGCCTTGGCTGTTGGGGATTGATCCGGAAGTTTTTCCGATCTATCTTGGACTGCCTTGGGGATTAGCAATTGGCCCGTTACCCAACATTCCATTGCCTGTGTCCATTTACACGCGGGTTTGTCCGCCAATTGTATTTCAACGCTACGGCCCTGAAGCAGCCAGCGATCGCTACTATGTCAATGAATGTTATGAATTAGTTGTTAGTCAGATGCAGCAAGAGTTAGATCACTTAGTGAAGCTAACTGCTAATAGTTGCTAACAATATGGACAAATGTCCACTCTGTTAGTTTAGAAGTTTAACCTTCACTGGGGAAACTACAATCCCCTCTATCCCTTGGGCAAAAGCTTCAGGGATTGCTTTTCTCAAGATGTTGAGAGATCCATTTACGTCTGCATTAATTAGCTGATTACCACTTGCTCTGTAAAGACCACGTTTGATTCTCTTGCCACTAAAAGTAGCAAGCGTACCTTTTTTATAAACTGGTATCTCGTCTTGATCCAAAAAACTTGCAATACTTGTATAGCTGCTAACGCAACGCTTACAGTCGGGGATTCAGACCCGCGACTGAATTGTTGCACCACCAAATCTACGATTTGGTGGGGGTGCAAAAACGCCGGTTATTCAGACGCTCGCGGACTCGCTAACGCTGCGCTATCCGCAATTTCTGTCAAAATACCCAACTGAATTCTGACTCCTGACGCATGTATTCTGTTCGATAACTCATAACTATTTTGCTACCCACCACTGACTGGTGGAATCAGCACGACTTCATCCCCATCTTGTAGTAGGGTATCTGGTTCGACAAATATTAGATTAATTCCAAAGCGGGTGATGTCTCGCCATTGGGAGAGTTCGGGGTGTTCAGCTATGAGGCGATCGCATACTGTTTTGACTGGCATACTATTGGGAAATTCCAGCACCAGTTCCGAAACCTTAAAGGCTTCTTGATAAGCAGCGAACAATTTGACGGTAACGGTGATTACAGATTTAGACATACAACATGCTTTGGCAGTACCAGCAAGTAATTTAATACTTGACAAGCACCCTGAACTCTTGGGCTTAATTATACATTAATAAGTACATGATTTCATAAGTTCATAGCGAAAAAATGTTTCTTAATCCAACATTTCTGGGTCAATTCCTAAAGCGTTGAGTTGTTCAATAGAGAGAGTACGCAATTTCTCTACAATTCTCTCCCGCTTTTGTCGCTCAATGACAGCCCGTTCCTCACCTGTTAGCAATAAATTTCCTTGTGCATCCCACCAGCGCAACCAAGGTAACTCTGCATTCTGATAAAATCCTTGCCAAATTCCTAACTCTACCCCCATAGGAGCAATTGGGTAATGTCCTCGTTCATTGGGTTTCATTAGTTGATAAGTATTATCCACTAGGTGATACACCTCAATCTGCGCTTTTGCTACTTCATAAATTCCATAATAAGGCACTCGAATTGCCTGCTCATAAACCCAAAATTTACCAACATTTCCACCATCCCGTTGAGATGGCGGTGTGTTATCTCGTTCTTCTGAACCATCTCCAGAGACAAATTCCAGCACAATTAAGGGTGCAACATACTCCTTCCACAGCACATAAGAACGCCGCGTTTTACCGTCAAGGGTCGGTGGTACATTGGGTACATAAAACCAGTCTGGTGCTTCAGCCCCTTTCTCAGGAGGATCTGTCAATCGCCAGTAGATGCCTAAATCCTGTCCAATACAATATTGACTATCAGGATAAAGTTCCTCTAAGACAAGTTTAATCGAGTCAGTGAGTAAAATACTTTGCGGATGCTCTTGCCAGTTTTTCACGAATGTACCATCTGAGTCTGGTAACTGGGTGTGGTCAGGTAAAGTTAATGCCGATAGGGAAGTCACAGGCTTTAACCAAGATTATATTTGTATTTTATTTATTATCCTAATAAATTAGGACTTACGCACTGTACAAATGCATCGTGATGTGAATTAACGAAAATCCGTTGTTTCAGGCTTTTTTTAATTATCCTGCGATCGTAAATAGGCCATGCTGTAGGGGCACAGAAAAAGCTCATAGGTGTAAACTTAACGTAAAAGCTATGTCCCGCAAGGAACTTCAGTTCCTTGGCTTTTAGCGAAAGTCTTCTTTTGATGACTAAATATAGCCAAAAATCTTTAGTCTACTTCAGTAGACTTTAGCTAAAAGCCAAAGAACTTTAGTTCTAGGCGGTTGAGTCAAGCCGAAAGTTTTGCTATTTTTAGCTTAAGTTGACACCAATGAGCAATGCTGTGCCCTTACGAAAGATGTGGTTTTTTACTTACTCATATTTGCGATTTCTTGTCAATGCGTAATTCCTATAAATATAACAAGCTTTGTTGTCCTAGAGTACTTGAGACTTAGGAATTTTGCACCTATTAAATTCGCAATCAAGTACGTTCTTTCAAATTAGAGATGCTTACAAAAACATTGCATCTCAATTGTTAAGTTGTGCTTTTGTTACTTTGCCTTTGGTGTCAGTTTATTGCTATTTGATAAGTTATCAAGCGTGTATTAAGGTCAACAACTACCGTTCCACCCCGATATTTATCTACCTGCCGCCAGACATCATAGCCCATCAGAATTGCCTTCTCCCAATCACCCAACGAACACTGAGAAACTTCTAAATGCGATGTCATATTTTTGATAGTTTTCAACAACTGATAATCTATGACTGTAACACCTTCTAAGAAGCCGTGATCTTTGGCATAGGCGAATACGAGTGCTGATATACCTTCCTCAATAGCTATTGCACGACCACCGTCTTCAACCTCATCAATGCGGAGATTGCTTTTACGCTTACATTTAAGAATACTACGAGTGACCACAGACCAACCTAAAACTGCGGCGTAGGAAAAATGGAAAACATCATGAAAGCGGTAGCCATCGCTTGTATAAGAATTATCGGTGAGGTCATTTCCAATTTGTTTTTTGTTGACAAATGCCTTCATTTTGATTGAGTTATCTTTGCTTACCTCCGTAATTTCTACTTCAAATTGTCGTGGTAAACTTTCATTTTCAGGAAAGTCATTGTCGAATATGTAGGTTGTAGCTTTATCATCTATCTGTGCTGAATCTCTCCATCCCCAACGGTCACGGCACTTTCTCAGATTATCTTCCGCAATTTCTTCCAAATTAAGGTTAAACTTGCTTGCCAAGTTGGAAATATACCAAAGCATATCTCCCAATTCTTCCGCGATGCCTTCTTTAAATAGTTTGTGTGCATCACCGTCGCGTAAATGTTTTTTATACTCAGTCATCAATGAGCCAACTTCACCCACTAAACCTAGTAGCGGTATGATTAGTTCAGTACCTTCGACAGCAGGAATTTGGTCTGTCTTCAGTGCTTGTGTTTGATACTCAGAAAAATTCATAATAGACATATCCAATTTTAAAATTGTTGATTATAGTGATTCTCTGAAGGATGAAATATAAATCTGACGATGAATAAAAAGTATCACCATTAGAAAATTAAACTATATTTATAGAGAATTACTAGGAAAAATAATTGGTTGTGTACTAACTGAAAGACGTAACGGATGGTGTGGGTATCCATACTTTGTTAGAACTAGGCAGTAAAGAGGTTGTTTATCAGAAATTAGACTTAACACTTCTTTTTCACGGTTCTGAATTCTGGGATATTTCCCCGCACCCCATGCCAAAATAATTAAGGCAGCGCGTTTTGTTGCTACTTGAATATAGCAGTTGTTTTTTGGCCCCACAGGGTTATCTACTTGGCAAAGTTCACGGGGGTTTGTAGCACAATAAGCAAATAGATTAACTACTTCAAGAGAACCATATTTCCAAGACTTAGCAAAGTCAATACATCTAGTGAGGGTGTGATCATTTTTCTTATCATCGGCGGTACTTGGGTTAAGCATCACAAAAGTAACTTGAGGTAAACTTATATCCCATTTACGCCGCAGTAAGTAGCGATACTTTCTAGTGATGTCGAACTTAGCATATCCTTTTATGTCCATGTATTTTACTCTGAATTACTGTGGATTAATAAAGAGCCGCTTCTCTTAAAACAGACACAACTGTTCATGTTTTTCCATTTCTGGATTTTGTAAAACTTTTGATTTTTTTCTCTGAGTCTCTTGTTCAGATTTTTTATATTGTTTTGATACATTATTCGGAATTTCAGATGTTGTTTTTACCTGAGAATCTAGCTCCAAAGATAATTGCTGACAATTACTATTATTTAATATTTGCAAATTAGTAATCTCTAATGTTGGCAATCTCTGTGCTAAACTTTCTTTAACTTTATCATTAATACACCATTTGGGTGGATAAAAATAATCAATTGCTTGAGGCGTTGAAGTAAATTTTGATTTGATTTTTTTGCGATTACTTTTCAATTCGGGAAATGCTGCTCGGCAGTATTTATCAGTTTCACAAAAAAGATTTTGACAGTCTATAGCCTGTAGTGGACGACTCCAGAGTGATTGAAAATTTAACCCCAAACGCTGAAACTCTTTTTCTTGGTTTTCAGTCATCCAATGAATGATATCAGTATATGTTTTACCATCTGTATCAAGGAAACACTTGCTGATACCACGTTCGGCTCCTGGGCCTGCTATAGTAAAACTGTTTTCGTCAAAGTTGATAATTTCACTATAATTAATATCTGTCGCTAATTGGTAAGCCATAAACTTACCTAGCAATGGATATTCTTGAAGAATCTGAAAAACGCCTCCAAACTTTTTAGCTTTTACTATGCGATTGACTACTCTATCTTGGACAACCATTTTATCAATTAATGCCAAATGATTCTGGTGTTTTTTATCATAACCAAACTCTTTGCTGGCACAAGACATATATGCACTGGTATAAATTACATATCCAAGATTCATAGCATCTTGTAATATATCTGAATACACATTTGAGTCGAAGTTAGATAGTCTAATATAGTCTCCTATTTTGTTTTCTAAGTATTCCCATGTTTCTATTTTATTAAAGATTTTAAATAGTAGAATCCGTAAAATTACTTCTTCTTCGTTCTTGCTCCTATTCTCATCGTAAATTACGTTTTTTATCAAATATTGTGAAACGCGATCGCTTGCTCGATATGCATTACAAAATTTATAAGTGTTAATAATCGGGTCACCCGTCCAGGGTGGTGGTACATTGTTAATTTTGTTGAAAAATACTTCCTGGCGCATAGTAGCAAATCGCCAATAAGTATCAAAAATTTCTTGTCTTACTTGCATACACGCTTCTCCTGGTTTGTCGTCATCAGTTTCAAACCTTCCTTAATTATGAGGTACTAATCCGAGTTTATTGGGGTTAAGCTCAAAACGCCGATTGTGATATATCTTGAGAATCAACTAGGTAAAAGCAATTCCAGCATAAATAATTTTATTCATACAATACAGGGTAGACAATTTTGCCTACCCCATACAGATTTTACACAGTTATGTGAAACTTATTTAAACTACGCACGTTACCGCAACTTACCCAATACCCGGAGATTATCTAACGTCAAAGTATCACCAGCAGCCAAATTCCGCAGCAACTGCTGGATAATACCCGATCGCAGTTTTTGCAAAGCATCCTTAAAGCTAATTTTCAGCAACTCTTTTTAACTTTTATCCACGGAATAATATGATTTTCATGAAACACTAGGATCATCAGCAGTTTTGATCTCTCGCAAGATTCGTTCGACTTGGTTAGCTTTTTCACCTCTATTCTGTTCTTTGAAGATTTTTAAAGCTTTTTCTAAAGAAGATAGCGCCTCGTCTTTTTTATTTGTTTGCCACAATGCCAGTGCAAAATTAGTCAGCCCCTCGCCATAATTAGGATTAATTTCTAGAGCTTTTTTATATTGAGTAATGGCTTCTTCCCAGCGACTTTGGCTAGCGTAAACCATACCCATCGCATTGTAAGCTAGAGCGTATTTTGGCTGGAGGCGAATAGCTTCTTGATAAGAGCTAATCGCTTCTTCTGATTTCTTTTGCCGAAAAAGCACATTTCCTAGTTGAAAGTGTCCAAAGGCATCGTCTGGAAATTGTTTAATGAATTTGCGTAAATTTTCCTCTGCACCTGTCAACTCTCCCTGATTAAATAAAGCATTGGCTTGTTGCAGCATCTGCGATCGCTCTGATGGCCCTGTGTCTGAAAACTGTGCTAGTTTTTGTGGTTGTCTCTCAACCGACTGTCCAGGGGAATGCAAAGAAAGTTTTGCAGGAACCGCTAACGCTAATGGTGATAAACCAATTACAGTGATAATACTCAGCGTCATGCCGCCAAAAGATTGAACAAATGCTGATTTCAGTTTGCGCTTCACCTTCATCGCTCTGAATGCCTCAATAATGTTTTAATCTTTATGATAAATGAGGTATGTTATCGCGTAATGCATCACAAGACAGACCGTAAGCGAATTTCTCCGGAACGCGCGATCGCCCAGACACTGAGAATGATAATCTTAATTTAGAGCTTTCATGCACTAGCAGCTAGCTCTGATTCAGGTAGAAAAGCTAAAACGATATCTGTTGGAGAAACACCCATCGCTATCAAATCTTGGGTTATGCCGTGTTCTATGCCGTCATATTCTATATAAACCTTACCATTTTGTAGCATGACATAAATTAGATTTCCTCGAACTCGCCGTCCTCTATCCCAACCCACTTGCATCAAAGCACACCTATCGTGCGTTTCATCAAAGATTGGGTCAAGTCGAATATCTCCATGCGAGGGACGTAGTTTAGCATATTGTATAATTATCTGCTTGACTATTTCTCGATAGGTCGTGTTGGTATCCATTGTATGACCTCTACTGTTTTTAAATTGATGATAATTAATTTCAGTGGCATTTCTGTAATTACTAGTTCGCCAATTGGTTCATTGAAAATATTGCTATAGATAGTATCTGTAATCGCTAAATAGAGTTCTCGCTCTGGTTCTATTCTACTGAGTAAAAGCTGATAGAGTGTATACTGTCCAATCGCTTGTTCTAAATCAGCAATAACAGATTGACCGCGAAAATCTTTAATTTCAATTGCTATTCGCTGATTTTCTTTTGTTGCACCGATAAAACTTCCTTGAGCTTGGTTAACTGTTGATGATAAAGTAGCAGCCAAATCTATAAATAAGAATCTATCCCCGTAAGAAATAACATAAGGATCGTCAAAATAATTCGTAATTTATAATTCGTAATTCGTAATTATTACCCCACGACTGAAGTCGGGGGCCTAATTGAGGAATAAATTTATTTGTCTCCATAAAATGTTAGTTAGTTGCTCTGTACCTTTAATTACGAATTACGAATTACGAATTACGAATTAGTAATTATTTGGTCAGTTATTTTCCAACCATCTTTAATAATCGCTTGCTTGACTAGATTGTGAATGCTATCTCTTGGTGGCATTAATTAATCAAAAGTAAGTTAATACTAGGATGTATTTCATAGCTATGTATAACGGATCATATTGTGAGCCTCATAGAAAGGCATCTCCAATACAGGAAATGCCTTTCCAAAATCTAAAATTTCTACGCTCCTTCCCGCAATTTATCCAACACGCTTCTATCTTCCAATGTCGAAGTATCCCCAGATACCTCTTCACCCGCAGCTAGATTCCGCAGCAAGCGCCGCATAATCTTACCCGATCGCGTTTTGGGCAAAGCGTCTGTAAAGCGAATTTCTCCTGGACGCGCGATCGCACCAATTTCTTTGACAACGTGCAGTTTGAGTTCTTTACTTAGTTCCTCACTTGCCTGATAAGTGCCTTCTAAAGTCACAAAAGCAACTACTTCTTCACCCTTAAGTTCATCTGGCTTACCCACTACCGCCGCTTCTGCAACTGCTAGATGCGAAACTAAAGCTGATTCTACTTCCATTGTACCGAGTCGGTGTCCTGATACATTCAATACGTCATCCACACGACCCATTACCCAAAAGTAGCCGTCTTCATCAAGCCTTGCGCCATCACCAGCAAAGTAAGTATAGTTACCATCTTTGGGCGGAATGTGTTCCCAGTAGGTGCGGCGGAAGCGTTCTGGATCGCCGTAGACTGTCCGCATCATTCCTGGCCAAGGATGTCGCACTGCTAGATAACCGCCTTCGTTATTGGGTACGGTGTTTCCTTCTAAATCCACGACATCTGCAATAATTCCTGGGAAGGGAAGAGTTGCAGAACCAGGTTTGGTGGGAATTGCTCCTGGTAGCGGTGTAATCATGATACCGCCGGTTTCCGTTTGCCACCAAGTATCAACAATTGGACAGCGATCGCCACCAATTACTTTCTGATACCACATCCAAGCTTCTGGGTTAATCGGTTCGCCAACGGTTCCCAGCAAACGCAACGAAGATAGGTTTCGCGCATTGGGATGTTGTTCGCCCATCTTAATAAATGCCCGAATTGCCGTAGGTGCAGTATAAAAAATATTAACGCCGTATTTTTCAATTACATCCCAGAAACAGCCAGGATTAGAAGTACGGGGCGCACCTTCATACATAACCGTGGTTGCACCGTTAGAAAGCGGGCCGTAGACAATATAGCTATGTCCGGTAATCCAACCTACATCTGCGGTACACCAATATACATCTGTATCTTGGAGGTCAAAGATCCACTTGGTAGTGATATGGGTATACAAATTATAACCAGCAGTTGTATGCACAACGCCCTTCGGTTTGCCCGTGCTGCCAGAAGTGTAGAGGACAAACAGCATATCTTCGCTGTCCATTGGTTCGGCGGGACAATCGGCTGATGCACCTTTTTGCAAATCATGCCACCAATGATCGCGTCCCCCCAATTGCATATAAGTTTCTTGTCCGGTGCGCTTGACAACTAGGACATTTTCAACACTGGGAACAGCACCATCAGCTAAGGCTTTGTCTACCTGTTCTTTGAGAGGAACGATCGCATCTTTGCGCCAACCACCATCAGCCGTGATTACTAGTTTAGCTGTGGCATCAATTAAGCGATCGCGCAAAGCTTCGGCACTAAAACCACCAAATACCACGCTATGAGGTGCGCCAATTCTGGCACAGGCTAACATAGCGATCGCAGCTTCGGGAATCATCGGCATATAAATACCAACGCGATCGCCTTTTTGTACACCCAGTTGCTTTAACACATTGGCAAACTGGCAAACTTCTCGGTGTAGTTGGGCATAAGTGAGGGTACGCGAATCACCTGGTTCTCCTTCCCAAATCAATGCTGCTTTATTTTTGCGCCAGGTAGTGAGATGTCTGTCAAGGCAGTTGTAAGAAATATTAATTTTACCACCAACGAACCATTTAGCAAAAGGTGGTTGCCAATCTAATACCGTATCCCATTTTTGGAACCATTCTAATTCTGTTCCAGCCAAATCTGCCCAAAATTGTTGCGGATCAGCTTTAGCTTTGTCGTAGAGGCGCTGATAGTCTTCCAGACTTTTGATATGGGCATTCTGCGAGAATTCCGAGTCAGGATGAAATAGGCGATTCTCTTGTAGGATTGATTCTATAGTTGGTTGAGACATGGTTAGTTATGAGTGCGATCGCTATTGTTACTAAAAACTATTCTTAGCTTAGTTGTGCTAGACATTGTTTAGATTTTCGTTAAGCTAGGTAAAAATTGCCGAGTTATTTAGTTTACATTCATTTTCATCTAGCAAAAGCAAGCGATCAAGAAATGTAAAGAGGTTACATTGCAACCTATCTACCGCGAATGTTGCAAAATATAAGTAGTCTGGACAAACAACGCCTGAAACTATGACACTCACCGTCGAAGCTAGCAGCCTATCTCTCAACGATGTTCATCGCTTTCTCAAACTAGAAGAACTTTCCAATGGTTCATTCACAGACTTTTTAACTCTAGAACCACTCTCTGAGTTTGAACAGCAGGATTTATTAAAAATCAGAAACGACTTCCGTCGCTATTTAAGCGCTAGGAAAATTTCTGAAGGTTTAGTTAAATTCTTAACGATCGCACCCTTGATGCGGTTAGCTGGGTTTTACGATGTGCCGATTCGGTTGACAATGGAAGATAGCATTGCGACCGCAGTCGAAGATGAAGACAAAAGAATTACCGGACGGATGGATATTTTAGCAATCAACAGTCCTCAAAGTAATATTGCGCCGCCTTTTTGGGTTGTAGTAATTGAAACGAAAAATAGTGCGGTTGAAGTGGGTGAGGGTTTACCTCAATTACTCACTTATGCTTTTAAAAGTTTAGACCAACAACCATCAGTTTGGGGTTTGGCAACTAACGGACTGCGTTATCAATTTGTTTATTTAAGACATGAACAGCAACCTACTTATCAGTTAATGCCATTATTAAGTCTGAATGAATCTCCCGGTGCAATTGAGTTGTTACAAGTTTTAAAAGCCGTCTGCAAGTTACCGAATTTTCAGTAAAATGAACGTAAATCGCGGAGCGATCGCTGATGTCTGAACCTGCTACCCTAGAAATCATCTCTGATAATATTTCAGACGACGAAGTTATTTTTCCTCCTGGCGATATACTGAGTGACGAACCACCCTTGGAAAGTGACCTGCACCGTGACCAAATCGATTTGCTGATTCGCATACTTAAATTGTGGTGGCGAGAGAGGCAAGATTTTTATGCTTCTGGCAATTTGACGATTTACTACAGTCCTAACCAGAAAAAATCAGAACATTTCCGTGGCCCAGACTTTTTTGTAGTTTTGGGAACCCAGAAAAAAGACCGTAAGAGTTGGGTAGTTTGGCAAGAAGACGGCAAATATCCCAACCTGATTGTGGAAATTTTGTCAAGTTCAACCACAGCAGTTGATAAAGGTTTAAAAAAACAAGTTTACCAAGATACCTTCCGTACACCAGATTATTTCTGGTTTGATCCTGTAACAATGGAACTTCAGGGATTTCATCTAGTTGATGGTAAGTATCAAGAAATTCAAGTAACCACTGATGGACGTTTGTGGAGTCAGCAGTTAGAACTTTATTTGGGAGTTTATGAAGGTAAATTAAGATTCTTCACTACTGAAAATCAATTGATACTATCATCAGAAGAATTGGCCCAACAAGAACGTTTACGTGCCGAACAGGCAGAAGAACGTGCCGAACGAGCAGAGCAAGAAATTGCTCGACTGCGGGAGGCTTTACGTACACAGGGCATCGACCTAGAGAGTATTTGATGACATCAGAAAATTAACTAAATACATTTTCAAGTTAAAATCTAGTTAAAAGTGTGTAAAAAAAGCGTAATCTTCTGAAAGTAGGGCATCGATTGCAAGCACAAGAAATTAAGGATCGGCTAAAGTCCCTTATCGAGCAAGCCTCCTCGATAGATCGTAATTTAGCGAGAAGATTAGATGAAATCAATCGTTGGGTAAAAGACATCAAACCAGGTTCCCTGACTGCAAAACCCTTTGTCATTGCCTTTCTGCTAGAGGTGATTACGGATTCGACAATATGGTTGATAATCAAATCCTTACCTTCAGAAGAGGAACAAAAAGCCAAATTCGAGATGATGACGCCAATTGAGAGATATTGGTATGGTTATCTATTTCCCAGATGGTTTAATGCAAGTGACTCCAAGTTTTATATTTGGAAGCAAAAATTGATGGCAGGCGAATTTAATCAGGTAGATGATGATATCATTAAATCAATAGCCCAAGATATTGTTCAGCGAGAAGGTAGTTTTTGGCAGCGTTATATAGCCGACCTTTCTATGGCAACAGATTTAATTGTTAGTCGTAACAATCAACCACTGTGCATTCAAGTTACCAGTGTTAGTGAAGAACTCAATCAACAAAAGTACGAAGCTTGGCAAAATACACTGCGATCGTGGGAAATCGAGAGGGGGCTGTTCTTAAGTTACAATCCCAAAGATACTAATTTCGTTAACCAGTTAGTCAACGTGGCCCTGTATAACAGTGATTACCTTTCTGGTGGCAAATATTTAAAATTTTCGTGAACTTTTCAGGAATTTGATATTTCAGATTTGTGTCTAGCCTACATACTTACGTGCTAATTACAGCTTCTATGGCTAATAAAAGAGAAACTCACTGCAACAATCAAGTAGATACATTTGCTGAAGCTTTAGCGACGGCGCGACAAATGCAGCAAAACTGGCTAACTTATGGGGTTGATTTTGTCAATATTTACGTTGAAGATGTAGATGGAGACTGGCTAGAAACGTGGGGACATGACGAAATATTAGGTAATTTTCGATTAGATACTATTAAAGAATTTTTGGTAAGTAATGATAGTGTAGCTGTTAAAGTAAGACAGCATTTAGGAGAGCGATCGCTATTTGATTTTGCCGTAAACTTAGATGAATCTTGGAGAATTTCCCAAACCAATGACAGGTTATCTGCTGTAAAAAATCTGTTAGCTAGTGAAGGAAATAGTATTAATACAGATGATATCAGGTTATTGGATTTAGCAAATACTCTGGTGGTAAAGTTAGCAGAGATTTTGTGAAATTTAGAATTAAATTGTAGTAAATTGCTTCCAGAGGCTATTTACATTTATTCCTCACGTTGAAGCATTCATAAGATAGTTTGAGCATTTGTTGCAAACGTTAAATATTTTCTTATCAATGCTGAAGCAATTGTTACTCACGTTCAAGCATGTATAAGAAACGTTTAAGCAATTGTTGCAAACGTTAAATATTTTCTTATCAATGCTGAAGCAATTGTTACTCGCGTTCAAGCATGTATAAGAAAGGTTTAAGCATTTCTTGCAAACGTTAAAGCAATTGTTGCTCACGTTGAAGCATGTATAAGAAAGGTTTAAGCATTTCTTACAGCAATAAAAGCAGAAAGCCCATCGGCTTCTAGCCGTGGGATGAATGCGTGGCAACTTTAGTTGCCGTCAAGTTTTTCTAGCGAACGAATCCACTCACGAACTAAGTCTGTTTTAGTTCGTTTTGTTTTTTCAGCGTATTTTTCAAGAATTAGCATTTCATGTAATGGAACTCTGATACTCAATCTTATTTCTTTCATATTGTGTTGCATATATGAACACATATATGCTAACATATATTTATCGTTAATAGGTCGAGACGATGCTAGTAATAGATGCCAAGTTAAAAGGTAAACAGAGTCAATACAATTCATTAGATGAAGCAATTAGGACGGCTTTGTTTATTCGTAACAAGGCTCTAAGACATTGGATGGATAACAAAAATGTTGGCAAGAATGACCTTCAAAAGCTTTGTGCTGTTTTAGCCAAGGAATTTGACTTTGCAACGAAGCTAAACTCTATGGCTCGTCAAGCATCTGCTGATAGAGCATGGTTTGCAATTAAACGTTTTTATGACAATTGTAAAGCCAAGAAACTAGGAAAAAAAGGATACCCCAAGTTTAAAAAACGCGGGCATTCCGTAGAGTATAAGACTTCAGGATGGAAACTTTCTAACGATAAAAAGTACATCACATTTAGTGATGGTTTTGAGTCTGGAAGATTTAAGCTTGTTGGTACTCGTGATTTGAGTTTCTACTCTGTTAAGCAGATTAAGCGTATCAGAGTAGTTAAGCGAGCAGATGGGTATTATTGTCAATTTTGTGTTGATATTGAACGTAAAGAAGACCATCAGTATGATGGCAACCAAGTTGGAATTGATGTAGGACTTGAATTTTTCTACACTGATTCCAATGGTAGAACAGTTGAAAATCCTAGATTATTGCGTAGGGCTGAAAAGTGTCTCAAGCGTAAGCAACGCCAAGTTTCTAAATGTAAAAAACGTTCTTCTAATCGTCGAAAAGCTGTTAAGAAATTAGCTAAAAAGCACCTCAAGGTAAGTAGACAGCGTAAAGATTTTGTGGTTAAGACTGCAAGAACGCTTGTCCAGTCTAACGACTTGGTAGTCTATGAGGACTTGCAGGTAAAGAATATGGTTAAGAACCATCGTTTAGCTAAATCTATCAGCGATGCATCGTGGTCATTGTTCACAGATTGGGTGGACTACTACGCCAAAGTTTTTGGTACATGGGCTGCTTCAGTTCCACCCCACTATACGAGCCAAGATTGTTCTGTTTGTGGAACACGAGTCAAGAAGTCATTGTCTACTCGTACCCATAAATGTCATGAATGTGGAACAGTTATGCATCGTGACCACAATGCAGCAAAACAAATTTTGATGAAAGGACTAAAAAGTACCGTAGGGCATACGGGATCTAAAGCTTCTGGACAGAACAACCGCTGCTTAGGTGGGGAAACTCCTTTAAGTAAGTTGACTGAGTGAAAGAAGAATCCCACGGCTTTATGTGAAAACGAGCGACAGCGAAGTTTTCATAGCCGTGGGAGTGTCAAAAAGATTAAATATTTTCTTATGAATGTTAAAGCAATTGTTACTCAGGTTAAAACTTTGGTTAATAACTAGGATTTACGCAAAATATCTCTCAAACTCTGATTTCTCCGTGTCGCGCCAGTTGCTTCTCCCTACAGCCCTTCGGGCATCCTACGCAGGCGCTAGCCTCTCACGAATGGGATTCGGGGAGACGCGCAAGGGACAAGTCTCTTAACCGCAAGGGCGCACTGGCTTCTCTGCGCCTCTGCGGTTCGTTATTCCGTAACTCGTGCGTAATATCATGTCCGGCAAATTGCTTATGATATGTCATTGCGAGTGCAACGAAGTGGAGCGTTCGCTGAAAGCGTTCTCGAAGAGTAGCAATTCACTTGGACTCTGCGATTGCAACTCTTAGAGACGCTTTGCGAACACAACGTTTGCAATTGACTTGTGTTCAACCGCACATGATATAAGTCCTAAATAACGTTGAAAGTTTTCCCTTTAAGGGTAAACCCGACTTTCACCAGAGAAACTGAATTAGCCTCTATCTCTCTGGAATCTAAACAACTGCTATTGTATCCATCAGTGAGGATGTTGCTGGATAAGGTAGGATATTTTGGAACCAATTACAGCTAGTGCGATCGCAACTCTCGCTTTTAAAGGGTAAAAGTTCTTATCAATCGTGATGATGGTGTTATGTAGCTTGTAAAACTTAGTTAATAAATATTAACTTTACTAAAGTTTTGGAAAAACTAACATCCAGTTATTTTAACGTAACTAGTTCATTGATTGATACTTGATAGTTTGTGGAATGCAAAGCTTGCCTACCTAGATTTAAAGAGCAGCATCAACAAATCCAGAACACTTCCAATTTTTGCAATACAACCAATTAATTAAGATAACCAGAGGTATACATTATGGCTCCCGTATCTGATATCTTTCTGTTACAAGACTTAACAGGGTCATTTATTGACGACTTGCCCAACCTCAAAGATATCTTTCCTTCACTAGTAGATAACTTAAAAAACCCAAATTTTCAGATTATCTATGGTGCTGACCCTTTCTTTGGTGTTGCCTCTTTTAAAGATAAACCAGTTGGTGGTTTGGGTGATCCTGGTGACTTTGTTTATCGAAACAACATCGCTTTGACAGGGGATACAGTTAGTGTTATTTCAACAGTCAATGGCTTGAGTGCTGATGGTGGTGGGGATCTTCCGGAAGCACAACTAGAAGCACTTCTGCAACTATCTTTCAGTCCAAATTATAGATCAGATTCAACTCGCATTGCTTTAGTAGTCACGGATGCTGATTTTCACAAACCGCCAGATGGTGCAAACGCTAGTCCTACTATTACTCGACCTAATAATGGAGATAATGTAGTCGATGCTGATGAAGATTATCCGACTATTGTACAATTAAAAGATCGGCTAGTTGCAAGCAACATTATTCCCGTTTTTTTAGTTACACCGGATGTTGTAAGCTTTTATGAACAGCTAGTCATAGACCTCGGTCGGGGTGAAGTAATAGGTCTTGATAGGACAAGTATAACTATTGCTGATGCTATAAAGTTTGGCGTTGCTAGTGCAAGAGGAATAATAACCGAATCGGGAACACCAGAACCCAATACCATTGATTTAAGTGGTAGTGATAGTGATGAAATCGTGTTTTCAGGAAGTGGTAATGACGGTGTTACAGGAGGAAATGGTAACGATTATATTGATGCGGGAGCTGGTGATGACTTTGTTGATGGTGGTGATGGTGAAGATACACTTGATGGTGGAACTGGTGGTGACATAGGTCGTGGAGGAGGTGGTGATGATTTTGTCATCGATGGTTTATCTGGTAACGATATTTACGATGGGGGAGCAGGTAACGATACTATCATCGGCGGCCCTGGTATCGATAACCTGATTGGGGGAGAAGGTGATGATAATCTCCAAGGAGATCGTGGTAACGATATCCTTACAGGGGGAATAGGTAACGATAATCTTCAAGCAGGTGATGGTGACGATAACCTCAAGGGCGATAGTGGTAACGACATTTTAATCGGAGGCGCAGGTTCAGATATCTTTGTATTTGACAGTAGAAGAGCCTTTATCAGTTCTGATCTTGGAGTAGACCAAATTTCTGACTTTTCAAGTGGCACAGACAAAATCCGTTTGTCGAAAAAAACTTTTACCGCTCTAGACAACACTTCTAATAGTGAATTAATTGGCTCTAACTTTGCCGTAGTCGCTGTCGATTCTCTAGCTGGAGATAATAGTGCAGAGATTGTTTATAGCTCTAGCAGTGGCAACCTGTTCTACAACGAAAATAATAATGCGGCTGGTTTTGGTTCGGGAGGTTTGTTTGCAACTATTGTGGGTTCTCCTGTCAGTTTATTATCTTCAGATTTCTTTGTTTTTGCTGTGTAGATTAGTTTAGTTCTAAACCTAACTTAAGCTCGACTTTATCCATTTTTTGACAACGCTCAAGCTGACGCTGAAACGTTTGTGGAACAGCAGTTTTACTTTTTCAATGTCACTGATAATCAGTGACATTGAAAAAGTTTTTGCCATATCATATCATGTCCGCCAAATCACCCATAATAAAAGAACCCCACCCCCAACCCCTAAGAGCTTGCGGGGAGGTTAGCTCAAGCGCAGCTTTTGCGGGGTGGGGTTCCGGTTATTATGGTTAATTACCCGGACATCATATCAAGAGAAGCAAGTTCTTAGTTTTGGATAAAGTCAAGCTAACAAAGCTTTTGAGAAAACTGTCGAGAAATTCTATTAATATTGCCTGTCGTGATTAAAAGTAGTTTATAAGGTTGCTGAACTGTTAAAAAAGAGTTGATAAAATCCACATCTTTAGTAATTAAAATTCGATTTTGTTGAATTAATACGCTATTAATCTCATTATCTAGCGTAGCATTTTCCCCTGGTAAGTCTTTGGTGTGGATTGTGTCATAACCTGAAGTTTTGAGAAAACCGACAAGACGAACTGGTAACTGAGCATCGACAATAAATTTCATGAGGCGATTCGATGAATGCTTTTGACTTGGCACAGTCGAGCAGCAAATAACAAGACAGCCAAAATATCTTCAGATTCTAAATCGTCATAAGCTGATATGCGTCTAAATTATATAAACATTCTTTATAATCGTTGACGGTTGACGGTTATCGGTCATCAGTCAACCGTCAACAGTCATCAGGTAAATGTACAAGTTAAATGCGTAACAGCTTAATCTTTCAATATTTCTTCAGTAGTCATACCAGAACTGAGCAGTTCCAAAATAAACTCAACTGGATAACGAAGTCCTCGAATACAGGATTTATATTAATTCGTAATTCGTAGTGACGCTCGTTCGCTTTTAGCGTCTCCCTTTGGGAGAAGACTCGCTAACGCTGCGCTAACGTAATTCGTAATTAATAAAGTTTTACTTAGTCTGGGTTTCAGGGGTTATATCTGTTTCATTATTTTCGTGAAATGGTATTACCGTGGCAGATATTTTGATTATGAGTAATGCGTTGTAGAAGTGTATCATTCATAAATAAATATTCATAAATTATGACGATATTTTTGTTCTCATATTCTAATTCTAAACCTCATCTAACTTGATAACTGTAGTTTTTTACCAAAGTTTTGCGATTGCTTCCTACCCTGCGGGAACGCTAAGAGCGAACGTCGCAATGACACAACAGAATAATTCAAAACTCCAGGTTTCAACATGGACGAGGTTTAGATGCCAAATAACGACAACAGAAAAATAATTGTAGCTACAAATAAATACTTTTGACTTTTAATTTATTTTTGATTTAAGGTTTTGCAAGTATAAAATTATACTTTAATATCCAAATAAGAAAGGCGATCGCCCTCTGCCAAGAATCTGCGATCGCCTTTCTGCAAACCCCCATTCTGGGAGATAATTACAATGATGACACAAGTACAAAAGTTTGTAAAAAATCAGAAGCTCGCCCAATCAGAATTACAACAGTACTTAGATGGTGAAAACTTAAATACACCCATCCTTAATCAATCTTCTGAAAATCAATTACCGAAAAGAGAACCGATTAAACATCTATTAATAGGTTCTCCAAAAGCAGTTACTAGCACAATTCACTATCTGCAACTGATTGGCTACGCCAGCATCGGCGATTGGAGTCCGCTACTACCAACCGCCAACCCAGGCGAGGTAATGAGTATTTTAATCCGTCAGATTTTAATGCAATAGGACATATCAAGATGGTGCGTTGTCGTGCAGCGCAACGCACCCTACTTGAACTTCATCTGTCGTAAGGGTTTAGCAATGGCATTGGTGTCAACTTAAGCTAAAAGTAGCTTAACTGTTAGCTGACTCGCCCGCCTGGAACTAAAGTTCTAGGCTAATAGCTAAAGTCTACTAAAGTAGACTAAAGATTTTTCGGATTATTTAGTCATCAAGAGATGACTTTCGCTATTAGCAAGGAACTTTAGTTCCTTGCGGGACATGGCTTTTACGTTAAGTTGACACGTATGAGCAATGTGCTAAACCCAAAAAGCAGTGATTTTAATCAGAAAATAGCGCCTCTAAATCGCGGTAGCCACTCACTACCCGCACAACTTCAATCCCCTCTGCAATTGGGCGATAAAATATCAAATAATCATCAACTGGAAAGCTTCGCAACGCAGGTAAAAGTTCATCCCGTCTACGTCCCATACTGGGAAACTGTGCTAAAGTATCCAACTTTTGAGTGATGAGTGTGAGTAATCTATCTGCAACATCTGGATTTCCAGCAAATAGGTAATCGTTAATTTCTTGTAAATCTTTTGCAGCTTGGAGCGATAAAAAATATAAACTCATTATTGTGCCTGAGTCTTTCTCAAAGCTTGGTTCTTTTGACGCAGTTGCTCGATTACTTCTCTACCGTCGAGTCGTTCTTGGCGATCAAGTTGCTCAACCCCAATCATAATTTCTCTTTGCAGTTCCTCAAACCGACCCTTGTAAATACGTTCCCGTTCCTCTAACAGCCTAATACCTGCAAGAATCACTTCCTCATTTGAGGTGTACTTTCCGCTTGCAACCTGACTTTGAATGAACTGCTCAAGCTCGGTTGTTAAGGAAATATTCATAAACTATTACCATATTTTTGTTCTCATATCCTAATTTTAGATGCGAAATCAATACGGTTGGTGTTAAGAGGATGTTTTAAAAGTATTTGGCTGTGATTTTAGGCACTTATTGATCCCCCCTAACCCCCCTTAAAAAGGGGGGAACCGGAATCAAAGTCCCCCAATTTATCGGGGGATTTAGGAGGATCTAGAACGTTTTGATACCTACAATAGGACTTTTAAAACATCCTCTAAGGCTTAACTCTTTGTCAAAGTTAATTTTTTTAACGAACCGCGAAAACGCAAAGAACGCAAAGGAAGAGAAGAAAAAGAAGGAAGAAATGCTTAACTGAACTGTATTGGATGCGAAATGACAGCAGCCCATTGCGATCGCATTCACTAGATGTTAAAACTTTTGGTGTATTGACTTATACGCAAATTACTCCACTTGCATTACGCTCGCACACATTTAACCCTCTTCAAAATGCACCACAACCACGTTAAGCTGGATTAGAGTAGCAATTTATTGCGCTTTTTAATATGCAAATCTCTGTTCTTGTCAAATTTTAATTTTTTCTGCTTGAGAAACCCGGAATGCTAGACCGAATTTTTGATTACCTCGACTTTCATTTCAGCGTTGAAGCCCCTATAGTTCTGCTGATCCTGGTGCTTTTAGAGGCGCTGTTATCTGCCGACAATGCCATCGCCCTGGCTGCGATCGCAAGGGGGCTAGAAGATAAAGAACTTGAGCGTAGAGCTTTGAACTTTGGTTTAGTCGTTGCTTATGTGCTGCGAATCACCTTGATTCTAACTGCCACTTGGGTGCAAAAATTCTGGCAATTTGAATTATTGGGCGCTGCTTATCTGCTGTGGTTGGTATTCCAACACTTTACCTCTCAACAAAGTGAAGACGATCACCATCACGGGCCGCGTTTTAATTCATTGTTGCAAGCAATACCCGTGATTGCATTTACAGATTTGGCATTTTCTTTGGATAGCGTGACAACTGCGATCGCAGTTTCTCAAGAAAAATGGCTAGTGCTGACGGGTGCAACAATTGGTATTATTACGCTGCGATTCATGGCGGGATTGTTTATCCGTTGGCTAGACGAATATGAAAACCTAGAAGACGCAGGCTATGTAACTGTAGCGTTGGTAGGCTTGCGCTTGTTGTTGAAAGTGGTGAACGATAGTTTAGTTCCACCAGAATGGATAATGATTGCTGCGATCTTCCTGATTTTAGGCTGGGGATTTTCCAAGCGTGTTGGCACTGAATTACCCCAAGTAGAACCAGAAAAGAGCGAAGTCTCGAAGTAAGTGAGGAGTTAGGAGTCAGGAGTGATATCATGTCCGCATAATTAGTTATGATTCCCACAGTCATTGCACCCCACACGCTATCCGGCTCCACTTGGGGAGACCCCAAGACCGCACTGGCTCCCCAAAATCTCCCCTCCCCGCAAGCAGGAGGGGAGACAAAGCGACGATTGTCGGGGTGGGGTGATTCGGGTTTAATAAGTAATCAAGCAGACATGATATGAGAAATTTTTAACTCCTAACTTTTGTACAGACGCGATTAATCGCGTCTCCCCATTACTCGTGCAACCAAGGCGTTAAGTGTGGTTGCCAATTCACTAATTCTTCATCCTTAAACCATAGGGCTATTTCCCGTTGCGCGGTTTCTTGAGCATCAGAACCGTGGATTAAGTTGCGACCAATATTCAGACCAAAATCGCCCCGAATCGTTCCCGGCTCTGCTGTTAAGGGGTTTGTCGCACCAATAATCTTTCTGGCAGATGCAACAACGCCATCACCTTCCCATACCATCGCTATCACTGGGCTAGAAGTGATAAATTCGACTAGACCAGCAAAAAACGGACGTTCCCGGTGAACATCATAGTGTTGTTCAGCCAATTCCCGACTGACTTTGAGGAACTTTAAACCAACTAGGGTAAAACCTTTAGTTTCAAAGCGACGGATAATTTCCCCCACTAATCCCCGTTGTACTCCATCTGGCTTAATTGCTAAGAATGTGCGTTCCAAAGTTATCTCCAAAAACTTAATGAATTTTTTATTTTGTCAATTGTCATTTGTCAATTGTCATTTGTCCTTTGTCCTTTGTCATTTTCTGTCTTGAGTTTAAGGGTTTTCCACTAATGACCAATGACCAATGACTAATGACTAATGACTAATGACCAATGACCAATGACTAATGACCAATCAGAGTTTATCTCAGAAATTATCTTTGGGTGCATATACGTTCCCAAATGAATGCGTTAAATTGTTAATTCGTGGGTGAAAAACAGAGGTTAGGAAGAAATGGGTGTTGATTCAACTACTACATCTGACGAGGTGGTACCAGTACCGTCCAATGGACACAAAGAAGTGAAAAATCATAAGCAAAAAAAGCTGTTACCACCTAGTCCTACCACAGGAGATTTACCTCGCTCCTGGAAAATTGAGGATAGTGAAGCCTTATACCGGATTGAAGGTTGGGGACAACCTTATTTTTCTATTAGCGCTGCTGGACACGTTACCGTGTCACCCAAGGGCGATCGCGGGGGTTCTCTAGACTTGTTTGAATTGGTCAACGCCATGAAGCAGCGCAACTTGGGACTTCCCATGTTGATTCGCTTTTCCGATATTTTAGAAGACCGGATTGAGCGGTTGAATGCTTGTTTTGCTAAAGCGATCGCTCGCTATAATTACCCTGGTGTCTACCGTGGCGTGTTTCCCGTCAAATGCAACCAAGAACGGCATTTGATTGAGGATTTAGTCAAGTTTGGCAAACCCCATCAATTTGGTTTAGAAGCCGGTTCCAAGCCAGAATTAATGATTGCTCTGGCTGTCCTGGATACACCAGGAGCATTGTTAGTTTGCAACGGCTACAAAGACCGAGAATACATCGAAACGGCAATGTTAGCCCAAAGATTAGGGCAAACACCAATCATCGTCTTAGAACAGATTGAAGAGGTTGATTTGGTGATCGATGCCAATCGCCAGTTAGGTATTAAGCCGATATTAGGCGTTCGAGCTAAACTCAGTACCCAAGGTATGGGACGTTGGGGAGCCTCTAGTGGCGATCGCGCTAAATTTGGTTTGACAATGCCTGAAGTAATCGAGGCTGTTGACAAGTTACGGGAAGCTAACCTGCTCGATTCTTTGCAGTTAATGCACTTTCACATCGGCTCCCAAATCTCTGCCATTAATGTGATTAAAGATGCTATCCAAGAAGCCAGCCGCATTTATGTGGAATTGTCCATGCTGGGGGCGGATATGAAATACCTTGATGTTGGCGGCGGCTTGGGCGTAGATTATGATGGCTCCCAAACCAACTTCTATGCATCGAAAAATTACAACATGCAGAACTATGCCAACGACATTGTGGCAGAGTTAAAAGATACCTGTGCAGAGCGGCAGATTCCCGTACCAACACTGATTAGTGAAAGTGGACGAGCGATCGCTTCCCATCAGTCGGTGCTGATTTTTGATGTTCTTAGTACTAGTGATGTCCCTCTCGATTCACCAGAACCACCACAAGAGGGAGAATCTCCAATAATTAATTATCTTTGGGAAAGCTACCAATCGATTAACCAAGAGAATTACCAAGAGTTGTACCACGACGCTGCACAATTCAAAGAAGAAGCCATCAGCCGCTTCAACTTAGGAATATTACGCCTCAGAGAACGAGCCAAAGCCGAACGCCTCTACTGGGCTTGTTGTCAGAAAATTCTCAACATCACTAGACAGCAAGAATACGTACCCGATGAACTGGAAGACCTAGAAAAAATCATGGCTTCCATCTACTACGTGAATATGTCAGTGTTTCAATCAGCACCAGATTGCTGGGCGATCGATCAACTATTCCCAATCATGCCAATCCACCGCTTGGATGAAGAACCAACGCGGCGGGGAATTTTGGCAGACCTCACCTGCGATAGTGATGGTAAAATCGACCGCTTTATTGACCTGCGCGATGTCAAATCGGTTTTAGAGTTGCACACCTACAAGCCCGGAGAACCCTATTATTTGGGAATGTTCCTAAATGGAGCTTACCAGGAAATTATGGGCAATTTGCACAACCTATTTGGTGATACTAACGCCGTTCACATTCAATTGACGCCCAAAGGCTACCAGATTGAACACATTGTCAAAGGCGACACCATGAGCGAAGTGGTAAGCTACGTTCAGTATGACTCCGAAGATATGGTGGAAAACATTCGCCAGCGTTGCGAGAAAGCATTAGAAGAAAAGCGCATCACCCTAGCGGAATCTCAGCGACTGCTACAAACCTACGAGCAAAGTCTCAGAAGATATACGTACTTAAATAGTTAGGGTATAGGTTACAGGGTATAGGTTACAAATTTATTCCCTGTTCCCTGTTCCCTATACCCTATTCCCTAATTTACATTTGTCCCCAACAATTCCTCTATCGCTTGTAACTCAAGAGGCGTATGTGATGGCGGAGTCTGACGGGCATCGGTAATCAGCCAGTCTAGAGCAGCCGCTTGAACATCTATTGCAGCGCCAGTTTTATCCACACAATAACGTCCAAACACCAGCTTATCGACTAAACGCACTCCTGGCCCCAGGCGCGACCATTCAAAAATCACGCTGTTTTCGACTGTTGCGCCACTACATATCCAACAATTAGGGCCAATCATCGCTGGGCCAACAATTTTTGCTCCGTCTTCTATTCTCGTCATCCCGCCAATATAAACCGGGCCAGTGATATCCACTTTGTCCCAATTTACGGCGACATTTAAGCCAGTGTAGATGCCAGGGGCGACTTCATGACCAGGAATTTGCACATTCTTGATTTCACCCAGCAGTACACCGCGAATCGCCCGCCAATAATCTGGTACTTTACCAATATCTACCCATTCAAAGTCCATAGGGATGGCGTAGAAGGGGGCTTTGATTTCCACCAATTTGGGAAACAATTGGCCACCAATGTCATATTCGACACCAGAGGGGATATAGTTAAACACCTCTGGCTCAAAGATGTAAATACCTGTATTGATGTTGGTGCTGAGGGCTTCTTCAGTTGAAGGTTTTTCTTGGAAAGCTTTAACACGCCCCTCTTCGTCAGTGACCACCACACCGTAGCTAGAAACTTCTTCCTTGGGGACAGATTTTGTAATAATAGTAGCGATCGAGCCTCTAGCTCTATGCCATTTAACCGCCGCAGTTAAATCCAAATCAATTAAAGCATCACCGCACAACACCACAAAGGTATCGTCAAAAAACGGTGAGAAGTCTTGGATGCGCCGCATCCCTCCAGCTGAACCTATTGCTTCGCCTTCCAGTTTACCGTTGTCATCAATTTTCCCTTCAAAGGAATAGGCAATTTGCACCCCAAACCTCTGACCGTCACGAAAATAGTTTTCTATTTCCTCAGCCAAATGACTAACGTTGACCATAATCTGGTCAAATCCATGTCGGCGTAACAGTTCCAGCAAGAACTCCATCACTGGCTTTTGCAGGATGGGAATCATTGGTTTGGGAATTGTATAGGTAATCGGACGCACGCGAGTACCCTTGCCAGCCGCGAGAATCATCGCTTTCATAAAAATTTATTCCTCAACCACAAGCCAGTTTACTTTCATCGAGTGATACTTAATCATCAGTTTTTATTTCTGCTCTAAGTTATCCCTTAAACAGGGATAACAGGAATTTAGTGGTTATTGCAACCATAGGTATACTTAGATGACAAGCGATCGCTTATCTTTTCAATTTACTCGGATTTTGGGACTGAATCAAAAATCTATAAATTATCTGTAAAGCTACTTATCACTTTTTTAGTTCATCGACTCCTCAAAAGGTTTACCAGTCTTAGCTGAATCTGTAAGTAGCCGAATTTTAATCTCATGGTAAAACTCCTCTTGAAATAGCTCTACTTTCGATTGAGCCGAGAGTAACAGTAGCGCCCAGAAAACGCTAACTAAATGACTGTGTTTAGAATCATGTCCAGAGCCATTTTGGTTGAGATGCTTTGTCTGAGTCCACAACTCTACAAGTTGTTCTAGATTCAACCAATTTTGTTCTAAATTTAGCTCCCTTGCCGACACATTCAACACCTGCTCCAGTTCCCTAGCTACTTCCGTCAGATTTTCCTGGTGAGCTAACTCCAGCGCCTCCCGCATACTTTGGACGCTAGGCAACCGTCTGGGACGAATAGGTTTGCTGACTTTTTCTACCTGTTTTAGCTGGTTCGCCATAATCTGCAATTGCTTAATTAACTCTTGCAGAGTCACACGGCGCTTTGGTGGCGGCATTGCCGATGCACGACGACGCAATTGCCGTTCTAATGGTAGACGATGACCCTGATGTGATATTCCGTCTTCATCTTCCAATAGGGAATCATCTACTACACCATCCTGGACATCTCCTACTGTTGACAATTGCATCAAGGTATTGGCTTTGAATAATACCAGCATTGATGCTGACAAAAAAGCCTGTCCAGATTGAGACAAGTCGGATTCATAACCTCTTCCTATTGCCTCCGGTGCCATCAGTTCTAAGTAACGGTCAATCACCTCAATCACTTGGACATCCCAAGGGTCAATTTCTCCCTGTTGGGCTTGGTAAATCAGGAGTGTGATTGTTTCTAATAGCTCGGAAGCTTCCATTAACGGGTTCTAAGTTAATTAATGAGAATCAAAAGACCGTAAATTCAACACTAAACTCATTGACTATTGGCAAAGCGTGTACTTTATGAATTCCCTTGCGCTTATTTTATTCAGGAATTGCCTGCTGGCAGTATCCCCTGAAATTTGTAATCAATCACCATTGTGAATTGTGAGATCAGATTGTGCAACTTTTGATTTTAGTAGGACTTACGCAAAATATCTCTCAAACTCTGATTTCTCCGTGTACTCTGCGCCTCTGTGGTTCGTTATTCCGTAACTCTTGCGTAAGTCCTATTTAGGTATTGGGCATAGGGAGTTAGAACTTGAAAGTTCACCCTCAAAGGCTCAAAGTTGAGCTTCTGAGGGTGAACGTTGAGCTTCTGAAGGTGGAAGTTGAGCTTCTGAGGGTGGAAGTTGAGCTTCTGAGGGTGAACGTTGAGCTTCTGAAGGTGAACGTTGAGCTTCTGAAGGTGAACGTTGAGCTTCTGAAGGTGGAAGTTGAGCTTCTGAGGGTGGAAGTTGAGCTTCTGAGGGTGAACGTTGAGCTTCTGAAGTCACCTTCAAGTTTTAACAAAGTTTAAGGGTTTAATTCCCCAGCAAGACAGGCAGCACGAATTGAACGCCTAATATAAAATCCCCATTACAAAACGTAATTGCGTTAGCGTAGCGTTAGCTCATCCTGGAGCGTCATTGCGAATTGCGAATTGCGAATTGTTTAACTCCCCCTGCCGCCTTAATCAGGGGGCGAGTCATGAGCAATAGTGACAGTTGATACAAAGTCACTTGGCTTACCGCTCTTGATGGCATCGAAAGTGCCTTTAATAGTACCAGCAATGGGAACAGCAACAAGTGTCCCCAACAACCCAGCAATCTCAAATCCCATCAAAATAGCTACGAAAATCCAGATGGGATTCAGCCCAATAAAGTTGCCAAGTAACCTGGGAGCGAACCTGACTTTTCCCGTTAAGTCTGTTTTGCAAGCTGCCAACCTTCACAGAGGTCGTGTAATTTTAACCAACCTCGCCACAGTACCTGGATACCAATTGGTGTTTTGCTTCGATGTTCTAGGTAGCCGCC
>NZ_JAIVFS010000003.1 GCF_020829645.1 Nostoc mirabile CHAB5784 | reverse complement strand
TTGACATTACCTGTTTCGGCTTTGCGCTGAAACCACAAGTTAATCGTGTTGCGACTGATATTGAACAGAAGGCTTGCCTCACACTTCTTGAGACCGTCCAACTCAATCGCTTGCATGACTTTTTGCCGGAAATCATCACTCTCTTGCTTTGGCCATTGAAATGGGGTAGACGCAATTGGAACTCTTATAGTCTACGTCCTAATCTTCATGGCTATAGCTATATTTGCAACGCTACGCCTTTGATTAACTTCGCTGCTATCAATCGTCTTGATATTTTACAGGCAGTGTTTGGGACAATTGTTATACCCCAAGCGGTCTATAATGAAACTACAGGTTCAGCCTTCCTAAGTTCACAATTTATATTGCAAGCAATTGCTTCTGGATGGCTACAAGTTTGTCCTGTCTCAAACATAGCAGTCAGCATCCCCCCAGAGCTAGATGATGGGGAGCGAGAAGCCATTGCCTTAGCTCTCGAAACTGGTGAGCTAAAGATTTTGTTAGATGAACGAGAGGCTCGCCAAGTAGCTAAAAATTTAGGATTACAGGTAATTGGTACTCTTGGCATTCTCTTGTTAGCAAAAAATAGAAAAATTATTCCTCAAGTACAACCACTACTTGATGCCATGATTGATATTGCCCAATATTGGGTCAATGCTACACTCTATAAACAAGTCTTACAGCAGACAGGAGAATTAGTTGAGTAGTATCTTTGAGAGGGCAAGCCGAAAGTTTTCTTAGCATTTTTGCATATTTGTGCATTGCTCAAAAATACTGTATTTTCAGGAGTTTGCTGAAATGGGTAAACTGGTACTGCCAAATCTTCAAGGTAAGCAAATGGGGCAAGTAATAGTTACCCTCACTGTCACGAATCGAATTGATCAAGTTTTGGCACAGCGAGGCTTTATTTCTCCAGAGGAAGTTCGCTCTTGTATTTTGGATAATGTTTTAGTTGATACGGGTGCAACGTTGCTGTGTTTACCTGCTAGCATTATTAGTCAATTAGGTTTAGTCCAAGGTGGAGAAGCGCAAGTAGAAACTGCTGCTGGAGTGCAGCAGGGGCGAATTTTCCGAGATGTTGAACTTAGTATTGGAGAACGTCAAGGAACCTTTGATTGTTTGGAACTCACAGAAGTACCATATCCCCTTTTGGGTGTAACGCCAATGGAAGTTTTAGGGTTAGAACCAGACCTTAAAAATCGGAAGTTGCGGGTTTTGCCGATGAATTCTGAGCAAACTTATCTGAGTGTATTGTAAGCGATCGCTTATTCTTGGCGTAGTTTTGGGATTGTCTGTGGTGCGATTGCTTGTCTTTTGCGATCGTTGAATAATTTGAAGACTTGTTTGTAGAGCAATCTCATCGAACAGAATGTTTATATAGGGTCGTGCTATGCTATTTGGGTGTCTAATAAAGAGAGTCATGACTGCTCCTGTGGAAGAATTATTAAGCACCTTTGATCGTCTGCCAGAGTCAGAGAGACTGGAAATAGCTCTGGAGATTTTAAAAAGGGTCAGACATTTGGACTTTCCATATTTGTCAAATGAAGATTTGGTTTGGAATGCAGAAGAACTTTTTTTGGAGTTAGATCGGCAAGAAGCTTTCTATGAGCAGCCCTGATCGTGGAGAAGTTTGGCTTGTCGATCTTGGCTACACAGCAAAAGTCAGACCATGCTTAATTATCAGTATTCCTGCCCTAGAACAAGATCGAGCACTAGCAACCCTAATTCCTCATACGACTAGCTCACGCGGTTCAAGATTTGAGGTGGCGCTAAAGGTAAACTTTCTCCGAGCAGGAGTGTTTGACGTACAAAATATTATTACAATTCCACATGCAAAGTTACTTCGAAAATTGGGAGACTTGACACCAGAACAAATAGTTGAAGTTGAAAAAGTATTACTCTTTTGGCTGGGATTGGAGGAGAGAGATTTTGAGAGCGATGAGTAGTAAATAGGTAAAAATCCTGGATTCAAAGGCTTATAAAATACTATTGCTTCATATTAATTAATGAAAAACCTCTTATTTATCTGTAGCCATAATAAATTGCGAAGTCCCACTGCCGAGGCTGTGTTTTCTGAATATGAAGGACTTGAAACGGACTCGGCAGGTTTGGATCGCTATGCCCAAGTACCAGTTTCAACGGAAGCTATTATCTGGGCTGATATTATTTTTGTCATGGAGAAGTCACATAAAAATAAGCTATCGAAAAATTTTCAGCCCTTTCTTAAAGATAAAAAAATTATCTGTTTAGATATACCAGATGAATATGAGTATATGGAACCAGCTTTAATCGAATTGTTAAAACATAAAGTGCTACCCATATTAAAAATTAAAAAATGAATATTCAGGAAGCTTTTAATGCTGCCGGAGTAAATTACGATAACTTATATTATGTCCGCTTAATTACTTATTAAACCCGGAGAACCCCACCCCGCCAAAGCTGTGCTTTGTCTCCCCTCCTGCTTGCGGGGAGCAGGGTGGTTTCATACAAGCAGAGAAAAACTAAAACTGGGTTTCAAAGCCTCTCTCCGCTTCGGGGAGAGGAATGGAAGTGGGGTAAAAAGCTATGTCACAAAACGAGAAATCAAGACTTATGTATTTTTCTTTTTTCGTATGAAACCACCCTGCCTCCTGCTTGCGGGGAGGGGTTGGGGGTGGGGTTCTTTACTCCTCCCCAAAGTCGGGAAGGAGTTTTTTCGCATCAGTTAAAAACAAGGTGCGGTGCTTGTATTATGATCTCAGACTTTCTGTGCAGATACTTCCTCTGGCTTTTCTTGCTTTTGCAACGCAGAGTACAGCCTATTGAGCGCATTTACATAAGCTTGCGCGGATGCCACGATGATATCTGTGTTCGCTGCATGACCAGAAAACACTTTAGATTCATAACGTAAACGAATCGTCACTTCTCCAATGGCATCAATACCGGCTGTTACTGACTGCACAGAAAACTCAATCAACTCGTTGGGCACATTCACCACACGGTTGATGGCTTTGTAAACTGCATCCACTGGGCCAGTACCGATCGCAGCATCGGTTAATTCTTCACCTTCTGGGGTACGCAAAGTAACTGTAGCAGTAGGACAGGCGTTGCTACCACAGGAAACTTGCACCAATTCTACCCGGAACAAATCGGGTGCTTGTTGGATTTCATCGTTAACGATCGCTTCCAAATCCCAATCAGAAATATCTTTCTTTTTATCTGCTACTTCTTTGAATCTGACGAAGGCTTTATTTAACTCAGTATCTGACAGTTCAAAGCCTAATTCTTTCAACCGGGTGCGGAAAGCATTTCTGCCTGAATGTTTGCCCAAAACTATTTGATTGTCTGTTAAGCCAATCAATTGGGCATCCATTATTTCATAGGTGAGTTTGTTTTTTAGCACACCATCTTGGTGAATCCCAGACTCATGAGCAAAGGCATTCGCCCCAACGATCGCTTTATTTGGTTGTACCAACATTCCCGTCAAATTGGAAACTAAGCGTGAGGTTTTGTAAATTTGCCTAGTATCGATATTTGTTAAGGATTCTTGAGATTCTTCTGGTCTTCCCAAATAAGGATTAAAATATTGTCGCCGCACATGCAACGCCATCACCAATTCTTCTAGTGATGCATTTCCGGCTCGTTCGCCAATCCCATTGATGGTACATTCTAGTTGGCGTGCGCCATTTTTCACGGCTTCTAAAAAGTTAGCAACTGCCAAGCCTAAATCATTATGACCGTGAACGGAAATAATCGCTTGGTCGATGTTGGGCACATTTTCGATAATGCCCTTAATGATTGCTCCAAACTCGCTAGGGGTTGTGTAACCAACAGTATCGGGAATGTTAACTGTTGTTGCACCAGCTGCGATCGCTCGCTCTAACACTTGGTAAAGAAATTCTGGATCGGAACGGGCCGCATCCATCGGCGAAAATTCTACATCTGTCATGAAGGACTTGGCATAAGCTACCATTTCTTCGGCGATCGCTAGCACTTCTGCCCGTGACTTCCGCAACTGATACTCTAAATGGATATCAGAAGTCGAAATAAATGTGTGAATTCTGGCGTTAACTGCTGGTTTTAATGCTTCTGCGGCTGCCTCAATATCTGCTTTAATCGCTCTTGCCAAACTGCAAATTACCGGCCCATTTTCTGTCCCCACAATTTTGGCAATCTTGCTGACTGCTTCAAAATCTCCGGGACTAGCAAAGGCAAAGCCTGCCTCAATTATATCCACACCCAGACGCGCCAGTTGCTTGGCAATAACTAGCTTCTCGTCTATATTCAGAGTTGCTCCTGGACACTGCTCTCCATCTCGCAGTGTAGTATCAAAAATGATGATTCGATCTGTTTTGTTTGTCATTTGCGGTTTGTTCTTTAGTTTTTACTTGTGGATGAAAATATCTTCAACCTTAGTTTTTCTTTTACTCTTACCTTTGTAAATAATTGCTAAGAATACTAACCTTCTGTTTTTTCTATTTGATCTCTGATATCATTTAAATCTATATATCTGTCAGTAGCATTCCGTAGTTCTCTAGCTATCATTCCTTCTGTCGAAACTACTGTAATATGTGTATTTTTTGAGCGTAATAGTTCGATTGCTCTTTCAAAATCTCCATCGCCACTGAATAATACTACTCGGTCATACTGGTCTACTGTATTAAACATATCTACAACAATTTCAATATCTAAATTCGCTTTTTGCGAGTAACGACCAGAAGTATCATCATAATATTCTTTAAGAATTTTAGTTCTGACTGTATATCCTAGACTAATTAGAGCATCTCTAAAACCTCGCTGATCTTGTGGGTCTTTTAAGCCAGTGTACCAGAATGCGTTAATTAATGTTGTTTCTGATTGCTCATGTTTGAAGTATTCTAAAACTCGCCGTGGGTCAAAAAACCAACCATTTTTTTGTTGAGCATAGAACATATTGTTTCCGTCTACAAAAATAGACAGACGATTCATTGGAGAACCCATACAAATTTACACCTAATAATATAAATGAATTTAGATGGAACAATAGATTATAGCAATTTTCAAATGCCTTGTTTGCTAATATCTATAAAGTAATTCTTCATCTGTAGCTTTTATCCTACCTCTTTCAAGGCATAAAAACGCCTGCAACATTAGAGTTGAGATACTGGGTGCTAAACCTTATTCACCTCCGACACTGCAAGAGCCACCCTGTGAGCAAAATCTACCAATAAAATTGAACTAGTAACAGCATTCATAACTGTATAACACTAAATTTTACTCCTAAAGAGGTATGGCATAGGCTTAGGGTAGGATATAAGTTAATGCCTATCTATAGGTTTTGCTTTCAGTATCAGGACACGCTTTGTGGGGAGTACCAATATTGCGCCAAAGACAGAAGACGGACTTGGGACAGCTTCTGGTAAAACCCCAGTTAAGCTAACGCGCCTACATATTGCACTATTTTCCGTGTAGACCGTCATTAGTCATTAGTCATTAGTCATTAGTTATTTGTGTTTACCAAGGACAAAGGACAAAGGACAACCTCACCAGTTGATGTGCAACTTAAATGCGTAACAGCTTAAGAGCGTACTTGTTGGTTAGGTTAGGGTAAAATCTCGCCGCAACCAACTACAGAGACGAAGTATATCCGGCTATAATCTGTGAGAGAATCACTCTTTTGTAACTCACTCAACAGAAAAATAATAATTTAGGCAGTACCTAAGTAGGAATCTCTTGGGGCTACCTTTGCCAATAAAAGTTTGTTGATGAATAGAAGATACTTTACAAATGTATAAGATTGTCATTTAAGTCTTATTTCTATGTGCTTGTACTAAAACGTGGTCTGAATAAATAAAAGTGTTGGACTTAAATCAATCAGTAACACGATATGGCAGAAGAACCTACATCTACCTTAACTAAAAACTATGTCTCTGCTGCCAATAGACACTCAAGTAAACCGACAAAGGTAACGTCAACAGCATCGGCTCGTCAGTCTAGGTGGATGCTTCGCTTAGGTCATCTCCTCGCTGGCGGTTGCGTAGTGGGTGCAGCAGTGCTGAGTGCTTCTGGTGGGAAATTAGTTCAATTGATCGAGAATAAGGCGCTTTCTGCCTTTTTCCAAGTACGTGGGCCGATTTTGCCTCCAGAAGACATCGTAATTTTAGCAATAGACGATCAGTCAATATCAGTTCCCGCACAGTACTATAAAACAAATCCGAAACAGTATGCTTACCTAGAAACACTTCAATCTTATCCTTATAAACGCGCTGCTTATGCTCAGGTACTTACAAAGTTAATCAAAGCAGGTGTCCGCTCTGTAGCGGTAGATGTAGTTTTTGACACACCTAGCAGTTATGGAGCTACTGACGATCGCCAACTCCAGGCAGTATTGCAAAAATATGGCAGCAAAGTTACCTTAGCAGCCGTCTACGAAAATTCCCAAACGCACCAAGGGTCTTTTATGCAACTGATTGACCCACAACAGATGTTTCATACAGGGTCAGTGTCCATTGGCTCAGTTAATTTCCCCTTGGAGGCAGATGGTAAAGTTCATCGATTGGCGAGTGAGTTTTCTAAGTTATTAGCTGAAGATAATTTGATCGAAAACCTACCCTCTTTTGATGAAGCAGCACTGAGGGCAGCACGAGTAAATTATCCCCCACCAAAGGGCGATCGCATTCATTTTTGGGGTTCTGCGGGTACATTTGAGCAAGTACCATTTTGGCATGTCCTCGACCCGGAAAACTGGAACACCTATTTGCAGCAGGGTAAGGTCTTCAAAGACAAGATAGTGCTGATTGGTGCAACAGATAAGTTACACAATGATTATTATCCAGTCGCTGCTAGCAACAGCGCTAAACGCATGTCGGGCGTAGAAATTCACGCCAATGCAATCGCAACTTTGATGCAAGGTAAAGCGATCGCTCCAGGAATTACCAGTCTACCGTTGCGGGGTTTGTTTGTGCTAATTATAGTTGGCAGTACAGCCTTGATGATTAGCAGACGCAAGCGTAGTATCAATAGATTTCTCTATAGCCTCGCCCTCTCTGGCACTTGGGTAGGAATTAGCTATGGGTTATTTGTTCATGGTCAGTTAATATTTCCCACTACTGTACCAATGATTGCGATCGCTATGATTGGATTTTCTTATCTGGGAACCTCATTAGTGAGAGAAAGCATCAAAAAACGCCAATTAGTAGACATTTTTCAGAAATATAAAACTTCCGCCGTTGTCCAAGAGATTATCAGCCAACAAGATGACTTGCAAGACCTAATCCAGCAAAGAGATTTAGCCTTATCAGGAAAAGTCCTGGCTAGACGTTACAGAATTGTCAAAGTTCTCGGTTCCGGTGGATTCAGTGAAACCTACATTGCCGAAGATACCCAACGTCCTGGAAATCCGCGATGTGTTGTCAAACAATTAAAACCAGCTAACACCAAACCAGAAGCCTTGCAACTTGCCAGACGTTTATTTAACTCAGAGGCGCAAACACTCGAAAAATTGGGAACACACCCTCAAATTCCGCAACTTTTGGCGTATTTTGAAGAAGATGAAGAATTTTATTTAGTACAAGAACAGATCATTGGTCATCCTTTAAATCAAGAATTGCCAGCAGGTAGAGCAATTGATGAAATTGCAGCAATCAAAATTGTCAAGGACTTATTGCAAACATTAACATTTGTCCATAAAAACAATGTGATTCACCGGGATATTAAGCCCAGCAATATCATGCGCCGACATTCAGACGGTAAACTGATCCTGATTGACTTTGGAGCCGTCAAACAAGTCAGTACAAGACAGCTTGATCATCAAGAGCAAAGCCCCTTCACCATTGGTATTGGTACTCAGGGTTACGCACCAAGCGAGCAATGTTTTGGGCGTCCCCACTACAGTAGTGATATCTATGCAGTCGGCATGGTTGGGATTAAAGCCCTGACTGGTATAGCACCCCGTGAGCTACTTAGAGATGCTGATGGAGAGATAAAATGGAGCGATGCCTACGGCGGTAAACTACGCGCCCAGGTGAGTCACTCCCTCGCTCAGATTCTCAGTAAAATGGTGCTGGATGACTTCAAACAGCGATATCAGTCTGCATCAGAGGCTCTTGAGGATCTTAAAGCTTTTGACGATGTTGTAAGTTTCCAAAGCATATACCCCATGCTACAGAATGACTCATTAATGAATACTTTAGATGACTTACGCGCTCCCACAAAATCTAGCTCAGAAGCATCCTCAGAAACTACTTGAGAAAGACGCGGGCCGTTTCGGATAAGCTGGGGAGGCAGGGGAGGAAAAAGAAAGAGTTATTCGGCAATAATTCTTTCTCCCCCTGCTCCTCCTCTCCCCCTTGTCATGTCTTCTTCATATCATGTCCGGGTAATTCGTTATGATTTTATAGTCATTGCACCCCACACGCCAGATGCTCCACTTGGGGAGACCCCAAGACCGCACTGGCTCCCCTTAATCCCCTCCCTGATGCTTTGCTACGGTGTACACACAAGTATCACCAGCATAGGTTTCAATTCTAGTAGTTTCGTAGGGTGCGTTATGGACACGCCGAAATAACAAATGCGCTCGCCGAAATAACAAATGCGTTCGCCGAAATAACAAATGCGTTCGCCGAAGTAACAAATGCGTTCGCCGAAGTAACAAATGCGTTCGCCGAAGTAACAAATGCGTTCGCCGAAGTAACAAATGCGTTCGCCGAAATAACAAATGCGTTCGCCGAAATAACAAATGCGTTCGCCGAAATAACAAATGCGTACGCCATGATTGCAAGAATTTAGCTTTGTCACGCCAGCGTAACGCACTGCAAATCTTTGGTAGATGAAGTTTTTCCGACTTGTGTGTACACCGTAGCCGATAAATTGGGGGGCTAATTTCTTCCTTTACCCCCTTTTTAAGGGGGTCGCCACAGGCGGGGGGATCTTATCCGAACCGTATTGGGGTGATTCGGGTTTAAATAAGCAATCAAGCTGACATGATTTCACTCAGTTCTGCACATGATTTTAAATTAACGACAAAAATTCTTCTCCTGTCGTGGGATGAATGCCTATTGTTTCATCCAAATCTTCCTTAGTAATGCCTTTGCGAATTGCTACACCCAGACTTTGAATGATATCTGCTGCATGTTCACCCACCATGTGAGCGCCCAAAACTTGCCCAGAATCACCATTTAACACTAACTTTATAGTGGTTTGATCATTCTGTTCGATTAGCTGATACAACAGTGGTTGGAACTGGGTGCAGTAGCATTGTACAGATTCACCAAATTTTTCCCGTGCTTTCGCCTCTGTCATCCCCACACTAGCCGCTTCTGGACGGCAAAAAACAGCAGTGGGGACATAATCATAATTTAGTTTTTGCGCCTTGTTGCCAAAAACTGTATCCGCAAAGGCAATACCTTCTGCCTTAGCCACTGGAGTCAATTGCACGCGGCTGGTGCAGTCACCCACAGCAAAAATGTTTTCTTGGCTAGTGCGGCTGTATTCATCTACTTTAATTGCACCATGTTCGCCAAGTTCAACATGGGCATTTTCCAAACCAAGATTCTTGGTATTTGGAGCGTAACCTGTGGCAACTAAAATGGTATCTGCTGTAATTATTTCTTGGCTCTCACCAGTAATAGTTAACAACAAACTCTCATCTGAGTATTTGATTTTACTAACACTGCTGTTGGTGAATAACTTAATTCCGCGTTTAATCAAACCCTGTTGTACAGCAGAGCGAATGTCATCATCAAACCCCGATAAAATCATCTCGTCTTTTTCAATCACCGTCACTTCGCAGCCGAAAGCGTGCATCATGCTGGAAAATTCTACGCCAATGTAACCGCCGCCAATAATTGCTAAACGTTTCGGCAGATAGGGTAGCTGAAACATCTCGCGGGATGTGATAGCGTATTCTATACCTGGGATGTTGGGCTTGAGGGGTTGCCCTCCCACAGCAATTAAAATTTTGTCTGCTGTAACTTTGCGTCCATTAATATTGATAGTATGGGTATCGATGAAAGTGACATATTCAGAAATTAGTTCAACTCCAGCTTTTTGCAATTGCTGAAAATAAGACTGGTTAATGGTGTCAATATGCTGATGTACTGACTTAATAAATAATGTCCAGTCAAAGTATGTTTGACAGTCACTCCACCCATAACTGTGCGCTATTTGATTTTGTAGGGCGAAGTCAGCGGCGTAGACAATCAGTTTTTTTGGAACACAACCGCGATTTACACAAGTCCCACCGACGGATTCTTGTTCGGCAATAGCGACACGTACACCGTAACTAGCTGCTTTTTTAGCTGCTGCCAATCCCCCAGGCCCAGCACCAATGACAAACAAATCGTAATCAAATGTCATAAAAATCTGTTCCTTTTTCACTGTTTGGAAAGCAGAGCTATTTCATCCCTTATAGTTATTCACACAAAACTTAATCTACTGTCTTTGGGTGGAGAATTTGGGATGACAACAGGTTGATATGTAGCAGATTGCCGCATTAATCGCAATCAGATCCAAAAAGGACGGCGATCGCTCGATTATTGCTAAGTTATATTACATTATGTTACCAAAGAAGCATTTTGTCTATTCTACAAGAGGTAGATATTTGCGACGCCGATAGCGACGCGCAAAGCGAGTCCGCGTACTCTTACAGAGAAGCAAGCTACGCGCAGCGTCTCGTAGAGAGCGTCATAGCCCGTCGTAGACATCGCATCGGGCGGGTATGCGATCGCACTTTTGATCCAAAGCATATAAATAACAGCCTAATCTTCAGTTACAATCTCACCTCAGACTAAAATAGTTATGGAAAAGCACCCTTGTAAATAAATCTATGAATGTGTTCTTAAATCCAGAGATAGAGCAATTCATCCAAACTCAGATTGAAAGTGGTAAGTATACTTCGGCAGAGGAAGTAATTATTGATGCTCTCAAGATGTTTGCAGCAAAAGGTCACATTGAAGCACCAGTGCAGGTAAAAACACCCGAAGAATTGGGATGGCCTCCTGGTTTTTTTGAACAGACAGCTGGTTGTCTGCAAGATGATCCTCTGGTGAGATATCCCCAAGGTGAATATGAAGTGCGGCAGCCGTTAGAGTGATTTATTTATTAGATACCAATTTAATCTTAGTTACCCACAAGAGGAGTGAATTTAATCGCGTGAATGGGTTACAGATTGAGGATTGGGAGGAAGAAGGTTGATAATTGAGTTAGTAGCTACGAATTACTACTAATCTGCTTCCACTACTTCTAATGTCAAAATTCCTTTTGGTTTATTCACAACCAACTGCATAATATCTAACCACAGTGAACCCATCAAAATATCAGCTAGTTGTTCTCCTACATGAACAGGAATGATAAATTCTTTGCCAGCAACAATGACTTTTCCTTCATATAAATCAAAATACTCTAATCCTCTGGCAGTTTGCATCTCAATCTTAGGTATAACTATCGGCCAGTCAATAGCTTCCAAGTCTTGAGAATTAATCGCCAGCCACCCAGATGTAAAACCTGTATCAAGTATTGCTTCAACTTCAAATTGCTCACCATTAGCTACAACCAATTGTATTTCAAAGAACAATTCTCCATTGTTACCAAACTTGCCCGCAATCATATCGTGCCGCAGGCTCCAATTTCGTTAAGGCGAAAGATAGTAAGTTTCGCATCTGGATTAGTATATCGCGCGCGAATTTGCTGTAGCAAACCTTCTAGTTTCGGGTCAATCAGGTAGTTTTCGCTTTCTGCATCAATAGCGATAAACCAGTTGTAATGGTTGTCGATGAGTTGGGGACGAAGGCACTCAAAAATAGTACGACACCGCGCACCCAGTTGATGACGTTGTGCTTGACGGAGATTTATTTCTTCAGGCGTGACGTTAGATTTTATCCATCCCCGATTTCGGCTTGTTTTTGATAATTGAGCCATATTGAATAAAAATAGATTAGAAGCAGTATTTTAATTATTGCGTGCTATTGTTGATTGTCTATAAAATATTGGAATCGCTTCGGCTAATGCAGCTAAATTTTGTAGGTTGGGCTTACCGTGTGAGAACCCAACATTAACGTCGAGTATTGTCATGGGTAATGTTGGGTTTCGTTCCTCAACCCAACCTACGAATTACGAACTATGAAGCTATAAGTGATATGATTGAGTTATATATAATACATTCGTGTGATTAGAGCGAAAACAATAGTTCCATTCCTCACCAATTTCTTAACTATGTTATTCTGTACCGAATGTTGGTGTTGTGGTTCTAAAAAATTGCGATGTCTACGACGGGCTGCGCCTACGCACATCGAAGACACCCTACTTCTACCCATCGCTGAAATAGAAAAACGACCATTCAAAAATTAAATCGCCTTCTTCTTTGCGCCTCTACATGAGCAAAAAATCAAACAAAGGCGGGTGCGGGGATTGAACCCGCTAATCCCCACAATGGTGGAGACGTAACCGATAACCCTAAATTCTCCGGCCCCGAAAGGCAAGTTGCGAATAAGGGTAACCCGCCATGAAGTCTGAAGGATAAAGTGTTTCATCCTTTACCCTTCAGCAATATCTACAACTCATCCGTAGCCAGCATTTGGATGATCCGAGGTGTACTTGGGTCGAACCCTGCCAAATCCCAAGACAGCGAATCTTCAGGATCTACTAAAGTAATTTGGTAAGGTGTCAAGGTGACATACACCGCCTTCACGTCAGGATTTACCTTTTTCCGGTACTCCTTCAACGCTTGACTAGGATGCTTATTTCCCGCCCAGCTTTCCGAGTCAGTCCAAAAGCAGACAACATCTGCTTTAAAGTTATTCTTAATCATCCAGTCATAAGCTACAGATGCATCCGTTCCACCAAAGTTTTGGTTGCTAGCTTTGCGAACCGCAGAACTAAAACTATCTTTAGCAGTAATATCTAATTCACGGAATTCGGTAGCAAAGCCGCGAATCATGTAGTTTTTCTCTGCTTTTGCTGTCACCAGTGCCATTGTGGTGGCAATTTCACAACAACTTAGTCCCATATCTGCAACCAAGTTACCCATAGAACCAGAAACGTCTACGGCGTGCATGAACACTTTACCTGTGGGTTGCACAACATCAAAAGATAATTCAACCGCTTTTTCTAATATGTCCACAATCCGAGGAACTGGGTTCCAAGTTTTCTTACTGCGTCCTAATGTTCCACCAGATTCATAAGTTTTGAGTGCTTTCAAAACATCAATCGGATGGATGCGACCTTTACGCAGATGTTCTCTGCGATTAAGAACTGCTTCCACTTGGAGCAAATTAGCGTTTTCATCAGCTCGTAACACACCCAGTTCAGTTAAAGAACCCAAGTTACGTAACATTGCACCTATTGGCATTTCCTGAAATAGCAGCTGCCAAGCAAGCTTGTCCATTTTGCCCACTGGTGCAGCCATTTCGTGGGTTAAGCGTCCTTGGGAAATAGCTTCATGGGTTTGGGTGGGATTCCGCTTGAGCCACTCATACCACCAAATCTGCGCCAACGCCTCTGAGGGGATGTCTGCTGGCAATTCTTCCCAGCCTCTAACTACCCACTCAAATAGTTGACGGTGATTTTCTGTAGGCGGTTTGACATGGAACAATCGCAAGGCATCTCGGTGGGAGAAGCCTTGACGCTGTTGATATTTCAACAGTTGATAAGCCAAGCCCTTGACATCTTCCCTTGAGAGCCAAGTTTTACCAGCTTCCCGTACTACTTTGCCAAATCCCCGCAGAGATTTGGTGTAGTTCAGCCATTCATAGAAGTGGCTACCAGTGCGGACAACTTGCGGGAAGATTTCACCAAACGCCTGTTTTGCTTCTGGTGCTTCACCCATCGACAGCAACACCAAAGCTAATATTGGCGCACTGTTATTGATGGCGCGTCCATCGCTAGCATACAAAATTTCTTCTGCCGCACGGCTGGGATTTTCGGTAACAGCTTGTCTGACAACTATCACAAAATCCTCAGTTAATTCCTGTTTACCAGCGTAGTAAGTGCTTTTTGCTGTGCCAACTAAAAGACAACGCCGCAGCATTTTCCAAATACCAGCATCAAACATCCAGCCGCCGGAACGTCCCTGAACCATTTCTGCTTCCCGACCGGGGATAGGCTGATTTTGTGGTGTAGTTGTTTTCTTATTAGTAAAAAAATTGTAATTCATCGTTTCATCTCCCGGCCCTTGTGGGCAAAATGAAAGGTGGCAGAGCAGGATTTGAACCTGCGACATCCGGCTTAACAGGCGATAACCCTAATTCGTCGGCCTTTTCAGGCAAGGTGTGAATAAGGATGTTTTTCGGCGCTCTACCAAACTGAGCTACCTGCCACATGAAAATTTTGGATTTTGGACTTCGGCTACGCTCAGTCGAACGATTTTAGATTTTGGATTGAATCTAAAATTATTTGGTGTAGCGGAGCGGGATTTGAACCCGCGACCTCTCGAACCCAATTCGATAACCCTAATTCGTCGGCCTTTTCAGGCAAGGAATGAACAAGGATGTTTAGCGCTCTACCTCTGAGCTACCCGCCACATAAAAAGTTAGGAGTTAAGAGTTAGGAGTTAAATATTTAAAACTTCTCACTCTTGAGTTTCTACTCAGCATTCAGTACTCAATTTGGTGTAGTGGAGCGGGAATCGTAGCTTGCTTCCCGTAGGGTACCCGCGACCTCCCGCTTGGCAGGCGAGAAGCCTGCTGCGATAACCCTCAATTCGTCGGCCTTTTCAGGTAAGGGCTGAATAAGGATGTTTAGGCGCTCTAACCACTGAGCTACCCACCACATATCAAGTAAAGTTGACTTGTATTATTAATGTAATATATGTATTATTTGTTGTCAAGGGGTTGGCAAGTTAATTTGTAGAGTTCTTGGTTGAGTCAAAAACCCTCTTATTTTCTTTGGTAAAAAACTTTTGCCCGATCGCAGACCAATCTTAAATAAGTTGCAGATTCAAAAGGTTATAACACTCACTAAGGAAAGGTTTTGCCGGCAACTTTGCCAAAAGATACAAAAAAGTGTCCTAATTTTTGCCAATATAGATAGTATTATTTCCCAAAATTCACTTGGCAAAAATCGGCATGAGTGAGAAACCCATAGAAGATAACGGCAAGGCTTTTCTCGTTCTACTTTTGCCCATCTCGTTCTTGATTATTTTCCTCGTTACCACTTGGAGATTTTTACTGGCGCTAATTGTGCTAGTAATTGGCTTCAAGCTTTGGCAGGAATATCAATGGCAACAGTGGACTCATCGAGTTAACCCAATTTTTCATCAGTTGGTTCGGGAAAATCAGGGCAGACTTACGCCAATGGACTTGGCAATGAGGGGCAATTTTCCTGGAACGACGGCAAAACGCTACTTGGATAGTAAAGCCTCGGAATTTGGCGCTAGTATAGTGAACTCCGAAGATGCCGGGCAGTCTTATTACTTTATAACTGCCAGCATTCTCGGCAATATTCTTGATAGTAGTGAGCCTGTTAAAGAACTTCCTACTCAACCTGTTACTAAAACTGCGCGTTCGCTCCTAGCACCACCACCAACCCTACAGGAGGAAGAACCAGAAACCGAATCACCACCACAGCCAACCCATGAAGAAGCTCAACGATCGCTGGAAAAACAGTTAATTTTTGGCTCTCTCATTCAATCTGAACTTGCCAAACGGCTAAATGTCTATTCCAGCACGGTTTATAAACGGCGAAACGATCCAGAGTTTCCTGAGTGGAGTCGCAGCAAAGACCCTGATGGTATTGCCTGGTCATACTCGGAAAAAACTAAGGAGTTTTTTCCAGTGGAAGAAGGGTAAAACAATTCGTAATTCGTAATTCGTAATTCGTAATTAGAATTTTTGAATTTTTGTTTGTAAACCCACAGCTTCGTTGATGGAATTTAAGCCGCTTTGTTCTAGTAAGACAAGCAAACCTGCTAGAATCTGGCGTACCATCAGTGGGCCTTCGTAAATCCAGCCTGTATAAACCTGGATCAAACTAGCACCAGCAGTAATTTTCTCCCAAGCATCTTCAGGAGAAAATATGCCACCAACGCCAATGATCGGGATTTGTCCTTGGGTTTGCTGCCAAATAAAACGAATTACCTCAGTGGAGCGATTGCGCAATGGTTCACCGCTAATTCCGCCAGCTTCATCCTGGGGTGATTTGCCCGTTTGGTCAATCACCTGGGTTTTTAGTCCATCACGGCGGATGGTGGTGTTAGTGGCGATAATTCCCGCTAGTTGGTAGGTTTTAGCTAAAGAAATAATGTCAGCGATCGCAACCCAATCCAAATCTGGCGCTATCTTGACAAAAATGGGTTTTTGTGTAATATTTTCTTGTTGTAATAAATTCAAGATGGCACTGAGCATAGAAGCATCTTGGAGCGATCGCAACCCCGGTGTATTGGGAGAAGAGACGTTAACAACAAAATAGTCTCCCAAATTTTTGAGTAAGCGAAAACTATCGAGATAATCTTGTGCGGCTGCTTCTAGAGGAGTTACCTTAGATTTACCCAAATTTATCCCTATGGGTATTGACTGGGTTAACTTCTGCTTTTCCTGTGCCAAACGTGCCGCCATTGCTGCTGCACCGAGATTATTAAAGCCCATCCGATTGAGAGCAGCTTTATCCAACGGCAAACGAAACAAACGGGGAGGCAGATTTCCTGGCTGTGCGTGAAAAGTTACAGTTCCTAATTCCGCAAAGCCAAAACCCAGGTTAGACCAGATGCTGGCAGCTACTCCATCCTTATCAAACCCAGCTGCTAACCCTACCGGATTTGGGAAGTTTAGCCCAAACAAATTTTGTTCTAGGCGTGAATCGTACAGACACAAGGATTTTTGTAAGCGTTGGTTTACCCAACTAGCAGGGGTTTGCGATAGCCAGCTAAAACTGCGAATCGTCTGCTGGTGTAACCACTCTGAATCGGCTTTTACCACATTGAACAAAAGCGGACGAATGGCAAATTTATAAATATCCATTAGCTTTTCAAGAAAATTACCCACTTAGGCATAGTTGCATAAAAAATACCCTCACTTACGGGTAAGGGTATTGGAATATTACTATGTATGAAATATCCTTGTTTTGTCACTTTGGGAGAATGTAATAGCCTAAAGGTTTACGGAGCTTTAGTTTCGAGTTTCTGTCTATAATTTTTAGTTGATGTTAGAAAATAAAGCCTCAAACCTTTATAGTCTGAGAGTTTGGTTTCCATTATCGTTTACCGAGAGTGACAAAACAGGGATAAAACAGTTCTTTAGCTGTGTAACAACGACGAATTTATCGTAAATTAAAGGGTTTAAGACCCCAACCATTACATGTAGCATCCATTTCAGTCGGGGTTTAAATCCCCGTCTGAAATGTCTAAAATGTTTGAATTTTGAATGCGTGAATTTTGAATTGTTAATCTGCTTGGGAGGCTTTTTGCTTGCGCTTGCTCATCCATCCCATGACACCAGCAACTGCTATGGCACTAAGAGTACTGGGTTCAGGAACAGAGGTAATCGCTACTTTCGTTCTGAAGATGGCATAATTGCGATCGCTGCTAGAGTCGTCGTTGAGCGAGTCATGCCATATAAACTTTGCTTGCGAAGATATACCTGGAATGGTAAACCAAGGAGAAGTTCCTTGGGGAGCCGACGCCTGTGGAATACTCCAAGTTGCGCTACCTATTTCGCTAGTGACAGTTGTTAATGAAGGAACATCACCAAACACACCTGGATTTGCACCACTACCAATTTTGTATACCCAATCGCTGGTATTTGATAAGAGGGAAACGCCACTAGCCAAATTGAACTCGCCTATCCAGTTTTGTGGGAAGCCATCATCCCAAGCTAGGACGTACAGGTAGTCTCCGTCATTGGCGTTGAAATTGAAGGTTTCAGGCAAAGACCAGTTATATTGTCCAGGATCGCCAGCTTCACCCTTCTCGTTTCTACCAACAAATGTCAACCCGCTACCGTCCTCTTGACCGTAGTAAAGACCATAATGGTTATCTGCTGTCAGGGTTGCTGTAATATTGACAGCTTGAGCCGAAGTTGTTCCAGTTAACAATAAAGCAACTGATCCTAACATCCCTGTTAGCCCAAGTTTGAGAGAATTAGGATTTGAAATGAAAGTAAAACTCATTTGCTCTCCAAAAAAGCTCAAATTTAGTCTGTCCAGACGTACATCGTCGGACAGCATATATATTACTGCTAAAAATACTTAGTATCAATCGCTAATTGAGCTTTTTACAAAATCAACATCATATCAACATCATGTATAATTTATTTTTTTATGAAATTAAATATATTTAAGCTATGTACCAGGTTTGCAGCTTTTTTACAGTGTCTTTACTTAAAATAAAGTTTTTATAAAGTTTAGGACTTACGCATTGACAAGAAATACCAAATATAAAGGAAGTTAAAAACCATATCTTTCGTAAGGGCACAGCATTGCTGTGCCCCTACAGCATGGTCTATTTACGATCGCAGGATAATTAAGAAAGCCTGAAATAACCTATTTTAGTTAATGCACATCACGATGCATTTGTACAGTGCGTAAGTCATAAAGTTATAAATGTTTATAGTTCACTGATTTAAGAGTCTCGTCTGGGCAAAATGCGCGATCACTTAATTACTCAGGGTACTTTTCTGGGCATCTTATATATTACAAGTTATGTTAACCAATAAATCAGATGGGGCAGCCGCAAAAACCTATAGCCGCCGAACAGCAGATCCTCTCATTGGGGCGCGTCCTCCAGAGCCTCAGAGAAGAAGATGATGTTGACGTTCTGATTGAAACTACTATTTCTTATCTTAAAGAACAGTTTGACTACAGACTGATTTGGATTGCTCTTTACGATCGCCTGAATCACATATTATTCGGCAAAGGGGGCATCACACCCGATCATGACACGAGCTTTTTACGCCAAAGGGTTGTTCTCAGTCCTGGGGATTTATTAGAGCAAGTGGTGATTGAACAGCATCCCTTGGGCATAGCTGATTTACAAACTGAAATCCGCGCCCCCGAATGGCGAAAAATTGCCGAAAAATCCCACATCCAAGGAACGATTATTTTACCAATTCGCTATAAAGACCGTTGCTTGGGTGTGTTGTTACTCGGTTCAGAACGCTGGGGCTACCTACTGACAGGGGAAACAAAAGCACGTTTGATGATGGTTTTAGGCGAACTGGGGGCAGTGCTTTATCAAAATGAAATGCATTTGCAGCAAAAGCAAACCAAGCGAACCGACGAGCCATTATTAGAATTGCTAGAAAATTTACGCACCCTTAGTAACCTTAATCAAAGACTAGAAGCTGCGGTGCAAGCAACTCATAAATTTGTCTCTCCCAACCGGACAAATGTTTACTGGTTTGAGCGAGAAGGGCGCTACTTTTGGTGTCGGATGAGCAATCAGCTTGTCACAATCGATCGCAATTCTAGCAGTCAGCAAGCAGCAGGAATGACGGTACAGGAGTTGAGCGACTTTTATTATGCTTTGACAGTTAACCAAATTGTCTCAATTGGTGATGCACGCAGTTCTTTAAAGAGCCATTTTACGGCAAAATTACTGCAACGGCTGAAGGTGCGATCGCTCTTGGCAGCTCCAATTATTTGGCAAAAGAACTTGCTCGGTTTTCTGGCGGTGGAAAGCAATGAACCTCGAATCTGGATGGAGACAGACAAAAATTTTGTCCAAGGTGCTGCTGGCTTAATTTCCCTAGTCGCAACTACCGAAAGCATGGAAAACACTATCAAACAGATTCAAGAGGATGCCCAACTGACTGGCCAGGTTGCCCAAGGTATCTATAGCGAACATGACCTTCAGGAAACTTTAGACAGCTGTGCTAAGAGAGTTTTAGCTCGATTAGCTGCCACCCGCTTTTTGCTATTGCAGTATGATCCTGAACAGAATAATTATCAATTTATTTACCAAAGTCAGCCCTATAATCGCCGGCCGTTGACATTTGCCCTTAATACTCTTAAAGAGTTAGATGGGCAGCTTTTGCAACGTTCAACTCAAGCGGTGGAAATTGAGAACTTAGATGAAGATTTACGCTTTTTTAATTGGCGTTCTTTGTTGTTAGAAAGTGGAGTGCGATCGCTACTTATTTGTAAATGCACTCACAATCATATACCAGCAACGCTTTTGGTCATCACTCACGACACCCATCGTTCTTGGACAACTCTTGAAAAAGAATTACTCTGGGCCGTTAGTCAACAGATTGGTGTAATTATTCGCCAGTGGCAATTACATAACCGCACCACCCAGCAGCAAAAAACTTCCCAGGCATTTGAGCAATGCCTACGCATTCTGACACAATCCCAAAATAGCAAAATCGAGGTAGAAAAAAAACATTTAGAACGTACAGCACTCGAACAAATAGCATCGATTCTGGGTTGTCCCTTAGCGGTACTGCTATCCTGGTCACCTGGTGAAAGTTGGGCAGAAATTATCCCTGGAGTGGTTGACAATAGCCTATTTGGGATTTTTTCCGATGCATCTATTCCTATCCACACAGAAGCCTTAATTCAGTGGGCACTTGCCACAGAGAGTTACCTGACTTTGAACGTAGATAATTTACCCCCCAAAACTCGAAAATGGTTGAATACTCCAGACAAAGGTCAAATTTTGGTGATGGCATTACGTACCAATGCTGATTATGAAATTACGGGTGTAGTGTTGTTAGCAGACTATCAAGAGCGTCACTGGTCAGAACAAAACCTCAGTGCAACCGCAACTTTAATTTCTCAATTAGCCTGGTGGCGTCGTGAAAAGCAAATTACCCGACTTCTAGAGTCTACAACAGAAGAATTACGACAACTTAACTGGTACAAACATCGCCGCTTAGAGGAAATTCAAAGAATAACGGCGCTATCGCTTAGACAAATACATGATTTGGGTATTCCTGCTAATGAACTGACTCAGATGCGCTACGAACTATTGCTGCGGCAGTTAGACCATACAGCCGCCTCCATGAGTGGAATGCTAAAACTTGAGCAATGGCAGCTACATATAAGTTGGGAAACTATGCCCATAGCCAGTTTACTAAAGCGATCGCTCGAACGCATTGAAAATTTACTTAAACACCAAAAGCTGTGGATTGGTGTACATGGTTTGGGACAACATATTGAGGAACAATCGCCAAAAAATTCTTCACTCGCCAGAGGTGTTCCTACCTCCAGCGCTCAATCCGCAATGGCGATCGCTGGTGATATTGTCAAAATTGAGTTAGTTATCCATGAATTATTGGTTAATGCCTGTAACCGTTCTCAAAGCGGCGGCAGAATTGATATTTGGTGTCGCCGTTTAGATGCATCTAAAAACTACGATTCAAAGCATTCTTCTGGAAGTGGAGGGGCTGAACATCAGACATCTTTAGAACTGTCGATTACATACAACGGTGCGATCGAACCACAGCTACTAACAGAACTACATGATAATACACCTAAAGATGTGCTTGCTCCCTCCAAACTCGACCAACCGCCAGGTTTACATCTGCTAATTTGTCAAAACCTTATGCAGGAACTAGGAGGAGAGTTGAATTTCTATCAATTACCAGATAATCGGGTAGTTAGCCGCTTGTTGTTGCCGTTAGTTGGTCATGATTCTTAGCCCGGATTTTTCACTCGTGATAAAAAATCATGGGCGTGAACAAAATTTAGGGTAATTAAATTGATCCATGATTAGACTTTACATAGCAGGATGTCATAGCATTTCTTTTGAAAGATGGCACTATATAACTTACGCAAAAATACACGCCGTAGAAGCAATTGATGAATTGCTTCTACGTGAAGAAAGCGTAGGCTTACATAGAATTGGTATCAAAGACTCAGATTGAGCCAAAAAAGTTTTTCAGCTTCTGACAAGCTAATTTCAAAGTAGCCTATTATGCACAAAGCAGTTATTAAAAAGATGAAGATAAACCGTTTCATATTTTCCTCAAAATAAGTAAGATTTTCTGGCAAACTCATCATATCCAAGCAGCAACTAATTAGTTGCTGCTTACCAGTTTTGGAAGTTTACATCAAGCCCTTAACGGACGATCGCTCGTTAAGTAAGTAATAAATCTGGGTGATTCATTCGGAGGTTAGTTGACAGATTTTAGCTTTTTCAGTTTGCATTTTAGTATTAAGCTGCTATCAAAAATTCCAAAGATTACTGCGCTGGCGATTGAAGAAGCTTCGGCGACAAGGGAATATTGCCAGGGCTGTAAATCTAGTTCCAGAGATGAGCGAGTAAAGCCTGTGAAGTAATGCCTAAGCCAATTAGGGTGATACATAAGGCGCTTGCCACAGGTAACATTTTTATCCTGGGTATCTGCAATGGTAAATGCTCAAACCGATCCTTGGCGTAGACTAGCATTAAGCCGATTCCAGTTAGTACTGCTGCTAGACCTAAGCTAAAGGCAGATACCAACGCTAATCCAAAGCCAACTCGTCCCATTGCGATCGCACTCAGCAACACTACTAAGGCTGAAGGACAAGGTAACAAGCCGCCCGATATTCCCAGCGCTAGTAGACTAAACCACTTCATGGAACTTCCATTACCGTGAGGCGGTAAATGGGAATGCTCATGATGTACATGGTTGTGATGATGGTGATGATGGTGATGATGCAAGCCGTAGCTGTGTTGATGACTATGTACATGGTCATGTGAATGAGAAACCTGAGTCCCTTGCAATCGACTGATAAATAAATTCAGACCAATTACAGTCACCAGTACACCAGAGAGTACGCTTAACCAAGGGTACAATTGCTCTGTTAGGATGAACTGGGATGTGCCAAGAGTGACCAGCCCAAGAGCAAATATGCCAGCAGTATGGGTAATCGTCATAATCAACCCCAGGAATAGAGCGTGTTGGGCATTACTGCGGGAACCCACCAAATAAGCACCAACTATCGTTTTCCCATGACCAGGGGACAGGGCGTGTAAACCACCCCATAAAAAGGCGATCGCTAGAGCTATTAGAATAGTCAGGAAATTATGATTTTCCTGGGTAATTAGGCTAGTGAAGACATCGTTGCTTCTTCCTGTCAAAGCATTATCTAAGCGGCTGGATGACTTAACAGACGGTGGAGGCGCTTGTTCACTTGATGTCAGAGACGGATTGAGTTTAAAGTCAATCCGACGCTGGTCGAGAGGACTGCTAAGTAACTCAGTAGGGTAATCTCTCAAGCGGTTGGTGATACTCAAAGAGGTGAAATCACCTTGAATAGGAACGCCATTTGCAGCCACAGTAATCTCACGCCAGCCCAAGCGGTGTGGATAAAACTGATCTTCAAACTCGATTAACTGATTCGCGCCTACTAACTCCGTTGTCCCCTGAAAATTACAACTAAGCCGCAGTGTAGATAATCCTCCCACACCTGGAGGAAATTCGATTGTGGATTTGCTCAAAGAAAGTGCTAAAGGCTGTTTATTGATCGACAGTTCCAGATATGAATTGACTTCCTGGCATTTTTGGTCAGGGTATTGAACCGTCTCTACAGGTTCAGCTTTGCGGTTGTGATTGGTATCTAAGTGATTAATTTCCTGAAAAGCCGGAATCTCTGCCATGTCTAGAACATAATCAATCCCCACACCATCTGGCGTTACTTGCACTCCTGCGTAGTGATTGATGGTAAAATTGCCTAAAGGATGGGCATCCGCCCTCGGCATCCAAAATAAACATATTGCGATGATTGCAATACTCCAAGCCAAGTAATGTAGCAGCTTTTTCATAAAGAACTCCCTATAGCGTTAGGAATGGGAAAAGAAACAGAGGGTACTAAGTTAGCCAAGACTTGACGAGCTTGATCAGCATACTTGTAATGAAATTGAGGATTGAGGTTAACAGCTTGAGTTAGTCGCTTGATTGCTTCCTCACGCTTACCTAAGTGAAACGCAATCATGCCAGCGTGAAATTGCAGCAAAGCATCCTCTGTCCCGAAGCGAGTTGCCCGTTGTGCTGCCGTTTGCGCTTCTTGCCATTGCCCATTAGCCGCAGCTGCCCAAGCCAACGTATCCTCTGCATATACATCGTCTCGTACTGCTACTTCATTACGGGCAATCTGTAGAGCCTCTGTTAAATGAATTCCGTGTTCGGTGTAGTAGACTGCCAAAGCGCGATCGTAGATTCCTTTAACCTTGCTCAGGTAAGCTACTACCCCGATTAAATCTTCAGTTTCAGCTGCGCCTTTTTGATCTCCCAGAGCTAGTTGAGCATCAGCCTTGTACCCCAGCGTTTCTACCAACGGCATCAGTTCTATACCCTGATTTGCGGTATTCAGAGCATCCTGCCATCGATGCTGTGCCGCATAGAGGCGGACCAGTCCTGTAAACGCAGCTATATGCCGTGGGAAGAGGTCAAGAGCTTCCCGATATCGCTGCTCAGACAGGGCAAAATCCCCGGCTGCAAAAGCCAGATCCCCAGTCCGCACATGAAACCAAGCACGAGTTTCTGCGCTTGTCGTGTAGAAAGAGTCCATCTCCTGCATAGCCTCATCTAGCAGTTGTCGTGCCGAGGCTAGATTGCCGGTTAACTCTAAGTAACGGGCGACAACTGCGTTATGACCAGAGTTCGATTCTTCCTGTGCAAAGTTTTGCAATAGTTGATGAGTTGCTTCATAATTACCCAACTCCATCTCAATCGATGCCAAGAGCGAGACAATATTGGGATTATCAAGAGATGGATCTTGAGTATCGTTTAATACTTCTAAAGCTTCTCGAAACTGATGCTGAGATAGTAAAGCTGATGCTAGGAGCATGGAAGAAATATCATTATGGAGCGGCTGTAGTGCTAGGGATCTACGTGCTGCTTGTTCTGCTCGTAACACATCGTCTATATCTCCAATTTCTCGAAAGCGCCTCAAATATTGATCGGCTAACAGACGTAAAAATATTGAGGAATTGGGAGATTGGGCAACTTTCTCCTCATAGACGCTGATAATATGCGATCGCTGTAAATAATCGGGGAAGACTAAATCTGACTGCTGAACTGGTAATATCTGCCTAGAATTAACAGTCAGCAGTTGCACAGCAGAGGAATATGCGCCTAAATTACTATTGGTGTAGCCTAAACTTAGCGCTTCTGTATCACAGGGTCTTAGTAAAACCACTAGGCTAGTCAGCACTAACACCCATAGTATTCGTAGATGCATAAACCTTACAAAGGATTACCTAAATAAGGGAAGGTAGGAAGAAAGTTAGCATTATTAGGCCCAACATTATCGCTAGTCAGCGCCGGAATTTGTCCTGTAGTAATCCCTGTAACTGCATTACCAAAGACAACAGATGCTGTTACATCGATTACGTCATCTTTTGGTCTTCTGCCGCCAAAGTTTTTACCTAACTGAGTACCAAAATAACTACCGCTAGCTTTAGAAAGGTCTGCTTGGATAACATCAGGAATCGCCACTGAGATAACTGCATCGGCTATGCCTTGAGGTCTGCCGATTGCTTTAACAAAGGCTTGAATGAATTGGGATTGATTGCTAGCGTCCTGTGTTGGTGTCTGAAGATTACTATTATTATGATCCTTGTAGTCCATAAAAAGTTCATTCAGGGCTGGAACTGCTAACCGCTCAATCTGAGCTAAATTCCCGTTTCTGAGTCTAGGAGTTCTAACACTAGTTGTTATCCAAGCACCAATCTTGCCACTACCAAGCAGTTTCCTGGGTAGCTCGACAATAATTGAGTGAACATTGAATGGGGCTAGAGTGTCTTGTGCTTGTCCAGGTGGTCTGAAGGTAAGAACTGTGAAGGGAGGATTAAGATTAGGCTGAATATTATAATTACGATCTGGGATGATTTTGAAGAACTGTTCCAGATCGAAAAAGAACGGGTCTTTGCGTGTGCCAACAAAGAACTTTATGCCGTTAGATGCGGAGAATGTTTGGTTAAGTTGCCCCGTCCAACTTACTGGAAGCAAAGCTGACTTTGTTCCTACTGTGATTGGACTACTTGGGCCGCGCACTGTGACCGTTTGCTGTGAGCCTTTACCATTTATATTGAATTAAAGTACGACATCTTCAATACTGTCGCCAGTGTTATCAATCTTGAACTGATAAAGAAGATTTGGATCGAATGGTCTGTTTTCACCAGAAACGATCAGAGGGTCGAAATCCATCACTAAGACAACATTTTTGGGGTTTGTCGGACTCTCAAACACAAACAAATCTGTGAGATCCGCAGCAGTAAGCCTACTGGCAAGAAAAATTGTGTCCTGGTGGTCTGAAGCCAAAGCTTGAGGGGTTGCATAGATTAGGACTACGAGCAAAATAGCGACAAATGCCACTATGGGACGAAAAAAACGAGTAGCTTTAGTCCAATATAGCGATCGCTTGATCCGAAAAAATACCATATTTTGCACTAGTTTATCTATAAATACCAAGCCTTCAGTTGGTATAAAAGAGCTGAGGTTCTGAGCATTTATTCTCATAGTTGCCCTTGTTGAGGTGTTTTGTCTCTAGTATTGTATGCGTAAAGAATGCGGTTATTACCGAAGTGCCTCACAGTTTATTAGCTCATATTACTCACTTTCCAGACCAAAACTTGCTCACTTTTCTAGTTTATAGTTGTAAGACTTATTTAATACATATACACTACATATAATTTTGTCAGTATTTCTCTTTTTCTTTGACAATGCTACGAAAACCCCTCTCTGGAAAAATTTACAGACTTACTTGAGAGTTGAGTCATCTATTCATAGTTCTATATTCCTAGAGACGTAGCTAAAAAATAAGTCTAAGGATAGATTGACATTACATTTGTTCGCCGAAAGTATCCTCCCTTCCTAGCAAACTGGTTATAATTATTTTCCATCTCTCAGAAATAAAATTCTCATATACAGAGTATTTATATGGGACGTGTTCGTTCTAAATCTGACCTACCGACAAAAATTTGTCCGGTATGTCAACGTCCTTTCACATGGCGTAAAAAGTGGCAAGATTGCTGGGACGATGTGAAATACTGCTCAGAACGTTGTCGTCGTCGCCGTTCTGAAGCGAAAACTTAAAGGGACTGGGGACTGGGGACTGGGAACTGGGGAATGAATTCTTCCCAATCCCCAATCCCTAATCCCCAGTCCCCAATGAAACAAACCGCAATACAGACGCAAATAGCGCAAGGGATTAATGGAGTCACAGGTGCAACCTAAATTAATTATTCATGGGGGGGCTGGTAGTTCTCTCCACGGTAAAGGAGGACTGGAGGCGGTACGCCGATCGCTCCATACAGTAATAGAAGAAGTCTATTCTCTACTATTATGCGGAGCAACTGCCTCTGAGGCGGTGGTGCATGGTTGCCAAATGCTCGAAGATAACCCCCGCTTTAATGCTGGTACTGGTTCAGTACTACAATCTGATGGGCAAATCCGCATGAGTGCTTCTCTGATGGATGGCGCATTAGGGCGGTTTAGTGGTGTAATTAATATTTCGCGGGTAAAAAATCCCATTGAGTTGGCACAATTTTTACAAAACTCCCCAGACCGAGTGCTATCAGATTTCGGATCGGCTGAATTGGCGCGGGAAATGCAACTTCCCAGCTATAACGCTTTAACTGATTTGCGGTTACAAGAGTGGATACAAGAGCGCCAGGATAATTTTAAAAGCGCAATGGCTGGCGTGGTAGCAGAACCCGAACTGGTAGAAACCAGCAATGCCGGACGCGGGACTATCGGTGTGGTAGCTTTAGATGCATCTGGTAGGCTAGCTGCTGGCACTTCTACTGGTGGTAAGGGCTTTGAGCGGATTGGCAGGGTAAGTGATTCTGCGATGCCAGCAGGTAATTATGCTACTAGTAATGCGGGTGTTAGCTGTACTGGCATTGGCGAAGATATCATTGATGAGTGTCTAGCTCCCCGGATTGTAGTACGTGTCACTGATGGGATGTCTCTGAAGGAGGCCATGCAGCGATCCTTTGGAGAAGCGTACCAGAACAAACGGGATTTGGGAGCGATCGCTTTAGATGCTAGTGGAGCGATTGCTTGGGGTAAAACCAGCGAAATCTTACTCGCCGCCTACCACGACGGCGAAAAAATTGGTGACACCTTGGAGTGGAATGATAGTGAATTAATTGGCTATTGTTGACCGGGTAATTAGTTATGATTCCCACATCTAAGTAGCCCAGAGTTGTTAGTGAAGAAATAAGCTTCAAGTTTCTGAAGTTGGAGTTCCATGTTTTGAACTCGACATTTCGTGTTCTGAACTCGACGTTTCATGTTCTGAACTCGGAGTTTCGTGTTCCGAACTCGGAGTTTCATGTTTTGAACTCGACGTTTCCTGTTCCGAACTCGACGTTTCCTGTTCCGAACTCGGAGTTTCATGTTTTGAACTCGGAGTTTTGTGTTCTGAACTCGGAGTTTCGTGTTCCGAACTCGGAGTTTCGTGTTCCGAACTCGACATTCCGTGTTTTGAGCAAACTACGCTTGCAACAGAAAATCTGATGCCGTAAGAGTTGGCGCACCAGTTAGAGTTGCAAATAGACCACCACTGCCAAAACCCGCCGCACTGCCATTTTGGTTGTAGAATAATTGCCCACTCACAGCATCGTAGACAATTTTCGCTGTGCTAGTCCCTGCTAAATTAGTCACTTGAAAATCACTCAAGTTACTAAAACCTGTTCCCACAGCAGAGGTAATTGCACTAAAGGTAGTTTTCTCCAGTACAATCTTGTCACCTTGGGAACTGTTAAAGTCAGTGATCGCATCTACACCAATAGCAGTCAGGGCAAAAGCAGCATCGGTGTTGTAAAGGAAAGAGTCAGCACCTACACCACCAACGAGAATATCATTGCCGAATCCACCCACAAGAGTATCATTACCTTCTCCACCGATGAGAATATCATCGCCTGACCCGCCCCGCAACAGGTCATTGCCACTGAAGGCATTAATGATGTCATTACCTCCTTGACCATTAATCACATCATTGGATTTATCAAAACCTGCGAAGCTTTTGATCCAACACGCTCGGGGAGCATTTCACTTTTGTGAAAATCGTCTAGCTTAAGTTATTTTTGAATCAATTCTAGCGCCTGAGTTAAGATTTCTTGTTCATCAACCATTACGGCTAATTCTTCGGTTTCATAACGCCCTTCAAAAGCTTCTAGCGCCGCCCTTTTCAATGCCACTTGATATCCTTGTTGCAGAATATCGATTAATTCTGCTTGATTCAAGTAAAAACCACCGGATTTGCGGCGCTTGTTTATTTTGTTGATTTCACGCACCGTATTTTCTATCGAAACATCCCAAGAGCGAGTAGAACGTTTTTCAGCCTTTTGTTTAATTAAATGAATAAGAAGAATTACACCATAACTATCAATTTTATTGATTTTGTCGCCGAGGCTCATTTCTTCTAACTCATCCACCAACAGCAGCGCCTCATGGATTTTGCCTTGTTCTAGAAGTTGCCTAAGTTCTAGCAGTTCTTCCATACTAAATTGTGTTTGTCTTGCTCTGATGACTCAAATGGAACAAGCTAAAACCATACAAACCATTTGATTGTACTTGAGCGGTGAAATAACTAAGATACAAGGGTGCATTATCACTATGAGATTGCTCAACCTGCACCTTCTGCTAATTCACCTCAAAAAGAGCGCGTGGCAATCCTGACTGGCGAATAATAGATCGTAAAGTGCCGACACGAAGCTCGTCATAATTAGGAACAGGAACGGTTATAGTTGAGTCTTCTGTTCGCTGCTGCATCATAATATGGCTACCGTGTTGGCGTACTTGCACAAAACCATACATCTCTAAAATTTGACACACTTCCTCACCCGAAAGAACGCGCAGCTTACCCAACACTTACCTCTAGGCGTGTAATAAAGATTTCTGTAATTAGCCGATCTTGGACTTCAGAGGGGTCAGCTGTCTCAAAAAATAATTCCAATGCCTCAACCAAATTACTGCGTGCTTCTTCGATAGTGTCACCTTGGCTAGCAATATCTAATTCTGGACAAAGCGATACATAGCCCTTTTCTTCACGCTCAATAATCGCGGTAAATTGTTTTGTTTTCCTCATCTTTTACCTTTAGTTGAATCAGCTAATCTGATGATTTAATTATCGCTTTATTGGCTCTTCTTGCGCCAAGCTGGTTTCACCACCTGACGACTACGGGCAATCACCAGAGAATCATCAGGCACATCTTCTGTGACTGTAGAACCAGCTGCGATATAGACATCATCTCCCAAGGTGAGTGGAGCCACTAAAACGCTATTGGCGCCAGTTTTCGTGCGATCGCCTATTTTTGTACGGTGTTTCTTCACGCCGTCATAATTGGCAGTAATTGTACCGGCACCAATATTCACCTGATTGCCGACGACGGTATCACCTATATACGACAAATGTGCTGCATTTGTGCGATCGCCTAATTGAGTATTTTTCAATTCCACAAAATTCCCCACACGGCAACCAGCACCGACTTGTACCTGACCGCGCAAATGAGTATAAGGGCCAATTCGGCTTCCCGCCTGCACAGTACTATTTATTACCACTGAGTACTGCACCGTGACATTTTCAGCCAACTGGCTATTTTCAATTAAACTTCCCGGGCCAATGTGACAACTTGATTGAATCACTGTATTTCCCCGCAGGTGAGTTTGGGGTTCAATAATTACATCCGCCTGTAATTCCACTGTTTCATCAATGGTGATGCTTGTAGGATCGATAAGAGTCACACCCGCCAGCATCCATTTTTCCTTGACTCGTTTTTGCAAAATTTCGTATGCTGTTGCCAATTGCAAGCGATCGTTAATGCCGAGAATTTCTTGGTAATCTTCCACATCCACTGCCATAACTTTTCCCACTTGAGTCACGGCATCAGTGAGATAGTATTCTTTTTGAGCATTGTTTGCTTGTAGGTGGGGAAGCACCTTTGCCAAATCTGGCCAACGGAAGCAGTAAACTCCAGCGTTAATCCGGTGATTTTGTCTTTGAGCAGCAGTACAATCTTTGTGTTCGACCATTTGCTGCACAATATTTTCATCGTTACAAAAAACTCGCCCGTAGCCCGTAGGGTCGGGTAAATGGGAGGTAAGAATAGTGGCGGCGTTCTGATTTCGGGCGTGAGTTTGTAACATCTGCTTGAGGGTTTCGCTACGTATCAACGGTAAATCGCCGTTAAGTACCAGCAAATCCCCAGTGTAGTCTTCCAAGTGAGGAAGTAATTGCTGGATGGCATGACCTGTCCCTAGTTGCACAGTCTGTTCGACAAACTCCAAGCTCTTAATTGAATGCATCGCGGCTTGCACTTCCTCAGACTGATATCCTACAATCACGATTCGCCGTGAGGGCGAAAGTGGTTCTACACTTTCGAGAACTCTCTCAACTAGCGATCGCCCACCCAAAGAATGTAAAACCTTGGGTAAGCGTGATTTCATCCGTGTGCCGCGTCCCGCCGCTAGAATTGCTACAACTACCATAATTAGCTATCAGCTATCAGTGAAATTATGATTAATGCTGTTGGTACTTTAAAATATCGGCTCAATTCATACCAGCTAATCATAGAAGACTCAAATATACAATGAGTCAGGATTATACCAATTTTCGCTGATCTCGGCAGCTACAAAATTTTTTACTACCTACTCTTTTTCATAACAGGAGACAATAAACTCGGCAAATTGCTGCATTAGTTTGGGATTACGCCAACCTGAATCAGTTTCTTTTTGCATCACTAAAAGTGCTTCTGCTGAAGTAAAAGCTCTTTTGTAAGGTCGTTCGCTGGTTAGGGCATCGTAAATATCAATCAACTGAAATACTTGCGCCAGGTAGGGAATATCATCCTCTTTGAGTCCATCAGGGTAGCCTGAGCCATCCCAGCGTTCGTGGTGATGACGAATAATGGGAATTACACCGCGCATACTGCGTAGTGGCTGGCAGATTTTTTCTCCAATCAAAACATGCTGCTGCATGATCTGCCAATCTTCGGGGGTGAGTTTGCCTTTTTTCAGCAACACTCCATCGGGAATACCCACCTTACCAATATCGTGAAGATAACCGCCCCGCATCAAATCTCGAATTTGGTAGTGTGAAAGATTGAGGTATTCACCAAAAGCTTGTCCCAATTTTACCAGGCGTTCACAATGGTCGCCTGTATTGGGATCGCGGCTTTCAATCGACATGGCAAAAGAAAATAGTACTTGTTCGGCATGGTCTAAATCTTCGTTCAGACGCTTCTGCCGTACTAAGGACTTTACACGTGCCGCCAGTTCTACACGATCAAAGGGTTTGGTGAGAAAATCATCTGCCCCAACTTCAATTCCCCGAATACGCGATCGCCTGTCATTTAACGCCGTAATAAAAATCACTGGGATTAGCCTAGTCTGCTCATCCTGCTTGAGTAATTGGCACACTTCAAATCCATCCATTCCTGGCATCATCACATCCAGCAAAATCAAATCTGGTTGTTTTTGAGTTACCAATCCTACAACAGTGGAACCACTATCCGCCTCAATCACTTCGTATCCTTCCATCCCCAAGAGGGCAACAGCAGTCATGCGACTGGCGGCATGATCGTCAACTACTAAAACCTTCGGCGGATCTAAATCAAACCCATTCACTTTAGAACCTTTAGCTTGTAGTGTTCTAGAAACCAATGAATCATCACCACAATTAACATCAACTTTTATCCAAGAAGACACTGCTTGGGTATCTTTAAGCATAAGGTCTTCTTGAGATAAGCCTAAAGAATAAGCCTCCGCATTATTTTGCGATCCTACGGCATGATTTGAACCGATACTCTTCACTCTGCTAATGGGGTTTGGGTCACTAACAATTTGTTCTGTAAAGCCTGTATGGTTGGATTTCCATTGAATCACAAAGCCACTCCAGTTTTTTGCACAAGTTAACAGTGTCAGATTTCAAAAACAAATTTAATATTCAACTATATCTGAGCCAGAGTTTTAATAAGGATTATGCATTATGTCAAGCTACGTATCTAAGTTTTTCGCAGCATGTATCTTTTATGTTACAAACAAGGGGTATCTTGTTGTCAAATTTTTTGTTTTGCTTCTAATTCCAGTATGATCAATTGGCACAAATCTTAAATCAGGTTTTCTACGGCTATTTTTTCATCTAGCGGCACTAAAAAGCCTTGTAATTGCTTGTTTTATATCGAGATACCCGGTTTTGAATGTTAAGTCTTTATGGTAATCATTATGTGTATAGCTTTTTACTTACTCAGTTATAGCAATATTTTATTACTGTCAACTATTACGTAGTATTGAATACTACCAAAAACTGAACTACAGGCTAGGGGTTCGTAGTAATCACAAAGCGTGCTTAAAAATCTAGGACTAAAGTCCTGACTACGAACTTTTTCACCCATCGTAACTAATGGGACAGACCACTAGTTTCCATAAAATCTCTGCCTTGTGTTCCCAATAGCCACCTTTTTCGCCAATGGGAAGTAGGTTCGAGTGAAGAGGCTTGTTGCTCTTGTTGTCGCCGCATCACTATGACTTCGGGTGAATCGCTTAATCCAGGATCGCGATAGGGAATAGCAGCACGGGTTAGCAAGTGTTCTTTTTCAGCTTGTGAGAGGATAGGGAGCACTTTCAACTCAGCACTCCCAGAATGGGCTGCCAGAGTACCAGGCGATCGCCTTCCCACAGGTGGGGTAGAACTGATCGCCAAACCAGCAGACAAAAGTGCTGTGCGTACAGCAGCACAAGAATAGGTGGCTAATAAACCATCTTGATGTAAACACAATGACAGTTGTTTAATAAATTCAACAGTCCATAATTGAGGACATTGAGGTGGTGAAAAGGGATCGAGGAAAATTGCATCTGCCCAGAAACCTGACTGACGTAGTAGGGCATGGAACTGTTATCGTAGTTCTAGCATCGCCAATTAATAGCTTTGCTTTTAGACAAGGTGTTTGCACTTGATGATCATTTGCTAGCTGGGACAAAATTTCAATATAGTTACAGTTCCAATTGTCGAACAAGTGATGAGCGATCGCCGCTTGTGGCACTGCTGGATTCAGTTCTAAACCGATTACTTCAACACAACAGCTAGGATTCACTGCCCAAATTGTCTTGCTTTGCAGCAGCTGTGTTATATCCTAGACCATAACAAATATCCAATAGTCGCAACACTGGTTTTTGGGCGGCTGTAGTCAGTTGAGTAGGTTCCACAAACTTGAAAAAACTCTCCTGCTTCGCACCATAATGGCTGTGAAAGGATTCACCAAATTCTTGAGAGACAAAGGTGAAAGAACCATCTGCTGTTAACTTAGGTGTAAAATTTTCTAAGTCTGACATTTTACAAATAAAACTAAATAATGACCAATGCCCTTCAGGAGTACTGAGTGCTGTTAGCGGTAGCTGGGCGTTTAGCCGATGCTGAGTAGGAAATCTAACTTATTGACTCAGAACTCCCAAAAGAGGAAAAGAGGAACTGTTTTACTCAATGCCCCATGCCCTATGCCCAACCCCCAATTTGTTGTTTCGCCAGCTTGGCTGTTTGAACATCTAGAAGATCCGCAAATCGTTATTGTGGATTGTCGCTTTTCTCTAGCCGATCCACAACTAGGGCAGCAACAGTACCAAACAAGTCATATAAATGGGTCATATTATCTAGATTTGAATCAGGATCTTTCCAGTCCAGTGGGTAAGCATGGTGGGAGACATCCTTTACCTAACCCCAATGATATAGCTAACAAATTGGCAGCGATTGGGGTAAATTACCAAAAAAGTTTAGTTGTAGCTTATGATGATTCGCGCTTTGCCTTTGCGGCTCGTCTATGGTGGCTTTTGCGCTATCTAGGGCATGAGCAAGTAGCAGTACTGGATGGAAACTTTGCTGGATGGCAAAAAGCTGGGTATCCTGTTACGGATGTCGTTCCTCAACCCCGGATGGGTACATTTGTAGCTCAAGTACAAATAGAAAAGGTGGTAGATATTACAGAGGTGAAAAGCCGGAAAGATAGCCATGAAGTAGTATTGGTAGATTCAAGAGAAAGCGATCGCTACCGAGGTGAACGAGAGCCAATTGATAAAATTGCCGGACATATTCCCGGTGCAGTCAACTATCCTTGGCAAGAAGTTACAGACTCTTCCGGCTACCTACTGCCTCAACCAGAACAACGCCGTCGCTGGGAACAGCTAGAAACAGCCGAAGAAATCTTGGTTTATTGCGGTTCTGGCGTTACTGCTTGCGTAAATTTACTTTCTTTAGAATTAGCTGGCATTAGCAAGGGTAAACTTTATGCTGGTAGCTGGAGTGATTGGATTAGTAATTAGTCATTAGTCATTAGTCATTGGTCATTAGTCATTAGTTTTTGACAAATGACAAAGGACAAAGGACAAATTTCAAAACTGACCTAATTGCAAACTGTAATTAATACTGAAAAACCAGCCATCAAAATCAATGTTTTCGGCGGTTGAACTACCTAAACTGACTCCAGCTTGCACATTCATATTACTGTTATCAGATATTCGGTAATTTAAGTGCCCGAATAGCCGATGAAATTGGTCTTCTCGATCGCGCTGTGTAAAGTCCGAAAAATTCACCTGGTAGTCAATACCAACCTGGAGAGGCTTTTGCAAGTAGTAGTTCAGAGACACCCAAAAGGAATTGATTATCCGATCGCGACTTTGGGGATTAGCAAAATTTACACTCAATTCGTAAAAGCTATTTAATATTAATTTTGAAGTTAGGGGATCTCGCCGTCCTAAAGACACTTGCAAAGAATTCTCATTTAAAAAGCGATCGCCTGTTTTGAAGCTATCCAGGTGATCGCTGTTGTTGGCATGAAATAACTGTTGATTGCTCCAACTAACTTCTCCATACATTCGCTGCGATAGCTGCTGGTAAATACTGAGATTAAATCTCACCTGGTTGTAATCGTATTGTGACTGATTGATATAACGAATGAGATTGCCATCAATTGAGCCGTTTAAAAAAGTCTTAGCTCCCAAAGGGAAATATGCAGAGGCTAACGTCAGTCCAGAAAAAATTAAACCATCTTCTATAGGAATATCCTTTGAGGAAAAAATATTACTCGTCTGGAAGTAGGCTAGACGCCCTTGTAGATAGCCTATAGGTTGAAACTTAGCAACGGGTTGTTCTGTTGGTGGCAAAGTAGGCTGTTCTAGGGGTCGTAATCGCACCCGCAACCCCAATTCGCGATCGCTATCAGATTCAGGTGGCTGTTTTGGCAATTGTAGCAGCTGCATTAGCCTCTCTAGCCTTTGGGACTGATTTATCTCGGGTGCATTCAACAGTTCCTCTTTTGAGTCTGGAGGAGATGTAGGCAAATCACTTGGCTGCAATTCTAGCTGTGGTGGGTCATTTTGGTTTTGAGTATCCCCAGGTTCTTCGGTTGTGTCTGGGGCTTGAGTAGTTTCGGGTGTTTGCTGCGTCAGCTTTAACGAAGAGGTAGGGGGACTCGGGGCCCCCACGGAGTGGGGATTGGGGGAGAGGGGGCAGGAGGTAGGGGGAAATGACCCCTTCCTCCTGTCGTGGAAATGAAGGGGGGAACATGAGTCTGAATCCTCCACTTCTATTAACTGGTTATCGTACCCTACGGGAAGCTGGCGCAACAGGTAAGGTCGAATCCCCATCTGAACTATCTTCCCAGCTAAGAGTTCCCTGCTCACTTGCCTCTTCTTTAACGGCATCTGCAAGTTTAAAGGATGCGACTCACTGGACTGCTTACATAAAGAGTTAATTACCTCTTGCTCCAAGTTCTGACATAGCTGATAATTTTCCTGTGTGCTTGCTAAATTTTTAGAATGCCAAATATCTGTATTTGCAGATTCTGCCGCATCTACTCTAATGCAACACCAGCTTCCACCACTGGAAGCTAACAAAATACAAAAAAACAAATTCTTCCAGTTTTTGAGTCGCATCTGTTTAGATTGCGTTGATCGCCTTTGGCAAATGTAGACCGACAAGCTGTATTAGAAGTTCCGGCTCAGAATATACAATTGAGTACATCTATCTTAGCTTTGTAGGTATATACTAAAACTACAAACAGAAATTGCTGCTTTTCGGATTTTTCCGCAGATTCTTTTGCAAAACTGAGATGATCGGATACAGTTACAGCTTATGTTAAAATTTAGTGAAATACAGGCAGTGAGTCATTTCACAACAGATTTATAACAACTTTTTGTCCCTGTCGCTGATCTGATTAAAATGGATTATTTGTAAAATACTCCTTATTTAATTGTTGATATCAAGTACTAATATTGAAATCTACCGCAGACTTTATTAGACCTCTTGCATAATTATTTTGTGGTATGATGATAAGTTTTATAAAAATGCATATCAAAATCTATACTGATAACCTATGTGACCTCATTGGTATGTCTGATTGAGATAGAAAGCATATTTTTAAAACCTTGTATTGTACCATAAATTATTTTTGAAGAGGTCTATTGTATCTAATGCCAGTTTCATAAAAAACTTAATCAATTAAACACATAATTGATTTTTTGCCTATTTTATCTATTAAATGTAGGCTAAAGCACAAATAAATTTACTAAATAAACTCGCTATAAAAATTATCAACAGCTTAAACTTTAAATTTAGTTGAAAATCACAAGTTCTCAAACTATGTTCTATAAATCCTTTCCATTGGTAGTGATTGGTTTATGGGGAGTTATAGTACTGCCTTTACCAAATAAGGTAAGTGCCATAACCCCTTTGACGCAAGCAAAGATTCAGGATCTCCGCAACATGGTACAACTGATACCTAAAGATAAACTGAAGAAACGTCCTGCACGCAAATTAGATGCAATGACTCCTGGGGACGGGCTGTCAACTGGTCGAGCTTCCCTAGCAGATTTGCGTTTCAATGATGGCTCTTTGGCACGAGTTGGAGAACAGGCGTTATTTCAATTTTTGCCGAAGACTCGTGACTTTAAACTGTCAAATGGGACTGTGTTGCTGCTCATCCCACCAGGAAGGGGGCAAACACGTATACAAACGCCAAGTGCAGCAGCCGCAATTCGTGGTTCAGCATTATTTGTACGTTACGACCAACAAACAGACACCACGATTGTGGGTGCGCTGACAAATAGCGGCATTGAAGTTTCTAACAAGGAAGGTGAAACTAAGGTGCTGGAAGCAGGGCAGATGATAATTCTAATTAAAGGGAAATTTCAGAACTTATATGATTTTGATCTGAGAAATTTTTATGAAAATAGCGAACTGGTTCGGGAACTTGATTTGGACAGGCAAAGTCCAGTGCCTACATCTGATCCAGCAATCACCAGTGTTCAAGCCGAAACTACTGCGGCTTTGAAAGCACAGCCACCGATAAAAGGCGAGGGAGTAATTGAAATGCGGCTAACTCGTCCTAATAGCCCCACTGAGAAATCACCCAACACCTCAACTGAGAAATCACCCAACACCTCAACTGAAAAATCACCCAACACCCCAACTGAAAAATCACCCAACACCCCAACTGCGAAATCACCCAACACCCCAACTGAGACAACACCCGTAACCCCAACTGAGACAACACCCGTAATCCCAACTGAGCCAACACCCGTAACCCCAACTGAGCCAACACCCGTAACCCCAACTGAGACAACACCCGTAACCCCAACTGAGACAACACCCGTAACCCCAACTGAGCCAACACCCGTAACCCCAACTGAGCCAACACCCGTAACCCCAACTGAGCCAACACCCGTAACCCCAACTGAGACAACACCCGTAACCCCAACTGAGCCAACACCCGTAACCCCAACTGAGCCAACACCCGTAACCCCAACTGAGCCAACACCCGTAACCCCAACTGAGCCAACACCCGTAACCCCAACTGAGCCAACACCCGTAACCCCAACTGACCTTCCAAGCACATAAAACTGCTAATGGGAGTACAAGATGCTCTGCGAATGCCGAACGCGGTTCGTTTTGTCATAATTTTGCGTAAGTAGTGTAGGACTTAGGTGCTCCAACGCAGTAGCACAGACTTATGCCCGAAACCAGAGGCAGAACCATGACAAACAATTTTAGTTACTGCCCCTACAGCAACTAAAGCAAAAAGTGATATTCCCTACGACCAGAGAACATCTGCTAACGCTAGATTAAATCAAGGACAGGACTTACACAGGGTTCACCGGATATCCTCATATAGTTCAATGACGTTTTCTGTGTAAGTTCCCAGGAACTGACTTATTGCTAAAGAGACATAAATTTATGACTTTTGATTACGACCTGTTTGTAATTGGTGCGGGTTCTGGAGGTTTGGCGGCTTCCAAACGGGCGGCTAGCTATGGGGCAAAAGTGGCGATCGCAGAATATGATTTAGTTGGTGGCACTTGTGTGATTCGCGGTTGCGTTCCCAAAAAACTCATGGTCTACGGTTCTCACTTTCCTGCACTGTTCAGTGAAGCTTCAGGCTATGGCTGGAAAGTAGATAATGCCGAGTTAGACTGGGAATATTTCATTACATCTATAGATAAGGAAGTTCGGCGACTGTCGCAACTACATATCAGCTTTTTAGAAAAAGCGGGAGTAGAACTAATTTCTGGTCGCGCCACATTGGTAGACACTCATACAGTAGAAGTGGATGGACGCAAAGTTACAGCAGATAAAATTTTAATTGCTGTTGGCGGGCGTCCCATCAAACCAGATTTACCAGGGATGGAATATGGCATTACCTCCAACGAAATCTTTCATCTAAAAGAACAACCAAAACACATCGTCATTCTTGGCGCTGGTTATATTGGCACAGAATTTGCCTGTATCATGCGTGGTTTGGGTTCTAATGTGACACAAATTACCAGAGGTGAAAAGATTTTGAAGGGGTTTGATGAGGACATCCGTACAGAAATTGAAGAGGGGATGACGAACCACGGAATTCGGCTGATTAAGAATAATGTGGTAAAAACAGTTGAACGCGTGGCGGAAGGTTTTAAACTGACTTTATCAGGAGAAGACCAAGAACCAGTAATTGCCGACGTGTTTTTAGTGGCGACTGGTCGAACTCCCAATGTAGATGGACTAGGTTTAGAAAACGCTGGGGTTGATGTTGTTGCTACTTCTATGGAAGGGCCAGGGTACAATACCACAAATGCGATCGCAGTCAATGAATATAGTCAAACTAATCAACCGAACATCTTTGCCGTTGGCGATGTCACTGACCGAATCAATTTAACTCCCGTCGCCATTGGCGAGGGACGAGCCTTTGCAGATAGTGAATTTGGCAATAACCGCCGCGAATTCAGTCACGAAACTGTTCCCACAGCCATATTTTCTACCCCAGAAGCCGCTACAGTCGGCTGGACTGAAGCCGAAGCACGGGAAAAACTCGGTGATGCCGTCAAAATTTTTCACACTCGCTTTCGCCCCATGTACTATAGTTTGACTGGTAAGCAAGAGAAGACAATGATGAAGTTGGTGGTTGATAGCAACACTGACAAAGTGCTAGGCGCTCACATGGTGGGTGAAAATGCTGGTGAGATAATTCAAGGTGTAGCGATCGCTGTGAAGATGGGTGCAACTAAAAAAGACTTTGACGCCACCGTTGGTATCCATCCCTCAGTAGCGGAAGAATTTGTCACAATGCGATAACTAGGTCATTTGTCATTTGTCATTTGTCCTTTGAAATCACAATTGACAAATGACTAAAGACGACCTAACGGGAAAACTTTAATGTGCACCCAGTATATTTACTTGCACGGTTTCGCTTCCAGCCCTAATTCTACCAAAGCGCGGGATATAGGCGATCGCTTTGCCCAAATTCACACAAAGCTAAAAATTCCCGATCTAAATGCTGGCGATTTTTCGCAGTTGACAATCACTCGTCAGATTACTCAAGTTGCCGCAGAATTCAGTAATAATTCTACGCCAGTAACGCTCATTGGCTCAAGTTTAGGCGGCTTGACCACTGCCCACTTGGGACAGCAATATTTACAAGTACAACGTCTTGTGCTGCTAGCACCAGCTTTTGAGTTTTTATCCCATTGGTTACCCAAGCTAGGCGATGAAGAAGTAAAGCGTTGGCAGCAAGAAAAATATATCATGGTCTACCACTATGGGGAGCAGCGAAAGCTTCCCTTAAGTTACGATTTCGTTACAGATGCTGCCCAATACCAAGAGAAGTTTTTGCAACGTCCTATTCCCACCCTGATTTTGCATGGAAAAAACGATGAAGTCATCCCCATCGAAGCCAGTCGTAACTTTGGGCGTTCGCGTCCTTGGGTGGAGTTAGTCGAACTCGACAGCGATCACGCCTTGGGTAATGTTATGGAAGAAATTTGGCAGGCAATTCGCCTCTTTTGCCAATTACCTTGAAGCTGTAAAATATTAAACTCTCATATAAATAATGTCCTTAGTCATTTGTCCTTTGTTAGTTACCAATGACCAATGACTAATGACTAATGACTAATGACTAATGACCAATGACTAAAATTATGCTTCCCTTTATCCGGTCAGACTTAGCCCAATTTACCGCGTACAAACCTCACCCCAGCAGCGATATAGCCGAATCTGTCCCCGTGCAATTTGATCGGCTAGATACAAATGAAAGCCCTTATGATTTACCACCTGAGTTAAAAGAGAAGCTAGCCTGGACATATCAGCAAGTAATTGAAACAAATCGTTATCCTGATGGCGGACATGAGACACTTAAAGATGCGATCGCCCAATACGTTAATGAATCGTCCGCCATCTCGCTATCTAATACTGCTGCCAATATTTCTGTTGGAAATGGTTCAGATGAACTAATCCGTTCTTTATTAATCGCCACCTGTCTAGGAGGAGAAGGTTCAATTCTAGTTGCTAATCCCACTTTCTCTATGTACGGGATTTTGGCACAAACTTTGGGCATTCCTGTAGTCGCGGTGGGTAGAAATGAAACAAATTTTGAAATTGACTTAAAGGCTGCACAGGCTGCGATCGAAGAAACTCAAAATCCCCCGATTCGCGTAGTTTTTGTAGTGCATCCCAATTCACCGACTGCCAATAGCTTAACTGCGGCAGAGTTGGCATGGTTAAGAAGTTTGAGTCAGCATATTTTGGTAGTAATTGATGAAGCTTACTTTGAATTTAGTCAAAATACCCTAGTAGGTGAATTAGCACAACGCCCCAATTGGGTGATATTACGCACTTTTTCTAAAGCCTTTAGATTGGCATCTCTCCGTGTTGGCTATTGTGTCGCTCATCCCGAAGCGATCGCCATCTTAGAAAAAGTTCGCTTACCTTACAATCTCCCTAGCTTTTCCATAGCAGCAGCATTAGTTGCTTTACAAAACCGCACACTCTTGCTAGAGTCAATTCCCCAAATCTTGAGTGAACGAGCCAAACTCATCGAAATTTTATCCCAGCAACCAGAACTACAAATTACCCCAAGCGCTGCTAACTTTATTTACCTACGTCTTAAACCAAATAACTTTAATTCATCCGATGCTGCGTTAAAAACTTTCCACCAGAAACTTAGAACACTTGGCACCGTTGTGCGACACATTAGCCCAGGATTGCGAATTACTGTAGGGACAATAGAGGAAAATGCCCGCACCGTTAATCGAGTACAAGCTGTTTTGGCAAATTTGGAATTTTAGCAATTCGCTCAATAATTAAATCGGCTGTTCACCTCACTGCCCAAACGGCGTACTATTCCCACTGTTTGTGGCAGCACACCTACCAAAAGAGCAAAAGCTACATCCGGCAGAAGAGCCACTATATCTGGTGGAAAGTACTGTTCAAATTGATCGAGAATTTTTTGAACTCGCTGCCCAGGCACTGGGTTTTCTGTAATTTGTTTGATCAATCGAATCCACTGTCGTCTAATTAAGTAAGCCTTCTGGCGTTCTTCATTAGATTCGGGAGTTAATAAAGAGAGATTACCTATGGGCAGTGCCCTTTGGCAATCACAATCGTAATCCCCACCTACAGCAGCCCCAGGCCCAGCAAACTCTGCATGATAGCGTTTAAAGAGGATTAATCCATTTCGTCTACGACTATTGACAATGAAAACTTCCCCACTGTGTAAACGTGTAAGGATATCCGAGCCTTGCGATTGCTCAGTTCCATCTGGCATGACAAGAGAATCAAGGAAACTTGCTTCAGGGTAATAAGTTGATACCATAGAGGTCTGATAGCGCCGATGCTGTTCGCTATCCATATTTTTTAAAATTTCAACGAATTTGGTAGTAATATGCACTTCAAAACAAAATTAGCTGTTATGTCAAATCAGGTTTTTGAATTCTTTATATTATCAAGAGTTTTTTGACCAATTTTACTAAGATAGTAATAAATAGGCATTGTTTAGTAATTGAGTGATCATATTTTATGAGATATAACTAGATTTGTCTTCCAATTCCGAGAGGGTTTTCTTAAAGTTTTTATAAAGATGAATATCTTAATTAAAAAGTTATTATGAGCTATTGCTAGTTTTCTCAGGGCAATTGTGCAGCTATTTTCATTATAATTAATTTATTTATCTATATAAAATATTATAAAATACTTGTTTAATAGCAAACAAAAAAGACAAAGTTTAATAACTTAATCAATCATTTAAGATAAATTTTCCAAAGTTATATATTTATTAATATTACGAATAATAAGCTCCTTAAAAAGTCCAAACAAAATATGTTTAAAAGAATTATTTAAAGCTATATAGCAGTCCTAAATGATTCATAAATTTTTTTGCTTCTTTTCTTCTTTACGAGACGCTACGCATTGGCAAAAACCTCTCGTAGAGATAGTGGTTCGATAAGTTTTTCAAAAATCTAAGTGTATGTAGGGTGCGTTAGGACGGAGTCCGTAACAAAGTCTTTAGACAGTGCTATACTCTCGTCTGGCACACCTTGCATGTACTTCAAAAACAAAATATCAGTCCTATAGCTAATACTAGCTTAGTTTTAATTAAGTTAGTTTGTGCTTTGATTGATTATATTAGTGAGAAATTTTCCCAAAAGTAATTACAACATCAAAACTTACTTATTATCTGCCAAAATAAAATTCAAATAGTGGAATCAGTACTCAGATGCTTGTGCAATAACATTTGGCTTGAGCGTCTTAGGAAAAATTTATTCCAATTCGATTCGACTTTATGCACCCGATATCCCAACTTAAAATAAAGTTGCCTTGCTTGATGATTATTTTCCAAAACGTGGAGATATAAGTCTTGAAATCCCCAGTCACGAGAAACTTTTTCACAGCTAGTCAGTAAGCCTGAAGCAACACCGTGTCTACGGTATTGTGGGTGAACTGCTAAATTAGATAAGTAAGGAAAACCCATGCCAACCTGGTTCCACGAATCACTGTAACGTACACCCAGTTCTACACTTCCCACTAAGTTATTAGCCGCAACAGTAGTAGCTTCAAAGGCTACTAAACAAATATGACGCGACGGAGGTGATGCCATGCGATGCCTTAAGTCTTCGTAAATACCGAGACGTAGTAATGGAAAAGCCCATCCCCACATACCCTGTTGGGAATGAAAGCTTTCAGCAATAATTTGAGAAACACCGATCAAATCAGCAGGTGTAGCTGTACGAATTTGAAATTGGCAGCAAGCTGGATTGATTGGCTGTTGCTGGTATGGATGAAAAAACCGATATTTCAAGGCTAGTTTAGTATTGATTTTATTCAACGAAAATTTTCTCAAATATCCTCAAACACCATTTAAACTGAAGAAAAACTTTATATCTGCCCAGGATATTGAACTGACCTAAAATTGCTAATTTGGTTTAGCTTCTGGAGCATACAAAGTTTCACACTTTAGTTTGGGGCTTTATAGCCTGTATTTTTGGAAGAGTCTTAGAAGTTACAGCTTCATCAATCTACAATCTTAAGTTCAGTAGGTTCAGGTGCATCCCTTACTTTAGATAGAGAAGATATGAGTCTGTTTACCAAAAAAACATCTGTAAAGTCGTACAGTTTAGGTGAATGGGTAGATAAATAGCATAACCTGTCCGTAAACATTACTTACAAAATTGTTAAGTAAGTACATTACTGACAAACTCTGGTTGCAAATCACCTTTAGTTACAGTACTGAACTTGCTTATGCAATTGCCGCTACACTAACAGGACTTTACTACTAGGTCATAGTAACAGGATGTGCAGGTACTGGGGAAGAATCTCCAAGATCCGTAATCCCTAACTTCTTAACCCTACACTTGTCTTAATGATAGTTCTGATTGCTAAATTAGAAGGAGGTATTTGTCTAATAGTATACTTTGGCTTTAAATCTTATTGTTTTAATATTGCTGACCCTACCATGACTACCATAAATAAAATTTACCTGCAAGTGTTAGTACAACTGCTGCAAAGGGAAAACTTAATATGCAGCTTCATCTGGATTTTTCAGCTAGCTATGAGCGCTGTATGTAGTATCAGACATTGCTCACAGGAGGTGAAGGAAGATTTGGCAAGCAAGCACCGACTCTGTAACCCTAAAACTGATTATGAAAGCAATTACACTGCACCAACGCAATCGGTAATAGGCATAAGCCATTGAGACGAATTACTGTGCGTAAACGCTCCTACACTCAGCAGTCATGTAGCCAAACAGCCTTATTGGTCGAAATGCTCTGCTCTTACCTGACTCAGAAAAATCCTTACCTGATCAGATTATTCTTTATCCGACTGCCGTTGCAGCAGGAAAGCGGTGCATGAAATCCCAAGCAAACAGTAAGCCTAAAATTTTGGTTGTCGATGATGAACCAGACAACCTTGATTTGCTTTACCGCACTTTCTATCGCGACTATAAGGTGCTAAGGGCGAACTCTGGCCCTGCGGCACTCGATCTGCTGGCTCAAGAGGGAGAGGTCGCAGTGATCATCTCCGATCAGCGGATGCCGATGATGAGCGGTACAGAATTTTTGAGCCTGACAGCAACTCAATATCCAGATATTATCCGGATTATTTTAACTGGCTACACCGATGTCGAAGACCTGGTGGAAGCAATCAATGCTGGTAAGGTATTTAAATATGTAACCAAACCGTGGGAAGCTGAGGAACTCAAAGCAGTGGTACGCCAAGCTTTGGATACTCACAATGTCCTCAAAGCCCGCACCCGTGAGCTTACCCGCACACTCCGACAAGAATCGCTGCTGAATAGCGTTACAAATACGATTCGCAGTGCTTTAGACTATCGCCAAATTTTGCAGGCAATTGTAGATACAGTGGGTCACATGTTGGAGGTGGATGTTTGCCTGTTGCGTCCCTTTCAAGATGAGCAGTTAGCGGATAAAGGATTTATTTATCAGAAGGCTCTTTCTGAAGAAGCAGGGGAACAGACACCAGCAGAGGTGCAGGCAAATAGTTCTTTTGCTGTGTCCCTCTCACCTTCTACCCCTCTGCCTCTTTTGGCTCAAACTGTGTGGGAAACTCGTGAAGTCCAAGTGATTCACGATGTAACTGATGATGAGCGCATTCACGGTAATACTCCCGAACTGCGCCAACGTGAGGAAGCTTTTGCTGCTGCTAACATTTGCTCTAGTTTAGTTGTGCCATTGATCTGCCAACAAGAACTGATGGCAGTGCTGGCGCTGCATCAGTGTTCTCTACCTCGCTTTTGGGGGGATGATGAGGTGCAGCTAGTGTTGATGGTGGCGGATCAGGCAGCTTTAGCTTTGTCTCAAGCTTATGCTTACGAACAAGTACGTGCCCTTGCCAAGCGAGAAGCCCTAATCAATACGATTACTAGCGCTATTCGCTCTAGTCTAGACCCCCAAGATATCTTTGCGGCTATTACTCAACAACTGGGACAAGCTTTACAAGTCGATGGCTGTGTCCTGTCTTTGTGGACAGAGGAAGATGAGTTTGTCGAGTGTGTAGCGTTGTATGACAGTTTTCAACATTCGGAAAATTTGCATAGGCACAGCCCAACCCAGGCATCGCCAGCCCCAGACGATAATCCAAGTAGCAAGAATAACCTATTGCCTCCGAGATTACCCTATTCTCAAGCATCTATACAGGAGAATCCAATCCTCCAACAAATGCTACAGACTCATGAACCTGTGGTAATTGGTAATGTGAGCCATTCTCCCTCAGATGTGCAGGGTTTTGATTTGCCGTTAAAAATGCCAGCGCGATCGCTAATGTTTGTACCATTATTAGCTGATGGTAAATGTATCGGTAGTATTACGCTGCATGAAGGTAAAAAAGTACGCCAATGGCTGTCATCTGATATTAATTTGGCGAAAGCAGTAGCAGCTCAAGCAGCGATCGCTGTGCAGCAGTCATACTTATATCAAAAAACTCGCCAACAAGCTGAACGCTTACTGGAATTAGATAAACAAAAAACCGAATTTTTCCAAAATATTTCCCATGAGTTTCGCACACCCATCACCTTGATTCAAGGGCCTTTAGAGTCGGCGGTGGCGGCTGGTGAAGGATTATCTTACTCCCAAAGTGCGATCGCCCTGCGTAACTCCCGCCGCCTACTGCGACTGGTAAATCAACTCCTAGATTTACAACGCCTGAATGCGGGGAGAATGCAGCCTAGCTTCCATCCCTGCGATTTAGTGGAATTTGTCAGCCAAATTGTGGAATCTTTTCGTCCCTACTGTGAGAAAAAGAGACTGCATCTCGTTACCCAGTTAGATGACTGTTCCCCGGTGTACTTGGACATGGAAAAATTTGACAAGGTGGTTTATAATCTCCTGTCAAATGCCATGAAGTTTACTCCCGAAGGTGGGACGATTAGTGTCAGACTAAAATCTGAGCGCGATCGCTGCATATTGCAAGTACAAGATAGTGGAATTGGCATTGTTAAAGAACAAATTCCCCACCTCTTTGAGCGCTTCCGCCAAGCTGAAGGTTCAGCAAACCGATCCTATGAAGGTAGTGGTTTGGGTTTAGCTTTAGTTAAAGAATTGGTGGAATTACATGGTGGTCAAGTCACTGTGGAATCAGTTTACGGTCAAGGCACTACCTTTAGTTTATGGCTTGTGACTGGAAATGCTCATTTACCCACACAGCAAGTACTAGAAACGCCTACCGAATTGAATACGAGCCGCGCTAGCGTAGAATTGGCTGATTTAGAACTGGTATCAACAAGAGACAATATTGAAGATATTACAATAAACCTCTCCCCCAGTATTGATACTCAAGACTCAGCACTTAAGACTCAGCACTCAATTTTAGTTGTAGATGACAACCCGGATTTACGAACCTATGTATCTGAGATTTTCCGCCGCAACGGCTATCATGTACGCACAGCTCGTAACGGTTATGAAGGGCACAGTATAGCGAAAGAAATTATACCCAGCTTGATTGTGACTGACTTAATGATGCCCTTGGTGAGCGGACTTGAAATGATTCAGCTGATCCGCAAAGAGGAGAAGTTGAAAGGAATACCAATTATTCTGCTGACAGCAAAAGCTGATGAGGAAACCCGCATCGAAGGTACAGAACATGGTGCAGATGCTTATTTAGCAAAACCATTCAATGATCGGGAACTTTTGGCGGAAGTTCGGAATCTTTTGGCATTGAAGGAAAATGAACGGCGAATTGTGGAGTTAAATACTTATCTAACAGAATCGGTGCTAAAGCGCTTTTTACCGGCTGTATTGGTACAAAAAGCCGCAACCGGAGATTTAACGTTAGATTTGCGCCCAGAACCACGCTTAATTACAGTTTTGTTTAGTGATATCGTGGGTTTTACACAGCTATCAAATACTCTCAGATCCCGACGAGTCGCAGAATTGCTAAATGAATATTTAGAAGCTATGACCAAGGTTGTATTTGGCAATGGCGGCACTGTAGATAAATTTATGGGAGATGCTATCTTAGCTTTATATGGAGCGCCGGAAGAGCTAACCCCCAATGAACAAGTGCGTCGTGCAATCAATACAGCAAGAGCAATGCACCGCTCACTGGCTGAGTTGAACCAGCGCTGGCGAAACCAAGGTGTATTCGATGGTGACAGACTTACTAGCGTCCAGTTTCGGTGCGGTATTCACCAAGGTACTGCTGTTGTGGGGATGTTTGGTAGTGCTGAACGGGCTGATTATACTGCCATTGGCCCAAGTGTGAATATTGCTGCAAGGTTGCAAGCTGCTGCTGTTCCCGGTACGATCCTAGTTTCTGCTGCCGTGGCAGATTATTTGCAGGAAGAAGAAATTACTAAAGGTAGTCCGCTAGAACTTAAAGGAGTAGATGAAACAGTTTTGACTTTTGCTGTTACACCAGAAGTAATGGTTAATCGCTAAAATTTAGACTGGTATTTTAAAGCATTAGCAATGAGTAATACTGCCTAATCATATCCAGTTTATATAATATGACACCATCAGTTGCAGACAAAACTCCAATTCCAACCAAAGTCTGGAGGCGACACACAGATCCACCAGCTTTATGGATTTCTGTCGTTATAGGTTCAGTGTCTCTGCACTTGCTAGCATTCTGGCTGATGCGCTCATCTAATGCATTTAGTCTGTGGTTTCCCCAACAAAGTCAATCTGCTGTTCCCATTGAATTGATAGACATTGCTCCCAAATCAAAATCAACAGCCAAAACAGTTTCGCCAAAGCCAGCATCTGCAACTAAAAAGTCTGTATCAGCACGTTCATCACAAACAGCACGAACTACGCTTAGAAATCAAGATTTTGGCGCAATAAATTCTGCGGATAATCTCCAGCAGAAGAGTCAAACTTACGCCTCTCAACCTAATAAACCTAATAGCCAACCCTTTAGACAACAGAGAGTTGCTACGGCGACACCGACACCGAAATCTACACCGAAATCTATACCGACACCGACACCGACACCTACAGTTCCAGTCAGTAATCTACCTTGGAACCGCCGTCAAGAAATCAAACTGGGAAAGGGAACACTACTACCAACAGGTGTTCCATCAAATTCACCAGGTTCGGAAGCTGAAAACAGAGAGACGCCACCTACCTCCGCTCAGAAAACTCCAGCAACACCAACTAGAGAAACTCCACGCACCCCTACTCAAGAAACTCCAGCAACACCCACTAGGGAAACTCCACGCACCTCTACTCAGGAAACGCCAGCAACACCCACTAGGGAAACTCCACGCACCCCTACTCAGGAAACTCCAGCACCACCGACTAAGGAAACTTCACGCACCCCTACTCAGGGAGCATCAGTAGCAATAGTAGCTCCTTTGCTTAGAGATGAAGTCAGCAGCTTGATACAATCAGGAAGATTACGACAAGATGCTTTACCCGACGTTATCGCTTTATATAGGGGAAGCAACACAAAAGAATTAGACTCAAGTTTTCTTGTGCAGAATTCTGGCCTTGAACCAGCACAACTCTTGGCTAGCTTAATAATTGATAACAATGGCAATTTTCAACAGGCTGTAGTTCTAGAAATAGAACCAGCAACACTGCAAAGTGAAAAAAGCAGATACCAGCAAGTCCTCAGCGAAGTTTTCAAAAGAGAAAACTTTATTGCTGCTCACAACAACGATGGCACAAAACCAGAATTGAGCAATCTGTATGTCAGGATCAACATCCAACCTGCTAATTCCAGCTAAATGCTTGAATTTTTCCAAAAGCTGTGTTAAATTTATAGGGTTGGAATTTTGCGGGCGTAGTTTAGTGGTAAAACTATAGCCTTCCAAGCTATTAATGCGGGTTCGATTCCCGCCGCCCGCTTAAAAAAGTCTGAAATGCACTAGTGCAGCACGGTGTAAATCCACCTGATATTTTGAAGGCAAGGGGCAAAATCCCATTTTCCAAGCTAGGCAAACTTCCGCCACAGTGTACTAGTACTGTGTGAAGCTAATAATGCTTGGATTAAATAACGAACCGCAGAGGCACAGAGAACACAGAGAAAGATTCTAAGATTTGGTTTACCAAGGATTGTTGGCTTGACGGACTACTAGTGCAAGAAGTAAGTCTGGGCTTGGTAAAATAATCAGTTAAAAAATAACTGTTTAAATCATGGAATGCCTGCTCTGTAGTTATCACAAAAGCTACAGCTAGATAATAACTAGCAAGCCAAGCCAATACTAGTACTGCGATATGTGTGGGACTATTTTTGAGTGGGTATCTTACCCATGCAGTCAATAGACCTCTTGCAAAAAAGTTTTGTGATAAAGTAGGGGGTTGAGTAAATCAAAGAGAAATTGACGTTTTCTGAAGTTCGTAATTGTAAATCCCAGCAATCAAGTGACAGCGCAATCCAAAACGTTTGCGGCGATTACGGTAGCGTTGACTCAAAATCCGAAAAACTTTTAAACGTCGGTTGATATGTTCAATCAGGATGCGACGACGGGCTAAGTTACGGTTGGATTGTTTTTGTTCCTTAGTTAACTTCCCTCCTCTGGGTTTTTTCGCTCGGCAAACGACTATTAGAATGTAACTTGGAAATTCCTTGGTAGCCACTATCTTCTAGGCTTTCTGTTAGAGCGTGAAAAAGCACCTTACTGTCTACAAATAGCTTGTAGTCATGCTGGCGACCATAACCGTTGACAACACAACGAATTTCTTGGGTTTCCTGGTCAATTATTAATTGGGATTTGAGCGTATGTCGTTTTTGTTTCCCACTATAAAAGCGTTTTTGTCCGTGTTTAGGACGTTCAATTGGACTCTCCGTTACATCCTTCCCTTCCGTTTTCGGTTTCTGTGATCAGGTCAACAAGGACTTTTTTCCTCCCAAACGAAACTTCCCAGAAACGATTAGTGTGCTTTCAACCCAATGAACAATACGACAAACCGAAGATTTAAGATACTTGCCAGTCACCAGCAATATGGAAGTAAGTTCTATATTCTCGCCAATACTGTAAGCAAACTAAGGCTTGGTCTTCCAATCCCAATTTGTTTGGATAACCCCGTGTTTGCTTAAGACTAGCTGCATCTTCCAATATTTTGACTATTTCATCAAAGGTGCGTCTTTGTACCCCAACCAGACGTTTGAACTCTCGATTCGATAACTTTTTTGTTTGCTCGTATCGCATAGGTAGACTGATTCAAACTACAAAACTCTCTAATTTACCATAAAATAATTTTGCAAGAGGTCTAATGTAAGTCTTAATATTAAATAGGTTAATTATTGCTTTTCTTTAACTAAGAAACAACCATAATTGATCAAGCGATGCCTGCGGCGGGCTACGCCTACGCTAACCTTGGCAAACAAATAAAAAACTAGAGGAATATCGCCCAGCTTTAATTTCCGAGTATCCCTCATTGTTCTAACATCAACAATGTGTATTTATCTACTTATCCAAATCTACCGCTAACGTAATCTCTGGTATCTTGCTGCTGAGGATTGTTGAAAATTAATTCTGTGGCGTCGTACTCTACCATGTAGCCGTTACGACCTCCGCTCTCTGTAGTCCGAACGTTAAAAAAGGCTGTTTTATCAGAAACCCGCGCTGCTTGCTGCATATTATGGGTGACGATAACGATGGTATATTGCTCTTTAAGCTGGTGAATTAGTTCTTCAACCCGCAACGTGGAAATAGGGTCAAGGGCAGAGCAAGGTTCATCCATTAATATAATTTCAGGTTGGACTGCGATCGCACGAGCAATACATAACCTCTGTTGTTGTCCACCAGATAAAGACGAACCGCTTTGTCGCAATTTATCTTTGACTTCATCCCACAAAGCTGCTTGTCGCAAACTCCGTTCTACTAATTCATCCATATTACCTTTGTAGCCGTTGATTTTGGCTCCAAAAGTAATATTGTCATAAATTGATTTTGGAAACGGGTTTGGTCTTTGAAACACCATTCCAATCCGACGACGCACTTCTACAGGATCAATGTCGGATGCATACAAGTTTTTATCGTAAAAAAGTATTTTCCCTTCTGCCCGAAATGACTCAATCAGGTCATTGAGGCGGTTATAGCATCGCAACAAGGTACTTTTACCACAACCAGAAGGGCCGATAAAGGCTGTAACCTGATTTTTTGGTATATCTAGCCAAATATTCTGCAAGGCTAAAAATTTGCCGTAGTAAACGTTGAGGTTTTCGGTGCGTAAAACGGTTTGAGTATCGTTGACTGTGCTAATGTTGTTAGCCATAAATTAAATGTAGTATTAGTTTTAGCGATACAAATCCGCTATATAGATGCTATTTGACTAAGCTTTCTTGCGAGTTGCCCAGCGAGCGATGATACTTGTGATTAGAACCATCAATACCAAAATTAAAGATGCTGCCCAAGCTAGTGATTGCCAATTTTTAAACGGAGAAATAGCATATTTGTAAACCAAAACAGCAAGGGAAGCTGTGGGTTCAAATAAGCTACCAGGCCAAAAGTTGGAAAATAGCGCGGTAAATAGTAAAGGTGCGGTTTCTCCAGATGCTCTGGCGATCGCTAACGTTGCCCCAGTTACAATTGCAGGTAGGGCTGCTGGCAACACTACTTGTGTTACTGTTTGAAAGTTAGTTGCTCCTAACCCTACAGATGCTTGTCGCAAATCTTGCGATACTAACTGCAAGGCTTCATCAGTGGTTCGGACAATAATTGGCAACATCAAAATTGCCAGTGCAAACCCTCCACCGAGAGCAGAGTATGATCCTAAGTTTAACTTTACCAGTGTCAAAACTACAATGCCATAGGCAAATACTCCAGCAATAATTGACGGGACTCCACTCAGGACGTTAGCCGCAAAACGTACCCATCTCGCTACTTGGGCCGAGCTAAATTCTGTGATGTAAATCGCCGCCAAAACACCAAATGGGATGCTAATCACCGCAGCAATTCCTACCATTAATAGTGTGCCTAAGATTGCATTACCAAAGCCTCCTCCCTGTTGTAAAGCTTTAGGTGGCAGTTCAAAAAAGATGCTGGGAGTCAAACTGCTAAAGCCTTGAATAATGACGTAAGAAAGTACTGCTAGCAAAGGCACAAGTGCCAATACCCCACAGATAAATGCGACTATAGTCATTACTGTATTAAACAGTGTCCTTTGAGACATGGGAGCGCGAGTTAGACTGCGCTCTGGAAAACTAGAAGTCATAATTCAACCCAAAACTAAGCTACAGTCGCTTGACTCTCAAAACGATAAACTCGGCCATGATATTAACTACCAAAGTCAAGAAGAATAGAACTAAAGCAGCGTACATTAAAGCCGAAACTTGCAAACCACTAGCTTCTGAAAATTGATTCGCCAGTAGAGAAGAAATCGTATTGCCTGGTGCTAACAGTGAGATACTAATGTTGTTGGAATTACCAATCAACATTGTTACAGCCATTGTTTCTCCCATTGCCCGACCGAGTGCCAACATCACAGCGCTAACTATCCCCGAAAAGGCTGCTGGAATCAGAATTTGTAAGATAGTTTCCCATCGGGTTGCTCCTAGTCCTACGGCGGCTTGGCGCAAACTGGAGGGTATAGAAATCAAGGCATCGCGTGATAGAGCTGTGATGATGGGCAAAGTCATAATTGCTAATATGACTCCTGCCGGTAACATTCCTGGGCCTGTAGGGGAGGTGCTAAAAAATGGTATCCAGCCAAAGTAACTATTGAGCCATTTTCCCAAATTAGTTAAGATAGGCACTAAAACAAAAATACCCCATACGCCGTAGACAACGCTGGGAATAGCTGCGAGCAGTTCTACTGCAAAAACCAGTACCAACTTCACTTTGGCGGGTAAAAAATCCTCGCTTAGTACAATAGCAGTACCAACTCCAATCGGTACAGCTATCAGTAAACCGATAAAAGAACTCAAGAGAGTTCCATAAATTTGAGGTAGCACCCCGTAGGTATCATTAACTGGGTTCCAAATGGTGTTAGCTAAAAAGCTAGCACCAAACTTTTGGATGGCAGGCCCAGAAGCAATTGCAACCTGTAAGCCGATCCATAATAAAGCGGCAGCAACCCCAAAGGCGAAAATTTTAGTAAGCCAAATGAAACCCTGATCTAGGGACTTTTCTACATCAGAGCGATTTTTTGTCGCTGATGAAAGGTTTTGAGAATTTGTAGTCATGACTACCGACTTTCACAATTAAATCAGAGGAAGATATGGGAGGCAACCATATCAACAAATTTGTTGCCTCATCGTCTTTTAAAACTGAGACACTGGTAACCCAGAGTTCCAAATTACAAATGGCTATAGTCTAAGTAAGCAGCCTAAAAATTATTCTCTAGGAATGCCTCATGTCTTGACTGTAGCTACTTGCTAGCACTAGTACCACTACCAACAGCGATTTTATACTCTGGACTGATTTGATCGGCAGCAGCAGCCACCTTTGTAATGACGTTTTGGGGTAGAGGAACATACCCTAGTGCAGTAGCCTGCTTTTGACCCTCAGTTAAGGCGTATTCGATCGCAGCTTCAACTGCCTTAGCTTTTGCCGCATCGGGATATTTCTTGTAAGCCAAAATCCAGGTGTAAGTGACGATAGGATAGGAATCAGCGCCTTCGGGATCGGAAATGAAGACGCGGAGATCAGGGGGTAGAGTCACTGATGCCAGAGTTTTAGAGGCTGACTCCTCAGTAGGTACAATAAACTGACCGCCTTTGTTTTCTAAAGCAGCAAACTTGAGACTATTTTGTTTGGCATAGCCGTACTCGACATAACCAATAGAACCTTGTGTTTGTTGGATTTGGGCGGTAACACCCTCATTCCCTTTAGCACCAACTCCCTTAGGCCAATTCACAGTTTTGCCTTCACCAACTTTAGTCTTCCACTCTGGACTAATAGCGCTGAGGTGTTTTGTAAACACACCTGTTGTTCCGCTACCATCAGAGCGATAAACAACTGTGATTGCCTCTTTAGGAAGCTTTACACCTGGGTTAGCCTTGGCAATTTGGGGATCATCCCAAGACGTGATTTTGCCTAGTAGAATATCGGCGTAAACGGCTCGTGGTAGCTTTAGTTCTGCAACATCTGGCAAGTTATAAGCTAGCACGATGCTACCAGCAGTTACAGGCAGTAAAATAACACCCTTATCGGCTGGCACTTTCTGGATTTCTTCATCTTTCATAGCAACATCGCTGGCACCAAAGTCTACAGTCCCTTTGATAAATTGCTCAACTCCAGCACCACTACCAACTGAGGCATAGTCAACTTGCAGGTTTGGATATTTTTTGTTTAGATCCGTAAACCATGTATCATACAGTGGTGCTGGGAAAGACGCACCAGCTCCGCTTAACTTGAGATTTCCACCCAAATCTAATTTGGTTGTGCTGGAGGCTGTGGTATCTGTAGCAGTGCCAGAAGGAGTATCCTTGGTGGCTGTATTATCTGGGTTTTGCTGTCCGCCACATGCAGCTAGGCTGATTGTCAGTGCTAACACTGAAACTGAAGCTGTGAGGCGATGGATTTTTGTTACACTAAGAGGTGAGGGCATCGCTATCAATGTTTGGGTAACTTTTCAGGTGAGCGCTTCTCAGGATACCCCTAAAGGATGAAGGTTAAGGTAAAGGATAGGTTAACAAAGCAAAAAATGCTTGTTTTTTTTTGATGAAGAACAAACACTCGTTTCTACTTTTACTTGATAAAATTTATACTGCTGCCTTACTCACATATTAGAAATAGTACCACAGTAAATTGGTTACAGATATTTACAAAACTCAATTATTAGTGTAACTTTATTTGTCAAGTGATAAAAAATATGTAAAAAGTCACAAAATGTGGTGGTATTTAAAAATTAATAAGTTTGGGAACCTATGAAACGTTCTTGCTGCTTATAGGTCTAAGCAGACTTAAGGTCATAACTAAACAATCTAAGTTTAGACAGTGAACTTATTGTTTAGAGAATGCAGAAGAAAAACCATAAATTGCCTATTTTATGGAGAGTAGGGGGAGCGATCGCTAAAAAATAGTGAATTAAGGACTATCTTTACCACTTTGTACCAAAAGTTGGCATTGAGTCTAGAAATTTCTAAAAATTTAGTTTAAATACTATATTTTACTAATATTAACATATTAGGTTAAATACTATAATCAGACTACGCTTCAGTCAATAAAATTACAGCTATAGACACCTAAGCCATAATTTCAGAACTGAAAAGTTACATACCAAAAAGGCAAAAAAAATATGCTAATTCTTAGAGGTGTCAGCACAAATCTCATTTTAACACTAATGAATATACTAGTACAGCAGGCGCGGAAATAAACATACCATTTGAAATGGCGCAAAAGCCTGAAATACAATTATGCGTGAATGCGTGAATGCGTGACTTCCGCCTTGCGGTACTAGTAGCTGTTGGTTTTTCCTTTTGCCTTTCCCTGGTTGACTGATAAATGTTTGCTGCTTCCAATCAATTACTATGGTCCATGATTGGCTTACTCCTGACAATGGGTGGCACCTTCCTAGACGCTTATGGCATCACCTTACCTTGGAGTTGGAGTAAGCACGGAATTCAGACAATTTCATTAGGTGTCACTTTTCAAGTTGGCGCAGTATTGTTGGTGGGTTGTTTAGGGGGCAAAAATGCTGGTGCGCTCTCACAAATTGCCTATTTAGTCATGGGGTTGACCTTATTACCCGTATTTGCCGATGGCGGCGGTATTGGTTATTTTAAGTTATCTAAGTTTGGCTATCTACTAGGCTTTATTCCTGGAGCTTGGATTTGTGGCTTGTTCGCTTTTAAAGCTAGACCTCGACTAGAAACTCTCGCCTTTAGTTGCGTCTGTGGCTTGTTAACTCTCCACCTATGCGGTATTACTTATTTGATTATTAGCTATATTTTCCAGTGGAAAGGCACAGAAAACCTACCCTTGATGCAAGCAATCCTTAGATACTCCTGGTTTGCATTACCAGGGCAACTAAGTGTGGTCTGTGCCGTTACTGTAATAGCATATGTATTGCGTCACTTAATGTTTTATTAGTCATGAAGGGGCTAGAGGCTAGGGGCTAGAAATTTAAAATTCTTCTAATCCTTAGTTCTTAGTCCCTAGTCCCTAATCTTAGCCCCTAGTTTCATGCGTTTAAAAAATCGCCTTTTCTGGATAGCTGCCTTCATAGCTTTTTTCTTAGATCAAATAACAAAATACTGGGTGGTGCAAACCTTTAGCTTGGGGCAAACACTACCACTCTTACCTGGAATATTTCACTTCACCTATGTCACTAATACTGGTGCCGCTTTTAGTCTGTTAAGTGGGAAAGTAGAGTGGTTGCGCTGGTTATCTTTAGGAGTGAGTTTAGTATTGATAGCGTTGGCCTTGTTTAGCCCAACGTTAAATTTGTGGGATCAGTTGGGCTATGGCTTGATTTTAGGTGGAGCTATGGGCAACGGTATCGATCGCTTTGTTTTAGGCTACGTCGTTGATTTTCTTGATTTTCGCCTGATTAACTTTGCTGTATTTAATGTGGCAGATTCATTTATTAGTATCGGTATTGTTTGCCTGTTAATTGCTTCCTTGCAAAAAACACCGACTTCAACTGACAGGTCGCATTAAACTATTAAGCCTGGGATGATTAATCCCAGGCTATTGGTTACTCAACCCTTGCTCAGTAGTATATGCAAAGACTTGATCTATTGGTTCTGGCAATTTTGAGTTTTTGATCTTACACCAGTTTGCATAACTGGTGTAAGAGGTCAAGATGCACTGGCGATCGCTGATGGCAAACTAGTATTCAGATTATTATGCCTCAGCTTTTAATTTAATTATCGACTAGGAGTTGGCGAACTAGAGCCTGGAGTATTATTGGGAGAACCAGTACTTGGTTCGGGATTGCTGTCAGTAGTACCAGACTCAGGTGTAGTTGGGTTTCCTGGTACGGTAATGCTGCCAGGAACGGCAGGATCAGATGGAGTAACGGTTCCTGGTGCTGGTGGAGTTAAGTTGCTAGGAGCGCCAGGATCAGATGGAGTAACGGTTCCTGGTGCTGGTGGAGTTAAGTTGCTAGGAGCGCCAGGATCAGATGGAGCAACGGTTCCTGGTGCTGGTGGAGTTAAGCTAGGAGCGGTAGGATCAGATGGAGTAACGGTGGTTCCTGGTGCTGGAGTGCTTTCGGGAGTGGCAGATCCAGATCCAGGTGCAGTTATGCTATCTGGTGCAGTTGTGCTATCTGGAGTGCTTTCTGCTGGTGCTGTAGTGCTACCAGGAACGCTAGGGGTGAGTGCTGTGCCGCCCGGACAGCGGGAGTTGAGCGGAAAATTCTCGCACAGAATTTTCATCCCTTCTGGCGACATTTTAATTTCCGTTGGTGCACTAGTTGAGTTGGTACTGGATTGGGCTATGGAGGATTTACTAGATTCAGCTACAGCAATGTTAGCGGTGAATGCTAAAGATAAAGCTGCACCAATCAGACTCAGAGATTTTCCCATCATTCTGTAATTAACCTCAACGGAACACTCGGCCCATTAAAACAGACAATAGGATTTAGAAAATCTTCCTAAATGAATATATTTAGGTTTGTTTCAGAATATGTGGATATGTAAAATTGGTAAAAATTAAATCTGTTGTCTATAAATAACTAGTGTTTAAAAATACAACTTTAAAACTATGGTTGTAGTTATATAACTAGTAATATTAGACTCAATAAGCCTTTGAGAATGGAGAGAAAATTTGTGTTCCTGTAGATAAGTTACAAAAATTACAAATAGTTTTTGGTAATAGGCTCAATTGAAGTATAAATTAGGTCAAAAAATTCCGTATAGACAATTTATGCTTTGGCTTATGAGTAAAATGATGAAAGACTAACATCTAAATTGATTGTAATTCGCCCGATTCTTCACTAAAAAGTGTGATGTGAATAGCCGATGAGTTCTCCCCAACCCCCTCAAAAGCCACAAACTTTACTTGGTCAACTGACTCAAGCGGTACATACTATCCAAGCTAGGGTCGATTTTTCTAAATTGGCACTCAAGCCTAATGCCAAAGTACCGGAACTCTGGGTGCAGGATGCGGGGGCGGATAAGGCAGAGGTATATCCACTGTTGGGCGATCGCTATATTCTAGGTCGTAGCTCCAAATCCAGCGATATCGTCATCCGTAACCCTGTTGTCAGCCAAATTCACCTGTCGCTATCGCGGAATTCTACTCAACGCACACCAGTTTTCGTTATCAAAGACGAAAACTCCACCAATGGCATTTATCGGGGCAAGCGTCGTGTCAATTCCCTAGAACTGCGTCACGGCGATATTCTGACTCTAGGCCCCCCAGAACTCGCCGCTTCTGTGCGGTTGCAATACGTCGATCCACCAGCCTGGTATGTGAAAGCTGCAAGTTGGACAGCTTATGGCGTCGGTGGTACTAGTGCCCTGTTAGCGTTAGTAATTGGTGTCGAATGGCTAAAATTTCAAGTTAAACCCCTACCTACAGCTACACGCGCCCCAGTAGTTGTTTACGCCCGTGATGGAGCCACTCCTCTGCGAGAGCCTCGGACTACCTCTCATGTAGACATGAAGCGTTTAGAGGAATTTGGCCCTTATTTGCCTGCTGCGGTGGTGGCTTCAGAGGATAGTCGTTATTACTGGCACTTTGGGGTTGACCCTGTGGGGATTTTACGAGCCGTGTTGATCAATAGCCGCAGCGGAGATGTGCAGCAAGGAGCCAGCACTGTTACCCAGCAAGTTGCCCGCAGTTTGTTCCGCGAGTATGTAGGCAGACAAGATACCCTTGGACGTAAATTGCGAGAAGCAGTTGTCGCCCTGAAGCTCGAAACATTTTACAGCAAAGATGATATTTTGCTGATGTACTTAAATCGGGTATTTTTAGGGGGAGATACCTCTGGCTTTGAGGATGCATCCCAGTATTACTTTGAGAAGTCGGCTAAAGAATTAACTTTGACAGAAGCAGCAACATTGGTAGGAATTTTACCTGCTCCTAACGCTTTCGATTTTTGTGGGGATGGGCCAAATAAGCTAGAAGCAGCTGAATACCGGAATCGCGTGATTAAGCGGTTGCTGGAGATGGGCAAAATTAAAGCTGAGGATGCGAACCGAGCTAGACGCTCCACTGTCCAAGTTAGTCCTAAAGTGTGTGAACAGCAAGCCAAGACGATCGCTCCTTATTTTTACAGTTATGTCTTCTCCGAACTTGAATCAATCCTGGGGGAAGGAGCCGCAAGAGAAGGAAATTATATCATTGAAACCAAGCTTGATCCAGCGATACAGAGTCAAGCAGAAGCAGCATTGAATAATTCAGTGAACAACGCTGGTAGAAATTTTAATTTTTCTCAAGGGGCGGTAGTCACTCTTGACTCTAGTACAGGCAGTATCCTGGCAATGGTGGGCGGGACTGATTACAGAAAAAGTCAGTTTAATCGTGCTGTTCAAGCCAAAAGACAACCAGGTTCCACCTTCAAAATCTTTGCTTACACCGCTGCTATTCAACAGGGAATTTCAGGATCAAAAAGTTATTCTTGCGCTCCTTTAACTTGGCAAGGCTTTACTTATAAACCCTGTCGTGCTGGTGCTGGCGCTAGTTTAGATATTGCCACGGGGCTGGCTCTTTCAGAAAATCCCATCGCTTTACGAGTTGCCAGAGAAATCGGGCTGAATAAAGTCGTGGCAATGGCACAGAATTTGGGAATAAAGTCAACCCTTGATCCAGTTCCTGGCTTGGTACTAGGTCAAAGTGTAGTCAATGTTTTGGAAATGACTGGTGCTTTTGGCGCTATTAGTAATGGTGGTATACGGAATCCTCCCCATGCGATTAACCGAATTTTAGACAGTGGTGATTGCCGCGATCGCAATGATATCAAAACCTGCCGTGTAATCTACTCCTTCGACCAAGATCCGGATGCCAACAAACGAGTGCTGCCAAACGGTGTAGCCGATGAGATGACTAGTTTGATGCGCGGCGTAGTCACAAGAGGTACCGGTCGTAGTGCTGCCATTGGACTGGGGGAAGCTGGCAAAACAGGCACAACTGATAAAAACGTTGACTTATGGTTCATAGGTTTTATCCCCAGTCGGCGGCTTGTAACTGGTGTCTGGCTAGGAAACGACAATAATTCCCCTACATCTGGTAGCAGCGCTCAAGCAGCTCAGTTGTGGGGAAATTATATGCGGCGGATTACAAAGTAAATTCGTAATTTGTAATTTCATAGTTAAAAATTACGAATTACGAATTACGAATTACGAATTACGAATTATTATTGATATCCCTGCCAAGGAGTAACTTCCATCGTGCCGCTAGGCTTAAATATCACTTGGAAGTGGGCGAGAGGTTCTTTATTGTTGGGAGCTGCTACATTGGAACCGTAGACAGCGTTGAACATCTTGGGAAGGGGTGTTTCGCGGAAATAGTCAAAGGCGACTTGGTTGAGTGGTTCATAGTCAGCAATTACACCATCTTTGTTGACTGCTACCCGATATTTCAAATCTCGCGTAAAGGTGGGAGTGCCACTCCAAGTTTGCCGAACTGTACTATAAAGCTTTTGGTTTAAACCTTTGACTATATTAGAGTCAGTAATTTTTGTACCTACTACCTCTGGCGTCCTAGCATATCCCCGCCAAGGACTAACTTCTAGCACACCTTTTGTAGTAAATACTACTCGGAATTGGGCGATCGGTTCATTAGAAATGGAAGGGCGCCTAGCTGGATTGTAAAGTACGTTAGGCAGAGGAGTTTGCCCCACTCCTACATTTGCCTCTTTATTCACCGCTTTATAACCAACGATCGCTCCATCCGCAGCTACACCCAGACGATAGATCAAATCCTGTTGCAATCCTGAGCGATTAGTCCAAGCTGGATGAACTTGGTTGTAAACTTGACGATTCAATGCACGCAACTGCGATGGATCAGTAATTTCTGGAACTGTATTTAAAAGTGCTTCTAAATCTTTAACTGCGGGCTTTGTATTAGCTGTGGATGTTGCTGTGGGTGTTGCAGCAGCTGATGCTGGAGTAGTGATATTGTTTGTTGTAGAGCTAGTTTGCTCATTTGGTTTAGGCTGCGGTGGACGCATTTGGGGAGGTGGAATCAAGTTAAAGGCGATCGCTGCTACTGCTAAACTTGACACACCCACAGCAGCAGGAACAGCCTGCCTAATCACAGCCTGACTAGCACCGCCATAGCGTCTAGTAACTGGTTGTAGTTCTAAGGAAAGTTCAGGTAAAGTTTGGGTATCAGCAAAAAACTGATCCACTGCTTCCACTAAATCAAACAACTGTACTGTATTCAAATCTATTTCAATAGGCGGATGTTTGGAATTGTTAGAGTGATCGAACCCCTCTGGAGCGCCTTCTGAATGTATAATTAACCTATGTCGGTTGCTGTCAATTTTCCGAAACTCTACAAGCTCCGATTCGTGGTTATGTGCTTGCGGATTGGGTACACTACTTAAAAATTCTTGGGCATAGCCACTAACAGCCCTCACCAAACTTTCAAAAAATTCCCGCCCTCCCGTTAGGGGTTGGTTGTAACCAGATAAATAACATTCTGCATTTACCAATATTGATAATTCCGGGCGCATTTCCTGGAAATGTGCAGCCCTACTGAGATCGCTTAACCCTTCTAAAAGCAGTGTACAATTAGGCAAACTGTACTTACGTTGAATATTCATTCCACTTCACCGTCAAAAAGACTAATCCAGAATCGCTGCATTCCAGCTGTACCAGTACAAAATAGTAATTGTCCTAACAAATTTATAGCTAGCTCATCTAATTTTGCATCAGAAGTTAATGCCAGGACACCAGAACGTCGAGCATTCATCCGGCTCTTAAAATGCGCTCTAAACCGCTCTAGGTAATTAGATAGGCGCAAATTCTGTTCTAATGGAATCTGCTTTTCTTCCATTTGCTGACATATCATTAGTAACTGGCGAATCACAACAGTTAAACGCCGTGCTATGTAGCAAGCAATGACCACCAGAGCTTTTGCTTCCATGATACTTAAGGGACGGCGCATGTGCGCTCTCCGTAGCGGATTAGAGCTACGCATCCGCCATAAATTTACCCTGTCTTTAACAATTCCTTTTAGATCCAACTCTTGAGCAAAAGTCAGGATTGCTTCCGAACCACCAAGCTCTAAAGCTTCAATTGCCAGTAAAATCAGGTCAATTTGCAGCCTGGTTCTGCGAGGACACGTTTTGGAAGCGATCGCAGGATCTGGCAAAGTGTCCAAAACCATCGGCAGTGAATCTTGAGTTGGACTGTTGAACGGCGTTAAACTTGCTGAGACATTCATTCTATAAATACCTTGTGCGGTTCCAACAGACTAGATAAAACAAATTTAAGATCGGTAGCCAAGACTTGAGCATTAGACTTGTAGCAGTAGCATGACTACCTGATATATACATTACTTAACTCTTTCTACTCAAAGTTTTCCTTATATTGAAATCAAAATTTTAAAACATAAGTTAATTCACCTCATTTATTTAGTGCAATACCTCTTCTAGCTTGATTTAGATTCTAATTATCGTCAATAAAGGGCGAAGCTTCAGCCTCGACCCCCAGCGTATGACATTATAGTGTACGATTTTTCAGGTATCTGAAATTTGGCATTGGGCACTTGTACTGCCCTTCGACTACGCTCAGGAACCGCGACTTGTGCCGAGCGACTTGTACTGAGCGTAGTCGAAGTAAGCCGAGGTAAGTCGAAGTATTGGGCATTGATTATTAATTCTTCTCCCTCATCTCCCATTCCCCACTCCCCACTCCCCACTCCCCATTTTATGGATTTGAAGTCTCTCGTTCGTGACATCCCAGATTTCCCTAAACCCGGAATTTTATTTCGGGATATTACTACCCTGCTGCGCGATCCAGAGGGACTGCGCTACACTATTGACTTTCTAGCACAAAAATGCAATGAATCTGGCATAACGGCGGATTATGTCATTGGTATAGAGTCGAGGGGATTTATTTTTGGTTCACCTCTGGCTTATAAATTAGGAACTGGTTTTATTCCCGTCCGCAAAAAAGGTAAGTTACCAGCAGCCGTTCATTCAATTGAATATGAACTAGAGTATGGTATGGACTGCCTAGAAGTGCATCAAGACGGTTTACACCAAGGTAGCCGAGTATTAATTGTGGACGATTTGATTGCCACGGGTGGAACTGCGAGTGCAACAGCAAAGTTAGTGCAGAAGATTGGCTGCGAACTAGTAGGATTTGGGTTTATTATCGAGCTACGGGATTTAGAAGGGCGTAAATATCTGCCGGACGTGCCGATTATCTCTCTAATTGAATATTAGTTATTTGTCATTGGTCATTAACAAAGGACAAATGACAAATGACCAATGACAGATGACAAAGGACAAAGGACAAAGGACAAATGACATCTACGAGAATTTCCTTGGAGACAGGTCGGGATTGGCTAATAACGCTAGTCACGAGCGAAACTTTTGTTTATGTGGTAAAGCGGATATTGCAGGCACTACTAACTTTGTTGTTGGCGTCGGCGTTGTCGTTTTTCATTATTCAACTCGCTCCAGGAGATTATGTAGATACGCTGCGGCAAAACCCGAAGATATCGCCAGAAAGAATTGAAGAAATCAAGCGGCAGTTTGGTCTAGATAAGTCTTGGCCAGAGCAATTTTGGCTATGGCTATGGCGAATCTTGACAAAGGGGGATTTTGGCACGAGTTTTATTTATCAACGTTCAGTAGCATCGCTGTTGTGGGAACGAGTACCAGCGACTTTACTATTAGCGATCGCATCTTTAATTGTCACATGGGCGATCGCCATCCCTTTAGGGATCTTTGCTGCTGTTAACCAAAATAAGCTAGCAGACCGGGTTTTACAAGTAATTAGCTACGCCGGACAAGGCTTTCCCAGTTTCATCACTGCCTTAGCGCTGCTGGTTTTAGCCCAAATCACCTCGCCCTTCTTCCCAGTGGGTAGCATGACTAGCATCAATCACTCGGAACTGTCGTGGTTTGGCAGAATCTTAGATATCGGCTGGCACATGATTTTACCCACCATCGCCCTCTCAATTACTAGTTTTGCTGGTTTACAACGCATCACTCGCGGCGAATTATTGGATGTTCTGCGTCAAGATTACATCCAAACGGCTCGTGCCAAAGGACTGCCAGAAAACCGCGTTATCTACGTTCATGCACTCCGCAATGCGATAAATCCCTTGATTACCTTATTGGGTTTTGAATTAGCTGGTTTATTAAACGGTGCTTTTATTGCCGAATTCTTCTTCAACTGGCCCGGTTTAGGGAGGTTGACTCTACAGGCTTTACAAGCTCAAGATTTATATTTGTTAATGGCAAGCTTGGTAATGGGCGCAGTCTTGCTGATTGCTGGTAATTTAATCGCCGATTTAATGTTAAAAGCCGCCGATCCTCGCATTCGCCTAGAAAATTTGAATTAGTCATTAGTCATTAGTCATTAGTCATTAGTCATTAGTCATTAGTCATTAGTCATTAGTTACTCTCTCCCCCTGCCCCCTGCCCCCTGCCTCCCCTACTGCCCCACTCTCCCCATCCTTATTTCCATGCTGTCCGAAGTCTATTACTTAGTGCGCTCAAAAACTGACGGTAATTATCTCATAGCTCGTCCTGATACCGAAACATCAGGTTATTTATTGCTGTTTCAGGAAAACTTTGATGCCCTTAGCTATCTCAACACCCATGCAGCAGACGTAGCCAATCGCTTTTCTGTGGAATCTATTGCGCGTACACAGTTAGGAAACTTGCTCAAACGCTGGGGTTTTAGGGGTGTGGGTATTGTAACTGACCCGTTATTGCCCAAAGTTGAGTTTTTACAGCACAGTTAAGCTTTACTTCCTCCTTTGTTAATTGAATATCGATCATGAATGTTGGGTTTCGTTCCTCAACTAGCAAGGGAAGCAATCGCACTTAACAAAACCAATTCTCTAGTTGAAGTTCTTGAAAATCGGCATAGTCTGAAACATTATTTGTTACCAAAATCAGACCATTTACTTTTGCGATCGCTGCAATCTGTGCATCTGGATACGCGGGAGTTTTTCCTATAGTTACCAGTCGCGCTCTTTCTAAAGCAAACCATTCAGCTCCCACGTTATCATAGGGCAGGATAGGAATATTTGGTTGGACTATATGCTTGAGATACTGCTCAATTCTCTCTCGCCTTTTAGAAGTGGGCAGACGATAGCAACCAAATAGCAATTCATGCCAAGTAACGGAAGCAATAGCAAATTCCCCTTGATACTGTTGCAACCTTTGGATAACTGCTGGATTCGGTTGTGGTCTTAACGGCTCAGAGATGATGTTAGTATCCAGTAAAAAGCGACTCACAAGAGGATCTCTCGTCCAGGAGACTTGTCACGTACATCTTTCCAAACCTCATCGGGATCAATCTCGGTTCCTTCTTCCATGATTTCTTGACGAAATCGCTCCAGAGATTCCCAAAAATCCGGCTTGCCATGCAACAAACGCTGATATTCAGCCGCAGGTAGAATCACAGCAACTTGCTGCCCCTGTTGCGTAATTTGTACCGATTCGCCTTGTTTAATTTCCTGAAAAATTTTATCCAGACTCTTAGGAACTTGCTCAATCGAATACTGCTGAGACATTGCGCTTTCCCCTGTGTACATCACTATTTATTAAAAATTGCGAATAGTAAGAAGTTACTGCAATTCTGCGAACTTGTGTTAAGTAAATAAGGATGCGATCGCACAATTAAAATCAGGCAATATGGGTGAGTTCAACTCATCACCATTGAACAACGTAGCAACTAACTTTAAACTCGCTTGCTCACGTCGATAAACTTCCACCTGTTGCTTACGCCAATCCACAATCCAATATTCCCTGACACCTCTTGCTGAGTAAAGTTTTAGTTTAAGTTCCCTGTCCCGCTTTTCGTTCTCACTACCGGAAGATAGTACTTCTACTACTAGTTCTGGCGCACCAGTCAAATGCCCCGCCTCGTCCAAAAGTAGGGGCAGTCTCTCATTGCTAGCCCAGACAACATCGGGAATTACATTATCATTATCGCCAAAAATTATGCCTGGAGCAGTCACAGCTTCTCCCAAACCAGTAGTCTGTGACCAATTATCTAAAGAAGTGCTAATTCTGACACAAGTTTTTTGATGATTCCAGTGAGGCGCTCTGGTCACAAACAATTCTCCGTCAATAATTTCATAGCGGTTCCCGTTATCTGGAAACAACTCTAAATCGGCGGTAGTCCAGCGCACTCTCTCAGATATCGGCTGGTTCATAAACCATCTTTAGTTAAGGGATTTACCTATTTTAGACGGATTGGGCATGGGGCATTGGGAAAGAGGAGGCAGGTGGTCGCCGAGCGCAGTCGAGGTGAGGTAGAAGGCAGAAGTTCTAAAATGTTTGAATTTTGAATTTTGAATTGATTTCTCCCTCATCTCCCCACTCCCCACTCCCTACACCACTACCTTTTCTAAACTCAACTTAGAACGCTTCACTTGCTCAGGAATCGCTACGGGATAATCTCCAGTAAAGCAGGCAGAGCAGAAACTATTGGTATCTTCTCGTGTCGCTTCTAGCATTCCTTCCCAACTGAGATAGGCGAGGCTGTCTACTTCCAATTGCTTGGCAATTTCCGCTACTGACTTGGTAGCAGCAATCAACTGATCTTGAGAATCGGTATCGATACCATAGAAGCAGGGATGAGTTACTGGCGGCGAAGAAATTCGCATGTGTACTTCCACTGCACCCGCTTCACGCAAGGTTTTGACTAATTTACGGCTGGTAGTACCCCGCACAATCGAGTCATCAACAATAATTACTCGTTTACCCGCCAGCACATCTTTGAGGGGGTTGAGTTTCATACGGATACCTGACTCGCGCATGGTTTGTGTTGGCTGAATAAAGGTTCGTCCAACATAGCGATTTTTAATCAGTCCTTCAGCGTAAGCTACACCAGAAGCTTGGGAAAATCCGATCGCAGCAGGGATACCAGAATCAGGAACACCAAAGACAATATCGGCATCTACAAAGGATTCTTTAGCTAGTTGATGTCCTAACCGCATCCGATAGCTGTACAAACTCTCGTTGTGCATGATGCTATCAGGGCGGGCAAAGTAAATCATCTCAAAAATACACAATTTCCTCTGGGGCTGTTGACTCCAATGATAGGAAGCCAAACCTTCTTCAGTAATCCAAACTAATTCCCCTGGTTCTACATCTCGCAGGTATTCGGCTCCAATGATGTCTAAACCACAAGTCTCCGAAGCCAAAACGTAACGGACTGGATTACCAGCCAAAGTGCCAATCACTAGGGGGCGAATGCCATTGGTGTCCCGAACACCCATAACGCCGTTAGGAGTGCCAATAACTAAACTAAAGGCTCCTTGGCAACGATGAAATGCCTGAATTGCACCTTCTAGCCAATCTGCACCAGCGTTGATGGCTTCTGCGATCGCAAAAGCGATCATTTCTGAGTCTGTTGTCGTGACTAAGTTGCATTTGTTCTCAAGCAACTCTTGACGTAATTGTACGGTATTGACTAAATTACCATTATGTGCTAGGGCTATTGAACCTAAGCGAGTTTCTAGTACTGCGGGTTGGGCATTAACTTTGCGGCTAGAACCTGTGGTGGAATAACGAGTGTGACCAACAGCAAGGCTACCAGGCAACTGATCCAAGATGGATTCATTAAAGACTTGAGACACCAAGCCCATATCTTTGTGGAGGTGTACTTGTGTACCCTCAAAGGTGGCAATACCAGCTGATTCTTGACCCCGATGCTGGAGGGCATACAATCCAAAGTAGGTCAGTTTAGCAACGTTTTCTCCTGGTGCGTAGATGCCAAAAACACCACAAGCTTCTTCTGGCTTGTCAGGCTGATTTTCATGACTATTGATTGGGTTGTTGGTCTGGTCGGGGTATTCATCCGAAGTGACAGAATGAATAGAAATCATGCTAGCTTTGCTCCTGGTGGGGGGGTCAAGTCACTGGGATTATGTCTATAGATAATTACAGATTTCTTAATAAATCTTTAACCATCTATTAAAACAGTACCGTAATTATGATCACAGACGCTACTAAAAGAGTTAGGAGTTAGGAGTGAGAAGTTAGGGGTTAGGAGTGGGGAGTGAGGAGTTAGGAGTGAGGAGTTAGGAGTTAGGAGTTGTGCTGTTTATTGCGAATTGCTCTGTTGGCAGCGTTAGCGAGTCTTCTCCCAAGGGGAGACGCTTTAGCGCAACGAGCGTCATTGCGAATTGCGAATTGGTTTTATTCCTAACTCCTCACTTTCAACTCCTCACTTGTTTAACTGGGGTTAGTGCTATGGATGGCAAGACGTTTGGCGATCGCGTGGGAATAGCGATCGTTCATATCTTCGATCCTAACTTTGATTAAGGCTTGGTTATCAGTAGTGAAAACCCCCAAACCCGTCTCATAATTACGAACCGTGCCCAGTTTTTGCCACTCTTGACCCAGATGTTCCTGTAAATATGATTCCCAAATTTCTTGTTGTTCTGATGCTACAGAAACAAAAATCCTGGCACCACCTTCGGCAAACAACACTTCATCCAGACGGTTTAACTGCGTTGGTGCTATTTCTAAATTGATTTCGGCACCAAGATTGCCAGAAATGCAACATTCTGCTATTGCGATCGCCAATCCCCCCTCAGCACAATCATGGGCTGAACGTACCCAACCATTACGAATTCCTTCACGACAAACTTTCTGGACGCGACGTTCTAAGTCAAAATCTACTTGTGGTGGTTTTCCGGCAACAGTACCGTGGATTGTGGCTAAATACTCCGATGCTCCCAAACTGATTTTGGATGCCAGAGTCAATCCGAGAAGATAAATTACATCGCCGGATGCTTGCCAACCTTGACCACAAATTTTGGTGATATCGGGAATCAAGCCCACCATACCGACTACTGGGGTGGGATAAATTGGTTGTGGGATGCCTTGAGAATCGAGGGTTTCATTGTACAAAGAGACATTTCCGCCTGTAACGGGTGTTGCCAATTCTCGACAACCTTCTGCCAAACCGCGACAAGCTTCTGCCAATTGCCAGTAACCAATCGGTTTTTCTGGAGAGCCAAAATTCAGGTTATCCGTCACCGCCAGAGGTTCTGCACCTACGCAGCTAAGATTGCGTGCAGCTTCTGCCACCACTGCCTTAGCTCCCTCGTAGGGGTCAAGATAAACATAACGAGGATTGCAATCTACCGTCGCCGCCACTCCTGATTTTAGATTTGGGACTTCGGCTACGCTCAGTCGAACGATTTGGGATTTTAGACTTCGGCTCCTTTCGACTTCGCTCAAGGCAAGTCGCTCAGTCGAACGATTGGGGATTTGTTCTAGGGGGCGCAAACGGATAACAGCCGCATCTGCACCACCTGGTAGTATTACTGTATTATTTTGTACTTGATGGTCATATTGACGATATACCCAGTTTTTAGATGCGATCGTGGGTGTATCGAGCAAGGTTAACAAAATATCATTCCAACTTTGCACGCCTCCTTGGAGTTCTATTCCAGCAGTTGTGCAAGCAGGTAAGGAATCAGGTGTCCATTCCCAAGCTTGACGCGCATATTCTGGCGGTTCTGTCAACAATTCCCTGTTATATAGTGGGGTATTCTCCGCCAAAGCCTCGGCGGGAATTTCTGCTGCTACTTCACCTTGAAAGAGAATCCGCACGATGGGTTCAGCGATGACAGTACCAGCGACAACGGCTTGAAGTCCCCAACGGTGGAAAATGTCGATTAATTCCTGCTCACGTCCTTTGTGGGCAACGAACAGCATTCGTTCTTGAGATTCCGAAAGCAGATATTCATAAGGAACCATCCCAATTTCTCTTGCGGGAATCTTATCTAAATCGAGTTCAATTCCCACACCGCCTTTTGCCGCCATCTCTGAAGTAGAACAGGTGATACCGGCTGCTCCCATATCCTGGGCGGCGACAACTGCACCTGTCTTAAACGCTTCCAGACAAGCTTCAATTAACGACTTTTCCAAAAATGGATCGCCCACTTGCACAGCAGGGCGATCGTCTATTGACTGATCGCTCAATTCTGCACTGGCAAAACTCGCGCCTCCCATGCCATCGCGCCCGGTGGTGGAACCAACATAAAGCACAGGGTTGCCTAAGCCAGATGCTCCAGATTTGACGATTTCTGGTGTTTCCATTAATCCTAGTGCCATAACGTTCACCAGGGGATTACCAGAATAAGCAGGGTCAAAGTAAACTTCGCCGCCAACGGTGGGTACTCCCACACAATTACCATAATGTGAAATTCCCGCCACTACGCCTTGGAACAGCCTTTGAGTTTTGGCATCTTCTAGGGAACCGAAACGCAGGGAATTTAGTAGAGCAATGGGACGCGCACCCATTGTAAAAATATCTCTGAGAATACCCCCTACTCCCGTTGCTGCACCTTGAAATGGTTCTACAGCTGATGGGTGGTTGTGGGATTCAATCTTAAAAGCTAGTTGGAGTCCGTCGCCCAAATCTACAACACCAGCATTTTCACCAGGCCCCACGAGGATGCGGGGCCCCTCAGTGGGAAATTGTTTGAGTAGAGGTCGAGAATTTTTGTAACAGCAATGCTCTGACCACATTACCCCAAACATTCCCAGTTCAGCTTTGTTGGGATGACGCCCTAACCGACGGACAATTTCTGCGTATTCTTCTGGTTTAAGACCTTCAGCAGCGATTTCTTGCGGGGAAAAGAAAGCAGGAGATGTGGCGGTCATGGAAATAATGCACCAATTGTACAGAGCATTATTCTATCGATTTAATTAACCTGTAGATGCGGTTATAGGATAATTCATACTAAACGGTACAGATTTAACAAAATAAATTTACCTAAATAAAGATATAGCAATCCGGAATCATCTGTGAGAAAATATTTAAACTATAATCGTAGTTTTAAACACTCATTAACAACTGAATTTTGAGGCTAGAATTATATATATTGCATAATACATCGCTTCAAAGTAAGTTATATAAAGTACATTAGATGTCACCGTATTTTATCATAAATCATTTAGGATTGCTATATATATCTTTGTATACCTAAAGATAGATTGTAAGCTAATCGGCACTTAGGTTGCATAATAAGAAGATGAAGCTGTCTAAAAGCAAGTATGCCACCACCAGCCAAGAACTTTTTAACGCCGTCACAAGTTACCCAGTTACAGCAAGCTCTAAAAGAGAGCGAAATACCGCACGTCAGAGAAAGAATTCTAATTATTCTGCTGCAAAATGATGGTAAACCACAACACGAAATTGCTAAATTTTTAGGCTGTTCGCCTAGAACAGTTGCATATTGGTGTATGCATGGAGATCCAGATAATCTAGAAACTCTACATAATAAAAGAGAATACGAACATTACCGTAAAGCTACGCCTGAATATATTGAACTGTTATTAAAAATCGTTGATCAAGAACCATCAGATTTAGGTTATGAATTTGGAAGATGGACAGCCGAGAGATTAGCAACATATTTAACCGAGCAAACAGGGATTGATTTAAGTAGTTCTCAGGTGAGGAGAATATTAAAGCGAAAAAAGTATAGTTATATCTGGGCTAAATATGGCTTAGAAGATAAACAGAATCCAATAGATAGGGCAAAGTTCCAAGAAAAACTTGCTCAATATCTAACAATAGCACAAGAAGAGCCAGAGCGATTACAGGTATGGTTTTGGGACGAGAGCGGTTTCAGTTTACGTGTAATTCGCCGGAAGAATTGGGGTAAAAAAGGAAAGCGCAAAAATGTTCCAGGACAACGGCGTTGTGGTCGGGTAAATGTGATGGGAGCAATCAGAGAATCAGACCGCAAACGGGTATGCTTTTTTGTAAAAAAAGGGAATGCGGATATTTTTTATGAGCAACTACAACAATTAAATGAATTAATCAAACAAGAGTGGGTAAGTAATGTTACCGTTCTGAAGATTTTGCTAAGTATGGGCCGAAGATTATTTTAATTTTAGATAATGCTAGTTTTCATAAACGCAAGGATGTTCTAGCTAAAATATATCAAGATTTTACGAATTTAGTTTTAGAGTTTTTACCAGCTTACAGCCCTGATTACAATATTATCGAATTAGTCTGGCATTCATGTAAAGAATATATTGCTCACCGTCTTTTTCAATCAGTAGATGAATTGAAAGCACTACTAGATAGGCTGTTAAATCAAGGTGAATTAGTGATTAAATGGTATCGGAAAATCAAAAATAAAGGCGATTTTAACTATATTGCAGCTTAAATGCTGATTAGCTTATTCAATGCTTATTTACTGGTAATTATACTGCTAAGAATGAAGTAATAAAATTTTCCGCTCTTCATTACATATTATGCTAAATCTTCTTGATTAAACTCTGAAAACCTTGCCATACAATAAAAATGAACATTATTTACTAACATTTTAGAGTTTCGGCAATAATTTGGGCTTTTGACCTTAATTTCTAAGTCAAGCTTTGATGTTTAACTAATAATTTGGCATAACAGGTACTGAAGAATCAAATTTTCTTTCCTCTTAATATATGCATAGATCGTTTCCAGAATCTGGAAATGGCTATCAGTCTGTCAGATGATCCACTAGTTGAACGCACAAAAAACTCAGAAGATGCGATGCCTGCGGCGGGCTACGCCTACGCACTTGCTGAATAAGGGTTTAATGCCCTGGAATCTGATTAATTCCTTGGAACTTCATTCAGCTTAAGTGACTGCTACAACAACAGACTCAATCGCTGAATGGCTTTCAAAGAAGGGATTACGAAAGTTTCTTAAAAGACTACTCATCCAAAAAGCAAACTGACCTTACTAACCTAATTGAGAGGATTTTGATCGTGTCTAGACTAACCGTTCCACCCAATTTCATCGGCACCCAAGGTTCTGATACTCTAGTCGGAGAAGAGTTAAATGCATCTTCAGCAATAGGTATTGATATTTTAACTGGAGGTTTCATTTCTAGTTTCATTTCTACGAGATCAGGAAATGACACCGTTCAGGGCACGGGTGCTGGTGACAACGGCCTCGATAGCACTGGCGGTGACGGTGGAGATGGGATTGGTATCAGTAATAGTGGCTATCTGGATTCAGGGAACGGAGAAGATACGATTATTGGCAACGGTACTGGTGGCTTGGGCGGTGAAGGCGCTGAAGGCGGTGACGGTGGAGATGGAATTGGTATCCAGAATGCTAAAGACGGCATCATCACTACAGGATGGGGCAATGATACAATTACTGGTTATGGCAATAGCTTAGGAACAAACGCCATCGCCTATGGCATATTCAACGATGGAGTTATTGATACTGACAACGGTTCAGACATCCTTACCGGACAGGCTACAGCAACAATTGGTGGTACAGCCTATGGCATTTATGGGCAAGGAATCATCAAGACTGGCAATGGCAATGACGAAATTCTCGCCACCAGTACCATTGATGGAGTTCGACAGAAAGTCACCATCGGTGGTGGAATCAACATCGTTCTGGGCACTGGGAATGACTACTTACAGGGGTTCGGTGCTGTAACGGTCGATGGCGGAGATGGTTTTGACACCCTCGATCTCAGGGCTTTCAATCGCTCTGAACTCATCATATCTGGTGTTATTTCCGGCAATACCCTTAACACTGCGAACATCACTCTCAACAGCAATGGAAACTCCATTAGTCTGTCTACGACTGGCTTTGAAAAATTTATCTTTGCAGATAGCTCTTTCTGCTACAGCACTTTGGCAAACGGGGCATAGGTTTGTTAATTCCTCTATCTCGTGTTTTAACCCCTGAGTGTCTAATTGGTGTTGTTTGCTCTGAAGCTGAAAAAGCATTTACCAGCGTATATATTCTTAACTCAAAGTTACGGATATTTACTGATGCTCAGAAATTATTCGGGTATATGCAGTTTAGCTGTAACAATCATGTGACGAGAATCACACATATCTATGATTAGGATCGTCTCCCTGCCATCCCCAGCTAGGCATAATTAATGACAACTGAACTCTAGCCGAGTCATTAATAGGGAACACACTTAATTGCCGACAGCCTTAATCAAGGACTGTCGGTTTTTTCTGTCCGTATGTCCTTTATCCTTTGAGCAATCCCCCATAGTTATACTTAAATAAATTTCCCCACAACTGGTTAGTAACTTGACAGAGATTTTGCCACAGCCACTACCAAATGTGGGGAAGGTATGATCAAATTGGGTATCTTATGCCTATCGAGCGCTTATTGCACTCACTCTAGTAGACCGGAAGTATACTCCTAGAACCAGCACACACTTTGTATTAAGACATCGCTTGAATGATGTAATCAAAGTAGGGTGCTGCTTCTGCAGCGTCTTCTGCACTCAGTAAGCTAAGGGAGGCTATTTTGAGGGAATTGATCGCTTCTACCATTCCAGGCACGGGAACGCCCAATGAATTGTACATTTCCCGCACACCAATCAAACCAATTTTTTCAATTGGCTCTTTGTCGCCGGCAAGTACACCATAAGTAATTAGACGCAAGTACCAGCCAAAATCACGGATACATAGAGAGCGTTGGCGTTCTCCGTAAGCATTACCTCCGGGGGAGATAAAGTCAGGACGCTTCTGCCAAAGTTGTTTGGTTGCTTCTTGAACTATCTTTTTTTCGTTTTCGGCTAAGGTAGCCGCAATCCGCGTCCGTTGTACGCCGGTTTCCAAAAAGTCTTTGATGTTTTTAAGTTCGCCACTGCTGGGATAACGCAGTTCGTCGTCGGCTTTGAGAATAACTTGGCTAATTACAGTCATGATTATTGAAATCACCTGAAATATTATCTGTTAGTTTAGCGAGTTGCAGGTACACAAGTGAAGAGATAGGAGCTACTTATGTATTGAATTTATCTGTTTAGGGAGTGGGGAGTGGCGAGTGGGGAGTAGGGAGTGGGGGAGATGAGGGAGCAGGGGAAGAAAGAATAACTAATGCCCTATGCCCAATAACAAATGACTAATGACTAATGACTAATGACTAATGACTAAAATAATTTGGCAACAGGGTGAATTAATTGAAGTAACGATCGCTAACCTGAGTGATACAGGTGATGGTGTGGGACGCGCTGATGAGCGTGTAGTGTTTGTCCCAGATACTGTACCAGGCGATCGCGCGATTGTCCGTTTGGTACATGTTAAACCAAAATACAGCCACGGGAAGCTCCAGGAGCTATTGGAACCATCTCCCCACCGTATACGACCTAGTTGTATTGTGGCGGATAAGTGCGGTGGTTGCCAGTGGCAGCATATTAATTATAATTACCAGCTAGTTGCCAAGCAAAATCAAGTTATCCAAGCTTTAGAACGCATTGGCGGTTTTGTCCAACCACCGGTAGATCCGGTACTCGCCGCCGTTTCTGCTTTAAGCTACCGTAATAAATCTACATATCCTCTAGGTATATCGGCAACAGGACAGGTACAAGCTGGTTACTACCAAAAAGGTAGTCACCAATTAATTAACTTAAATCAATGTCCAGTCCAAGACGCGCGATTAAATCCCTTACTTGCCGAAGTTAAGCAGGATATCCAACAACGGGGTTGGCGAATCTATGACGAACAGCGCCACCTTGGACAAATTCGCCATCTTGGTTTACGCATTGGCCGACACACTGGAGAAATGTTGCTGACTTTGGTGGTGAAAGACTGGAATTTATCAGGAATTGAAACCCAAGCCCAGGAATGGTTAAAGCGTTATCCGCACTTAGTGGGAGTGTCGCTCAACCGCAATAGCGATCGCACAAATGCTATCTTTGGATCAGAAACCCGTTGCATCGCTGGAGTCCCACACCTGCGTGAAAATTTTGCTGGACTGGAATTTCAAGTGCGCCCAGATACATTTTTCCAAGTGTATACAGAAACCGCAGAGGCACTATTGCAGGTAATTCAATCAGAACTCAATCTTCAAGGGCATGAGTTGCTAGTTGATGCCTACTGTGGTATTGGGACTTTAACTTTACCCCTCGCCAAAAAAGTCCGGATTGCTACAGGATTAGAAGTGCAACCAGCAGCAGTGGAACAAGCTATTTTGAATGCCCACCGCAACGGAATTGATAATGTGACATTCCAAGTCGGGGCAGTAGAGAAATTGCTGACAAAAATGGGCACAATACCAGAAGTAGTAATACTCGATCCGCCACGTAAGGGGTGCGATCGCGCAGTCATCGACACTTTACGGCAACTGAAACCATCTCGGATAGTTTACGTCAGCTGTAAAGTAGCTACCCTCGCCCGTGACCTGAAATTGCTTTGTCAAGATGGGCAATATACTATCACACGGGTACAACCTGCTGATTTTTTTCCTCAAACTGCTCATGTTGAAGCTGCCGCCTTTCTTGTGCTATCAGATTTGCACAAGGATAGTAATTCCTTTACAAAAACTGAAATTTGAAATTTTTAGTCTAGTGCATACTAAAGATGCTAAAATTGAATTAAGCTAAAAATAAAAATTCGTTTTGTTTAAATAAATTCAAGCTGCATAGGTTCTTAGAAATATGAATTGGATTGTGTAAATTACAAATCGGCAATTAACTAGAGTATGCCAATACTCTGTCAAATTACTAGCATCTTTTTAAGTTGCTGACTTCATTATCAAACCTATTCCAGCCGCTATATATCTAAACAATCCCAACTCATACTATAAAGCTAATGCTCCCTAGCATTTTCAAAATTTAGTTTTAAAGACGCAAGTTTGAAGGCAGCATGACCACCTCAAGTTTTATCAGGGTGCCTGTAATAGCAAACTGATGTCTAGCTAACTGAAAGCTATGGGGTTTCTTTTGTGATTACTATTTCACTCCGTCCAGTTGCACGTTATTGGGGCACTATTAGTTTTGCCTCAACCCTCTACCTTTGTCCAATATTAGATTTACTGTTGGCAGAAATCCCATCAAAATTACAAGCAGAACTGCGGCTAGGACTTCAAGAAGCCCTAGTAAACGCAGCTAAACATGGCAATAATCTCGACCCAAGTAAAACAGTTGTAGTCCGTTTTTCCTTAATAGATAATCAATATTGGTGGATAATATCAGACCAGGGTAGCGGCTTTACTCCTTCATCTAGTAATGAAGAAGAACCAACAGACTATCTCCCACCAGATGAGTCAGAAAGTGGTCGTGGTTTATGTCTTCTGCATCAAATCTTTGATCAGGTAGAGTGGAACCGCAAAGGCACAGAATTGAGGCTTTGTAAACAAATGGAAACTCGCCGAGGAATATCTCTGCGGCGATAAGAGGGGAGTGGGGAATGGTGAGTGGGGAGTGGGGAAAGTTATTGATTAGTTGTTTTTTACTAACTATTCCCTATTCCCTATTCCCTATTCCCTACTTCCCATGAGTTGGACAGGGAGGGGCAGAAATGGAGCGATCTAACCAACCAATTGCCTGTTCTAATCTAGCTTGAGCTTCTTGTGGCTGATTCTTTAAAAGATACACAATAGCTGCTGCCACTTGTTCATTAGCGCGGGAATTGCGGTTAGACTTGAGGCGATGCCAATCGTTAGGGGAAATGCTCAGTCTTTCCATGAGGGCTTGAGCGAGTTCCAGAGTACTAAGTTCATTCAGTTGACTGGTTTGAGGCAGCTGGGTAGATTGGGACATAACTATTGGCACATTTGCATTTACTTCTACTGTACTACTTGTAAATGAAGCCGCCAAAACAATCACAGCCATCAGCAGAAAATCCAGAACCAGATTTTGAACAAGAGCTAGAGGAAGTAGAGCGATCGCTCCTATCCTTAAAAGAACGTTACGATCAAGTGCAACGCGATCGCCAACAACAGGCACAATGGCAACAGCGCCGCGATCAACTAAAGCACAATAAATCTCAGACACCAGAAATCAAAGCAGAGTTACGGCAAATTCAACAGCAATTGGAAATGCTAGAACTAAACTTAGAAAGCCAGTTATTTTCTTGGCGTAGCCTCAAAAAACCTTTCTGGCAAGTCGTCCGCTTTGGTGGAATGGGCGTTATCATAGGCTGGATATTAAAGTCTTGTGCTGGATAATCCTAATTTTGGATTTTAGACTTCGGCTACGCTCAGTCGAACGATTTTGGATTTTGGATTGGATTAACTCGTTAAGATTCTTTAATATCCGTACTCCTTACGTTGATGAAATATAAGTTGTAAAATATGGCAAATCGACGGATTGCAGAAATATTGCGAAGTGGTCAACCTGATGAGTCCCTCCAAGTGCAAGGCTGGGTGCGGACGAAGCGCGAGTCCAAAGGGTTTGCTTTTATTGAAGTCAATGACGGCTCATCACTAGCTAATTTGCAAGTCGTCATTAATCAGGATTTGCCAGATTACGAAGCTATTTTGAAAAAATTGAATACAGGTGCTGCTGTTGAGGTGACAGGGGTACTAGTGGCTTCTCTTGGTAAAGGACAACGGATTGAGTTGAAAGCCGAGTCCGTGAAAGTTTACGGGGAAGCTGATCCCGATACATATCCCCTGCAAAAGAAACGCCATTCCTTTGAGTTTCTGCGAACCATTGGACATTTGCGATCGCGTACCAATTCTTTTGGTGCAGTTTTCCGCGTCAGAAATGCTTGTTCAACAGCAATTCACCAATTTTTCCAAGAAAGAGGCTTTTTGTGGGTACACACACCCATCATCACCGCTAGCGACTGCGAAGGCGCGGGTGAACTTTTTAGCGTTACCAGTTTAGATTTAAAGAATATTCCCCGCACAGATAATCAAGCAGTAGATTATAGCCAAGACTTTTTTGCTAAACCCACCTATTTAACAGTTAGCGGCCAGTTGGAAGCGGAAGTTATGGCGATGACGTTTTCTAACGTCTACACCTTTGGCCCTACCTTCCGTGCCGAAAATTCCAACACCTCCCGCCACCTAGCAGAATTTTGGATGGTTGAGCCAGAAATGGCTTTTTGTGACCTAGAAGGCGATATGGATTTAGCTGAGGCGTTTCTCAAACACATTTTTAAATATGTGTTGGAAACTTGCCCAGAAGATATGGAATTTTTCAATGAACGCATTGATAAATCTGTGTTGGCAACAGCCGAAAATATTATTAATAATCAGTTTGAACGCTTAACTTATACAGAAGCCATCAAACTTTTAGAAAAAGCTGATGTTAAATTTGAATATCCAGTGAGTTGGGGTTTAGATTTACAATCAGAACACGAACGGTACTTGGCTGAACAATTATTTAAAAAGCCTGCGATCGTTACAGATTATCCAGCGCAAATCAAAGCCTTTTATATGCGTTTGAACGACGATGAAAAAACCGTTCGTGCAATGGATATTCTCGCACCCAAAATTGGCGAAATTGTCGGCGGTTCCCAGCGCGAAGAACGTTTAGAAGTATTAGAACGCCGCGTGTTAGCGCAAGGATTAAACCCAGAAGACTTGTGGTGGTATCTTGATTTGCGTCGTTATGGTACTGTTCCCCATGCGGGTTTTGGACTAGGTTTTGAACGACTCGTGCAATTTATGACGGGTATGGGAAATATTCGTGATGTGATTCCCTTTCCACGTACACCACAAAGTGCTGAGTTTTAGTTTAAATTTTAGACCTGGCCATTTCTAATCGCCAGGTCTTGACTTTTTTTGACTTTTGTGGATAAAGAGAAATCCATCTGAAAAGATTTATCATGAGCATACAAGACCAAACCATTGGTAAAATCCGGCAAATGCCAGAAGCTTTAGTTCAGGAAGTAAGTGATTTTATCGACTTCCTATTAATGAAGCATAGCGGTAAGAACTGGGAACTATGGCTTCAGTTTAGCGAGTCGTTAGAAATAGTGGAATCAGATTTTTCAGAATATTTATCTAATTTAGAAGATTATGAAGAACGCTTGGCGCGTGGAGAAATTCAGTGGTAGATATCTCAAGAGGAGATGTAGTTTTGTGTGATCTAAATCCTGTTATTGGTACAGAACAAGCAGGGATTAGACCTGTCGTAGTAGTGCAAATTGATCGGGCAAATGCTGTTAGTCCTCATACTATTATTGCACCATTCACCTCAAAAATTAGACGGGCTATTTTAGCCTCTCATGTGTTTGTACCTGCTGGTATCGGTGGTTTAAGCCAAGATTCTGTAGTGCTTTGTGAGCAACTTAGAGTTGTTGATAAATCAAGAATTATCAGAGTGATTGGTCATTTGGATGATAATTATTTAGATGAATTGGCAATAGCTTTATGTACTATCCTTGGGTTAAGGATTATGAACAATGATAATGAGTGATATCATGTTCGCTTGATTACTTATTAAACCCGAAGAACCCCACCCCGACAATCGTCGCTTCGTCTCCCCTCCCCGCAAGCGGGGAGGGGATTAAGGGGTGGGGTGCAATGACTGTGGAAATCATAACTAATTATGCGAACATGATATGATAAATATTAGGTATTCTCACATCATTTATTTATATAGTTAAGCTAATCGTCATTCATTTTTCTAGAATGATTCGCTCGTAGTAAGGGCTTCAGCCCTGCTTTTATGCAACTTAAATGCTAATTAGCTTATTGAACTGTCCCACATGCGGATTTTGGGTTGGGTTTTGAACGACTCGTGCAATTTATAAGGGGTATGGGAAATATTCGTGATGTGATTCCCTTTTTGCGTACACCGCAAAGTGCTGAGTTTTAGTTTGAGAATTTGAAAACCAGGGGATTATAAATCGCATCTATACAAACCAAGTCCGTCTGCGCGGACTAATAAAAACTTTGAAACCCGCGAATGCGGGTTTTGCTTGTATAGCCGTGTATTTTATAAAGCGATTAGTTAAAATTAAGAATTTTGAATCTCCTCTTGTAAAACTTGAACTTGCTCAATAGATAATTCAGTAACTTGAGCAATTTGCTCTAAACTCATTCCAATTCGCAACAAATTTAAAGCCAACTTTCTTGTTGTTTCTGCTTTGCCTTCGGCTTTGCCTTTGGCTTTGCCTTTGGCTTCACCTTTAGCTTCGCCTTCTTCTAGGATTTGTTGATAAATGACTGATTCGCGCATAATCTCACTCCTTAAAATCTTGCTAATTACATTTTTATTTAACACCAGACCTGCTAAAATGCCACTGGCAGCAGCTATATTTCAGATCCCAATAGCAAATAAGGGTGTTATTGTAGTCTGCGATCGCAAAATAATATGGATGATGTTGTTCAGGGTTGTAGCAATCTAGATTAAATTCTGTCAAGGTATGTAGGCATTGCATTTTTGCAAAGGGCAGATAATTCAATATGGCTTGTTCAGCAATAGCTTCGCTGCTATAGGACAATAAGAGCAAAGCTGATTGCCGCACTTCTCTGACATCATCGCCCAATGCCTGGATTACTAGATCAATTCCTTTAGACCCATATTGAAATGCTTCTAAAAGAGCATCCACTTTTTCTTTTGTAGAACCACCGCGCAAACGATATCTAATGCCCTCTAATCCCTCTAGTGCTGCACTAGAAGAAGAAACTAGGTCGTCTTCTCTCATAACCTCGCTGTTATCTGTGGGGGAATTTATCTAATAGTGTATGTCCATTAAATCTGTTAAAAGGGGAGAAATCTTAAGCGCATATTTTGCCAGTACAACAGTAAATATCGTAAACAATTAACTTTTATTCATATCTAAGTTTCTAGTAATAGAGTTTTCTAATATTTACTTTATACAAAATAAATTAGGGTTACAACAATTGTTGTAACCCTACAGATTAGCTATATTAAATCTGCTTAAAAAGCATCATAAAATAATAATCAACCTCATAACTACCGAATTATGAACAATTCTTCACATTTACTATATCTAGATTAACGGTTTGCAAAGGCAAATACTTTCTTGCTTGCCTGCGTTGGATAAGTGACGCTAGTGTTAAAAGAATTGTGCAAAGTCAAACCTTCATCTCAGAAGTCGAGTAGGAAGCTAGAATGGCAATTCCAAGTAAACAAGTAAAATCTAATACTGATATTTTAGATAATAGACGCACCCAAACTCGTATCCAAGTTCACATTCCTAAAGACTTACATGAGGAACCAGTCATTTCACGACTGGTTTCTCACTATGGCATTACAGTGATTATTGCTGATGCTCAGGTAAGCGCAAACGTGCCACAATATAGCTGCTTCGATCTGGAACTGCGAGGTACTGTTTCTCAGATTAAAAGCGCCCTAACTTACCTGGATGAACTAGATTTAGAAGTTTTGCACCAATCCAGCCCTGAAAAAGATGGGTGGTAAATCTTAGTTAGGAGTTAGGAGTTAGGAGTTAAAAAATTCATAATTCATAACTCCTAACTTTTAACTCTTAACTGGGTTTAGGCCATTTGATTTTCAATCGCCCACCGCGCTAGTTCAGTGCGGTTGTGGAGATTGGTTTTGCCCAACATATTGGACACATGGCTTTCAACCGTGCGCTGACTAACATTTAGTTCTTCAGCAATTTCCCGGTTAGCTAAACCCCTAGCGACAAACTGGACTACTTTCAGTTCGGTTGGGGTTAATTGCACGTCGAAGGGAACCTGGATACGGGAACCGTTTTCGCCTCCTTTTGCTTGGTGTTCTTTCCAACGGATAGTTTGTTTCAGCGAGGATTCAACTTGTGCGACGAGTTCTTCTGGTTCAAAGGGTTTGACCATATAAACATCAGCACCTTTATTCAGACCCTTAACTCGGTCTGCACTTTGTCCCTTAGCTGAAAGGAAAAGAACCGGAATCCAACTGGTGCGTTCGTTTTGCCGGACTTGTTCTACAAAAGTATATCCGTCCATTTCCGGCATCATCACGTCGCAGATAATCATGTCTGGAACATCTTGCTCTAAAATTTCCAGAGCTTCACGTCCATTTTCGGCGGTGATGACTTCGTATCCCCGGAATTCTAAGTAATCCTTCACCAGCAAGATGAGGTTAGGGTCATCATCAATCAATAGAAGTCGTTTGTGATCTTTCATGCTGGGCTCTTTCATAGCAGTGGCACTTGTCGCGCTTCGGTCCATCAAAGTCTTGAATATTTATCCTCTATTGTGGGTTATTTCGAGATGTTGTCCTTTTTCCTACTTAACTTGCCTTTGCTGTCTCGAAGTCTCAAAAAATGCCGAGCACTTTCAAGAGACTAATAGCTGGATAGCAAAAGTCCAGCAAGGATACGTATAGCAGTAGTATCTATAATGCGCTATTATATATCGCATTGAAAGTGACGGGCGAAAAAACACTGATTAAATAATAATCCTTCTGACTCACAAGTAAGTATTGGCTTAAAGATGACCCTACCTCAAAACCAACCCGCACTTTCTTAAAGCTTACTACTGTACCATATCCTTCGGTTGTTAAGCCTCTATGAGGTGTTCACAATAAACTAGGGAAGTTTCTGGCAAAGGATGGGTTAAAAATGCATATTTTTCTACCACCTTATTGCCTATTACACCTTATTGCCTATTAAGTGTTCTTGGATGATCCGCTCAATAACTTCCGGGCTTGCTTGGGGATATCAGACACCATTAGGGTAAACCACCATTATGAGTCCAGAACAACAAACGCGCAAGCAGTTGGCTTTAGTTCTATAGACGCAAATGGGATGACTCTGTTGCGGCTCATCAAATTTTAACTCTTTAAGTCGCTTTTTTAAGTATTCCCAGGATTCCAGACTAGCTCGTTTTGAGTAGTAGTTAGCAATTGTCTGGTCAGCGCAAATAAAAATGTGTCGCTGAATTTTTGCAATTCCTAAAGTTTCTACATAATTACTCAGGGCTTTATGTTCTAGAGACTTAGCGGCTTTGGGGATTTGATGGCTTGACTGGATCGCTGTATTGTTACTTATCGAGCGGCTCCCTGATTACAGTTTTATAACAATTTCCAAGCTTTGCAAATAAAGTTCTGAGAAGGGGAGTAGGGAGTAGGGAGTGGGGAATGGGGGAAGAATTCTTATAACTCCTAACTCTCCACTCCCTACTCTCTTCGTAACTTACGGAACAGAACCCGAAAGGTAGAAATAATTAAGCATTTATACTTGAGTAGATATCTGAGCCTCTAGTTCGGGAACCCGTACTCAAAGAATTCTTGCCATTGGACGCTACTTTTCGGTAGATTAGCACTCAGGAGTTGAGAGTGCTAATCTCTAAAGGAAAGAAATAATATGGCAGCTTTATCTCTAAGCGTTTCTACAGTTAAACCTTTAGGCGATCGCGTTTTCGTAAAAGTGAACGCCTCTGAGGAAAAGACCGCAGGTGGTCTGTATTTGCCCGATACCGCCAAGGAAAAGCCCCAGGTAGGGGAAGTAGTGGCTCTTGGCCCTGGCAAGCGTAATGACGACGGAAACCGTCAGGAATTGGAAATCAAAGTCGGCGATAAGGTGCTGTACTCGAAGTACGCTGGCACTGACATCAAACTCGGCACCGAAGAATATGTACTGCTTTCTGAAAAAGATATTTTAGCAGTCGTTATCTAGTGGGGAGTGGGGAATGGGGAATAGGAAAGAGTTTTCCCGATGCCCAATGCCCAATACCCAATACTTCGACTTCGCTCAGTACAAGTGCCCAATTCAACAAAAAATTGACTTACTCCTGGAATTTAGACACCTATGGCAAAGCGCATTATCTACAACGAAAACGCCCGTCGCGCCTTGGAACGAGGCATTGACATCCTGGCTGAGGCTGTAGCTGTTACCCTTGGCCCCAAAGGTCGTAACGTAGTCCTAGAAAAGAAATTTGGCGCACCGCAAATTGTCAATGATGGTGTAACGATCGCCAAAGAAATCGAATTAGAAGACCACATTGAAAACACTGGTGTAGCTCTGATTCGTCAAGCTGCTTCTAAGACCAATGATGCTGCGGGCGATGGTACGACCACTGCCACCGTTTTAGCTCATGCGATCGTCAAAGAAGGCTTGCGGAACGTTGCAGCTGGTGCTAATGCAATTTCGCTCAAGCGTGGTATAGACAAGGCTACTGGCTTCCTCGTAGAAAAAATTGCTGAACACGCCCGTCCAGTAGAAGATTCCAAAGCCATTGCCCAAGTTGGTGCGATCTCGGCTGGTAATGACGAAGAAGTTGGTCAGATGATTGCCCAAGCAATGGACAAGGTGGGCAAGGAAGGCGTAATTTCCCTAGAAGAAGGGAAATCTATGTTCACCGAATTGGAAATCACCGAAGGGATGCGCTTTGACAAAGGCTACATCTCTCCCTATTTCGCTACCGACCCTGAGCGGATGGAAGCGGTTTTTGATGAGCCTTTCCTACTGCTGACCGATAAGAAAATCGCCCTAGTGCAAGACCTCGTACCAGTGTTAGAGCAAGTAGCTCGTGCTGGTCGTCCTTTGGTGATTATCGCTGAAGATATTGAGAAAGAAGCTTTAGCAACCTTGGTAGTAAACCGTTTGCGCGGTGTACTCAACGTGGCTGCTGTTAAGGCTCCTGGCTTTGGCGATCGCCGCAAAGCACTACTGGAAGACATCGCTGTTTTAACTGGTGGTCAACTAGTTACCGAAGATGCTGGTCTGAAGCTAGATAACACCAAGCTGGATAGCCTGGGTAAAGCTCGCCGGATCACCATCACCAAGGACAGCACCACAATTGTTGCCGAAGGTAACGAAGCTGCTGTTAAGGCTCGTGTCGAACAGATTCGTCGTCAAATCGATGAAACCGAATCTTCTTACGACAAAGAGAAATTACAAGAGCGTCTTGCTAAACTCTCTGGTGGTGTCGCTGTAGTGAAAGTGGGTGCAGCGACCGAAACCGAAATGAAAGACAAGAAGTTGCGCTTAGAAGACGCTATCAACGCCACCAAAGCTGCTGTGGAAGAAGGTATAGTTCCTGGCGGTGGTACAACTCTGGCTCACCTTGCTCCTGAATTGGAAGTTTGGGCGAAGAGCAATCTTAAGGATGAAGAGTTGATTGGTGCTTTGATTGTCGTTCGCGCCTTACCTGCACCTCTGAAGCGGATTGCTGAAAACGCCGGTCAGAATGGTGCTGTGATCGCTGAACGGGTGAAAGAGAAAGAATTCAACGTTGGCTACAACGCTGCGACAAACGAATTCGTCGATTTGTTAGCTGCTGGTATTGTTGACCCTGCTAAAGTGACTCGTTCTGCTCTGCAAAACGCTGCTTCCATCGCTGGTATGGTGTTGACAACCGAATGTATTATAGTTGACAAGCCTGAGCCTAAGGATGGCGCTCCTGCTGGCGCTGGTGCTGGTGGCGGGGACTTCGATTACTAATACTTTGTAGTTAGATAATTTGTGAAAATGGCTGCTTCCTTTTTGGAGGCGGCTGTTTTTTTGTGTCGGGAGAAGAGGAAGAGTGTGAGTTACGACAACGCTTGTAAATATTTAGCTGAACAGTACCCAGCCGAGTTTGTGCGTTGGTTGCTTGGGGTAGAGGTGCAAGAAATTGAAGTCTTAAAAACGGAACTCACGCTTGAACCAATTCGCGCGGATTCTGTGACATTTTTGCAGGCGGCTAACCAAATTTTGCACATTGAATTTCAAACTTTGGCGAAATCTAATCCGGCGCTTAATTTCCGAATGCTTGATTATTCTGTGAGGTTGAAGCGTCAATACCGTTGTTCTGTAGTGCAAGTGCTAATCTTTTTGCAAGAAACTACTAACGAAATGGCTTTTACTGAAGAATATCGGGACAACACAACGATTCACCAATATCAAGTTGTTCGTCTTTGGGAGCAAGATTCAACACTATTTTTAGCTAATCCGGCGCTGCTACCTTTAGCAAGTTTGACGCGAACTGAGTCGCCGCAAACTTTACTGGCGCAAGTGGCTGAACAAGTCGCTACAATTCCAGATAGGGAGGAGCGACAAAATATTGCGGGTTGTGTAGAAATTCTGGCGGGTTTGCGGTTTGATAAGGATTTGGTTCGGCAATTTTTACGGGAGGATATTATGAAAGAGTCTGTAATTTATCAAGATATCGTTCAAAAGGAAGCGTTTAAATTGATTAGTCGTCAGCTTAAACGGCGTTTTGGTGATATTGATGGATCATTAGTTGAGCAGGTTCGGAATTTATCTGCTGAACAGTTAGAGGAGTTGGGAGAGGCGTTGTTAGACTTTTCGGAAATTGCTGATTTAGTAGCTTGGTTAGAGCAGCAGGAGAGAGACTAAAATTTTTGCAGAAAGATACTATGAAAGAGTCTGTAATTTATCAAGATATCGTTCAAAAAGAAGCTTTTAGATTGATTATTCGTCTACTTAGACGGCGTTTTGGTGATATTGATGAATCATTAGTTGAGCAGGTTCGGAATTTATCTGCTGAACATTTAGAAGAGTTGGGAGACGCGTTGTTAGATTTTTCCAAAATTGCTGATTTGGTAGCTTGGTTAGAGCAGCAGAAAGAAGAAAAACAAGATAGGTATTAAACTATGGCTTTAATGGTTCCCGAATCTATATCATCATCTGCTAGTCAAGGCGAACAAATTTTATATAGAATACTTCGTGAAAAATTGCCAGATGACTTTTTAGTTTGGTATAAGCAAGTCGTTGAAAGTAATTATATTGATTTCCTGATTATTGCACCTAATTTTGGACTATTGATAATTCAAGTTATTACTTGGTATCCATCGCAAATTAACGGTACTGATATTAACAAAATTAAATTATTTAATTATCCAGAAAAAAATAAAAAAATAGAATTAAAAAATTCTCCGTCATATCTATATATTCCGGGAAGACGAACCCGTAAGCGTTCTATAGAGATAAATGAGGAACAGGATACTTTCTCAGTATGGACAAATCTATTTCAAGAGTTGATAGATCAATTATTAGTGAAATTACAAAAATATCACATACTCACTCACCTTAATGGAGATAATCAACAGAAATTAGCATTCCCTTGTAACTATGGCCTATTTTTTTCTAATATTACCGCAGAGCAAGCGCAAGAAAAAAATATTGATAAATTATTATCTCTATCACAAATTATATACCGTCATGAATTATTTTATAATCAGAGTATTAGTAGTGATGAATTAGTAAATAGATTAATAAAAATATTTACTAATACTTTTACTTTACCTCGTCTTACCCATGAGCAGATTGACACTATAAAAGCTATTATTTTTCCAGAAATAGCTATTAAATTTGTACCAGCATCTCTCCACAGTGTTCCTAATGGCATTGAATTAAAAAATGAAAGTTATGTATTTAAAACGTTAGATCATCGTCAAGAATGCATAGTTAGATCAATTGGTGATGGACATAGAATAATTTATGGTGTAGCCGGCTCAGGAAAAACTTTAATACTTTTATCTCATGCTAAATTGCTAGTTAAACAAAATCTTCATCAAAAAGTTTTAATTCTTTGTTTCAACAGAAGTCTTGCTGCTTATCTCAAGTCTTTAATATATGAATATTCAAATCAGTACAATTCCACTAGCAAAATAGAGGTGTTTACATTTTATGCTTGGGTAAGTTCGCTTATAAAAAAAATCCCAGCACCTTCAGGTTTTACTACAGAATATTATGATGGGATTTTAGGTGAAATACTACTAAAGCAACTTGAAAATACTCCGATAAAACATAAATATGATGCAGTTTTAGTTGATGAAGGACAAACATTTGATCCTATGTGGTTTAAATGTTGTGTAGCTGCGTTAAAAGACCCAGAACATGGCAATCTCATGATTGTGGCAGATGGTCGTCAATCCGTTTATAAACGTAATAATTTTACTTGGAATTCTGTGGGAGTCAAAGCAGTTGGACGGACAAGTAACAAAAAATTAAAACTTGACAAAAACTATAGAAATACTCAGGAAATATTAGCAGCAGGCTGGAGTTTATTTAGTAACGTTATTGATGAAGAAAATTTAACATTCGATATTGTTAAGCCTACAGACGCTGTACGTCGTGGTGTAAATCCAATTCTACATATTGAAACATCAGAAATTTATGAAGTAGAATCTGTCATTAATGAAGTTAAAGATTTAGCAAGACTAGGTTATGCACTAAATGATATTGCTATTTTATATAGAATGGCAGATGACCAAAAAAAGGTATTATTAAAATCTCTAATTAAAAAATTGCAAAATTTAGGAATTGAAACAGATTGGGTTAGTGAAAATAGAGAGTCTGAGAAAAAATATAATATTAAAAATTCTGGTATTAAAATTATTAATACGCTTGGGGCGTTGGGTTTAGAATTTAAAGTCGTTTTAATACTCTGGGTTCAAGACTGGGATTTTAGTATACCTCCACGTTCTGAAAGTGATGTTTTGACTTGTAGAAGACTCTATGTTGCTATGACTCGTGCCCAAGATGTACTATACATTTTTGGTTCTGGAAACTCCAAGTTACTTCAACAATTGCAGTACAGTGGAAATTTTACAGTTAAACAAGCATGAGCGTTCAGCTAGAATCAGAAAATTCTATTAGTTGGCATGGCAAACTTAACTTAGTGTCTGCTGATCGCCAAAATTTCACCCAGGTAATTTACAATTACCATACTGTACTTCCATTAATTTAATCGCTACATCACGAGCAATTTCTAAAGTTTCAGCAATAGTCCGTCCTTGAGCTACTAAACCTTGAAGTTCATCAGATGTTGCTAAATAAACGCCTTCTGGTAGTTTTTCAATGTGGATGTTTAGCAATCTTTCCATTATTGTATGTAGATGTTAGTGTTTGGAGCGGTTTAATTGTTATGATATCGCTTTTCTGAACAACAGCGATGTCTACGACGGGCTACGCCTACGCACTTCCACTTTTACATCAAAACCGATGAGCCAAATTAATCCTGAAACAACCCCCTTACATACCTTAAACCCACTCAATCGATTTTCTGACAGAGCAGAGGATTATGTAAAATATCGACCAAGCTACCCCGCAGATGCAATTGATATTATCTTGGAAGGATTAGATGAAAATTCACAACTCGTAGCAGCAGATATTGGTGCAGGTACAGGAATTGCTTCAAGACTGTTAGCTGAACGGGAGGTTAATGTCATCGCCATAGAACCAAACGCGGCGATGCGAGAAGCTGCCCAACCACATCCTTTGATAGAGTTTCGTGATGGAACAGCAGAATTTACTCAACTACCTGATAATTCAGTTGATTTAGTTACTTGTTTTCAAGCTTTCCACTGGTTCAATCCCGAACCAACTTTATTGGAATTTCACCGCATTTTAAAACCATCAGCACGCTTGGCTGTGGTGTGGAATAATCGCGATCAAGAAGATGCATTAACCACAGAATATAGTCGAATAGTCCGCGAAGCATCTAATAATCACCCAGCAGAATCTCGAATGCAGTCGGTAGAGCCACTGTTAGTAACTCCCCATTTTATTAACATCCACGAATATAATTTTACTTATAGACAACAGTTAGATTTAACTGGACTGATTGGACGAGCAATGAGTGTTTCTTACCTCCCGCGTGAAGGCTTGGGATATGAACAGCTTATTGATAGGTTTCAAGAATTATATCAGCGCTTTCGTGATGAGAGTGGTTTTGTCTATATGGTCTATCGCACTAGCGTACACCTTGGTGAAGTAATTTAAAAATAAAAATGGGAATCATAGGAAGTAGGGTGCGTTAATTCACTCTCAATAAATATCGGGATTCACATGGCACAACCAAAATATGAAGGTTATTGCGAATGCATTCCTACCAAGTTAGTCAAAGAAAAATTTGGAGATGTTAATGTTTATGCACAAAATGCGAAATCACTCTTAACAAAAGCTACCGGATTTATTGGTAATTATGATTTTACTCTAAATCCTTACAGGGGATGTCAATACGGTTGTAGTTATTGCTATGCTGCTGCATTTACCCCTAATGCTCAAATGCGCCAAGATTGGGGAAAATGGGTAATTTTTAAGGAAAATTCTGCTGAAATTTTAGCGAAAGAATTAAAAAAATGGTATGAAAAAAATCCTCAGATTCCTCCTAGTATATATATGAGTAGCGTTACTGATCCTTATCAACCACTTGAGTCTAAACATCAACTGACTCGTCGGTTATTGGATGTAATGCTTGATGTGAGTATTGACGGTTATCCAACTCCAACTTTGGTGATTCAAACTCGTAGCCCAATTATTACTAGAGATATTGATTATTTACAACGATTTAAGCGATTGCGAATTAATATGAGCATCCCTACTGGGAGTGAATTAGTGAGAAAAGATTTTGAACCGCGATCGCCCAGTATTAAAGCCAGACTAAATGCTATCACTAAAATTAAACAAAATATTGATTATTATAAAGGTTTTGTTCCTAAAATATCTATCACTATTACCCCTCTACTTCCTACTTTACCAACTGATGAAGCTGCTTTTATTGACAAATTAGCCATCGCAGATAGGGTTGTAATTCAAGCTTTTCATGCTAGCCATAGTCGTTCTATTATAGCATCAACTCGCCAAGAAGCTGAAGAAATTAAGCAAAAATACGCTTGGTGGTATGACAATGAGAAACTAAACTATATGAAATTTAAGGAAAAGTTAAGTTCTCGGCTTCCAGGTGTAGAAATTATGGAAGGTAAAGAGGGATTTGGTTATGAATAATCCTATCGTAAATTGGTGGCGAAGTCAGCAGTTAAAATTATCTTTAAGACGCGGGGATATCCGACGTGCAGCCCAACTATTACAAGAGATTCAAAAGTCAGGTGCAAGATTCTCATGGTTAGAAAAATTATTTAGGGATAAACTTCAACTTGAACGTTATTCCCAAGAATACAAACGACAAACGGAAACTTTAACTAAACAACTAACAGAAGTATCACAGCAAAAACCTAATCTTATATTAATGCCAGATGAGGAGTTTGTTAAATATATCTATAAAATTTTTAATTTAATACACCACGATGAATATAAATTGCAATCTACTGGTATTGATGAACGTATATTTGATGATTTTGAATCAAGTTTAGTTGAATATCTTAAAGAAGAATTTAGTAGGATTCCTGACAAACAGTTATTTATTAAGTTAGAAGACGCTCTTGAAGATATTAATAACTTAAAAATTGGACAAGACCCAGACTATCGTTTTAGTCTAACTCCTCATGTCTATTTTATGAAGTATTTTTTAGAAAATGTATATTGTATATATTTAGCTTGGTTTCTGATTTACCAGGATGCTTTACTCCCAAGTAAGGTTAATATCCTTGATATTGCAGCAGGCCCAGGAACAGTTGCTTATGGTTTAGCTTTATTTCTCCAAAGTAGTAGCGGTTTTTTTCATATCCCGCAAATACACATATCCTACTACTCTTTAGAAAAACAAGATGCCTTCCAGTTTCGTGGACTTCAGTTTTGGCGACGATATATAGAGTCGCGTCTAACCCCAGTGAATGCTTATTTCCGCTTTGTTACTACTGATATTTTTACTTGGAAAACTCAATCGAATAATCTACCCAAAGATTTTTTCGACTTTATCGTAATTTCCCACTGCTTCTTTTTAGATAAAGCCAAGAGGATTGAAGCTAATAATACTTACAAGCAAATATTTGCCACTAGCTTAAAAAATTCAGGTTATGTTCTGCTAATTGTGCAAGATAAGAAATTATTCAAAATTTACGATGTTCACCAAGTTGAAAACCAAGAGCAAGAAAAAAACGTAGTGGATAAATTTATGGCAGAACTTGGATTAGAGTTAGTCTGGTATAGATATTTAACCTCAACAGGTTCAAGAACATCTTTGCCCGGTGCTGAATTTGCTAAGTTTGCTCAAGACAAATTACCAAAAAAACTGTATATGAGTCCAATACTGCAACAGTATTTTAGTCAAAAGCATCAGTCAAACTATACATTAGATGATTATGTAATCTTGGCGAAGAAATCATGATAAATTGCAGGTAACGCACCAAAGAATGCATTAAATAAATATGAGATATCTGAAGTTTAATCATGAATTTATAAATGATCTGCAATTCACAAACAGTAGAAGGTTGGCATGGCAAACTTAATTTAGTCTATGCCGATCACCAGGGTAAAACCCAATTAATTTACAATCACCAACAAGCGCCCCTGAAGGTACAACGCCCATTTTACCCAGAAGGGGAAAAAGTTTGTCATAGCGTAATTTTACATACAGCCGGGGGAGTGGTGGGAGGCGATCGCTTATCCTCTAACATCCACCTCCAAGCCCAAGCCCAAGCCTTAATCACTACAGCTGCTGCAAGCAAGATATATCGCAGTAATGGCTTACAAGCTACGCAAACCATCCAGATACAAGTTGATGCTGGTGCTTGTTTAGAATGGTTGCCGCAAGAGACAATTTTATTTAACGGTGCGATTTATCGGCAAGATTTACGGGTAGAATTAGCAACCGGGGCTAGCTTTTTAGGCTGGGAAATTACCCGGTTTGGTCGCAGTGCTAGAGGAGAGAAATTCTTGCAGGGAGAATGGCGATCGCACACGGAAATTTGGCAGCAAGGTGTTCCTTTATGGATTGATCGGCAATGGTTACGGGGTAGCGAAGAAATTTTCCACAGTCCCCACGGCTTGGCTGGAAAACCAATTGTAGGTTGTCTAGTTTGGGTTAGTAGTGGAGTTTCTGCAGAAATTGTCGAAAAAACGCGAAATTTATGGGATGGGGAAGGAGAAGCGGGTGTTAGTCGGTTACAACATGGATTATTGTGTCGATATCGCGGTGCTTCTACATCTGAGGTGAGAAACTGGTTTATTGATATTTGGCAACTACTGCGAGTTTCTTTTCTGAATCGTAGTAATTGTATACCAAGAGTGTGGCAGGTTTAAACGAACCACGAAGGCGCGAAGGACGCAAAGGAGATAGGAATGCAACTTACGCCGCAGGAAAAAGATAAGCTATTAATTTTTACAGCTGCTTTATTAGCAGAAAGACGTAAAGCAAGGGGTTTGAAACTGAATTATCCTGAAGCGATCGCTTATATTTCTGCTGCCATTTTAGAAGGTGCAAGGGATGGGCAAACTGTAGCTGAATTGATGAGTTATGGTACAACTCTATTAACGCGGAATGATGTCATGGAAGGAATACCTGAAATGGTGCATGAAGTGCAGGTTGAAGCAACTTTTCCTGATGGCACAAAGTTAGTAACAGTACATAATCCAATTCGTTAATTTTGGAATTTTGAATTTATTATGATTCCTGGGGAAATTATCACACCAGCAGGTGAAATTGAACTAAATGTTGGTCGTCCAACTATAAAATTACAAGTTTCAAATACAGGCGATCGCCCCATCCAAGTCGGTTCCCATTATCACTTTTATGAAGTTAACACCGCCTTAAATTTTGACAGAGAACAAGCGCGAGGAATGCGTCTCGATATCCCCGCAGGAACCGCAGTCCGCTTTGAACCAGGCGACGAAAAACAAATAACTCTAATCCCCCTCGTTGGTACTCGCCAAGTCTACGGCTTCAACGCCAAAATTAACGGAAAACTCTAAAAATCTTCGCACTAGCCAGTAGTCCCGCTCACCAAGCGCCAGTCAACCGGACGGAGGCTATAGGCTAATGGAGTATCAGATTTTATGTTTTGGATGAATAATTCTACTTAGCATTTTATTAGTTGGAAGTCCCTTTGAAAAAAATTATCACCTTATCTCTATAAGGTTGCTGAAAAATATTAAAATCAACACCATTGTCAGGAGTAGCATTATGAGTTACAGAATGGATCGCCGCGCCTACGCCGAAACTTATGGGCCGACAGTAGGCGATCGCATCCGACTTGCAGACACAGAATTATTTATTGAAGTTGAACAAGATTTCACCACCTACGGCGATGAAGTGAAATTTGGCGGCGGTAAAGTCATCCGAGATGGCATGGGACAATCCCCTATTTCTAACGCTGATGGTGCTGTAGATTTAGTAATTACTAATGCCTTAATTCTCGATTGGTGGGGTATTGTCAAAGCAGATATCGGTATTAAAGATGGCAAAATTTTCAAAATTGGTAAAGCCGGAAATCCTTATATTCAAAATAATGTAGATATTATTATTGGCCCTGGAACTGAAGCCTTAGCCGGTGAAAGAATGATTCTCACTGCTGGCGGTATTGATGCCCATATTCATTTTATTTGTCCCCAACAGATTGAAGTGGCGATCGCTTCCGGGATTACCACAATGATCGGCGGTGGTACTGGCCCAGCTACAGGTACAAATGCCACTACCTGCACCCCCGGCCCTTGGAACATTTACCGGATGCTGCAAGCTGCTGATGCTTTTCCCGTCAACTTAGGATTTTTGGGTAAAGGTAACGCCAGTCAACCCCAAGGACTTGTAGAACAAGTAGCCGCCGGTGCAATGGGGTTAAAACTGCATGAAGATTGGGGAACCACACCCGCAACAATTGATACCTGCCTCAGCGTTGCCGATGAATATGATGTGCAAGTAGCTATTCATACTGATACCCTGAACGAAGCCGGATTTGTTGAAGATACGATCGCCGCTTTCAAGAATCGTACCATCCACACCTACCACACCGAAGGCGCAGGCGGAGGACACGCACCAGATATCATCAAAGTTTGCAGCCAAGCCAACGTTCTGCCTTCTTCCACCAATCCCACACGTCCTTACACCCTCAACACCTTAGATGAACACCTGGATATGTTGATGGTATGTCATCATCTTGATCCAGCGATCGCCGAAGATGTCGCTTTTGCCGAATCTCGCATCCGTCGGGAAACCATTGCTGCTGAAGACATTTTGCACGACTTAGGCGCATTTAGCATGATTTCTTCCGATTCTCAGGCTATGGGAAGGGTAGGCGAAGTGATAATTCGCACCTGGCAGACATCTCACAAAATGAAGGTGCAACGGGGAACTCTTAATCCACAGGGTACAGAGCAAAAAGCAGATAATTTTCGTGCAAAAAGATATGTTGCTAAGTATACTATTAACCCAGCGATCGCTCATGGAATTGCTGAATATGTGGGTTCAGTAGAAGAGGGAAAATTAGCAGATTTATGTTTGTGGCGTCCTGCATTTTTTGGCGTGAAACCAGAGATAGTCATTAAAGGCGGAATGATTGCATGGTCGCAAATGGGCGATGCTAACGCCAGTATTCCCACACCGCAACCAGTGTATATGCGACCGATGTTTGGTAGTTTTGCAGGGGCGCGTCATGCCACATCATTAACTTTTGTTTCCCAAGCAGCTTTAGAGAAAGAAATTCCCAGCCAGCTAGGTTTACAAAAAGCAGCAGTTGCAATTTCTGGGACACGCCAATTGAGTAAGCAAGATATGAAGCTGAATGATGCACTACCCTACATTGAAGTAGATCCAGAAACATACCAAGTTAGGGCAGATGGTGAGTTGCTGATTTGTGAACCTGCAACAGTTTTACCAATGGCACAGAGGTACTTTTTGTTTTAATTCATGACCGAGCAACTTACTGATTACGATAGTCCTTGGAAAAAAGTCAAAATAATTCGTAATTCGTAATTCGTAATTCGTAATTATTATCCCACGACTAAAGTCGCTTGCTCCAAAATAATTATGCTACGCGCTTTTGTGTCTCCATTGATTGATCGAGTTACTCTGTATCCTTCAATTACGAATTACGAATTAGTAATTATATTGTGATGGCGCATCTCAAGACCAAGGCAATGCAACGAAACCCACAAAATCGGCTACAGTGGAAACTAAGCCTAGTCAGACGGCTGTATGAACGGGGATATAGCCGGGAAGATATTCGGGAATTATTTCGGTTTATCGACTGGATAATGGTTTTGCCAAAAGAGTTGGCGCTTAGTTTTAAAACAGAAGTAAGAAGTTACGAGGAGGCAGATAGAATGCGGTACGTAACTAGTATTGAAAGGCTAGCAAAAGAAGAAGGAATTGTCGAAACTGCTAGAGAAAGCATCATTACAGTCCTAGAAACGCGATTTGGAGAAGTGCCAAGCTCTATTGTCGAAGTTATCAATAGTATAGAAGAACCATCTGTACTAAAAATGCTTCATAAAAGAGCGATCGCTATTCCTTCCATAGCAGAATTCGAGCAAGTTTTAGATAGTATTGCCTCTGAAAAATGAGCGATACTGGTTTTAAGTGACAGTAAAATTGCCCTGATCATTTTTTAATTTTGAAGTTACGATAAAATATTTGAAGTTGTATCTAAAGCTGAAAGTTATGCTACCTTTTAAGAAAAAAATTGTGACTGATGAAGCCATGCGTCCAGTAGCAGTATTAATTGATTATCAGGACTGGCAGCAAATTGAGAAGATATTAGAAGCTCATCAATCACAACAAAAACAAGAGTTTAATTTAAACCAGTATGCGGGTGTAATTCAACTAACTCAAGACCCTTTGGAATATCAGCAGCAAATTAGGGATGAGTGGTGTTGATACAACCTTTGATTTTTTTAGATACAAATATAGTCTTGTATTTTTTAGGTGGTCGCTTGATAAATCCACTACCATCAGGACAATATTTTATTTCAGTGATTACTGAGATTGAATTACTCTCTTATCCAAGTCTCAGTCTAGAAGAAGAAACACAAATTATTGATTTTTTAAATAAAATTACAGTTGTTGGTATTGATAGTAATATTAAGAATTTAACAATCGCATTTCGCAAACAATATAGACTTAGGCTTCCTGACGCAATAATTGTAGCAACTGCAAAATCTATAAATGCAACATTGTTTACGAATGATGTCAGATTGGCTAATTTAACAGAAATTAACACTCAGTCTGTGCAAATTGTGTAAGAGGAGCGATCGCTTGCTTTGTAGTGAGGGTGCGATCGCCTGTTTTAGAGTCAGAATGCAATTAGACAATTACTCGGATATCCTCATGCTTTCTTTCATAGCCATAAACCGTTCTCGCAAATTGCCATTTTTTTTTAGATAATTTGCAATTGATTTATCATCAAAAATTTGATTAGCTAACTTAAGGAATTCTTGTTTCTCTTCTTCGTTAAGAGTATCGTTATTATTAAGACTACCTACTGACAGATGAGGATTACCTCCAGTATCTAAATGTCTTTGCCTTGCAATGCTTCCGAGTTCTACCAGTCGGCGGATTTGCTCTTGTTTGTTATGATCATTAGTTACTGTCATCGCCTTGAACCCACTCTGTAGGGTAAATCTCTCCATCTTGGGTGATTAGTGCTATTGGTAAAACAGGACTCATAGTAGCAATAAACCATAAACCCCTATCTCTTTCATATGTATTGTAGGTCATTAGCTCCAGGGTTTGTAAAGCATTGATAATTATATATTGTGCGTCGCTGGGTTCCACAGGTTGTTTAACTCGATTTCAGCCAAGGCTGACTTTACATTATTCCAATGCATCAATAGCGCGATCGCTTGTTTTGGATTGAGAATACGATGGTCGCAAAGCGAACCGCCTTCGTCATCGCAATTCCTTCCACAGCAGAATTCCAGCAAGTTTTAGATAGTCTTTCCTCTGAAAAATGAGCAATATTGCTTTGCGGTAAGGGTAAAGTCACCTCATCATTTTTTTGATTGAATGCTTATTTATTTGGGCATACATTAAGCTTTTGTTGAGGATAAGTGTCAAAGTAATCTTTTAGCCATTTGCAACCTTGATTTAGCAGTTCGTCCAACTCTCTAACAGGCCATAGTATTGCTTTGTCATCTCCAGCTGTCGCCAGCCACTTGCCATCGTTGCTAAAACTAACACTTTTAACAATGCCCTGATGACCTTTAAAATCTGCCAGTTGTTCTCCAGAGGCAGTCCGCAGCTTTACTGTACCACCAAAGCCGACTGTCGCAAGTAGTTTTCCATCATTGCTAAAACTGATGTTAGTGACGCTCCTCTGATAAGTCTTTATTGGTTTTCCCAATTGCTGTCCTGATAAATTCCACCGTCTAATAGTGCTATCATCACCAGCGGTAGCAATTTGCTGACTATCTGGCGTGAAACTGACACCATAAACAGTGCCTTGATGACCTTTGCCTTTAAGTTCTACATATTTTTTTTCTTGGATGTTCCACAGCCTTTCCATGCCACCCTCTCCTACTACAACTAGAAACTTGTCATCCGGGCTAAATCTTACAGCCTCAACCTTATTCTTGGAAATAGAAAGTACTTCTTTCCGATTACCCTTGAGATCCCACAGTTTTACTGTGCCATCTTCTCCAGCCGTTGCCAGCATTTTGCCATCATTGCTAAAATTTACTGTTGCAATACTGCCTTGACCACTATTGAACTCTTTTGCTTGTGGCGATTTTATATTCAGGTTCCATAGTCTAATAATCTGATCATCTCCTCCTGTAGCAATTAAATTGCCATCCTTGGGACTAAAACGGACACTTATGACCTTACCTTTAGCTTCCTGAACTATTTTTAACTGTTTTCCCTTGGAATCCCATAGCCTTACTGTTCCATCCTCAGAACCTGTAACAATTCGTGTTCCATCTGGACTAAAACGGACACTTCTAACTTTGCCTTGATGTCCGTCTAATTTTAGCAATGGCTTCTCATCAAGATTCCACAGCCTGACGGTGGCATCATCTCTACCCGCAGTTGCCAAAATATTAGAACGACCTTTTGGGCTAAAACGAATACTCACAACACTGCCCTGATGTCCTTTAAATTCTGCTAGGAGCTTTCCTTGAGTATTCCACAGTTTTACTGTGCCATTCTTGTTAGCTGCTGCCAGAATATTGTCTTTCGTCTGATGAAAACGGACAGTCTCAACACCCTCGGAATTAGCTGGAAATTCTTGCAATTGTTTTCCTGAAGAATTCCATAGCCTGATCGTGCCATCATCTCCAGAGGTGGCAATTCTCTCACCATCAGGACTAAAGGTGACACTATTTACTCTACCTTTGTGACCTCTGAATGTTGTTACTAAGCTGCCATCTAGTTTCCACAGCTTCGCCAAACCATCATCTCCAGCTGTGGCAATTTGGTTTGTTTTGGGGCTAAAATTCAAGCTTTTAATAGTGGGCTGATAAATATCGCATTCAATGGCTGGAGTAGGTACATTTTTATCGCAGCGCTTATGAGCGTTAATTATTAACTTTTCTTTTTTTGTTGAAAGATCCCAAAACCTGACAGTGCCATCTTCTCCAGATGTAGCAATTTCGTCATCTCTAATAAATCGGACATTGTTAACACTGCTTTGTCCTGTCGGAAGATTTGCCAAATTATCAAATGACTTATCTGATATGTCCCATACTTTTAACGTACCATCCTTGCTTCCTGTAGCTAATTTTTTTGCATCCTGGTTAACATCGATGCTTAAGATTCTCTGTTGATGGGCTTGAATTTTTAACAACTCTTGTCCTTTGCTATTCATTAGCTTTACAGTCCCATCTTCGCCACCTGTAGCAATTAGCATGTCTTTGTCATTCTTTGTATCAATAAAACGCACACTATTGACACCATCTTGATGAGTGTCTATCTGATTTTGTTGACGGATGTTATCGAGAATTGTCTGTAAAGCCAAGATAGGACTGACGGCTGGATATTCTTCCAAAGGGCGACTAGTAACTAAGTTTTTCAGGTCTTGTCCACTCTGCATAGCCGAAACTAAAGCTTCTAGTGGTGCAGTCTCAAACTGTAGCAAGGCTAGAGCTCCTACTTTCTCTAATTTCGTGGCTGTTTGGGTTTGTGTTAGCTTCTGTTGTGCGGCTATTTGGGTTTGTGTTAGCTTCTGTTGTGCTTGGTTGACTGATATGATCGCTACTGTTACCACGAATATTGCTGCAACTGCGATCGCTATCAGGGCGTATATTCCTTTTTTGATCGTCTGCTTGGCTTTTTGAATTGTCTGGTTGGCTTTTTGAATTCTCTGCTCGGCTTTCCTTTTTGCTCGATCCAAAATCTTCATCGCCTCTATCTCAGCTGCCAAAGCAACTTGAACTTCTCGTTGTTCGGCTTGTTGACTAGCCGTCAAAAACTGATTGTCCTTATTACTCAAGCTTCTAGGATTTGCCCATTCCAGCGCTTCTTGCAATGCCTGTCCGCGTAACAGCCGCGATTCATCCTGACAATTGGAATCTAACCATGCCTCTATCGCTTCAGCGTAAGGTCGTAACCTCGCTAGTGCTGCTTTAACCCAACTTTCGTCAAAAACAGATTCATAAATGTGGTTATAAACTCTTAACTTGCCACGTTGTTTGACTACCAATCCTGACAGACATAATTCTCCTTGTTCAGGGCTATCATCAGCTGCAACTTCTGTCTCCTGCCAGATTTGCTGATATAGTCCCAAAAGTCGCCCAGCCCTATGCTCATTTCTGGAAATGCGATCGCGTATCGTCCGCAAATGCTCCGGCTCATCTTGTGATTCCCAATTCTCTATAATTACCGTTAGCACTAACTCCCTTACTTGGGCTAAATTTATCCCAGATGGGATGAGATTACAAAGCTTCTGGGTGAGAAATGGTTGCCCACCAGTCCAATTCAAAATCTCTTGCAGTAACCTTTGGGGATTACTAACTTTCCCTACTAATCCTTGGGCTAATGGTTCAACTTCATCCAATAGAAAACCGTTGAGTTCAATCGCTCGACCAATATTAAACGGTGTACGGTTGCTATCTTGAATCAAATCTGAAGGAGTCGCTACCCCCAACAGTGTAAAGGTGATACGCCTATATTCTGGCTGATCAGCACGCTGGTTATAGCAGTTGCGGATCAAAGCAAAAAAGTCATCAGTGGCAAAATTCAGGCTGAGAACACTATCGATTTCATCTATAAAAATGACGATATTTTGAGAGACTTCAACTAATAGAACTTCTTCAATAAATTCACTCAAGCGCTGTACTGGAGAAAGATGATCGCGATCGCGCCACCAACTCCGTAAATCAAACCTGCCACCCAGCGCAAAACTCGTCACTAAAATCCGCACTACACCTGCATACCACTGATCTGCTGTAACGTGTTTGCTACCAATTTTCGTCAATACAATCACAGCACAGGCAATCCCCTCTGTTTGTAGCCTGTGCATCGTTTGCACCTGCAAGCTAGACTTACCCATCTGCCGTGAGTTCAGTACATAACAAAACTCACTAGCCCTCAAGGCTTTATACAAATCTGTATCTGCTTGTCGCACTACATAACTAGGGGCATCAACTGGCAAACTCCCCCCAACTTGATATTTCATCAGCTCACTCTCAGGCGATCGCCGAAATATTGACGATACAAATCACAACGCGGTGTGACATCATTTCCTTGTTGTTGCAGCAAACCCATGCTGAGTAATTTAAAGCATTGCATCGAATCCAACCTAACTGGGTTAGTATTGGTGATTACATTCATCATCGCAGCTGCTAATTCCGGACGCTGTTCTAAATTCCACAAGTGCCGACGTAAATGCTCGCTATAAAGGCCGGTTTCTATGGGCGCTGTTTCTAATAGCATATCGAGTGTAGTATCTTGTCTAGCGATGTAATAAAGTGCCACACGTACAAGATAGGGATGCCCTCCTAGCATTGCCATCAGTTGCTCAACTTGGGTATAACTCCAATTGAGTCCATGCCTTAGTGCCAAATCAAGCACCTGTTGACGGCTAAAATCTGATAATGCAATTGGCAAGCCGACATTAAATGGTGATTGATTGAAATTGAACGGGATATACACTTCAGTAGAATGCACCACTACCAACCGCAGTTTTCTCCAAATCTCCTGATTTTTTCCATCTTCATGCCAAGCGCGTAACAGCCCAAAAAAATCAGCAGCAATTTCCGGATATTGAAAGACCAAATCAACTTCATCCAAACCCAAAGCTAGAGGCTGTTTGATTTCTGCCAGGAGATACTCCTCGAAATAAGCGGTGCAGTTGATCTTACTACTGCCATCACTCTCGTCCCACCAGTGCCTCTCTAACTGGTTGGGTAGTTTTAGCCTCCTTCCTACACTGGTACAAAACCACCGCAGGAACTTATCTAAATCAGCAAAAACTCTTCCATCTGCCAATTGAAAGCTTAAAGGCACAGTCAGATAACCTTGCTGTGAAGCTTGGTAAAGAATCCTTGCCATAAGTGAGGTTTTACCTGTCTGCCGGGGTGCTTTGATCCTGATTAAAGATCCCGACTGCAAAATTGCCTCGTAGCAGCGAGATTCGATGGGGGGACGTTCTATATAAAATTCTGAAGCTAAATCCACCTGTCCTTCAGGCAATTCTGGTTCTGCTACTGGCAAAGGAGGATGATAAGATGGGGTGATGGGGGAAAATAATTGTTCGTCTCTCAATTCCCCAATTGCCCAATTCCCCACTCTCGCACTCTCACCGTCTGCCAGTAAACTAAAAATTTCCTGTAAAATTCTGGAAGTATCGGCAGGTGAATTCCATTCTCGCTGCTGAATCTGTTGTAAATAACCCCGCAAATCATAATTTAGTGGCGTACTCCAAGGGAAGTTGACGCGAATGGGCAAAATCACTGGCTTATGCTGATCACTGCCATCCCGCAACTCTTTGGCCTGTCTCACCTCTTCTGTCACCATCTCGCTAGTTGCCGATCGCTCAGACAACAGCAACAAAAAGTAATCACACAGTTTTAATTCTTCATCAATGCGCTGAGGCCATTTTTCCCCCAAGCGAATACTCTCGCCCGCCATGAATGCTTCGTGTCCAGCAGCTTTAAGAGCTTCATAAAAATTATGGGCAAGGCTCAAATCTGGATCTTGACTGCGATAGCTGATGAAAAACCTGGCACTTTTCCTGGCTGCTGGCAAAGTTGGCATAGTCGGCTCAATATCCAGAAATTTTGACAAATTTGACTATTTTTTGCAATCAATGTAGAGAATCGAAGCTAGTCTCTACCTGTTTCCACAAGTAATTCGCTAGTAGTCGATACACTACTTAGTCGTATTTTTTTACTTGGTGATATTAATACTACTATATTCGTGTTGTTATCCTCTGTATTAAGTTCTAGAAGTTTATGAGCCATAATTCAATTAGCTTGTGGCTATCTGTTAAAAAGGTAAGTAAAGTAGTTTTTAAAACACATTTATATAAATTTCTTGGTAAACAATTTTTTTCGGAGGGAGTTTACCTAAAAGTACTATCTAAAAAACTATACCAATAAACCAGTTTCCCTAAAAATTTACTTTTACCCATACCTTGCATCTATATGACTTCACAATCTTCTCGCTCTGACAAAATTCTGGTTGTTGATGACTCTCCTGATAACGTGTTTTTGATCAAAACTATTTTGGAGGAAGAAGGTTACACCATTAGCACCGCAGAAAATGGAATTTCGGCCTTGGCAGAATTGAAAGCATCTCCTTGTGACTTGGTTCTACTGGATCTGATGATGCCAGATATGGATGGGTACGAAGTCACCAAGCACATTCGTGGAGAGATGAAGTTGCCGCAATACATCCCCATATTGCTGATTACTGCACACGATGCACCCAATGTCGCCCACGGATTAGACTTGGGTGCTGATGATTTTATCCGCAAACCTGTAACAGTAGATGAATTGCTGGCACGAGTGCGATCGCTCCTGCGCTTAAAGCATAGTATGGATGAACGTGATGAAATTGCCCGTCAGCGAGAAGATTTTGTCTCCCGCCTCACCCACGATTTACGCACTCCCTTGGTAGCCGCCGATCGCATGTTGATGCTATTTCAGCAAGGAGCGTTGGGAACATTATCACCGCAAATGCAGGAAGTAATCGCCATCATGGCGCGTAGCAATATCAACCTGCTTTCTATGGTCAATACCTTATTAGAAGTTTATCGCTTTGAAGCAGGTCGCAAAAGTTTGGCGTTTCAACCAGTTAATCTGGGCCAATTGCTAGAGGAGGTGACTGGAGAATTAGCACCTCTAGCTCAAGACAAAGCACTGTCCCTAAATTTGGACTTTACTGAGGAGTCAAGTACAAACACAGTGATGGGCGATCGCTTAGAATTACATCGTCTATTCACCAATCTTATAGGGAATGCAATCAAATTTACCGACTCTGGGTCTGTGACTATTCGTTTAACTTCTCAACGTCAGTTTAATAAAAATAGTCAATCTCAGTTCTCAGGAAAATCTAATTCCGTTGAATATATTAGTATTGAGATAGCAGATACTGGCCCAGGTATTCCTCCTGAAGAACAAGCCACCATATTTGAACGATTTCGCCAAGGCAGCCACAAAACTTCTGGTAGTGGCTTAGGACTGTACCTTGCTCGCCGAATTGTCGAGGCACATCAAGGCATTATTCTGCTTAATTCAGACTTGGGCAAAGGTAGTGTATTTATTGTCCTTCTACCCACCACAACATGAGAAAATTAACAATTATAAATTATTAATTATCGAATTTTTTACCCTGATAATTCCTAATTTATAACTTTACTACTCTCTACCAATAATTTAAAGTAAAGGTTTCAACTAGAAAGTCAACTACTAAAAATTGACGAATCAAATATGCTTACATAACATAGTTAACATTAAATAAATAGTTTTTTAAGAGACAAAACAATGATTACCACTGAATTATCTAACGTTGGCGATATTATCCAGAATCAGCGTGAGTTTTTTCAAACTGGCAAAACTAAAGATGTCACTTTTCGCATTGAACAACTCAAAACTCTCAAGCAAGCAATCATTGAGCATGACCAGGCAATAATTCAGGCATTACAAGCGGATTTACATAAACCAGAAGTGGAGACTTACATTACAGAAATCAGTGTAATTAAGGAAATTGATTACGCCATAAAACATCTTAAAACCTGGACTAAGCCCAAAAAAGCAGCCGTTTCCTTTGATTTTTTTTCCTACTCAGCTAAAATTTATCCAGAACCGCTAGGGGTTGTCTTAATTATCGGGCCTTGGAACTATCCATTTAACTTAATTATCTCACCGTTAATAGGTGCGATCGCAGCCGGGAATTGTGCAATTATCAAACCTTCAGAAATTGCTTCTCATACGTCTGATGTCATTGCTAAGATTATTGCCAAACATTTTGACCCTGCTTATATCGCAGTGGTTGAAGGAGGTGTTGAAGCAAGTCAAAAACTACTTGCAGAAAAGTTTGATCATATCTTTTTTACTGGTGGCACAGCCGTCGGCAAAATTATTATGGCAGCAGCAGCAAAATATCTCACACCAGTTACTTTAGAATTGGGTGGTAAAAGTCCTTGTATCGTAGATAGTGACATTAATCTTGAACACACTATCAGACGAATTACTTGGGGCAAATTTATTAATGCTGGACAAACATGTATCGCCCCTGACTACCTTTTAGTTAATAAAACAATCAAAAAAGATTTAATAAATGGGCTGGGAAAATGCGTAAAAGAATTTTATGGCGATAATCCAGCAAACAGTCCTGATTATGCCAGAATTATCAGTGAAAAACACTTTGATAGGTTGGTTAACTTTCTCAAAGATGGTGAAGTTCTCATTGGTGGAGAAACTCAACCTTCAGAGCGTTATATCGCCCCCACAGTGGTTGATAATGTCTCCTTAGAAGATTCTGTAATGCAGGAAGAAATTTTTGGCCCGATACTACCCATCATTGAATATACTGACATTGCAGAAGCGATCGCTTTGATTAACTCTAGACCCAAACCTTTGGCGTTATACTTATTTTCTCAAAACAAAAACCTACAAAATCAAGTTTTGCAGGAAACTTCCTCTGGCGGAGTTTGTATCAATGACACAGTGATGCAGGTTGGTGTTTCGTCTTTGCCATTTGGTGGCGTGGGAGATAGCGGTATTGGCAACTATCACGGCAAAGCTAGTTTTGATACATTTTCCCATAACAAAAGTGTATTGCAAAACTCATTCTGGCTCGATTTAAAATGGCGATACGCTCCATATCAGGGCAAATTGCCTCTAATAAAGAAGCTTCTGGGTTAAAAGTTATGAGTTATGAGTTATTAGTTATGAATTTTTAACTCTTAACTCCTGTACAGACGCGATTAATCGCGTCTCTCCTAACTTCTAACTCTTAAAACCCAAAAGCGTTGCTGTAACGCTCCTCAGCCCAAGGTTCACCACGGCGGTGGTAGCCATTACGCTCCCAAAAACCAAGTTCTTCAGCAGCTAAAAATTCCAAACCATTAATCCACTTAGCACTTTTCCAAGCGTAGAGATGGGGAACAACTAGCCGCATCGGGCCACCGTGTTCAGATGGAAGGGCTTCACCAAAGACTTTAAAAGCAAAGAAGTTTTCTTCGCGCATAAAATCTTCTATAGAAATATTGGTAGTGTAGCCGCCGTAGCAGTGTTCCATAATGTGGGCTACTTTAGGGTCTAGTTCAATCAGACCCATGAAATCCGTAACTTTTATGCCAGTCCATTTGACATCCAGTTTAGACCAGCGCGTTACACAGTGGAAATCTGCTGTGAATTCGTGTTGAGGTAGCGCCATAAAGTCTGACCAACTAAAGGTAGCAGGTTTTGCCAAACCCCAAACTCGAAATTCCCATTCTTCAATGCTGACTTGGGGAGTTGCACCGTAAGTTAATACGGGGAAACCTTTAGCTAAGTGTTGACCAGGAGGAACGCGTTCTCCCTCTTCCTTCCCTGGTTTCTGAAAAAATTTTCCTAGCATAGTTGGAGAAAAATAAGTTTTCTCAAGATATTCACAAACTTTTTTGCTGAGTTGCCAACAGCACCAGATGTTTTACCAAAACAGAATACATGCGTCAGTCGCCAGAATTCAGTTGGGTATTTTGATAGCGCAGCGTCTCGAAGAGAGCGTCTTGATTTTGACCGGAACAACGGAAACGTCTCCGGCTCCGCTTCTGACTTCTTCTTCAATCTTTATATGATTACTTGATCGTTACTCATGAATGATCGGTAATGGGTAATGGATATTCCCAATTACTCACTACCAATTTTTTTGATCTAATGAGCTTGTGAGTTTCAGTCGGGGTTTAAACCCCCGTCTGAAAATGTCTTTCATTTTGAATTTTGAATTTTGAATTGTTAAGATTCTTCTTCCTCTTCTTCAGCAGCTGGATATACAAATGTAGAACGTCCAGTCAAAATTGATTTGCCCAGAGAAAGGGCTTTTTGAGCTTCGACGACGGCTTTATGCCTCCAGGTAGCTCGACGTTTATCTCGTTTTGATTTTGAAGTTTTCTTCTTAGGAACAGCCATGTCAGCAGATATCGCGATTCTTGACAACCTTCTTATTCTAGGCCATCCACTGACGCGAAGGACAACGTAAGGGCAATACCCTGCCTTAAGCCCTCCGGGTTCGGGGGTGACGCTCCTGCGTCGCTAACGCGTAGCGATCACAAGACGCTCGTTGCGCTAAAGCGTCTCCCCTTGGGAGAAGACTCGCTCATAGCGTTGCCATGCCGTTGGCGCAGCCTAAGAAGAGAAGGCTTTACGCTGCGCTAACGACGGGAACCGCCAGACGCTCGCGGACTCGCTAACGCTACGCTATCGCTTTTAGCGTCTCCCCTTGGGAGAAGACTGCGACCCCCTCACCGCAAAGCGTCTACATGAATTGCCCCTACTGAAAATAAGGGTTTCGGCTATTTTTTGGGTAAGTCCTGGCTATTTTCAAAGAAAAGTAGCGATCGCGAAGTTTTGAAGTAAGTCGCCCAATTTTGAGCATCGGGACGCGATCGCCATTGGGGACGACTGACTTCTAATGTCATAACTGGTGCGATCGCTCCATAATTTTGTACGGACACAATGATTGAAACATCTGTCACCAAGATATCTTGGTCGAAACTCCGTTGAGCAGATGCTCTAGCGGCTGCTTCGGCTCTCCTGAGAACGGTTTCATAGTTTTCATCTGGCAGGCGGTCAATAGCTAGATCAACTCTAGCGGTGTAAGCTCGCACAACCTGAGGTGCGATCGCTTCCGTCAAAAACCACGCAGGAACAGTAGATATGAGCAAAACTAATAAAGGAACTATCCGGATTCTTCCGGCAATTTGGCTAATAAATGAAAAGGGAGTGATCGATGATGGTAGGTGAGCAGAAATCTTGCTCATGACCTTCTATCTCCTTAGTGATGATCTGTTATTGAAATTAGGTAAAAGGTATTTTCCGACTTATAAACGTAATAAAAATTACATTTTAACTTAAGATTCGATCAGAATCACCTAGACTATAAGACATCGGTTAGCTTTGTTTTTTTGGCAAAGCCAACCGCAATTTTAAGACCAGCAAACAATAACTGACAAATAGCGGGATGGCAAATTACTGGGCGATCGCGATTGGCATCAATCAATATCAGTTATTTCAACCTTTAAGTTGTGCCCAAGCGGATGCTGAGGCACTAGAGGATTTTTTGGTGACAGATGCAGGTTTTCTCCCCAAACACTGCCTGTTAATGACGGATACCTCCCCACCGATTGGGGATAGATCAACTTATCCGACTAAAGAAAATATTTTGCTGCTGCTTGAGGATTTGGCAGCGACAAGTTGGCAACCAGAAGATTATCTGTGGTTATTTTTTAGCGGTTATGGGGTCAACTACAAGGACAAAGATTACTTAATGCCAGCAGAAGGCAACCCCGAAATGGTGCAAGAGACTGGCATAGAATTGCGATCGCTAATGCAAAGTCTGCAACTTGCCGATCTAAATGTATTGTTACTACTCGATATCAACCGCGCTTTTGGTACTCAAGCGGATGCTCCGGTTGGCGAAGAAACAATAGAATTAGCCCAAGAACTACAACTCGCGACAATTCTTTCTTGTCAACCAGAGCAATTTTCCCATGAAAGTAGCGAACTAGGTCACGGATTCTTTACAGCAGCTTTGTTAGAAGCTTTGCGTTCTGGTAATGGCAGCAACTTGGCAGATTTAGAAAGCTACCTAAGCCTGATCATGCCAAAATTATGTCACCACCACTGGCGTCCTGTCCAAAACCCTGCCACTATCATCCCATCAAGGCAGCAGGTAATCTTGCCAAAATTGGCAATGGAAAGCGACTTGCAAGCAGAACCGGTGATTTATCCCGAAGAATCCTTTGCTGTTGCTCTTGCGGCTCCTCCCCTCGACGATTACCCTAAAACTTCAGCAGAACGGCGCAGATGGGGAGAAGCTACTGTGAACTCCTCCCAGGCTAACAAGGTCGAAAAATCTAAAGATCAACAAGTCCAGGAGTCAGCTACAGGCCTAGTTTCCCAGCCAATGGCGGAAACTTCTTTAGGAGTGAATCCGAAGGGAAGATTTATCCCCAATTCCTCTAAAGGTTACGTCTCTCGATTGCCATCGAATCAGCCAAGTATCCCTTTTTGGAAACAGTTTATTTTATGGGGCGGAGGCAGCTTGCTGGTAGCAGGTTTAATCGCCGTAGTTTTTCTCCGTAATCAAGAGACTTTTAAAATTAAGCAAATATCAAGCACATCACCCAATGCTACTGCTAGCGATCGCCAGGTTATCGAGAATTTACCAAGCGATGTCTACGACGGGCTACGCCTACGCACTCCACCAGTTAGACTTAAAAATCAATCTAGTGCCCAAATAACTTCTAGTTTCGAGTCAAAAAATCGCAATCAAGCAGTACTAGACCTGGCGAAAATGTCGCTCAGACAAACTCAGGCTAGCGATTTGAGCATGGCGATCGCAACAGCCCGGAAAATTCAACCCGGTGAACCACTCTACGATCAAGCTCAGGAGAATATTAAGATTTGGAGTCAGATGATTTTAGATTTAGCAGAGGGACGTGCTAAACAAAGACAGTATGCTAGCGCTATTGCTGCTGCTCGATTAATCAGCAAAGATGAAGCTCCTTATGCGAAAGCACAAGCAGCAATTAACCTGTGGCGGTTAGAGGGCAAGCAGTATGTAAGTAACAAAACTCTTTTAGATGCAGCTAATGCCTTAATTAAGTCTGGACAGGCATCTACCTACAATCGTGCGATCGAAGTTGCTAAGAAAGTACCACCGGGTCAACCTGGCTTCGATACTGCCCAAAAATCGATCAATAAATGGAGTGAGAAAATTTTAGACCTGGCCAAGCGTCGCGCCACCGAAGGAGAACTTAATACCGCAATTGCTACGGCTGCTTTAGTGCCAGAGGAGACAGGCGCTTACGAAGATGCTCAGGATGCCATCCAAAAATGGCAAAAAAAATAGTTAGGAGTGGGGAGTAGGGAGTGGGGAGTAGGGAGTTTGGAGTTTTAATTCCTCACTCCTCACTCATAACTTGTCCCTCACTACTCAGCAGTACTGCGATACATCTTCGCCACATTCGTCGGCTAGATAGCACATTGCTCGGAAACGTAAACCAACCACTTCTTCATATAAGGGGTTGAGCTTGCACATGGGCGGAATGTGAAACAAGGTTTTCCCAAATAATTTGACATCTCGCTCAAAGGGACACTGAGATGGAATCAGCTTGCACAAACGGTGAGCTAGTTGGCGATCGCGGACTTGAATGTTTTCTACACGCTGCCGTAGGGGGTGGAGAATATTCCAGTAAGGCTTAGAAACAGAAGGGTTTAGCTGGGTTAATGTATGGTCACTAGTTTCTGCTTGATTGATTGATACCCAGCTTGCCAGAAAAATCTTTTTAGTGGTATTGTCGAATACCTTCATGGTTAATCCTCTGTGTTATTGAGGCTAGTCATCTTTTTGATGAATATATACAACGTGGCAACGAACTTTCCCGGAAAAATCGCGTTCTGACTGCGATATAATGTAATACCTGATTAGCCACTTAAGTCAGAACCTAATTTATTACTACGTCAAGTTAATCGCAATTTTCTGGGGATCGGTAGTGTAATATTACGATCTTGTTCATAACTTGATGTAGTTTAGATTTTAATAAAGACATCCGTCATTGGATAGGTTTTAGTGTAACATTTACAGAACTTAATATAAGGTCTTTCTCAAAGAATTTTTGCTAAGTATAAACATCAGTAATACCCTAGAAGGCATTTTTCCTCTCCGTGTTCCCACTTTCTCACGTAAGTGTGTCCAGTTCATTACTGGCTGAAGATTGTAGATGTTGCTGCGGCTGAAAGCCAGGTGGGTTGGCTTTATCAGTAGATGCAGAGCGGCTAGTCATGAAACATCAGTTGTCGCAAAGTCTCACTAAAGAAAGTGGTTTTTCTCCAATTAGCAATCTACAGCGTCTTAGGGCTAACTTATCTGGGGTTAGCATTGGGATACATTCCTGGTTTACGCATGAACCGTGCCACCATCGCTTTGGTCGGTTCTGCCTTTTTAATTGCTTTAGGTGTTCTGAATTTACAGGAAGCATGGCAGGCCATTGATGTCAATACCATCGTATTTCTCTTGAGCATGATGGTAGTTAATGCCAATCTATCCTATGCAGGGTTTTTTAGGCGATCGCTATCAGTGATATTGATTATCACTCGCAGCCCTCTAGGTTTGTTGATTGCTTTAACTTTTGGTAGTGGTATTCTCTCCGCCTTTTTTCTCAATGACACTATAGCGTTGATTTTCACACCCTTAACTTTAAGCCTGACTCAAGCTTTGGGCTTAAATCCGATTCCTTATTTACTAGCGATCGCAGGTGCAACTAATATAGGCTCGGTAGCAACTTTGAGCGGTAATCCCCAAAATATCTTGATTGGCTCCTTTTCAGGCATCTCCTATCTAGATTTTTTGCGTGTATTGGCCCCAGTTGCCCTAGTAGGCTTGGTAATTCAGGTAATATTACTGTGGCTATTTTACCCAGATGTGCGCTCAGTTAAACCTTGCCAACAGGTAACAGTTGGCAACCAACGGATTTTTAAACCTTTATTTAATAAAACATTAATCATCACAATCGGTCTGCTGATTGCATTTACTATCGGCTTACCCTTAGCGGAGTCTGCTTTAGTTGCTGCTAGCTTGTTGCTAATCACTCGGCGGATTAAAGCCCAACGCATTTTGCAAAAGGTCGATTGGAACCTGTTGGTAATGTTTTCTGGATTGTTTATCCTGACGCGAGTCACACAAAAGTTGAATTTGCTCCAGCCATTTACCCATGCAATCAACTCTGCTGCGAGTTTTTTGGGTGTAACTGTTGTTTTATCTAACTTAATTTCTAATGTGCCTGCTGTACTTCTGCTGCATCCCCTGGTTCCTCCAGGTGACACTAAGTATTGGCTATTGTTGGCAGCCGGATCAACTTTGGCTGGTAATTTAACTTTGTTTGGTTCCGTCGCCAACTTGATAGTTGTAGAAGCTGCTACTGATTTAGGTTACAAGCTAACTTTTTGGGAACATCTAAGGTTTGGAGCGCCACTAACAGTGTGTACTTTAGTTTTAGTATACCTCTGGGTTCATTGAGGATATGTAGCAACAACCCTAAGCTGAAAACACCTGCTGGGCTGTCAGGGTTAGTTCTGCGAATGTTTGAGAAATAATCTGCTGGTTTCCAGTAAACACAGTTTGCTTATAACTACCATTGTCTAGCAAACACACTGTCACCTTATTTTTTAAGGGGTCAACAATCCAATACTCGACCACACCCATAGCTGCATACTCAGAGGTTTTTTGATTATAGTCCCGGTCAATAGTTTCAGGGCTTACCACTTCAACTAAAAGGGGTGGAGCAGTTTTAAGGATAGCCGAAGTACTCTCAATACTTTTTGCCTGTTCGTTGGTAATCACACAAATATCATGCCATCATCAAAATTGATGTATTCCTCAAGAGTACTAATTTTTATTGGTGTTTTAGTCATAGTGATCGCCTCCAAGAACTAACTATAGGCAAGTACTATTTACTGTGATTTCTATACCCATAATAAAAGACTATATCTCACGCCAAAGCGCAAAGACGTTAGAAAAACTCTGCGTCTGTGCGTTTTTACGTGAGATTTTTATCTTAAATTCTCTATGATGCTACCTGAGCAGCAGTCCGAGTCCGCCGTCTTCTACCATCAGCAACTTTCACGGGTGGCTCATCAGGGATTTGCATCAACAAAGTCACAGATGGCTGACATTGCAATTCCCGACGGATGGAACGTTGCAATTCTCGTTCTAAAGTACCTTGCAATCCACCCCAGTCTATATCTGCTGCTTCCCCAGGAGCAAATTCTGACCAGCGCACAGTTAGAATTTCTTCAATCCGTTGTTTGACCCAGGTTTGTAGCAGCGATCGCTCTACACTTGTAACTACACCCCGTAGGTGAACTTCTGGTTTTGCCAACAGTTTACCATTCCAATCAATGGCAGCTGCGATCGTAATAATGCCTTCTGAAGCCATACGTTGCCGTTCTTGCAGCACTTTGGCACTTACCATACCCGAACTAGTAGTATCCACCAATTCGATACCAGATGGCACTTTACCAGCGACGCGAATAGCATCTTCAGTCAGTTCGACAATATCACCATTCTGAATAATGATCATGTTTTCTGCGGGAATGCCCATACTCTGAGCCGTTTCTGCGTGCTTCACTAACATCCGATGTTCGCCGTGAAATGGCACAAAGAACTTGGGTCGAGTTAAGGCAATCATCAGCTTTTGTTCTTCCTGACAGCCGTGACCAGAGACGTGAATCCCTTTATCCCGCCCATAGACCACTTTCGCACCTTGAATCATCAATTTATCAATGGTGTTGACTACTGCGATCGTATTTCCAGGAATTGGGTTAGCAGAGAATACTACCGTATCTCCTTGGCGGATTTTAATGTGAGGATGTTCTTTGTTGGCAATGCGGGTCATTGCTGCCATCGTTTCACCCTGAGAACCTGTAGTTAAAATTAGTACTTTCTCATCCGGTAGATTGCGGACTGCGTGCAATGGTTGCAGCAGATTATCTTCACACTTGATGTAACCTAAATTACGGGCATGAGCAATCAAGTTCAGCATCGAACGCCCCACAATCGTCACTACACGGTTTTGCTTCTTGGCGATATCCAAAATCATGTTGATGCGATGGACGCTAGAAGCAAAGGTAGTGACAAATAATCGCCCAGTGGCTTGACTAAATACTCTCTCCAGATTGGGATAAACTGAACGTTCGGAAGGTGTAAATCCTGGCACTTCTGCGTTAGTGGAATCACTTAGCAGGCAAAGAACGCCTTTTTCACCATGTTCTGCTAACCGTTGCAAGTCAAACTTTTCACCATCCACTGGGGTATGGTCAATTTTAAAATCCCCTGTGTGAATGACTACACCAAGGGGAGTATGAATGGCAACAGTGAAACTATCAGCAATGGAGTGGGTGTTGCGGATATATTCAACTAAAAAGTTTTTGCCAATCCGTACCACATCGCGTGGTAGAACTGTTCTAATTTCTGTGCGATCGCGCACTCCTGCTTCTTCTAATTTACCCTCTAGCATTGCCATTGCTAGTCTGGGCCCATAAATCACCGGGATATCAAATTGCTTGAGATGAAAAGCAATCCCGCCAATATGGTCTTCATGACCGTGAGTAACGATCATCCCTTTAATTTTGTGACGATTTTCCCGCAGATAGGTCGTATCTGGCAGAACAATATTTACTCCATGCATCGCCTCTGTGGGAAAAGCCAATCCTGCATCTAACAGGATAATTTCATCATCATACTCAAAAAGACAGGTATTTTTCCCAATTTCGTGCAAACCGCCCAAAGGAATAATTTTCAAGGCGGAATTATTAGCTTCGTTTTTAGCCATTTTCTCCTTAGATTGTTACTTGTGGTTAATTTAGTTGATAGTTAACGAACTTATATTTAAGACAACATCATTTGTCTCTTAATTCAGTCCCAAAGCAATCAAGTTTTAATTGAAGATTTCAATTTTTTATTCAATAAAATCGACTGTACACTGAAGAATTTATAGTATGTCTATCAGTCCTAACACAGATTTTTAAATTGCAACTTATGAACAATTATGAACATTGTTTATATGTATCTTTAGAAAGCAGCAGATTAACAGCCCTTAACCAGATGGTGGCTAAATTAAACTAAGTTCTTTCAGAACCGCTTCTAACTTTTGACTTACTTCTAAATCAGCTTCACATAGCGGTGGACGAGTTGAACCAACCTCCCAACCTTGAAGTTTCAGTGCTTTTTTCACTGGAATGGGATTTGAAGTGATAAATAAAGCTTTAAACAACGGGAAGAGTTGGAGATGAATGTCGCTAGCTACCTTAATTTTCCCCGCACTAAAAGCTTGAATCATCTGCTGTAGTTGGTTTCCTACCAGATGAGAAGCCACACTTACCACACCCTTTGCCCCGATCGCTAACAAGGGCAAAGTCATGTAATCATCACCAGAATAGATGTGGAATTCTTTTGGTGTCAAGCGACGAATTTCGCTTGCCTGATCTATACTACCAGTGGATTCTTTAATCCCGACAATATTGCTAACCTCAGCTAACCGGGCAACTGTTTCTGGCTGAAGGTTTTGTCCGGTACGACCGGGGACATTATATAGCAACAATGGAAGGTCAGGACAGGCTTGTGCTATCGCCTGAAAGTGAGCTTCCAATCCCGCTTGTGGCGGTTTGTTGTAATAAGGGACAACTTGTAAGGAACCATGTACTCCTATTTTAGACGCTTTTTGGGTGGCTGCGATCGCTTCTTTGGTGGAATTTGAACCACAACCTGCGATCACCTTGGCTTTTCCTGCCACGGAGTGCAATACCTCGACAAACAGCTGGTATTCCTCATCCCAACTTAGGGTAGGGGATTCTCCAGTTGTGCCGCACACCACCAATGTATCTGTTCCGTTGTTAGCTAGATGTGCTGCCAGTTCTGCCGCTACATCATAATCTACACTACCGTCTGCTTTAAACGGCGTAATCATAGCGGTTAAAACATTGCCAAAATCTCCCACCCTTTTTTCACTCCTGATTACCCATGTTTTTATATCTTGGTGGTTTTCTATTGTAATAACCTATGTGCAAATTTCTTTCAACAGTAATTTGCACATTTGGTCTTTTTCATTAGTTGTTTATTTTTACTAATGACTAGCTTGAAACGTAAGCTTTAGCAGGTTTGAGTAGATTTTTTTCTACCAGCAACTCGGCGATTTGTACTGCATTCAATGCTGCGCCTTTGCGAATTTGGTCACCACACAACCATAATTCCAAGCCACAGGCATGAGAAATATCTTGACGAATTCTTCCTACTAAAACTTCGTCTTTACCAGTTGCTTCAATTGGCATCGGAAAATAGTTAGTTTTCCAATCTTCTACCAACTTCACTCCAGGGGAGGAATTTAAAATTTCTCTGGCTTCCTCTGCACTAAAGGGAGTCTCAAATTCTAAATTAATGGCTTCTGAATGGGCGCGGAGTACGGGAACCCGTATACAGGTCGCAGTGATTCTGATTTGCTGCGTACCAAATATTTTTCGGGTTTCGTTGACCATCTTCATTTCTTCCTCACAATAACCCAAATCGTTTAATGGTGAGTTATGCGGGAATAAATTAAATGCCAGTGGGTAAGGCAATACCTCAGCAACTGGCGGCTGTCCTTGTAGTATAGCGCTTGTTTGCCTTTTGACTTCTGCCATTGCTCTAGCACCAGCACCACTAGCAGATTGGTAGGTTGCGGCTACGATGCGTTGCACTGGTTTAATTTTATGCAATGGCCAGACTGCCACTGCCATTAAAATTGTTGTGCAGTTGGGGTTAGCAATAATGCCTTGGTGATTAGCTGCGGCTTGTGGATTCACCTCTGGCACTACTAAGGGAACTTCCGGGTTCATCCGAAAGGCACTGGAGTTATCAATTACCACTCCACCCTTTTCGACGGCTATTGCTGCCCAAGCTTTGGATGTGGAACCACCTGCACTAGCTAGTACTATATCCACATTTTCAAAGGCGCGATCGCTCACTGCCTCTATAGGTATATTTTCCCCTTTAAACCGCAGCGATCGCCCTACACTCCGCTCTGATGCCAATAACTTTAAGTCAGCAATTGGAAAATTACGGATTTCTAATAATTCCAGCAACTCTGTACCAACGGCACCAGTCGCCCCCAGAATAGCTATACGATAGGATTTAGACAAATTCACTTCCTCCTTTAAGAGGTTTTTTTGCAATTTGGAACAGTTGAAGATTTACTTATATTTAAATAGCGATCGCACTTTCTAAATGCATTTTAAATAAATTTATATTTTTCTATAATTTAGTCTCTAATCTGTGGATTTATAAATATTTAATACATTTATTTTCTTGGTTATTTAATAATTTAAGTTATGTTGCACTTGACAACAATGGCTATTCCATTTTTCCATCGATTTCAACTATATATTATTATACAACAAATAGCCATTTAACAGAAAACTGGAGATATCTGCACGTTAGGCGTTTCATAGGCATCTTACTTGCTAATGCGACGAACGTCTTAGTTTCAAAGTTGCTTACTAAAATGATGAATATACTATGATCGAAGTGGATAAAACCAGCACAGCATAAAACTGAGCTATACGGTTCGGTAATAGATGCGCTGTTCTACCACAACTTAATAATAGCTAGACTCAATACTATAACTTTAACTTGGGAGTACTAACCAGTCGCTGAGAACCAGGATATCACGGCGTTAGCCCACTGAATAATTAATTCCTAAGTTGAGAGGGAGTAGGGAGTGAAGAAGGGAATAGGTTACAGGGTACAGGTTGCAGGGTACAGATTATTCCCTATCACCTGTCACCTGTCACCTCTGGCCTAATCCCAATGCCCCCATTAACTAAATTGTTATGAGGGTAAAATGTCAAGTCCTTGGTGATTGGCAGTAAACTGGATCTTTGCTCCAGGACAAACATCCATCCTTGGATGTCATAAAGCCTTTTGGCATCCCATTCCCTTAAGACACATCAAGCCATAAACGCAAACAATTATTGCATCTTGTGTGTACTTGGAGTATAAAATACCAGAAAACTAGAGACGAAGCATGAAAGTTACCCAGGAAAAACTTCCCGCCAGCCAAATTGGCCTGGAAATAGAGATTACGCCGGAAATTACCAAGCAAACTTACGAACAGGTCATTAAAAACTTAGCGAGTACTGCCAATATTCCTGGGTTTCGTAAAGGCAAGGTGCCTCGGCCGATATTGCTACAACGGCTGGGTACAACTCGTATCAAGGCAGCAGCGCTGGAAGAACTAATTCAAGACGGCATTGAGCAAGCGGTTAAACAAGAAGCTATCCCGGCAATAGGTCAGCCGCAATTGCGCTCCTCCTTTGAGGATTTAATTAAGAATTATGAACCTGGAAAACCCCTGACGATTTCGGCTGCTGTCGATGTAGAACCAGAAGTGAATCTAGTTCAGTACACTGATTTACAAGCTAAAGCTGAAGAAGTCAAGTACGATCCAGAACGAGTGGACGCTACCCTTGACAAGGAACGTCAAGAATTAGCGACATTGATTCCTGTGGAAGGACGTGCAGCCCAAATCGGCGATATTGCCGTAGTCGATTTTAAAGGTGTATTCTCCAAAGCCGAGGGCGAAGACGAAACAGCAGAACCAGAACCGATTCCCGGAGCCGAAGCAACTGATTTTCAAGTTGAGTTGCAGGAAGATAAGTTTATTCCAGGCTTTATTTCGGGAATAGTGGGGATGAATCCGGAACAAACCAGAGAAATTGCGGCACAGTTCCCAGACCCGTATGCTAATGAAGATTTAGCTGGAAAAGCGGCAACTTTCACAGTGACGCTCAAAGAACTCAAGGAAAAGGAACTACCAGAAGTAAATGACGATTTCGCCCAAGAAATCAGCGATTTTGAAACCTTAGAGGAGTTACGCGCTTCTTTGGTCGAGCAATATCAAAAAGAGGCGGACGACAAAACAAAAACAAATAAACAGGAAGCGTTGTTAACAGAACTGCTCAAGCACGTAGAAGTTGACTTACCAGCAACCATGATTGAGCAAGAAGTGGATGCAATGCTAACGCAAACAGCAATGCGTCTGTCTCAGCAGGGATTAGATGTGAGGAAGTTGTTTACTCAAGATATTATTCCTCAATTGCGGGAGCGATCGCGCACTGAGGCAATTGAACGCATCAAACGCTCTTTGTCATTGCGTGAAGTCGGTAAACGCGAATCTATCCAGGTAACACCAGAAGAAATTGCAACCAGAGTCACAGAACTTTTGGAACAGTACCCAGAGGAGCAAGACGTTGATGAAGATAAACTGCGCTCAATCGTGGAAAACGAACTATTAACCGAAAAAACCATCGATTGGCTCTTAGAACACTCCTCAGTTGAACTTGTACCCGAAGGCTCGTTGAATCCCATAGAGGAAATAGAAGCCACAGAATCAGATGCTGATGCACCCCAGACAGAGGAAGAAACCATCGAAGCTTCAACAGAAGTCACAGAAGGATAAGTGAACTACCCCGCCGTAAGACGGACGGGGCTTCCCAATTCATCGGGAATAGCCTCTCTTGTCTCCGTAGTTCTATTGGTCTGACATTCCCTCCAAGGGCAGAAGTCCTGGTTCCCAAAACTCAAATCTTCCTCTTGCAACATATACCTATTAGCTTGGTTCTCGCTTGTGGCATTGATGGTCAAGATACTAACTATAATACCCGAAAAATTGGTGATTCCTTATACATCCAAGATATATTTTGCACAGCAAAATATACATCACCTGCTCACAATCCCTACCTTATGAGTACATTGAAGGTGAGGACTTCCGCGAACCGTTAAAAATCCCACAGCCATGAATTCACCAGTTCTGAGTTAAAGTACTGGTGAAATGGCTAAGCTAAGAGGGAGCAGGGAGCACGAGGAGAAATGACCAATGCCCAATGCCCAATGCCCCATAACTCTTAACTCCTGAAAACTCAGAGATAAAGGCAGAATAATTCAAGAATTAAGGAATTTTCAGCAAATTGTGACACATGTTATTGCCTGAGCTTGATACTGTGTTACACGAGAGGAAATTATATGAGGCATAATGGTTAACACGTACCGATAAAAATCCCATTCGTCGAAAAGGCAGCATCTGCTGCTGAAACATTTGTCCTAAATTATCGTCAAAGAAAGCTTGTATGCTTGTATCGCAGTCGGGAAATAACCCCATCAGCAACCAAAGTCGAATAAACATTAACTCCCAGTTGAACAGCCCTAGCAACATCGTGCCGATGGTGGTGGAACAGTCTGGCATGGGAGAAAGGGCTTTCGACATCTACTCCCGCCTGCTGCGAGAGCGGATTATCTTTTTGGGAACGCCAATAGACGATACCGTAGCCAACTCAATTGTGGCTCAGTTGTTATTCCTAGACGCTGAAGACTCAGAAAAAGACATCCAACTGTATGTTAATTCTCCCGGTGGCTCGGTCTACGCAGGGATGGCAATCTATGATACAATACAACAAATTCGCCCTGATGTTGTTACCATCTGTTTTGGATTAGCCGCGAGCATGGGGGCATTTTTGTTGACAGCAGGGGCAGCCGGTAAGCGAATGTCTCTGCCCGACTCCCGGATTATGATTCACCAACCACTTGGTGGCGCTCAAGGTCAAGCCATTGACATTGAAATTCAAGCCAGAGAAATTCTTTACATTAAGGCTAAGTTGAATCAGTTAATGGCTCATCATACTGGTCAACCCATAGAAAGAATTGAAGCAGATACTGAGCGCGACTTTTTCATGTCGGCAGAAGAAGCCAAGAACTACGGTTTGATTGATCAGGTCATTTCCAGGCAAAATCTTCCCACAGCAGGGGAAAACGTCACCATTCTGAAATAAGAGGCTGGTATGTCTAAGTACGACTCCCATTTAAAATGTTCATTTTGCGGCAAGTCTCAAGAGCAGGTGCGTAAATTAATCGCGGGGCCGGGAGTCTACATCTGCGATGAATGCGTTGACTTGTGTAATGAAATACTAGACGAGGAGTTACTCGATACCAATGGTGCGGCAGCACAACCGGCACCAAGAGCAGAACCACCTCAAAAACGGCGGACTCAATCTTCTAGTATTTCGTTTAATCAAATACCCAAGCCAAGAGAGATTAAAAAGTATCTAGACGAACACGTTATTGGTCAAGACGAAGCCAAAAAAGTGCTGTCAGTAGCCGTTTACAATCACTATAAGCGGTTGGCGGTGATTCAGTCTAAAGCCACTGGCAAAGGTGGGGCGGATGATGCTGTAGAATTGCAAAAGTCCAACATTTTGTTAATTGGCCCGACTGGTTGCGGCAAAACTCTCTTAGCGCAAACCCTAGCGAAAATCCTGGATGTACCCTTTGCCGTCGCTGATGCTACGACGCTGACAGAAGCGGGGTATGTAGGAGAAGATGTGGAAAATATCTTGCTGCGACTGTTGCAGGTGGCAGATTTAGATATAGAGGAAGCGCAACGAGGAATTATTTACATTGATGAAATTGACAAAATCGCTCGCAAGAGTGAGAACCCGTCAATTACCCGCGATGTTTCTGGCGAAGGTGTGCAGCAAGCCTTGCTGAAAATGTTAGAGGGAACGATCGCCAATGTACCACCCCAAGGAGGGCGCAAGCATCCCTATCAAGACTGTATTCAGATTGATACAAGTAATATTTTGTTCGTCTGTGGTGGTGCTTTCGTAGGCTTAGAAAAGGTTGTAGATCAGAGAGTTGGCAAAAAAGCAATAGGCTTTGTGCAACCGGGAGAAGGCCAATCGAAGGAAAAACGGGCAGCAGATACTCTCCGCCATCTAGCACCAGATGATCTAGTAAAATTTGGCATGATTCCCGAATTTATTGGGCGCGTGCCAATGGTAGCAGTAGTAGATCCGCTAGATGAAGAAGCGCTGATGGCGATTCTCACCCAACCACGCAGCGCCTTAGTCAAGCAGTACCAAAAACTGCTGAAGATGGATAATGTCCAGTTAGATTTTAAACCAGATGCTTTACGAGCGATCGCTCAAGAAGCCTACCGCCGTAAAACTGGTGCTAGAGCGCTACGGGGCATTGTCGAAGAATTGATGTTAGATGTAATGTACGAGTTACCATCCCGTAAGGATGTGACACGCTGTACAGTAACACGGGAGATGGTCGAGAAGCGATCAACTGCTGAACTGATAATACATCCATCTTCACTACCGAAGCCGGAATCAGCCTGATAGTCATTGGTCATTGGTCATTAGTCATTGGGCAAAAACTAAGGAATAATAACTATGTACCAAGGATAAATGACTAATGACAACTGACAAAGGATTAATGACTAATGCCTTATATTAATATTCGTGGCGTTGAGCATTACTACGAATCGGTGAAAAAACCATCTGGTTCTTTGGTAAAACCAGTGATGGTTTTCATTCACGGTTGGGCTGGTTCGGCTAGATATTGGCAAAATACCGCTAATGCTTTATCAGAGCAATTTGATTGTTTACTCTACGATTTGCGGGGATTTGGCCGTTCTGGTGGTAAGCCAACCATAGCCGAAGCAAGTGAAGCTGTTGCCGAATCTAAATCCGTTCAGGAAGAATTAGAGGCAATCAGAGAGTTAACCTATGAATTAGAGGAATACGCTGATGATTTGGCAGCTTTGTTAGATGGGTTGCATCTTCAGCGTGTTTATATCAATGCTCACTCGATGGGCGCGTCTGTTGCTACTTTATTTTTTAATCGCTATCCCCAACGAGTGGAACGAGGAATTTTAACCTGTAGCGGTGTTTTTGAGTACGACGAAAAATCCTTTAGTGCTTTTCATAAATTTGGTGGTTATGTAGTTAAATTCCGTCCCAAGTGGTTAAGCAAAATTCCATTTGTTGACTGGATGTTTATGGCCAGATTTCTGCATACTTCCATACCAAATTCTGAGCGTCAAGCTTTTTTGCAAGATTTTCTCGAAGCAGATTACGATGCGGCTTTGGGTACAATTTTTACTTCAGTCAGCAAGGCTCAATCTGAAGTGATGCCGCAAGAGTTTGTCAAGCTGACAGTGCCGACTCTACTCGTGGCGGGAGAGTACGACAAAATTATTCCAGCCGAGATGGGGCGTCAAGCAGCTGCACTGAGTGACAAAGTGGAATTTGTGATGATTCCTAACACAGCGCATTTCCCGATGTTGGAAGATGCGCCAACTTACTTGCAACGGGTACAAGAGTTTTTGCAAATTTCCATAATAGAACCGCAAGAGAGTTAACTTATTTTTCGGGCATTGCTGATTGAAAGTATGAATTAGCCTTACGCAAAGGCGAGGCAGTCAGTTGGGCGGGTTTCCCAACTTGAAGCAACTGCCGTCGCAAAAAATTGTTCTTTAATCATATCGAAAAATGCCATTACAGGTTAGGACTTAGGCAAACAATAGCCGAAACCCTTATTTCCACGTAGGGGCAATTCATGAATTGCCCCTACAGCGTGTACTTTTGCGTAAGTTCTACAGGTTTGAAAAGTCGAGGTGCAATGCTAATTACAATATTTATCTCCAAGGACAATTCTCTCCAGATAAACAAATGGCACTTTTACCCAAGCTTGTTTGAGGAGTGTCGGTGAGACAAAAGAATTCTAATGCATCTCCACCTGCATTTATACCAAAGTCATCTACAGATCCATCAGGTACAGTTGCTAATCGTCGAACATAGTAAAATGTATTACCAACTAACCTGTAGCCGATAACACCCTGAGTAAGTCCATCTGTAACACAATCGGGTGTTTGTATTTTAGGTGCCGAGAATTGAGCTAGAGCAACGAATTGCTTTGAAAAAAAGCCAAAGAAGAGCGTTAGAACTATTACAAAACTAGTAATCCATAAACCAGTTGTTCTTTTAATCTTGAGCATGGTTAAAACCTCTGATGTTTATACGGTATTAGAGGATGTTTTAAAAGTATTTTTGGTAACATCTAAGCTTCGCAAACCTAACTCCCTAGTACCGCAAGACGGAAGTCAAAAGTTACCCATGCTTTAATTTGGGCTTTCTGGCTGTAATGAAATGGTAGGTTTATTTTTGCCGATCTGTACTAATTCCCTTCCCTACAAGGGAATGGAGGTTTTAAAGGCTCACTTCACAATATAGTTTTAGTTGCTATTTAATCAATGAACTTTTAAAAAAGTTAATTATGTATCGTGCTGCAATACATGGTGCGATTCGTTCTGGATAAACCCATTATTGAGACACTCGTTACCTGCTTTTGCGTCACGGTTAGTTACAAAATGTTATTTTCGGATAGCCTGCACAAATTCGGCAATAGCGTCATACTGGTCAGGATGTGCGATATATTGCAGCAACAAAGCTGGGTCTAAATTTGGGAAGAAACCACTACGGTTTACTTCTTCATACTCGACAGTCGCATTTAAACGGAATATCTTTATCTGGTCAGATTTCCAGAACCAAACTTCAGGCACTTTCTTGGGTTTGTATAACTCTTTTCGGTTAATGGTGCCACTAGTAACAATAACTTCAATAACAATATCTGGCGTTTCTTTATTGCTGCCAATGCAGTAAGATTCATCTGGTGTGCCAGAAGCATACCCAGGTTTTTCTAGAGTAAAACCACCACGGCCGTAGAACCGGATTCCCAACTCTCTCATGTAAGCTTCTAGCAAGTATCCAAGAGTTGTTTTGACGTACTCATGTTTTTCACCAATAGGCGACATAATTTCTAATATTCCTGACAAATAGGAGAGTCGGACATTGCGGTTGTCCTTTAACTGTGCCTCAATACCTTTAAATTCCTCCCAAGAAACATCAGCGACGGTTACTAGTTTCTCTTGTATGGGATAGTCTAGAAGTGAGATACTCATATTGCCTCTTAACAGTTCCTTTATTGGATGATTTAGTAAGTAGCTGAATCAATATAGCTGAGTGCCAGTAAACAGCAGACATACATCTACTTGAGTGCTTCTACCAAACCAATAGAGGGTTGCATTTCTACAATCATAATCCTGAGTTATTTGTTAGGTGTGTCCGCCTATGCAATTCTTCCCCTCTCTTAATTATCCTTGGATTAACCTAAACCTAGTTCCCGTTTTAGCAAGTTAATTGAGTTAGTACCTATATAATTTTCAACTTTAATCAGCTTCGGTGGACGAATAATATCTTCATCAGATGCTTGCACGGCTGCTTGGACTGCCATAAAACTGGCTTGATCGCTTATGATTACCTCAGCCCGTTTAACCATAGCTTGAAGTTTATAAGCATCTTTTGGTTGTGCAGTCATCACTAGTAGTTCATCTCCTCGCAAACCGTGGAGGATGACTTCTGCTGCTCGTGCAATCCCAGAACTGAGGCTAACTATGCCTACACAGTTTTCTTTTGGTAGGGTTTTCAATAAACTGAGTTCTTTGCTGTAGTCGTAGATATCCAGAGGAATTACCCGTGCAGCTTTAGGAGCTGCGATCGCTTCCACATTACTGATAAAATACCGACTTGTGACTACTGTCGCAGAGGTAGTTTTATCTAACACAGCTGTTAATTCTTCCATTGCTACCAACTGGACTGGTATTTTTAGCGATCGCTCTAATTCATACACCATCAACTCACCAGCACCCATGTCATAAGATGGAACTGCAACCAGTACCCGCGCACTACAACGCAAGCGCCAGTCAATTTCTGCTAAAAATAGCTCTCTGGCTTGATTGAGTGAACATCCTTGGGTGAGCAAATCATCGAGTGCTTTCTGGACAACTTGATATGCATCGGGATTTTGTTTGAGTATTGGTGATTGCAGCCTGCTACCGCCCTCATGACCTTGGGGACGAACATAAATTCCTGAACCAGCCATACTTTCAACAAATCCGTCTTCTTCTAGTTGACGGTAAACTTTGCTAATGGTATTACGGTGTAACCCAGTTTGCATTGCTAATGCCCTTGTGCTTGGCAATTTGTAAGCAGGGGGATATTGCCGAGAAGCGATCGCAAACCGGATTTGATTAAACAGCTGGGTTGATGCGGGAATTTCGCTGTCTGGCTGAATACGGAATTGAATCATCAGCAAACCTCTTGAATACTGAGTGGGGAGTGGGGAGTGGGGAGTGGGGAGTAGGGAGTATTTAAGTGTTGCTTTTCTACTCAGCACTTTTAACTCAACACTCTTTTACTGACCAGCTGCATTTGCTACATGTCAAATATTTTATTTAGATATAAAGTTTTTCTGGTACAAATTTCTAATGCGCTCCTATTGGTAATTGATCATTTAAATGGAAATAACCTGGGCATACTGGCATAGTTATATCAAATAAACACACGGCTAATCATACAGCACTGGTAAAAATTATTATGACAGAGCAAGCAATAATTACCACAACGGTTAATCTTTTGCAAGATAATATTCAAGTATCTGCAAATCTTGCAGAGCCAAAAGAATCTGGATCTTATCCAGGAGTTGTAGTATTACAAGAGATTTTTGGCGTCAATGTTCACATTCGGGATGTTACAGAACGGATTGCCAAACTTGGATATGTAGCGATAGCACCTGCACTTTTTCAACGGATTGCTCCTGGTTTTGAAACCGGATACACACCCGAAGATATTGAAACGGGCAGAGGCTACGCCATGCAAACTCAAGCATCAGAGTTATTGAGCGATATTCAACTAGCAATTGACTATCTCAAAAATCTGCCTCAAGTCAAAAAAGATGGCTTTGGTTGTATTGGCTTCTGCTTTGGCGGCCATGTCGCATATCTTGCAGCCACTTTACCAGATATTAAAGCTACGGCTTCCTTCTACGGTGCTGGAATTACCACCCGCACACCAGGAGGTGTAGCTCCCACTGTTACCCGCACCAGAAAAATTCCAGGCACTCTCTATGCCTTCTTTGGCACAGCAGATGCTAGCATCCCACCCGAACAAGTAGATGAAATTGAAGCAGAGTTAGAAAAATATAAAATTCCTCATCGTGTGTTTCGCTACGATGGAGCTGATCACGGATTTTTCTGTGACCGTCGTGCCAGTTATAATCCTAAAGCTGCTGCTGATGCTTGGGAGCAAGTCAAACAACTCTTTAGTCAACTGAATTAGTCATTAGTCATTAGTCATTAGTCATTAGTGAATAATAAACGACAAGTGACTAATGACAATCTAAACTCCGGTTGCACCATATCAAATAACAATTAATCTCCAAAAGTCATGAATTCCGAATCGAAACTTTCTCAAACAGCTAATTCGCCGTTTACAATGGACGATTTTGCTAAAGCACTAGAAAAACACGACTACCAGTTTCAAAAAGGACAGGTTGTACATGGCAAAGTGTTCCAACTTGACCATGATGGAGCTTATGTCGATATTGGTGGTAAGTCGTCAGCTTTTCTGCCGCGCGATGAGGCTTCTTTGAGAGCAGTTACCGATTTATCGGAGGTGCTGCCATTGCAAGAGGAAATGCAGTTTTTGATTATCCGAGATCAGGATGCAGAAGGTCAAGTCACTCTTTCTCGAAAGCAGTTGGAAATTCAGCAAATCTGGGAACGACTGGCCCAAATGCAGGAAAATGCTCAGACTGTGCAAGTACGGGTTATGGGTGTAAATAAAGGTGGTGTCACCGTCGATATTCTCTCTTTGCGGGGATTTATTCCGCGATCGCACCTGGCCGAGCGTGATAATTTAGAAGCACTCAAAGGTCAAAATCTGACTGTGGGCTTTTTGGAAATTAATAAAAACACCAACAAACTCATTCTTTCCCAGCGATTAGCAACTCGTTCTAGCAACTTCAGCTTATTAGAACTAGGTCAACTGGTGGAAGGTAAAGTTACTGGCATCAAACCTTTTGGTGTGTTTGTCGATTTAAATGGTATGGGGGCTTTGCTTCATATCAAGCAGGTAAGCCAAAAATTCATCGACTCATTAGAAAAGGTATTTCAAGTTGGTCAGCCAGTTAAAGCTGTAATTATTGACTTGGATGAGGGTAAAGGGCGGGTTGCTCTTTCTACCAGAGTTTTGGAAAACTTCCCTGGCGAAGTGCTGGAGAATATGGAAGAGGTGATGGCTTCAGCTGAGGCGCGGGCTAATAGAGCTAATAACAAAGCTTCTGAATAGTTTTGAGGTGGGCTGTTTGCACAAAGCGTTTAAATCCCCATCTGAAACAATTTTGAATTTTGTTAGCGCAGCGTAAAGCCTTCTCTTCTTAGGCTGCGCCAACGGCATGGCAACGCTATGAGCGAGTCTGCGAGCGTCATTTTGAATTGTTAATACTCCCCCTGCATCTACAAAGATGTGGGGGGATTTTAAATTGGGAAAACTTTTCCCAGATTCCTTTCTAGCCTCTGATATCAAGTTCGGGTAATTAGTTGTGATTCCCATAGTCATTGCACCCCACCCCTTAATCCCCTCCCCTTACCAAGGGGAGGGGAGACAAAGCGTAGCTTTGGCGGGGTGGGGTGATTCGGGTTTAATAAGCAATCAAGCGGACATGATATGATATCAAGTTCGGCAAATCACTTACGATATGTTATTGCGTTCGCCCCTGGCGTTCCCGTTGGCGCAGCCTCTCCAAGAGTTGGGTATGCAACGAAGTGGAATGTTCGCCTTTGGCGTTCCCGCAGGGTAGCAATCGCAAAGATTTGGGATTGCCACGCTCCGCTCGCAATGACATAAGTATTAAGTCGCACATGATATGGCTGGAAATGCGGGTAAAACAAGAATTTCAGTCAGCTTTAGATGACTTTCGCTATGAGCCGCAGAATTTATTCTGAGGCGGACGTGTATGCAATGCCAACATTCTGCAATCATGCAAATACCTGAGTTCAGAATCTTACATTTGAATCCATTACCCGCCATAGGTTAGAAACCTACGGCTAATAGCGAAAGTCCTCTCAAGAGGACTAAACAAGAATTTATCTCACTTTATGACTCGCTCACCCCGAAATTTTCAACCTGGATTTTGCTATCACATCACCACTCGCAATACGGTTCGGTTAAGGCAAGAGACGGCGATTTATCGCGTCTTTGCGAACTTTGGATGAATGCGCTGCTAGATACCGAGGCTTTTGCAAGAAATATCGATTCTTCTTCAACGATTCTAACCCAGGCCAATACTGCGTAAGTTTTGCCTAAAAAATAACTCTAATGTAGGTTGGGTTGAGGAACGAAACCCAACATTTTCACGGCTTTGTTGGGTTTCACTCCGTTCAACCCAACCTACAAATCTTCTTAACGTAATTACTTAAGTTACGTCGAATTTAATAAGCAAAATGGCATTTGACTTTCTCAAAATGAGCTTTTACTTTCTCAAACCCCAGTTTGCTTTCTCATTTCAGTGTTTTCCGCAAGCAAAATCAGCTTTTACTTTCTCAAACCCCAGTTTGCTTTCTCATTTTGGTGTTTTCCGCAAGCAAAATCAGCTTTTACTTTCTCAAACCCCAGTTTGCTTTCTCATTTTGGTGTTTTCCGCAAGCAAAATCAGCTTTTACTTTCTCAAACCCCAGTTTGCTTAATCATTTCGGTGTTTTCCGCAAGCAATCAAGCATATTCAGAAAGCAATATCCTTAATTGCTGACTCATTGCAGTAATATCACACACTTGTGACAACTATCCCTTTGAGATTACTTTTCTTTATCTTTATCTAATGCTTCCTGGATTGCACGACGGCAAAATTCTGGAGGATCATCCTTGGTAGATAGTTCTTCCTTCATAGTTTTTGTAACACGTAAATTAAGACGCTCACTTAAAGGTTCTTCCCTCTCTGATTTAAATGGTTTTAAATTTTCTGAATGACCTTTAGGGTTAGGCATTTATGTATAAATATAAATATAAATTGAATCACTGGTAGGCATTAGATTAAATTGTTTTTTGGTGGTTGCTACAACTTGCCGGAAGTACAACCACCAATATCCAATTTCAAAAATGGACACTACTATTTTATGTTCACGCGTTCCGAACTTGAAATCAAGACTATTAAAGAATTACGCGATTTGTGTCGTAGATACGGCATCAAACCAACCGGAAATGCAGGATACAAAACCTCATACATCGTAACTCTGATGGCATTTCCACTTTTAGCCGTGCAACAAATGAAGCAAGGTAAAGGGTTAAAATTCCCTAACTTTAACGCTATCCAGATAATCAGTTCTGCTATAGAAGAGATGAATTCACCCACAGATGAGCAAGCAGCACTAATTCGGATAACTTTGGAGGGCAGGAAAATGAGCTATCCTGACCGATACGACCAGGAGAACCTGCTGAATTTGCACAAGGCTAAGATGTCGCTTGAACAAGCTGTTGACTTGTTGAGCCAGTAAAACTAATCCCATTACCCCATCCCCTGCATCTGCAAAGATGTGGGGGATAATTTTTAGAGATTAAGATAAATAAGGTGTGACTTATTGGCTAATAAAGACCTAACCCCCAACCCCTTCCCTACTAGGGAAGGGGAGTAAGATTCAAAGCCTCTCTCCTTTTAGGAGAGAGGAATGGAAGTGAGGTCAAAGTGTATTGCATACAAACGAGCGTAGGCGTAGCCCATCGTAGACATCGCTATATAAACCCTGTAACTATTCAATTTAGGTATTTATATGTTTCTAATAACTGGAGGAACGGGAGGAATCGGTCGCAGAGTTGTGCGACTCCTACGACAACGAGAACAGTCCGTGCGGACATTTGTCCGCCTGACATCGCGCTACAGCGAGTTAGAACACCGGGGTGCAGAAATCTTTATCGGTGACTTGCTAGAAGAAAGAGATATCCAGAAAGCTAGTCGGGGTGTCAAGTATGTTATCAGTGCCCACGGTTCTGATAGCGATGCCCTATCTTTAGATTACCGCGCCAACATTGAACTAATAGACCAAGCAAAAGCCAATGACGTAGAGCATTTTGTCTTTATTTCCGTACTGGGAGCCGATCGCGGATATGAAGAAGCTCCTGTGTTCAAAGCCAAACGAGCCGTAGAGCGATATTTGTCAGCTAGTGGCTTGAATTACACTATTTTACGCCCATCTGGATTAGCATCTAACTTGCTGCCACTAGTAGAACAATTTCGAGAAACGGGATTGTATTTGCTCATTGGCGATCGCAAAAACCGTACCTCAATTGTCAGTACCGATGATTTGGCAAGGATAGTAGTGGATTCTGTGACAGTTGAAGGCGCTCGCAACCAGATTTTACCAGTGGGAGGCCCGGAGATTTTATTACGAGAAGATATTCCCCGGATTTTTGGTCGGATCTTCAACAAACAGCCAGTAATAATTAACTCACCACTATTTGCCATTGATGGGTTACAGAGTGCATTGGGTTTAATTAATCCCCAAATCCAAAAAGCTTTAGGAACTTATCGCACATTGCTAGCAAATGAGTTTTTCTGTACAAAAGATGAAATTGCCAATTTGGAAGCGATTTATAACTTCCAGTTGGAGACATTAGAAAGTTTTTTGCGGCGTTATCTAGCAGTTTGAATAGTCATTAGTCATTAGTCATTGGTCATTAGTGAATAACTAAGGACAAATGACAAATGACTAATGACAAAGGACAAAGGACAAAGGACAAAAATATATGGTAAATGCTGCTCAAGCACGTCAGACAAAAGAGCGATTCGCCCAACCAGAGGAACAACTCACTTATGAATTGGGGAAAGCGGTACAGCAATTGCCGCCCCTATACACAAGATTATTAGCGGGAACGATCAGCGTCATCGTATTTGGGGCGATCGCCTGGGCGTACTTTTCGCAAATAGATGAAGTAGCAACAGCACCAGGGGAATTAATTGCTTCCACGCAGGTAAGACCGGTGACATCCTTGGGTGGGGGGTCAATCGTTGCTGTTAAAGTGAAAGAAGGCGATCGGGTTACTAAAGGTGAAGTTCTGATTCAAAAAGATCCAGACTTGCAAATAACCGATGTTTCCCGCCTAGCCAAATCTTCTAGATTGATTCAGGATGATTTGCAACGTTTGGATGCAGAACGCATCGGAGGCAAAACTACTGGGACGAAAGTGCAAGATGAACTTTTAAGCTCCCGCCTGCAAGACTTTCAAGCGCGTCAAGCAGGGGCGGAAGCAGAAGCAAATCGCCAAATATCACTTATAGATCAAGCCAAAGTCCGCTTGACTCGGTTGCAAGACAACTTAGTTAATGCCAAAAGCAGCGTTGCCAATGCTAAAACTAACCTTGTCAACGCAGATAGCATCCGAATTAAAATTGAAAGTAATTTGGCACTTGCCGAACAAAGGGAAAAAAGCCTACGCACTCTAATGACTCCTGGTGCTGTACCTCGTATCGATTACTTGGATGCCCAAGAAAGATTAACTCGTGCAAAGACAGAAATCACTAGAGCGCAAGATGAAGTGATTAACGCCCAGAATAGAATAACAGAGGCTCAAGATAAAGTCACATCATTAGAAAAAGATATTGCTGCTCAAGTCCAAGAAATTCGCCAAGCAGAACAAGCTTACAATGCTGCACGCAGTCAGGCCCAGCGTGTAGCATCAGAACGCCAAAGTGAAATTTTGACCCAGTTCAACAAGCGTAAAGAAGAACTGACAACTGTTCAAGGCCAATTAGAGCAGGCGAGAAAGCAGCAAGCTTTAGAAACAATTGAGGCTCCCGTTGCCGGTACAATTTACAGAGTTAAAGCCACCAAGGGGCCAGTGCAATCAGGTGAAGAATTGCTGTCAATTTTGCCGGAAGGGGAAGAAATGCTCCTAGAGGTGAAAGTTCTCAACCGCGATATTGGGTTTATTCGTCAAGGAATGAAGGCAAAAGTGAAAATGGCGACTTTCCCCTTCCAGGAATTTGGCACTGTGAATGGGGAAGTTATGCAAGTCAGTCCAAATGCAATTGTTGATAAAGAATTAGGCTTAGTTTTTCCCACCAGAATTAAGTTAAGTAAACACTCAGTTAACGTGCGGGGTCAAGAAGTAGAATTTACACCAGGGATGTCTGCTACAGGTGAAATTGTCACTCGTAAAAAGTCAATTTTGACATTCATCACTGAGCCTGTGACGCGGCGGTTCAATGAGGCATTTTCCGTTAGGTAGGTTTGTAGCCTCTGCTATTTTTATAGCTATTTCAACAGCGACGCCTAGCATTCCACAAACCACACCTAAAACGTAAGGGTTTAGCATTGCTCATGCGTGTCAACTTAAGCCTTGGCTCAGGGAATTCGCGGCTACACAAACTCTCGTCCACCTCCGTGGACTAATACAAAATCAAAGATTCTTAACCCACGGAGGTGGGTAAAGTCTCGTCTAGACGCGGTTTATAACCGCCCTTTTAACGTTAAGTTGACACCAATGAGGTTAAGGATAATCGTAGGTTGGGTGGAACGTAGTGAAACCCAACAAACCCGCGAAAATGTTGGGTTTCGTTCCTCCACCCAACCTACGCAGTTTATGGTTTTTGCCGCTAACTGAACTGTATTGGTTTATAACCGCCCTTTTAACGTTAAGTTGACACCAATGAGCATTGCTAAACCCCTACATCCCATGCTTGCTATTTAGTCGGACAATGGACAGGGATAAGTGGAGCTGAACAAGAACGTGTAGGTAATCTATTTTTTGCTGGTGAATACTGCTCTTTGTCCTACCAGGGATATATGGAAGGGGGTTGTAGAACAGGTGAAGTTGCAGCTTGGAGAATCCTCAAAGATTTAGGTTGGCGAAATATCCCTGTTGAACAGAAAAAACCAATTACTAAGCTGTTCCACATTTAAATTGCATCATTGCGGCGGGCAAGATGCCCACCCCACAAGAGTTATATAAATTTTAGATATGCAAACTAGATGTGGTTTAGCTTACTAATCGATTAAATCACTATCATCCCAGGATTCCAAGGAACGAACGTTTTTCTGACGACTACACCCAAGAGTAAAGGTAATTGCCTAGCAGCTTGTCGTTAGACATCGCCTGACCTATTAAAGAACCGACATCATAACTATTAAAACTAGAAATAGTCTCTGGTGTTAGATATTCTGCTGTTTCTGTAATCGCCTGACCCATTAAAGAACCGCCATCATAACTATTAAAACTAGAAATTGTCTGTGGTGTGAGATAATTTATGGTTTGTGCATTTATAGCTAGCAAGTTGTTGCTAGAAATCACCTGCCTTGCCAGAGAACTAACATTGGAAATCTTAAAACTAGAGAAACTAGAGATTGTAGTTTGTGAACTATTTTCTGCTGTGTCTGCGTAGGCGTAGCCCGCACTTTGACATGGTTCGACTCCGGTTCCATGTCCGCAAGTCGAGATGCCCACCAGCCGCTCAGTGACCATCGTAGACATCGCCTGACTCGCCAAAGAACTAGAAATATTTGAACTAGAGTTTGTACTTTGTGTACTATTTCCTGCGGTTTCTGCCACAATCTGACGGACTTGGGCATTAGTCAAGTTGGGGTTAGCACTAAGCATCAGAGCAACTACACCAGCAACATGGGGAGCAGCCATAGACGTGCCGCTATAAGTGGCATATTGATTATTCGCAACTGAGGAGTACACCTTGACTCCTGGGGCTGTGACGTAAGCAATTTCATCCGTTCCAGAGCGGTTAGAGAAGTCGGGCATATTATTATTCTTATCCACAGCCCCAACGGCAATTCCCGACTTGTATGCATAGCGGGCGGGATAGTCTGGTGATGAGTCACCATCATTACCTGCTGCCATGACGACAATCACTCCTTTGCTGCTGGCGTAGTTAATGGCTGACTCTAAAGTACGATTGGAAGATGCGCCTCCTAAACTGAGGTTAATCACATTAGCTCCATTATCCACAGCGTAACGAATACCTTTAGATATGGAACTATAGGAACCAGAGCCAGATTCATTTAAAACTTTGACGGGCATAATTTTGGCATTGTATGCAATACCAGTGACACCGTAGTTATTATTTTCTCCTGCGATCGTGCCAGAAACATGAGTGCCATGACCATTGTTATCTAGGGTGTTGTTGTTTTTATCAGAGAAGTTCCAGCCGTAATTATCATCAATATAGCCATTGCCATCATCATCAATACCATTACCCACAATTTCCTTGGTATTCGTCCAGATATTATTTTTTAAATCCTCGTGATTATAGTCAACCCCAGTATCTACAACAGCAACAACAACGCCTTTACCTGTGTATCCCTGTGCCCAGACTTCCGGTGCTTTAACAAGGTCTGCTCCCCAATTATTGCCACCAAGATCAGCAACATCAGTAAAGGTATTTTGACCAATACCTCTAGCCACTGCTGCTGCTCCATTAATCAAGCCATAGCCATTGGTGGAGTTATAATTTTGAGCGCTAAAAGCATTAGAGTCACCATTATTTAGCAACTGCACATCAGCATCGGCTGAGTTATAGCTACTACTTCTGCTGAAGTTAACGCTGTAGTCATCTTTCGTATTAAAGCTATCTAATGAGGAGATTGAAGTAACATTTAGCTGTTTATTTGACAACACATTGTTATTAACATCATCAATGAGCATAAGTATTTTTTCTCAAAGATAGCAATCGTTTTTTGACAGTTTGAAGCTTTAAAATCTTTACGAGAAGATTTCAATGTGTGAACAAGCCTCCTTGTCAATAATTACTATGAAATTTCATAAGAAAATGCTAATTTTATTACCAAAAAACCTTCTAATAAGTGTGGTTTTTATTAAGAATAAATTGTTCAAGTGAATGTTAAATATTTGAAGTGTATTAATGGAGACTAACGCAATGAGAAGAAAACGTTATGACTGTTACTACTTTTAGAAATACTGCGATCGCTGGCTATAAAAGTATTTACACTACTCATACCAATTCTATGTGAGGCTGCGCTTTATTCACGTAGGGGCAATTCATGAATTGCCCCTACAGCGCAGTTTTGGGTAAGTCCGATAGGCGCATCTTCAAAAAGAAATGGTATCAGACTGGAGCAAGCGTAATTATTGAAATCATCAAAATTAAAATGACGAATGGAGTTATGCTCCATTCGCCAAAGGCTATCCTTAAGCCGCTTTCCAAAGGTTTATCTTTTATGTAGCCACAAGCTTTGAGTTAGTTAAATGTTTGCTTGCTGCCGTTGATATAGTGACCAATACAAACCCTTTTGTTGCAACAATTGTGAGTGAGTACCACGTTCGGCAATCACGCCTTGCTCCAATACCAAAATCAAATCAGCACGTTTGAGGGGAGCAAAGCGATGAGCAATTAGGAACACAGTACGATTAGCAGAAATTTTTTGCAGGTTTTGCAGTACTTGTTGTTCAGTTTCACTATCCAAAGCGCTGGTAGCTTCATCTAAAACTAAAATCGGCGCTTGGGAAAGAAATAGCCTTGCGAGGGCAATACGTTGTCTCTGTCCACCAGATAAAGCTGTACCGCGTTCACCCACATTGGTTTCGTAACCGTAGGGTAATTGACTGATGAAGTCGTGGGCTACTGCTAATCTTGCCGCTTCTACTACTTGCTCTGCGGTAATGTCGGGACTACCGAGAGTGATATTTTCCAAAATGGTACCGTTGAATAAAAAGTCTTCTTGAAGAACTACACTAACTTGTTGTCGCAGTGAGGCTAAGTCGGCACTTTTAATATCAAAACCATCAATAAGGATGCGTCCTGATTCAATTTGATAGAGGCGTTGCAATAGCTTAGACAAAGTACTTTTACCAGAACCGCTACGTCCGACAATGCCAACAAATTGCCCTGGTTCGGCATTGAAAGATATTCCCCGCAGAATTGCTTCAAAGTTCGGCCGGTAGCGGAAAAATACTTGCTCGAAGGTGATTTGACCTTTCAGAGGTGGTAAAACTAGACCGGTTCCCAATTCAGCTTCTGGGGAAACGTTGAGAATATCACCAATGCGATCTACAGAAAGTAGCACTTGTTGGAGGGTTTGCCACAACTGTACTAAGCGCAAAAGTGGGCCTGTGACTCTACCAGAGAGCATTTGAAAGGCAACAAGCTGCCCGATTGTGAGCTTTTGTTCGATGACTAACTTGGCACCAAACCAGAGAATCAGTATGGTAGACAAATTGGTGAGAAAGTCACCAATATTGCTGCTGATATTAGATGTAGTAGAAGCTTTAAAACCTGTGCGAATGAAGCGAGCAAATAAGCCTTCCCAGCGATCGCGGGCTACTGGTTCGGCTGCATGGGCTTTAACAGAGTGAATTCCGGTGATTGTCTCTACTAGAAACGATTGACTATCGGCACTCCGGTTAAAGGTTTCGTTGAGCCAGTTACGCAGAATTGGTGTTGCAACTATCGTTAAAGTCGCAAATAGCGGCAGTACTGCTAAAGCTACAAAGGTGAGTGGAATATTATAGTAAAACATCAATGCTAGGTACACCACAGCAAAGATGCTATCCAGAATCACAGTTAATGCTGTACCTGTGAGAAACTGACGTATTTGTTCGAGTTCCTGGACTCGTGCTACTGTGTCTCCGACGCGCCGCGACTCAAAATAAGCTAATGGCAGACGCATCAGATGGCGAAATAGCTGTGCTGATAAACTCAAATCCAGACGACGAGCTGTATGGGTAAAGATGAATAGGCGCAGAATGCCAAGTATGGACTCAAATATAGCTACGCAAAAAAGTGCGATCGCCATTACATCGAGAGTCGGCAAACTCTCCTGCACCATCACTTTATCAATGACGACTTGTGTAATTAGTGGTGTTGTTAACCCCAAAAGCTGCAAGGTAAAAGATGCTAACAATACTTCTGTTAGCAATCCCTTATATTTCCAAACTGCTGGGGTGAACCAACTGAGGTTAAATTTTTCTTGTTGGGATATGAGTTCTACTTGCCACAATCGCCCATCCCAAGACGCTTCAACTATCGACTGCGGTAAGCTTTCACAAATGCGATCGGGATTTAGAGGGTTAGCGATAATTAAGCGATCGCCTTTAACTCCATAAGCCACCACCCAGGATGGACTCTGGGGTGAGTCAAAATTCCACAGTAGTAAAGCTGGAAATGACAACTGTCGCAACTCACCCCAACTCACTTGTAACCGCCGCAAAACTAACCCTAACTTTTCTCCTGCTTCTACAACCTGTTTTGGGCGTTGTCCTCTGAGTTGGCGCTGCACCCATTCCAGTTGCACAGAATTTTCTAACTGTTGCGCCACCATTGTTAAACAGGCAGCGGCGGTGTTCCAGCTAGCAACAAAGGGATAATTTGAGATAATCTGATTGGCGGCTGGGAGTCCTCTTTGGGGTTGGATACTGTGGGGGCTAGAAGTTCCCTCTGAGGCTGGCGCTAGTGAAGGAGTGGAAGAGAAGGAAAATGTGTCTTTCTCTCTTTCTATATCCACTGGTAACACTTGCCAGAACTCTTGAATTTGTGGGTTAGAAAATTCTGCCCACAGCGCTGTATGCCAACACACTACTACTACTTCTTTACTAGCAGCTACAGCTTTAAAATCCGCAGACAGCTTTTGTAAGTCACCAAACCAATCCCCCACATCTAGGGCGGCTATTGGTTTGCCAACGCCCTCTTGAGACAGCGCGTTGGGGAGCCACTGCGTTGCCGGGGTTTCCCCGGTTGTTCGCGCAGCGTCTCCGACAGGAGAAGCAAGTGGCGTCGGCTTTGCCGACTTGTAGCGACTGTCGTCTCGTAAGCGGACTTTACCAGCCACAATTAAGAATTGGTAACCGCCGACATCGTTTGACCAGATTTTTTCTCCAAGACGATACTGACGAGTTTGGAACTCCTTTTCCAATCGGGATTGTTGTTCGGGAGTCAGCCAGCATAGCGGTGGCTGATTCCAAGGCAAAGAAGCTAGCACTTTTAATCGTAAAGATTCATTATCCAGAATATTTAACTCACTTGTAATTTGACTGTCAGTTTTTGAATTTTCTCTGCTAGCCATTTCTCAAATAACTCATTTTGTAGTGCAAGCTTTAGTTGAGTATCTTCTAAAGACGCTGGCAGAAATTGTTCTACTCGAAACAAACCATAAGGCCCTTCTCCTTGGGGAGAGTCTTTGCCAACGATTTCTATTGGCCCTATCAATTGTCCAGGACTGGCCACATCAATAGCTGCCCGTAATATATCCGGCATACTTCCTCGGCTGACTATTCCCATCATGCCGTTCACAATTCGGTCATCTGAAAGGGAATACTCTTTAGCTAGTTGCTCAAAACTACCTCCTTCTTCAATTTGGGTTTGTAGTTCGTCTGCCAATTCTCGATTATCAACAACGATCCGAGAAAGTACTACCCGATCCAAAAAAATTTTGCGCTCAATAAAATATTCTTGGACTTTTGCTTCCGTCACTACAGCTTTTAGCTTTTCTAGCTTGTAACCAAAAGCCACCGATGTGTGAAAGGTAGCGTAATCTGTGTTGTTGGCCTTTAACCATTCTTGAAAACTTTGGGGGTCAATCAGTTGGTTTTTCAGCCTAAAGTCAATAATTGCCTGTTCAGTTATTGCTGTACCAATCTCAATATCGTCTCTTGTTCGGATTTCTTCTTCAATTACGTACTGGCGGAGAATATCCCCAATGAACTGTCCCAATTTTCCAGAGGCTTGCAGGTACTTTACCGCTTCCTCAATAGAAATTGTTTTGTCATTGATTGTCAAAAATGATAAAGATTCCATGAACTAACTATGTAGAAATGGTTAAGCGCTTATAAGACTTTTAAACTAAATCATATAAAAATCATTTGGTCATTGATGATTAAATATGATAAAGACTTTATGAACTAATTACATCTAAATTGTCAAAAAATTATATACCTAGTAAATAAAATAATTTTCCATAATTACTTTTACGGTCTAGCGGGGACAGAACAGGATTTAAAATATCAGTTATAAGGCAAAACCAGTTGTGTAACCAAATCTTTATAAATTCAGAGAAATAATCAGGCAGATAAGCTAATGAGCATTTAAGTTGCATAAAAGCAGGGCTGGAGCCGCTTACCCTTTGGGTGACGCTCGTACCTCGCTAACGTTAGTCGCTCATAGGAAAAACCCCCTTCTCTACGAGACGCTCCGCGTTTGCGTAGCGTTCCGAAAGAAAGGCGCTAGCATCTCTGTTTGGGAGAAGACCTGAATGATGATTAGGTTAGATAGGCGAAAATAAAGTAAAACATATTAAGAATTGTTTCTTGCCAGTTACTCATGTAACCAAAGTTGTAGCAACTGAGGGCAGAACCTTAACAAGTAATCCTTTATTCTCACCTGTCTACTTAATTATACTTATCCATGTCCAGGCGAGTAGCACAGCCGCGATCGCACCAATTAATGTATTAAAAATATTTACCACTTCATTGGTCAGCCAGGTATACTTAGATTGCAATGTTGCCCCAATCACACTTTCTAAGTTTGTGGCAATAAATGCTGCCAGTACACACCAAACTACTCCTAATAGATCAATTAAACCAACTCCCCAACCAACAAATGCGATCGTTACAGAAGCCACAATCCCAGCTAAAGTCCCTTCCAAGCTTACCGCCCCTTCTGTACCGCGAGGCACTGGTTGGAGTGTGGTAATTAGAAAGGTGCTTTTACCATAAGCTTTACCGACTTCACTAGCAGTGGTGTCAGCCAGCTTGGTACTGAAACTTGCTACATAGGCTAACAATAATAGAGACTGGGGATTGGGGACTAGAGACTTGTACTGAGCGAAGCCGAAGTATTGGGGATTAGGTACAATAAATCCCGAATTTATTATCCCTACTCCCAAAGCACACAGCGCCCCAGTCAAAGCCGAACCCCAAACATTTTCTGGGCCTCTTGCCCCAGAACGCTTTTCGGCAATTCCTTCAGCCTCCTTCTGCGCCATCCCGATGCGGGTAACGCCAGAACCAACGAGAAAATAGAACATTACTACTGCATATCCTTGCCAGCCTAGAGTTACCCAAATTAGGATGGACAGAAACCAAGCGTGGAATAATCCAGCAGGGGTAAGCAGCTTTTTCGGAGCAATCCAAGCTAAACCCAATAGAACTGTGTTTAATCCTACCGCTACCAACCAGGGATTAAAAAAGTTAATTAAGGATGACATCAGCAATTAATCATGAGTAATTTTGTCTGAATATCAACAGAATAACGAATTTACTACCCCTAGTACCGCAAGGCGGAAGTAAAAAGTCAAAATGAATACATCGTAAGAGTTTCGTTGATTTGGAATGGGTGTTTATTTATGCCGTCTTAAGTCTGTACCCCGTGCAAATCCAAATTAGTATAGCTGCACAAGACTAAATAATTAAATGTAAATTATGTAGATGCAGGGCTAAGTCCACAGCCGCAGGGTGCAGCAGATGAAGTGGTATTCAGTCCCCAAGGGACTTCCAAATAAAAAGATACTCAAAAAACTGGCGAAAAAACTCTCTCCTCCTTATTCCTCTGTGTCGCGCCAGTTGCTTCAAGTCGGGGAACCCGCAAGGGCGCACTGGCTTCTCTGTGTCTGGAGTGGTAGCCGGAGGGCAAGCCCTCCGGGTTCGGGGGTGACGCTACGCACAGTCGCTAACGCAAGACGCTCGTTCGCCTTTGGCGTCTCCCCTTGGCAGAAGACTCGCTAACGCTGCGCTAACGACGGGAACCGCCAGACGCTCGCGGACTCGCTAACGCTACGCTATCGCTTTTAGCGTCTCCCCTTGGGAGAAGACTGCGACCCTCTCACCGCTTTGCGTCTACGTTTATTTGGATAATTTATTTCTTGGAAATCCCCAATATTAGTTATAAGCATAAAGGATATAAGTTAATGTCAATTAAAAATGTGTTCAAGTTGACCACAATCAAAACTTAATCATAAATTGTAGATAGCATCAACTACTAGTCTTTTCCACACAAGCTATGAGCCAAACTTTATTCCATCTTGCTTTCCCTGTGACTGACATTGCCCAAACAAAAGCATATTACGTGGATGGCTTGGGCTGCATTCCTGGTCGTGAAAACCATCACGCCCTGATTCTTAGTCTCTACGGTCATCAATTAGTGGCTCACGTCACCAAAGAACCCTTGACACCGCAACGCACTATATATCCTAGACACTTTGGGCTAATTTTTACCCAAGAACGTGACTGGCAAGACTTACTAGAAAGGGCACAACAACAACAGCTACTTTTTCGTGAGGAAACCAAAAACCGCTTTGTTGGTTCTCCTCTTGAGCATCGCACTTTCTTTTTAGAAGATCCCTTTTATAACCTCATGGAGTTCAAGTATTATCGTCACCCAGAGGCGATTTTTGGGAGTTACGAACATACGCAAATTGGGGATAGGACTTAAGTAATTCGTAATTCGTAATGACGCTCGTTCCTCGCTACCGCAACGCTTACGTAATTCGTAATTAAAGATGAATCAATCCAGTGTGGCAAGCATTCTAGTACAGCACGGCGTAAATAAATATACCATTTCAAATGGCGCAAGAAGCTCGGAATACAATTATGCGTGAATGCGTGAATGCGTGACTTCCGCCTTGCGGTACTAGCTACTGACTGGATTTTTTATTCAGTAAGGGTAGCTTAATAGGCTCTGTTAAAGCTGCTTTTACTACTGCTAGACTCCTGGGGTCTGTTAGCATCCAAGGGTGTAGAGCAACTGGTACTATGACTTCGCTTCCTACGGACATTTGTGAACTATTCGCTGGGACAATCATCAAATCGTAAGGTGTCCAGATAGACGTAAAATTTAGCTGCCCCAATATTACAGCATCAGAATTTAAATCTTTGAGAAAAATGCTGTCGGGGCGCATTTGTACGCAACCAGGACGCCGGGAACCATAAGCAACCACAGTTCCATTATGGGGCGAAGAGATCGTTATAAACCTCTGTACGCGGTTAATTCCTCCCAGTCGCTGAACATAGTAACGGCTGACAATTCCTCCCATGCTGAAGCCTACTAAATCCAGACGTTGTTCTGGTGCAAAGGTGGCTGTAACATAATCTGCTACTTGTTTTGCCAACTTATCAAGACCTACATTACCATTATTAGGTACGAGATCGAGAGAATATACAGACCAACCCTGTAGTCTTAACTGAGCCGCCATTTTATGGAAAACTGCCTCTGTGTCGTCAATTCCGTGTATTAACAAAACGGGATTGCGTTGTTGATTTTCAATGTTCATTTACAAAATCTGGCTGAATTAACGGGTATATTTCACTTTTGTAGGTAGATACTGCTCTACAAATTGAAGCTGTTGCTTTTTGGAGTCTTTAAAAGACATTTTTGCAAAACTGAAATGCTCCCAAAAAGAGTTCGTATAAAATTTAACTTATAGCCAGCGCTATTTGCCAACAGGCTATGACACTCCTCCCACTGGTTGAAAGTAAAGCGCTTACTTTTTTCCAATAAGTAATTTTCAAACAAAGAAATGTTAAATTTTGTAAAGCCAGCTTTCAGAATCTTGCTCTTAGTTACAGTAAAATTTAATAATTAGTTCTTGGTGTATACAGGTCGCAAGTGCTTGCAAAAGAAGATTTGCCTAATAGTTTTACTACATACAATGTTGATTAAGGACAAACCTATAAGGGTTGTCACCACAATGGGGTGACGCAAAGTAGAAAATGTAACATTTTGTCGTAATTTTTAACAATTACGGTCGAGTTTCAAATATAAAAGGTAAAAGGCAGGAGTAATTGTAATGGATTTTATCAAAAAGTTAATTTCAGGTATTTTGGATTTCGTTACCGGACTGTTACGAGGAAAGAAGAAAAGCAACGGCTACTTCTTGGAATTGGACGAAGCCAAAGATGCTGCTAAAGATGCTGCTCAAGAAGTGGCATCGAACGCGAAGAAAGTAGCAGAGACAGTTGTATCGAATGTTAAAAAAGTAACGGCAACAATTGGATCAGAAGCACCAGAAGCACCAGAAGCACCAGAAGCATCCAAGCTAGCTTCATTGAACGGAACAAAAACCGCCGCAGCTAAAACTAAGGAAAAACCAGCTAAAAATCCCAAACCAGCCGATGTTACGCTAGTGCAGACTGCTGAGGGTCTTAAAATTGAACCTGGCAAAAATGCAAAAGCCGCAGCAGCCAAAGTCCTCAAAGAGGAGCCAAAGGAAACTACCTTTGCGCCTAAATATCTCGCTCCTTCGGCTACTAGCTCTAATGGTCGTCGGCGTCCCGGGGCAAATATGAGCGCTTACCTAGACATGGCACGTCAGGTTAAAACCCCTGGTTAAATCACAGAGACGCGAGATTTCGCGTCTCTTTCGTGTCTTTCTACTACCAATAATTTAAGTGTAAATACGCAATATCAAGACAAGTTTAGCAGTTGTAGATGGAAGAACTCTCCAAAGTAGGAGCGATCGCTTAATTTATCCACTACAACTGTATCTTTTAGGTTTGGGTTAGGATAGTTTATTTGTATAACTAATTAGCATCTTTAACAAACACCAGTCCACTATATAAATGAAAAGCTGAGTCCCAATTAGTTTGTTCCCTACGCAACAAATAGATGTGAGACTTAATATGGCCCAGCATTTCTGTTTGATCTAATGTTGTATCTGCAAAGGACGTGAAATCTGACCAAATTTGGACTTGAGGCAGTTGCTGGTTAATCCAACTCGATAAAGTATTCCAATTAATTCTGATTGTATTTTGGCTAGCTTGGGGAATAATTTCTAAACCTTGCTGGAATTCATAGCCGTTATCATAAAGTCGGAGAATGCAACGTCTACCAGGTATGTGTAAATCACAAAACTGGGCATAATCTTGTGTTTGAGTTTTCCGTTCCAGTTTACCGCGCACGTTGCGATCTACCACTTCCTCAAAAATGGGCAACAGTCCCACTACTCTTGCTGTTACTTCTGACCAGTCAAAGGTAAGATAACCGAGTTGATTTGTCTCATTACGGCAAACAACTGTAGCTTTTGGGGTAGATTCTTGAAAATATTTGACTTGATAAACTTGAATTTGCTGAATTTGAGCTATTGTTGCCCAAAAGCAAGGAATGCCAGCCTGCTGTAACTGTTTCCCGTAAAACTTTAGTTCTCCCACTTGGCCAGGGCGGTATAACCTCCAGCCACGACTTGGCAGTACCAGCCTTGCAGTGTAAGGGTCTAGCTGCATAATCTGGGCAAATTTTCGAGACGCTTGTGTTTTAAGTTCGTTACTGAGTGGCTCTAAAACTAGTACGCCAAGTTCGGTGTTATTCCCTTCGGTTGTTGCTTGAGAAATGGCTCTTTGTCTTTCTTCTATTTCCATTTCTTGTAGCCGTCGCAAACCTTGACGTGCGAGGGTCACTATTCTACTATTCCTCGTATCTCGCAGCAGTTGCCGATACACTTTTTCTGCATCCTGGCGCTTTCCAGATACTTCATGTAGCCGACCGAGATAAAATTGTACCCAAGGATGTTCTGGCGATTCTACTAGCAGCTGTTTCAGTAATTTAGCAGCTGTTTGATAATCTTTCTGCTCAAAGGCGATCGCAACTTGCTCAATCATCACTTACTTTAAATACACGCTGGAGTGATGTCTCGCGCAAAATATCTTTTGCGTGAGCTATAAATCATTTATACTTCACAAGCTGCGGTAATCAAGGATAATGCTACTACTGGGGCTGTAACTGCTCTGAGGATGCGGCGACCAAGGGAAACAGGTTGAAATCCAAATGCGATCGCATTCTCGATTTCTTGTGTTGTCCATCCTCCCTCTGGGCCAGTAGCAATGACAATTGTTTCTTGTCCTCCGTCATTTGTCATTTGTCCTTTGTGTTGTAAGCAATCTTTTAAATGGGGAAACTCACCACGCGCTACACAGATATATTGCTGGCTGTTTGCAAATGACAAATGACCAATGACTAATGACAAACCCGTATTAAAAGCAACAGGCTCTAAAATTGTCGGCACAAAAGAGCGCTCTGATTGCTCGGCGGCTTCCGCAGCGATGCGCCGCCAGCGTTCAAGCTTTTGAGGACTAGGATGAAGCAAAGTGCGATCGCTCAATACTGGTGCAATACAAGCTACTCCCAACTCCGTACAACACCGCACAACTTCATCAAATCCATTGCCTTTGGGCAAGGCTACCATCAGGGTAATCGATACAGGTAATTCAGTTTCCACCAAAAGCGCTTCTAAAACCTGTGCTTGTTTCCCTACTAGCTGTGCTAACCACCATTTTCCCTTACCATCCATTGCAATAAAGCGATCGCCTTCACGTAAGCGCAACACACGCCCTAAATAATGCTGTTGTTCTTTGGTGAGTAAAATTTGCTCTTGTTGGAGTTGAGAGGGTGCGATCGCAATTCTTTGCAGTTGAGACATGATATTTTCTGCATGGTGAGGATAGGAATTATTTTCCGTCTAGACTGGATTTTGATCGAAATGAAATATTATTGTATTTCTTGATAAAACATTAAAATCAAGTAGAATCACTTCAGTAGTTTCTCGTAAGTATGCTAAACCGGAACTGTGAGTGAAAAACAATGCAGGCAATTAATTAAACTTTAGGAACGGTTTTGGATGACTTACGCCAGCGATCGCCAGATGAGAATTTTGTTTTTAACGGCTGAACCTACTGATACGTCTAGACTGCGTTTACAGCAAGAGTTGCGAGAAATCCAGCAAAGACTACAACTAGCCAACCAACGAGAAAGATTTCAGCTAGAGTACGGATTATCCGCACGTCCTGGAGATGTCAGCCAAAAAATATTGGATTTTCAGCCTGATATTGTGCATTTTTCGGGACATGGTGCAAGTACGGGTGAGCTTTGCTTTGAGAATACATTTGGTCAAGTGCAACCGGTCAAGCCCCAAGCTTTAGCTGCATTGTTTGAATTAGTAGCTAATCAAGTCCAGTGTGTGCTTCTCAATGCTTGTCATTCAGTGATTCAGGCGGAGGCTATTGTCCAGCATATCCCTTTTGTCATCGGGATGAATACTGCTATTGGGGATAGAGCGGCGATCGCATTTTCTGTGGGTTTTTACAAAGCACTAGGAGCAAATCATTCCCATGAAAAGGCTTTTAAGTTTGGGTGTGTAGAGATTCAACTAGAAGGTATTTCTGAAGAACTAACTCCAGTTATTCGTCGAAAGATAGCCAAGCAATCCTCTAGTAATTTTTATATAGAACGCCCTGCAATTGAACAGCAATGTTATCAGGAAATTAGAGAACCAGGCGCTCTCATCCGAATTAAAGCACCAGATAAAATGGGAAAAACATATTTGGTGAATAGGATTCTCACCTATGCGACAGCAAATAATTATCAAACCGTAACGTTGAATTGTAGCAGGTTAATAAATCCCCAAACTAAAACCGACATAGAGAGATTTTTACGCTCATTCTGTGATGCTGTTAGCCAAGAGCTAGGTTTAACTAATCAGGTAAATGAGCGTTGGAACAATCAATGGACTCCTATGCATAACACCATCGGTTACTTTCAGGAATACTTATTACCAAAAACTGCTAATTATTTGGTATTAGCCTTAAATAATGTTGATTTAATTTTTGAACAAAATGAACTTTCTCAAGAATTTTGTAGACTACTCCGAAGCTTTTATGATATGGCAAGGTGCGGCGATGTAAAGAGTGCAATATGGGAAAGACTCCGTTTGATAATTGCCCATTCTACAGAAGTTTATGCCTCGCTAGATATCAATAGCTCACCTCTTGCTAATCTACGTTTAGTAATTGATTTACCAGACTTTAAGCAGGAGCAGGTACAGCGTTTAGTCGAGCTATATGGATTAAACTGGAACATTGAACAAGTTGAGCTACTAATGGATATGGTAGGAGGACATCCAAATCTGTTAACAGCTGGTATTGACCATATTAAATCGCATCAAAACTCCCTTGAGCAATTTTTAAAAGAAGCTCCAACCCTAGCAGGAGCATACAGAGATTATCTACAAGAACTCTTGGAAAAAGTTGAAAATAATCCAGAGTTGAAAACAGCATTCATTCAAGTCATATCTGCGGATGAAAACAATCCAGTTCAGCTACGTCCGAGAATTGCCATCTCTTTGTACCGTTTGGGATTAGTCAAGTTCCAGGGTAATTGTGCTCAGCCACGTTGTAAACTGTATCGGTTGTATTTCCAAGCTTTTCTTGAATAGTTACTAGCAAAATAGGTGAAATAAACAATGAATCAAGGACAAAAATATTATCATGTAGGTGGAGATTTAAATCTTGACGATCCTAGTTATATAGAGCGACAAGCTGACAGAAACCTTTATGAGAAACTGGAAGCAGGTAATTTTTGCTATGTATTTAACTCTCGACAGATGGGTAAATCTAGCTTGCGGGTAAGAGTCAAGAAAAACTTAGAAACAGCAGGCTTTAGATGTGTAGTAATCAGTCTAGATAAGCTTGGAACTAAAGGGTTTACTGAGGAACAATGGTATAATAGTTTAATCAAAAATATCGCAGATAAATTTTATTTACAAACAGAGTCGTTATCAAATTTAACTCCATTAGATCGATTAAGTTCTTTTTTCGAGAATAAGTTATTAGCAGAAATTGAGCAAAAAATTGTTATTTTTATAGATGAGATTGACACTGTTCTCAGTTTGGATTTCCCCACTGATGATTTTTTTGGTTTTATTAGATTTTGTTATAATGAACGCGCTAATAACCCAATTTATGAACGAGTTACCTTTGTATTACTAGGAGTAGCTACACCTTCTCAATTAATCCAAGATACGCGACGCACACCCTTTAATATTGGCGAAGCAATCCAATTAAATGGGTTTTCATTACAGGAAGCTCGACCTTTAACTAGAGGATTAGAAGGTAAAATTAATGATCCTATAATTGCTGAATATATTCTTAGAGAAATACTTAAATGGACTGGCGGGCAACCATTTCTCACACAAAAAATATTCAAAATAATTGCAGATGATGAAAATATAATTCCTAGTGATGAAAATTTAATCTCTAAATGGATAGAGGGATTAGTAAAATTACGCATAATTGAAAATTGGGAATATCAGGATGAACCCCAACATTTAAGAACTATTCATAATAGGATTATTAATAGTAAAGAACCTCTTGTTAAATTGCTTAAATTCTATCTTAAAGTTTTGCAAGATAAAGAATTATCAGTAAATGACAGTTTAGAACAAAGTGAACTGATTCTGTCTGGTTTGCTAGAAGAAAGGAATGGTAAATTAAAGGTTTACAACCTCATTTATGAATCAGTATTTAATTCTAATTGGGTTGCTGAAATGTTAGCAGAGATGCGACCCTATGAAGAACAATTACTGAGATGGTTATCATCTAACCGTCAAGATAAATCATCGCTATTGCAAGGTCAACAATTACAAAAAGCAATTGCATGGCGTGATGGTAAAATTCTGAATATTGAAGATTACCAATTTATTGATGCTAGCCAAGTACTAGAAATAGCTAATTTAGGAATTAAAATCCAAAAAAAAGAACGTTTTCAGCGCTTACTTGCAGGAATAACTGTCAGTATGATGATTATTGCTGGAGTAAGTGTATTTCAATTACAAAAAACAATTCAATCAGAGTGGTTGCGTGTACCTTACGTTTTAAATCCAGAACTCTTTAGCCAAGGAGAAAAGTCTTTCTTTTTAGGTGATGAAATTTCTTATCAAAACAAGGGGGTTGAAGCTTTCAATAAAGGTGATTATTCAAAAGCAATAGAGTTTTTTAAAACATCTAAAGATATAGACAAAAGTGATCCTGAAGTAGCGATTTATTACAATAATTCCTTAGCCCACGAACAGGCAAAAAAGATGAACAACAAGCCTATAACCGTGGCTGTAGTTTTACCTATGTATGCGAGAAGATCATCTGCTATTGCAATATTGAGAGGAGTCGCTCTAGCCCAAAATGATTTTAATAAGCCGAACGAAAAAGTTGGTTTTAAAAGTAGACTTTTGAATGTCAGGATAGCCGATGATCGTAATAATCCAGATCAAGCTCCAAAAGTTGCTAAAGAGTTAATTAAAGACTCAGATGTATTAGCAGTGATTGGTCACAATGCTAGCCAAGCTAGTAAATCTGCACTTGAGGAATATCAAAATAATGATTTGGCAATGATAGCCGCTACTAGCGCCAGTACAGAATTAAAAGGTAAAGGTTTTTTCAGGACAATCCTTTCTACTAAAGTTGCTGCTAAATACTTAGCCGATTATGCTATCAATCATAATATAAAAAAAGTTGTTATTTACTATAATAGAGATGCTTACAGTAAAGACATCAAAGAAAAGTTTGAAGTCTCCTTTAAGGAACAACGTGGAAAAGTTCAATCATCTATAGATTTGGAAGATTCACAACAAAACTTAAAGGGAGAATTTATGGAAAATCTCGCTTCTATAAATCATCCAGATGCGGTTGTTTTTTTCCCAAATACAGAGTCAGTTTCTACTGTAATTAAAATTGTTAGTTATAAAAAAATCGTCTCTCCAGAATTAAGAAATTTACCATTGTTGGGAGGAGGAACTCTGTATACTTCAGAAATTTTAAAACAAGCTAAAGAAGGTGTTGAAGGTTTAATATTGACAGTTCCCTGGTTTCCTGAAGAGAAAAACTCAGAAGAATTTGCAAAGCGAGCTTGCAATAGATGGGAAGATAAAATTGACTGGGGAACAGCTTCTAGTTATGATGCTACTCAGGCTTTTATCGCAGCAATACCACAGTCCAAAAATCCCTCTAGAAAGGATGTAATTGAAAACTTAAAATCTATAAAGCTACCACCTGACAAAACTTCAGGTGATGCACTCCAATTCATCAACGGTGAACGGAAAGATGCTAAACCAGTTTTAGTCCGAGTAGTTGGAGGTAGTAGCAAAAAGTGTGGAAGTATAGAAGCGGGTGGATTTCGTTTTGAGAAAGTGCCGGAAAACTGAATACAAGAAACATTTTTTTGCTTATTTGTGGCAGATCAAATGTCTGCCACACAAAAATACTAGGCTTACGAAAGACTCTGGAAGTAAGCCTCTAGCGCTTCACTCACTAACTGAGTCATCGGCTTACCTTGACTTTGGGCCACTTCCTTCAACTTGCTATAAACCTCTTCTTTCAAATTTACCCGATGGCGCGATTTGCTTGCACCATTGGCTGTCTGGGGTTCGTAGGTGCTAGCAAATTCGCGGATGGCATCAAAACCAACGCGATTGCAAAAATCACCAAAGCTTTCCTTCGATTTCCGAGATTTCTTAAAGTAAACAAAAATCGGCTCTAGGAAGCTGTCTAAATCATTATGGTGCAACTTATCTGTATAAGGTTGCGCCAGTCGAGTCTGATTTGGCGAACCACCTAACCATAATTGGTAAGATTCTGGGGCGCTACCGACAAAGCCCAATTCTGCTAAGTAGGGACGAGCGCAACCGTTGGGGCATCCTGTCATCCTTACCACAAAATGTTCTTTTTGTAAACCAACTTTATCCAAAAGGGCGCGAACTCTTTCCAAAATACCCGGTATTGCCCGTTCTGATTCCGTGATTGCCAAGCCACAAGTGGGTAAAGCCGGACAAGCCATTGCATACCGCACTAAAGGTTCAATTTTACTGGGGTCGTCTCCGACACCGTGACGGCTGAGAATGTCTTGAATCGCTTCCTTGCTATCTGGTTCGATATCGTAAAAAATCAGGTTATGGTTGGGTGTCAGACGGATGGACAAGTTTAACTGCTCGACAATTTCCCGCAAGGCGGTTTTCAGTTGAAACGAACCTTCATCCTTGATTCGACCATTGTCAATGGAAATTCCTAAGAATAGCTTGCCATCACCTTGTTCATTCCAGCCGAGGAAGTCGTGATATTTAAACTCTGGCAGTGGTTTGAAGGCTTCGACTGATTTACCAAAATATTCTTCAACTTGAGTGCGGAATTTATCTACGCCCCAATCGTTGATTAAATATTTTAATCTAGCATGACGACGATCAGTGCGATCGCCATAATCTCTCTGGGTAGCAACAATCGCTTTCACGATGTCGTAAACATCATCCTTCGCCACATAACCGATGGGGTCTGCTAACCTAGCGAAAGTTTCTTCTTTACCGTGTGTTCTACCTAAACCACCACCAGCAAAAATATTAAATCCTTCTAATTGCTTCTTCTTATTAGTAATTACTACCAACGTCAGGTCTTGAGAATACAAATCAATCGAATTATCCCCTGGCACCGTCACGCAAATTTTAAACTTGCGGGGCATATAGTGTGTGCCATAAATCGGTTCTTCGTTGTCATGGATAATTGTGCCATTTCCATTGCGTTGTCGCGCCGCCTTCACCTCTGGGTTCTCTTGAGCACTAATTGCTTTTTCCCCATCTAACCAAATTTCGTAATAAGCGCCTGTCTGCGCTGAGAGCAAGTCAGCAATATTCTGGGCATACTCCCAAGCATACTGATATTCTGGGCGATTCTTAAAGGGGGCTGGTGGTGCCATCACGTTGCGGTTGATGTCACCGCAAGCTCCCAAAGTCGAACCCAGGTTCTTGACAATCGTGGCAATTGCTGATTTAAGATTCTTCTTTAAAATTCCGTGCAGTTGGAAACCTTGACGGGTAGTTGCTCGTAACGTGTGGTTGCCATACTCATCAGCTATTTTATCTAAAGCCAGATACAGCTGCGGTGGTACTAAACCACCCGGATTTTTTGTCCGCAGCATAAACTGGTAATCTTTTTCCTCTCCCTTGGTGCGGTTGTCGCGGTTATCCTGCTGATAAGAACCGTGAAACTTCAAAAGCTGCACCGCATTTTCAGTAAAATGGGTAGTGTCTTGAAGGATCTCAGTTGCTACAGGTTCACGCAAAAAATTACTATTTTCCTTGATTCCTTCTACTTTGGAAGGCTTACGGCTAGCGATGGGGGAAGGAGCATTAACCATTAGACTTGTATAGTATTCTCAATAAAGCATTAGTAGACGCCGAATCAGCACCCTTCGGCTATTTTATCCCCGGTAATCCGGCCGGAATAATGAGGAATAGTTATAATTTTACCACGGCAAAAGCAGGCTTTGTCAGTGATGTAACACTTAACAAAACCAGCTTTTTGGAGTAGTAAGTTTTGTTAGCGATAGCGGGGCGTTGAGCCAGTGCTGAGTCCTGAGTACTTAAGTAAAGTATAGAGCGACAGAGGACTCAATAATCTTTTATTTGAAGCGATAGCCTAAACCACCATTGATGCTAACAGCAGGAGTATCGCTATTTTGGTATGCACCAAGTCCTACTTTGGCGTTAGTGTAGACAAGGAAATTGTTAGCAAGTTCCGATTCAACACCAGCACCTACCACTACTGAATCTTTGTTACCTATGGGAGTTGGTGAGCCATCTTTCTCTACAAAAGAATAACCACCAGTTAAATAGGCATTAGTTTTATTAGCGATAGGCACATCCACAGAAACTTCTGGGATAATGGCACTTGTTTTATCACTCCAAAGGACATTACCGCGTGCAGAAAATGGCGTAGTTCCTAATTTCACGCGACCTGTAACATTACCACCAAATGTGGCATTATCGTTGATACCTTGTCCGCCACTGGTAACACCAGCTGCAACACCAGCACCAACATAGCTAGCATCAGTACCTTTTTTTGTTTCAGCAGAAGCTTGACCAGATGATAGAACAAGAGGAGCAATTATTAAGGAAGACAATGCAGAAATTGCCATGAAAGACTTGAGTAAGCGTTTCATAATTTTTACCAAATTTTGGATTTTTTACTTGTATATTCCAAGTCGATAATTATGTGAGAATGTTCCAAAATTTTTCTAGATTTTATTAACTTAATGTTGCTATTGATGCATGACGTTTACAGATTAAGTATCCCGAAAAATCAAAAATAAGCTGTTATAATTACATTCAATGTCTTTTCATCTGCGTTCTTTGTTCCAAAAATAGACGCTTTTAAAACTGGCACAATATGTGGAACTAAAACTAAGTCGGTAGATGGTAAATAAAATACCCGCTTAACAATTTTTTGCCGAGCTTTTCACAGATGATGAAAAGTAGGCTGTAGCATCCGTTGCAACAAGCTATAGAGGGAATCTATAAAGTTAATTTTGAGCAATTATTGTGGAGATTGAATAATGCTAACCGCTGCAAAAACGTTGTCTGGTTTGATGGGTTTATGTGTCGGTGATGCGTTGGGTGTGCCGGTGGAGTTTACTAGCCGCGCTGAACGAGTGAAATCTCCAGTGACAACGATGTTGGGTTATGGCACATGGAATCAACCACCGGGAACTTGGTCAGATGATAGTTCCTTAAGCTTTTGCTTGGCAGAATGCCTTTGTAGGGGGTATTCGTTGGATGCTATAGCCAATTCCTTCTGGCGCTGGTACAAGGAGGCTTACTGGACTCCCCGTGGCGATGTCTTTGATATTGGTCAAACTACCCACACAGCAATTATGCGCCTGAAACAGGGAGTTGTTCCCCATCAGGCGGGTGGTAAGGTTGAAAATAGTAATGGCAATGGTTCGTTGATGAGAATCTTGCCGATGGCTTATTGTCACAGAAACTTGACTTTAGGCGAATTGCTGGCGCGGGTGCATGATGTTTCGGCGATTACCCATGCTCATGCGCGATCGCAAATGGCCTGCGGCATTTATATTACTATTGCAGTGGCGCTCTTGGAAGGGGCTGACCTCCAAACAGCTTATTTACAAGGATTGCAAGATATCCAAACAATTTATTCTGTTCGAGAATTTTTGTTAGAGAAGCCGCATTTTGGCAGAATTTTGAGTGGTGAGATTGCCAAGATACCAGTAGAAGAGATTAATTCTGGTGGCTATGTGATTGATACCTTAGAATCATCCCTGTGGTGTTTGTTAAATAGCTCGTCTTATTCTGAAGCGGTATTGAAAGCTGTCAACTTAGGCGGAGATACCGATACTACCGCTGCTGTCACTGGTGGGTTAGCAGGAATTTACTACGGCGTGGAAAATATTCCTCGACAATGGATAAATCAAATTGCTCGTAGACAGGACATTATTTACTTGGCAGAGCGTTTTACAAGGGCTGTTTACAGCTAGTAGTCTGTCCCTAAAGTTTTGATAAGTGAATCAGCTTTTAAATTTCTTTTCTTTACCTCTTAACTTCGCGCTCTTTGCGTCCTTTGCGGTTCGTTCTCTTATCTCTCAAATTTAATGAGACAGACCACTAGTTCGTAATTTTAAATTATACAAAGAGTGAGGAGTTAGGATTTTCATAACTCCTCAATCTTTACTTCAGGACTTACGCACAGGTAACGGAAAATCGAACCACAGAGGCACAGAGAACACGGAGGAATAAGAGTTTGAGAGGTATTTTGCGTAAGTCCTGTACTTTTAACTTGCTGAGAAATCCACTGCAAGTAGGCTTGAGAACTGGCAACAATTGGTAAAGCTATAATTTCTGGCACTTCATAGGAGTGCAGTTACTTAATTTTGGCCTCCATTGCAGGAAATTGCGCCAAATCAGTTTTAATCAGTAATTGCCATTCTTGCTCTTTATGCAGTTCCCCTTGCCAGGTGTAAATTGAGTGGATTGGTAACAAACTCACACAAGCAGCGAGTTTAGCTTCCACAAGGACATTTGCAATTGCTTCTGCCTCCTCCATGTTGCCAGCTGTCACCAATACCACTCCATAGCCAGCAGGTGTCTCCATGACCTCTAAACCGTCGCAGACAAAGAATAGACCTGACCATCAATCAGCAGTCGTGTGATGCCCTTAGCTTGCAAATGAGTCCGAGCCTTATGGAGCATTTTACTATCTGGAACTTTAATCACGCGATCGCGCTTCGTAGAAAAACGCTTGGCGACGCGATGGTTATCAAACACCGGCAGAGTTCTTTGCTGAGTTTCCAGGCTGGGAATTTGCCCCAAGTCACCAAAGTCCTTCAGAGGACGGGTAATTAATTCCGAAGAACGGTCAATCACCAAATAGCAAGTTTTCGGCAAATTGGCTATTGACAGAGGTAAAACTTGAACTGATGCTTCACCTGGTCTTCGTTTTGTGACTAACGGCCTTTGGTCATCCAGGTCATCATCATCAAAGTCTTCTTCCTCAAAGTCATCATCTTCTAAATCATCATCTTCTAAATCATCCAAATCCTCCGATTCGTCTAGCAAATCTTCGCCCAGCATCTGCGCGATGACAGCCGCTCCTGGATGTTCATTCTTTAGCGGTGAGATGGGGATGCTGACTATTTCCGGCGGCTTTGGCTCTAGAGTTTCTAATTTCTCTGTGACTCGGAGCTTCGGTTTTTCCGACGCCGAGGGGCGTCGCCGCACTCGTCTACTAGCGGCGATTGACTCCGCCGTTTCCTCTGAGTAAAGTTCCTGCTCTACATGAATTACCCGACGTGGTAGTGGCTCAACCTTTGGCACTTCCAAAGGGTGGCTCTCGATGATGGGTGGAACTTCTATCTCCGGCTCTGGTTGAGTCAGCAGTGGTAACTGCTCGTAGCTTACCTGTGCCCTTCCCTCAGGAGTTCTCGCAGCCCGCTTTAAAGAGACTAAGTATTCATACTCATCTTCTTGCAATGTGCTTTTGAGCAAGCGACTAATTGTCGAGTTACTCACACCATAGCGGTCTGCCAAAGTTGAGGTTGTTTCGGCAGTCTCTCGATATAACTTAAGAATTTCTTGCTTGTCAGAATCTGTTAATTTTCTCACGGTAGATACCAAAAATCTTTACTAAGCTCGTTTCCGTCCGCTGGTACGCCGCGTTCGTCTTAGTGATGCGTCATATTCTAAGACAGCGCCCATGCCAAATAACACTCCACTAAACACCCAAAACACTTCTAATATCTCCCCACTTTGATAATTGGGGCCTTGGGCGTATTTAAACCACATATCTGCAATGTAGAGCGAAAAGGCCGCCGCTGCAATCATTCGCCAAGACTGGGAAACTCTTCCCCCCCAAAAGGCTAGTAGCAGGGTGGTAGCAATAATTAGCAAAACCACATCGCTAACTACGTAAAACCAATTCAAAATAGCGACTAGCAGTTCTGAGGGTGTTTCCTGTTGCATAGAAATCCACCATGCCAACAAACTACCGAATACTGCAATTGCTAACACAATTAGCCACTGCCATTTTTCCAGATTGATTCGCCTGGAAGCCACAGCTAAAATCATGCCTGCGCCAAGTAATAGATAACTAAGTACAAAAAATATATCGCCTACTGACACATCCGGTTCATCTTTTAAAATTATTTCGGTATAGCCGAAAATTATCCCCCCAACGAAATAGGAAAGCATACCTAACCCAATTAAGAGCCAAACATTTCGACCACTGACGATTTGCTGACTCAGCCAGTTCCTCAAGCATAAGATACTGGCAGCCAAATAAGCTAAAGCTTCAAAAATATTTGTGCCAATCACATACCACTCGGCCCGGCTTTCCATGCCATCTGCTCCGGGAACTTTGGCACTAAACAACAAAAAGTATAGCAGTGCGAGTACGGCCCAGCCAATATTAGCTAAGACAATGTTCTGAGTGTTGAAAATGGATTTAGAAAGGAACGAATTCTCGTAAGAGTTATTCATAAGACTTGACTATGTAGATGCACTCTGGCAGTATTTTGAGTTAAAGGACTGTATATCTAGCAGTGCGTCTGCTAGGTAATGGACAATCGGACACCAAAAACAAGTGCCAGTGGCAGGAATTTTGTTACTGCCATAGTTTACCCAGTGGCGATTGATTTAGCCAAGTGATAAACAGCGATCGCTCGGCTTCCGGCATATCTTCTAGCTTATAAATCACTTGTTTGGTAAAATTAGCGTTGCCAAAATAAGCTTTTCCTAATCGATGCAGTTCTTGTAACAGGATAACTACATGATTTTCTTGCCAATCAGGTATTTTGGCTGTCGGTAACGGATTAGTAGATACCAAATATTTTACTGCTTCTAGGGAAGACGCTTGGGGAAATTGCTTCTGCTTTAACACCTCCGCAATATCTTTTTCAAATAAAGCAGCTTGCCTAGCACCTAAAAACTCTTCAATATCGATAGAAACACCCTGCAACAGCAAAATACTGGCTTGGATTAAAATCGCCGTTTTGCCATGACCACCTGTGTCACTATCCAGCTGCTCTAAACGGATTTTACCCCAGACGCTAAAGCGTTCCGGTTCCTCCAGCAAAACACAGGCTTTACCTCGGTTATCCGTTAATTCTCTCCATAAGGCTCTAGCTTCTTCCTCTTGACTAGCTTTGAAGACACTAATCAAGCGAAAAGTCTGCCCTTGATAACTGAGGATCGGCACCTGCTGATCCTTTTTTGGGTGCTGAATGCTTGATATTTCAACATCCTGCCGTTTGAGAATAAACATGGCACTAGCAAATAACTCCTCACAGGGGCACTCTTAATATGGAATATATAATGGCATTTGGCAGCATCGCCAAGGCTGAAATTACCTAGCATACTGTGGAAATGAGCCTAGCGATCGCCAGATCCTTCCCGAAGCTAGCCGCCCAGAGGACGGTGGCGTTAACAGGCAAATAACCCCTTGATAACTCAATATATCTAAACCAATACCCCATCTGTTTCGTTTTCGGTGTAGATTAACTAACTAGCGACTAGCATCTTAGCCTTGCTAGTGGTAAATCTGCAATTTTCGATTGCTTCTTGGTATGCGAAAACGATATAATAGTGTAGATGACTCCTTGAGGAGCCATTAGTTTATGTTGGGCGCGTAGCTCAGTGGATAGAGCAATTGCCTTCTAAGCAATCGGTCGCAGGTTCGAACCCTGCCGCGCTCGTTTTAACTCGATATGAACCCTCAAGCACTGTAAGGTGATATGATGATTTCCTCGATTGAGGGTTCGTTATTGCTGCATCATACTAAGAACAAAGGCGATATTGCTGCTACAAAAGCGATCGCTGATCTTACCCTTAAAGGGTATTTAGTCCTCACGCCACTTGTTTGTGAACATTTACCTTTTGATTTTGTTGTCTACAAAGACGATAAATTCTACAAAATACAAGCTAAATACGCGGGAGATAACAGGGTAGTAAATAAAACTATTTGGGTAGATAAAAATGGGACTCATCAGAAGAAGTACAAAGTAAATGACTTTGACTTTTATGCTGTTTATCTTCCTAATATAGATAAAGTTGTTTATCCATCAATTAACTTTAATGGTTGCTACATAACTACCCAGATACCTAATTCAGCTACACCGTTTTACTGGTGGGAAGATTTTACAGACTTCACTGAAGCAGCGTCTAAGCGAACCTACAAGGAGTTTGGCGTTGATTTAACAACGAGAAAGGTTAACTCAGACTCTAGAATTCATACTAGAAAAGTTGAAAGGCCATCTAAAGAAGAACTAGGAAAACTAGTTTGGGAAAAGCCAACCGCACAAATTGGGAGAGATTTTGGCGTGTCTGATAAAGCTGTAGAAAAGTGGTGTAAGGCTTATGGGGTAGAAAAGCCACCCAGAGGATATTGGGTGAAGAAGGCTTATGAAAATATAGAAGGACAGTTAACAACCCATAACGAAACGTTCTCTAGGATAGAGTTTTAGCTTTTTTATAAAAATTCTAGCTTTGGCGAGATCACCTGTGGAGAAAACTTTTAAATATGAATGATGACTGATGACTGATGACTGATGACTGTTAACCGTCAACCGTCAACCGTCAACAGTCAACGACCATCAAGAGTGTTTATATACTTTAGAAGCGCATCAGCTTACCCATTTGATACCAAAATTTTGGATTCATAGTCAAATCATAGTCAAAAAATAAGCTGATACCCAAAATTCTGTTCTGATAGCCAAATCATAGCCAAAATCATAGTCAGAATAGTCAAAAATGCAAGTAAGAAAGTTAGCTTTTCAACATCCACATTCCTTCAAAAGCCTGAAAACCTTAACTTTACGTCGATTATTTCATTAATAGTAAAAAGCCCGTGACGAGGATTGAACTCGTGACCTCACCCTTACCAAGGGTGTGCTCTACCACTGAGCCACACGGGCAAAATATAACTTTGCTTCTTTAGTTGTAAGTTACAATGCTGGGAGCTTTGCTCTTTACCCAGTCATTATAACCTATAACTTCGTAAGTGGTGGGCCGGGCTGGATTTGAACCAGCGTAGGCGCTAGCCAACGGATTTACAGTCCGTCTCCATTAACCACTCGGACACCGACCCGATTTGTCTCACGATTTAAAATCTTAGCACCATGTTTTATAAATAGCAAGTGATTAGAAAAAATAACTTGCGGGTAGAGATCGCAACAAAACTGCGTCTCTACCACATATATAAAAAATACTAGTTACACACTCATCTCCAGCATTCGTTGCATTGGTCGCAGTGCAGCAAGGCGGATATTTTCTGACATGGTAATTTCGGGAGTGCGATTTTTCATTGCCCAGTAGAGTTTTTCTAGGGTGTTTAGCCGCATAAACGGACATTCGTTACAAGCGCAATTATTCATCGGTGGGGCAGGGATGAAGTGCTTGTCAGGAGTTAGTTTTTGCATTTGATGAATGATTCCAGGCTCCGTAGCAACGATAAATTCTTTGGTAGGGCTGTTTTGACAATACTTGAGTAAAGCGGCTGTGGAGCCAATAAAGCTGGCGTGGCGCAATACACTACTTTCACATTCTGGGTGTGCGATCGCCTCTGCTTCGGGATGGGCAATTTTTAACTGGACAATTTTCTTTTCCGAGAAGGTTTCATGGACAACACAGCTACCTTGCCATAGCACCAAATCTCGTCTTGTCTGTTCCATCACATACCGACCTAAATTCCGATCTGGGGCAAAAATAATCGGCTGTTCTTTCGGTATCTGCTGCACAATTTTCACAGCGTTGGAGCTAGTACAAATAATATCGCTCATCGCCTTGATATCAGCAGAGCAGTTGATGTAAGACACCACCAAATGATTCGGATGCGCTGCTTTAAAAGCTGCAAACTCCTCTGGTGGACAACTGTCGGCTAAAGAACAACCAGCATTCAAATCTGGTAAAAGTACTAATTTATCGGGATTAAGTATCTTTGCTGTTTCTGCCATGAAGTGAACACCAGCAAAGACGATCGCATCCGCATTGGTTTTTTCTGCGGCTTTCGCTAGTTGTAATGAATCCCCAATAAAATCTGCAATATCCTGAATATCTGGCTCTTGATAATAATGCGCCAGGATAACGGCGTTGAGTTCTTTTTTGAGACTCGCAATGGCGGCAAACAAATCTAGTGGTAGTTCACCCAGTTGGGTGTTTTCTCGTTGAGCTAGTGCAGTGGTAAACACAGTTAAGGGGTGCTTTATGTTGCAAATTTATGTCCTGTGGAATCAATTATAGTAGTTTTTACCAAAAATAGTGGACGGTTGATATGTTGGGGTTGTGTCCAAATCGGGCTGAGTTTCATATCCTGGAGATAGACGGCAAGGAAAGTGGCATGACCAGTCAGAAAACTCAATCGATAAACCTCAAAATTGCTGTAGTTGGAGATATTCACGACCAATGGGAAGTGGAAGATGGCGTTGCACTCAAGCATTTGGGTGTTGACTTAGTGCTGTTTGTCGGGGATTTTGGCAACGAGTCGGTGGAAGTGGTCAGAGCGATCGCCTCTCTCGATATTCCCAAAGCAGCCGTGATGGGCAACCACGATGCCTGGTACACCGCCACTGAATGGGGACGCAAAAAGGCTCCTTATGACCGCTCTAAGGAAGACTGGGTACAAGAACAACTCGATTTATTAGGCCCGTCCCATGTCGGTTACGGTAAGTTGGATTTTCCCGCTTGGAATTTAACTGTAGTGGGGGGTCGTCCCTTTACCTGGGGTGGCCCAGAGTGGAAATTCGCGGAGATATGTAAAGAACGTTACGGTGTGACGAGTTTGGAAGAATCCGCCGATCGCATCTTCAAAGCTGTTAAAAGCGCCGCTTATGAGACGATTATATTTTTGGGTCACAACGGGCCTAGTGGGTTAGGCGATCGCCCCGAAGACCCCTGCGGCAAAGACTGGCACCCAATTGGCGGCGATTTTGGCGATCCAGATTTTGGCGAGGCGATTTCTCAAGCCTTGACTGCTGGTAAAACTATTCCTCTGGTGACATTTGGTCACATGCACCGAGATTTACGCCATACCAAGAAGGTGCAGCGCAAGCCCATCTTTAGAAGTCCAGAGGGGACAATTTACTTAAATGCGGCTAGTGTCCCCAGGATTGTGGAACATGACAGTGAGAAGTTGCGTAATTTTTCCATTGTCACCCTAGAGGCGGGTGTGGTTTCGCAAGTTTCTTTAGTTTGGGTTGGGAATGACTTCCAGGTGGCTTCAGAGGAAATTTTGTATGAGGGATCGCCTATTGTGTCGTAGACATTCGCATTCAGTAGTGCAATCTGCGTAGATGATACGATATAGTATTATCTGTCAGCTTTAGTGCTAACCAACAAAAGCGCCTGAATAGGGTCTGAAAGTAGGGTAAGCATAAGTTTGACAGATTTATTGGAGAGGTGGCAGAGTGGTCGATTGCGTCCGACTTGAAATCGGATGAGGCTAAAACCTCCGGGAGTTCGAATCTCCCCCTCTCCGTTGAATGAATTATGTTATCAAGTACTACACCTTTTTTGCATCTACAATATATCCAAATTGATGCACAAACAGAATTTGGTTAACTACTGATGAAAAATCTCAACATTAAAGAAGAAGCCCCCAAACTGATTGACAAGTTGCCAGAAAATTCCACATGGGATGATTTGATGTACCAAATTTATGTTCGACAAACTGTTGAAGCTGGACTAGCGGATAGCAAAGCTAGTAATGTTATTTCTGTACAAGAAGTGCGGAAAAATTTTGGACTACCAGAGTGAACGTTTACTGAACAACAACAGCAGTATAAAATCTCTCAGCAATTTATGCTTATATTGCCCAGCCTTCTCCACAGTATGCGGCTAGTATAGTTGACCGGATCACTAGGCTTTCTGAACAAATTGCCAATTTTCCTTTGTCAGGTCGAATTGTATCAGAGTTTCAATATCATTTTTGCCCTCTCAAAGTCTGCATCAGAGCTAACAGCAGAATCATATCAGGGTGATATAGTGTTATTAGATTCAAAACTTATCCAGAAGCTCTACCAGCACTTCATTTTAGCTAGGGAATACAATCTGCTGAAATCCTCCTAGAATCTGTTTTTCTAGTAACTCTGTTGTAGGCGTATTCTTCTTAGATTATATGTAAATCCTATATTCAGCCTTAGAGGATGTTTGAAAAGTCCTCTTGTCGGTAGCAAAACGTTCTAGATCCTCCTAAATCCCCCTTAAAAAAGGGGACTTTGATTCCGGTTCCCCCCTTTTTAAGGGGAGCCAGCGCGGTCTTGGGGTCTCCTCAAGTGGAGCGACTGGCGTGGGTTAGGGGGGATCGATAAGTGCCTAAAATCACAACCAACTACTTTTCAAACAACCTCTTAGCAACATCAGCTGAAACCCTCTTTGCTCAACTTACAAAAGTTTTCAATTTACATGTAAGACTAAAGCCAAGTGTCATATCTTTTCATAGAGGTTGTCCAAAGTCAACCCTTCTCCTGTCGGAGACGCTGCGCGAACGGCTGCGCTCAGGGTTGACGGTGAGCGTAGTCGAACCGTCAAAAGTCAAGAGTCCAAAAAACCTGGACTTTTGACCCTTGACTTTTGACTTCCATAACAGAAAATATATGTGTCAGTTGTGTAAGCCCTGTTACATAAATAAATGTCAATCACCTCAATGTTGGCATTTTTGTTCTAAGTGATCGTCTATAGGGGAAAAAGATAATGCCTTTCAATGAGGATTTATTAAATTTAATTGAGCTAATTCAAGGATTTGTACCCAAAGTTCAACTTACGGGTATTGAAAGTAAAAATTTGGACTTGCAACTAGCAAAAATAGAAAATAATTTTAATACTTATAATAAGATAAATATTAACTTCGGTACAATAGGTAGTCAGGAGAAACCTTTAGCTATAATTACTTCTATAAAGTATAAAAATCAGGAATTAAAAGAATCGGGAGAAAATGTAGATAAATCCCTTGCTTTTCTTCCAGAGAAGACACCAAAAAGCCAGAAAGGAGACTCAGGAAAAAGCTTGAGATTAGAGCTTCAAGATATTCCTTTTAGTAGTGGGTTTCACCTGATTATTAATCAAAAAGATTGGTGGATAAAAAAAGGAACTCCTGAAGAAAAATCAGTTTTAATTGGCGATATTAAGTTCATTCCTATAAATTTAAATGAATGGGCATATATAAAGACCATTGAAACTGAGCAGCAGTTTGGATTATTACTCAATAAGAGCGGAGTCATGGAGGCAGAAATTTGGAGAGGCGACTTACCACCGAAAGATATAAATAATTTGTCGCCAGAGGTGTCAGGAATTTTTAAATGTACAGAGTATAAATCTGGTGAAACTTTGAAATTTGAAAGCGTTTCAGAATTAGCAGTTTCATTAGATAAAAATGTAGTCGAAAAAGCAATATTGATTGAGTACAAACCCAAAAACTCTCCCAAGGAGTATTTTGTTTTTATCTTAGTTCAGCAGTAAGTTTGATGACAAAATAAAAAAATGAGCCAACAAAATTCTGACCCTAGTTATTCTTTTAAAACAGAAGACGATAATAGTCTAACTTTTTATTTTACCCTTGATGAGCAAAATCAGCCTATTAAACTTGGTGATGGCACTTTTGGTGTAGTATTTGCAGTTTATAGTAACAGACAAAACAAATTTGCAGTTAAACTACTTTATGAACATTCTGATACAGACATCGTAAAGTCTCGTTTCCAAAATGAACTTGAATCGACACAAAGAATTACAGAAGTTAAGAAAGATACAAAACTTTTTGGTGTTATTGAGACGATAGGTTGGACTAAATCGTTTCGATCATCAGAGATATATAAGACCTTAAAGGACTTCTTTGAACCATTTAGAATCTCAGATTATGCTCTGGTAACGGAAAAGTACGATTCGACACTGAAAGACCTTTTGGAAGAAAGAGTACCAGTTGATGCAGATAAACAAGTTGTTAAGGAAGGAATGTATGAGCTTACAGGATATGATATTCTGAGAAAAATGAATTTTGAAGATCGTATAGCTGATATACTTCCATATTTGGTCGATATTGCTAGGGGTCTTGTAACTCTTCATCAAGCCCATCTATTACATCTTGATTTAAAACCTGCAAATATCTTCATTAAAAAAGAAGATTCTGAAGTTAAGGCTGTGATTGGCGATCTTGGTTTTCTTCTACCAGGACAAAAGCCAGTACCGGGAGCTTTACCAATAGCTAATCCACAGCTACCTCTTGGTACTCGTCACTATCGATCGCCTGAGCAAAAAGACTATTTTGATATTTGTGATGTAGAAATCAAAGTAGATAATAATAATGTTGAGCTAATTACTTACGATCCTAAGCTTCGCGATACGATCATTGAGGATACTGATTTTGTACTTTTTAGTAAGAATAGTCAAAATACGTATCCTATTAAGTCAATTAATAGTAATGACACTAGCGAAAATTTCCGAACATCCATTACTCTTCATCCAGAAGCCAGAGAAAATCTTAAATCTGATAAAAAAACACAAATTATTCTGTACAAACGTCAAGACGAACGAACTGATTTATTTGGTTTTGGAGCTATTGTATTTGATTTGTTGACTTGTGGAGAATCACCAGAGCGTTTTTATGAAAATATTCGAGTTATTTATGACAAGAAGGAGAAAACAGTTGATGAAATAATGGAAGACTATCGCATGGTTTATGAGTTTAAATCTAGCGAACCAAGTTTAATTCAAGTATTTGAGCCTTTTAAGCTCTCTAAAAATTCAACAATTTATGCTCCTGAAGAAATAGTTGAAATTATTTTAAAATGCATACTTTATAAGACAAAAAATACTTTTTATTCTCTAAGTCGTTGTGGTGACACCAATGGTAATAAACCTGTAAAACTTGTACTTAATAGTTTAATAGAACTATATGAGAGGAAACATTTTGGTTTTAAAAGATTAAATAATCATCTTTGTAATCGCATTTGGAAAAATGGTAATAATTCCCCTACTCCAAGCTTTTTAGAGACGCTCAAAGAACTGCAAAGCTTAGACAAGGATAACTTACCTGCTCGCTTTGTCAAAGGACTTTGGTATCTAGATCAAATATCTGATCTAGTCAGTCGTTCTTTAAATGCATCGCCTTTCTCATTTAGTGAGTTACATCCCACAAATTTGGCTGTTGTTGAGAGAAATGGTGAACCAAATGCCCTAAATATCAGATTTCACGTATACGAGACACAAGAGTCTTATGAAAAAGATTTAAGAGGTGACTTTGTATATACAAGAATTACTCGAGATATAGGAAATCCGTTTGTACCAAACTATCTAGCGTTTCTGCGCCGAAAAATTATTTTAAAAAAGTTAAATGCTCATGAAAACTATACTTATAAATGTATATATCAGTTTTTTGATTCGTCACTGCATAGAGATAATATTAAAAAGGGAGATTTTATTATATTAAAATCTAAAAATAATATTAAAAATTTATTGTTGCAAGTAGAAGATGTTGAAGGTGATAATTTAACTCTTAAATATGGAAATTTTGATGAAGACAATGATAATAAAGTGTTAAAATATCCCCATTATGAAGATAATACTGAAATATCCAATACGGAAGATATTTCCCAAGAATGTATTTACTATAAAAATATCGATCCTTATGTTTATTATTTAAACATGATAGGAATTTATATATATCATATCTTCTTTGTAGGTATTGGAAACAATACATACAATAAACCGATTATTACTGATATTGTTAACAACATTATTAATATAAATAATTCAATAAAAATAAATATTTTGGAGCAATATAATAATCATAGCTCACATTTTATGTTTTCTATTAAGAAGCAATCTAAAGATGAAAAAAAATTTCAGCAACTAGGAGAAATCCTAAATTTACTTGCTTCAATGTATCTAAAACTGACTATTTACGAAAGCGAAGATTCCTACTATCGTAGTCTGGAAAATGAGCGGAGATATGGAATTAATTTACTTCTTCACGATCTTGATAATCTCAAAGGTAAAATTACCAATTTTATCAATGACGATAATACAAAACCTGTCACACTTAGATCATATCCTGATGAGACGTTTATAAATGAAATATCTAAACTGTCTACATTAATAGGCGATAGTGAACAAAAGAAAGTAGATTTACAGTTTGATAGGCTAACTTCCTTGCTGGTTCAAGTACATTCAGGTGGGGTAAAACTACGCTTAGATCAGATGCTATTGATGCATGGAATAAATATATAGCAAAAGACTATTTATCAACAAAATATTAAGTAGAAGAGTGAGTTTTAGGATAACACTCACCTAAACTACAAAATGCGATCGCTCCCTCTTGTGTCCTCTCTCCTCATGCTTGCATCATGCTAGCATAATGATAAATTCTACTTTGAGGTAAGGCGATGGCTACCCTTTATGTAAGAAATTTACCCGATGATTTGTATGCAAAGCTGCAAGAGTTAGCGGTATCTCAGCACCGTTCAATTAACGCCCAAGTTATAACTCTGTTAGAAGAAGCTTTAAAAACTGAAGCACAGCAAACAGAAGATCAGAAACGACAGAATGTAATTAAAATCCTAGAAGAAAGTCGCCAGCGTCGCCGTGTGAATCCAGCAGATTTCGGATTACTTGATAGTACTGAACTGATTCGAGAAGACCGCGACAGATGACCACCCCTCTAAGATGCGTGTTAGATACCAGTGTGTGTATCAAGTATTTTATTGCTGATCCACTAACTGCCAAAGTTAATCAACTTTTTGATCACCTTGCCAATCCACAGACGGAAATATTTGTTCCAGACCTCTTTTACATTGAGTGCGCTAACGCCTTATGGAAGTATGTCCGTGCAAGGATGTACACTGCTGCTGAGGTTCAGACAGATTTAGCCACCCTCAAAGCTTTTCCCTTGCGTGTTGTCTGCACTGCTGATTTGATGGCGGATGCAGTTGCGATCGCATTAAATTATGGAATCTCCGCTTACGATGCGTCTTATGTTGCACTTTCACAGCAGATATAGCAGTCGCCAAAGCCGTTAGGACAGTTTGCGGGAAACGCATCTTCAACAGCGTACTTTGTGATTTTATTGCTGTCCTAAGCTCCCTGTCCGTTGCTATACGTGCTACTTTGCTGACTCTCGACGGTAAACTGGTGAAAGCTCTAGCTGCTTCGTATTACAATGTTTCCTCGTTTAATGACTTCGAGGTTCCACCGTTGGAGTCAATGTAGAAGCGATCGCTTTTCCTCACTATATATTCAACCCCAAAGTATTGGATGAGACTAAACATCTCGATACATCAGGGTTGGGGATGAGGTTTAGACTCTATTACACCGAAGTGAGAATCGCTTGGAATGATTAAGTTGCCCGATCGATTTTTTGCACTTCTTCATCAGATAGTTTCACATTGATAGCTTGTGCTGAGTCTTCAATGCTAGAAACCTTGCTAGCACCAGGAATTGGCAAAATAGCGGGCGACTTGGAACGCAACCACGCCAAGACGATATTATATACTGACACGCCTTTTTGTTTAGCTAAGTTAGCGATCGCAGGGATATCTTGTAAGTCCTGATGGCGACGCCTACCACCAAAGGGACTCCAAGGCAAAAACGTCAATCCTTGCTGTTGGCAATACTTCAACACGCCGTCATTTTCTGGCTGTCGTTGCCAAGGGCTGTATTGATTCTGCACCGAAATAATATCCACTACATCCCGCGCCCGCTTAATTTGTTCAACGGAAAAGTTAGAAACTCCCACAAATCGAATTAAACCTGCCTCCACTGCCTCTTTCACAGGTGCAAGGGATTCTTCGATGGTGTAATTAGGATCGGGGGAATGGTATTGCCAAACATCGATGGGTTTAGCACCACCTAACGCCTCAAAACTGACTCGAATTGTTTGGCGCAAATGTTCTGGGTTCCCGTTGCTTGTCCAGTTTCCATTGGGACGCATCAACCCGCCCTTCGTTGCCACAATTACTTGGCTAACATCGCCTTTGTAACTAGTAAGTGCCTTGTGAATTAGCCGCTCGTTGTGGTGCTTATCTGACTCATCTTTGCAGTATGAGTCGGCAGTGTCAATAAATGTAATACCTAGATCGAAGGCCCGATGAATAACTTCGATTGATTGCGATTCGGGAGGGCGATTGGAGATTGACATAGGCATACCACCTAAAGCGATCGCACTCACAAAGATACCAGTTTTTCCTAGCTGTTTGGTTTCCATGCTTCTAGCTATAGCTTTCTGCCCCAATTATCTATCAGTTAGCCAAAGCTTTTTTAGCGATTGATCATAAATCCTCCCTGGTACTTAGACTTGGTGATCAGTGAATAATCCATAAGGAGAATACTCTACTCAGGGGTTAGATATTTGGCAACTGGAAACTCCATTTATCCCGCTAATTTTTAGGGCTAGGGCAACGAAACCAAGTTTTAGATAAGATTTCAAGACTTGTGTGTACACCGTAGCCGCAAGCAGGAGGTTAGCTCAAGCGCAGCTTTGGCTCTTTGGGGTTCCGGGTATTAACCCAAGTTGCTAGTTACAGATTCAGGCGATCGCTAGCGACCACTTAAATAATAAAATCCCCTGAGCGTGAGAAAATTCGCAGGGGCAGATGTTAAATCAGTTATCAGTTATCAATTATCAGTAAACACAAAGCGTATGGTGAGGGGCTGTTACCCACCACCAACGCATACCACCAACATTTGTGTGGTGTTTCGTCAAGGATTTAACTGATAACTGAAAACTATTCACTGTTAAATGAAACAATTGCGATCTATGCTATCATCGACGACCTACTCAAGGCCATTGGACACGGTGAAGATATTCGTTGTCTCATGGTGTGATGCAGAAATAATTAAGTAAGTCGGCGCAAATAAAGCTAACTGGTGAAGGCTGTCATTTGTCATTTGTCCTTTGTCATTGGTAAGGGTTTCAGGTGTATTTACTTTTCGTAATATAGTTCTGTTTTTTTCCACCGACTTACTTACTAGGGCACTGGTTGCGGCAATGTTTTTCAATAGTAATCATAAGTATTGCTTGTGACTATATGAAAGTTTTAGGATTATTCGTTATATGGCGTTATTCAGCAGTATGGCAGAAGTCGTCAGCAATCCCATAACACCTCATTGCAGGGCGATGTCTATCACGGGCTACGCCTATACAACTTGGCATGTTTATGATACAATTGTACTATAAAAAAATATCTGGTGAGTATGCAACGCAAAGTTTTCCAGGCGATGCCCAAAGCTTGTATTAAATAAACGCGATATTAGCTAGTTCGTGAATGCAATCATGAACACACAATAGTTGTGTGGTATATGCCAACTTGAGCATTTTGGCATCAATTTATTGTATGTTTGACCTTCAATTTTGCACGGTTTAACAGTTTATTTTTAAAGAGTAATAAACCTCAATCACCGTGGCTTTAAAAGATTCTTGACCTTGATGTGGAAGGTAGCAATATGGCGAAGAATAAAATTTCTCTCGTAGAACTAATCCAAATTCTTGCACAATATCGCAACAATATTATCGTTAATATCAAGCACCTGCAAAAAGATTATCAAAGAACAGGTATCAAGCGCGTTAAAGGTGTGAGAAACGAAAATGGAGAACTGCTTCAGCCTTGGTTGCGAACAGAAAATATAGATAATGCTGAGTATGTTGGTATGGGCGAATTTCAGTTTAATCGCAATACTGCTACTATCAATATGCTTATCAAACGTAAAGTCAAACTTGCCAAATTTGAAGACCAAACCCCCACTATTGAGGTAGCGGGTTTGCTAGTAAATGACCTCAATAGCTTTAATAATTACACAATTGTTAGCAACGGCAAAATCAACGTCAAGTCCTTACAAATCAAAATCAGCAATAAAAAAGCCTTTGACTTGCTCAAAGAAAAGGGTGTGTTGGATGCAGAAGATTTTGACTTCCGTGCTGAACATACCATTCAATTAGATAACTTGCCGCTTGTCGCTGCAAATAGTAGTTATAGCAGCATTGATGGACTATTCAATGAACTCGCAGAAATTAAAGTACTTACTAGTATTATTTCTGCTCACTTAAGAAAGGAGTCAGATGTATTTGTAGCAGGGCAGTTAGATGAGTTTAAAAAGCACTATCTGTCTAAAAATGTTTACATCAACTTCCCTACAACTAATGAATACACAGACATCCATGAAGCGCTAGTTAATGGTACTCTTGACTCAAGATTGAGTTATAAAATTGACATCGGTAGTCAAGATATTCTTAACCTCAGTAAGTTTCATTCTGCTAACAAATTTCTGAATCGAATGTATCGTCTTTATGATAAAATCACTGGAGAAATTATCATCAAGCCTACTTTTGCGATCGCATTGAATGAAAATATTGCTTTTAGGCACAGGCTACTATCATCACGCACCAACATTACAAAAGTTGACGAGTTGATGAAACCAATTTTTGATGATTTTCTTGGGCTTGAGCAAAATGGCATAGTCGTAGATATTCTTAAGAAAGTTGGTGTTGATAGTTTGGCGCAGTTGTTGCAGCATAAACAAGCTGGTAAACAGATCAGCAAAGAGGAAATGATTGCAGCTTTGACGGCAGCGAATACCAAGTTAGAACAATATGTAGAGAATATCTACCAAGACAGGATATCTCCCTTAGTATTTTACATTGGTTGTACTGGAGCATTGCCAGAAGAAATAAAAGTAAAACCCATGAATGCTGAAGAAGCTGCTGCTAAATACCCAAATTTGCAATTCTCTAAAGATGAGCAACAAGGTACTTTTTTTGCAGTTGGTGATAGTATTATCAGCATCTATGCCAAGACTGAATATTACAGTAAAAAGTTGGCTATCCTAAACCCTTCGTGAACAACAAGAACCCCCAATACGGTTCGGTTAAGGTTTTTTGATGAAAATTTTAGATCGCAAAGATGCGATAAATCATCACAAAGACGCGATAAATTGCCGTCTCTACCAAAGACTGATTATTGTAGAGACGGCGATTCATCGCGTCTCTTGTCTTAACCGAACAGTATTGCAAGAACCCCGACTTATGAAAAAAGCCGGGGTTCTGTGGTTTTCAATTATCACAAATCAAATAGGATTACTATATAAATAATCTATTTTTGCTTAAGAAACTGGTGATTCTTCCCCGAGCGCCGACTGCATAACTAAATGAGCAATGTCACTAAGCCCCGTCCCAAATTCTGGAATTATAAATAGAAGCATCATTGCAAAAACTCCGAATTGGCTATATTGTAGTGGCTTTAGCTGAGGAAAAATTTCACTGAAAACATGAAAACCATCCAGTGGTGGAATTGGCAGCAGATTAAACAAAAATAAGGTCAAATTGATTTGAGCTGCTAAGTAAAGAAATTCCCCACTAAAAAGTTCTGAAAGACTCGGATTAGAGAGAAATTTAAGCATTCCAATAAATAGAATACCTAAAGCAAGATTCGACAATGGGCCTGCGGCTGATACCAAAATATTACCTAGCTTGCCAGAGCGAAACTTAGATGGGTTGACGGGCATTTGTCCCCAAGCTATACCCATGAGGCAGAGAAAAATGATCGATTCCTTACCCATGTGAACTACAGGATTGAGCGTGAGATGACCAGTTTGTTGGGGAGTGTTATCTCCCTGACTCATCGCAGCCCAGCCGTGAGCAAGTTCATGCAAAGTGATGGAGAATATGACAATTACAACGATTCTGAAAAAATGAATCGGGTCTGTGATTAGTGTTTGGATAAACATATATTCTGGCTTGTGGTAGGGTTAAAGCTGAAATCTGCACTTTCTGAAGACACGCACGAAAAAGTTATCCAATTTAAAAACTGCAAACCTTGAGAATAAAGGTTGCTCACAAATAAATTAGATAAGTTATTTTTGCGCGGCTTCTAAAACTAGTTAAAAAATCTATGGAGATGCTGGTTGTTGAGAATGAAGCGAATCAGTTGGTTGAAATCAGCTTTTTCTCACCATGATGATAAAATTTATCATCTATACCCATTGCAATACATCGGAAAGCTGGGTAAGACAGTAGTTGTATAATAATTTACTATATGTTGGTAATGCCCCATGTCTGTAATAACAAGCTCGCTATACAAATGTTATTAAATTTACTCAGTAAAAGTCTATAGTAATTATTCGTATATTTTAAAAATTAATTTTATTTACTTTTAGGAGCTTCAATTGCTTGTATAGCTGCAAAATTTCAATTTATAGCATTTTATGGTGTAAATTTTCTACAAAATAATACGTAATCTATATTAAAGGCTTTGTATATAAATTTATTGTATTACTAATGATTTATGAGATATTTCAGCTTCATAAACCAACATTTGTTTACAACCAACTTTTTCAAATAAATATTACTCAGTTATATTTAGTACTCAATAAGTAAATATTATTTACTAAATAATTTAAAAATTAATACAGTCATTAGGCAGGATATCAACGGCTTATTGGTATTATTTTGATGCACTAACGCAATGATGAACAACGATGGATGAGGATCAGCGCCGTTCTTATTGGCGTGCTAATACTGCTTTAATTCGTAATCTTTTAATTGTCTGGGCATTGGTTTCCCTAGTTTTTAGTATTTTGTTGGTTCAACCTTTGAATGCGATACGGTTTTTTGGCGTACCCTTTGGCTTTTGGATGGCGCAACAAGGATCAATCCTGGTATTTGTGGCCTTAATTTTCATTTATGCCTTTCAAATGGACAAACTAGACCAAAAATACAATATTAAGAAGTGAGGAAAAACCGTGTCAGTTGAAATTTGGACTATTGTATTAGTTGGACTTTCCTTCCTCGCCTACATTTATATTGGTTGGCAATCACGAGTCGAAAATAGTAAAGACTTCTTTATAGCAGGTCAAGGGATACCTTCAATTGCTAATGGTGCGGCTACCGCCGCCGATTGGATGTCCGCAGCTTCGTTTATTTCAATGGCGGGGCTAATTTCTTTTTTAGGCTACGACGGTTCTATTTATTTAATGGGCTGGACGGGTGGCTATGTACTGCTGGCATTATTGCTGGCTCCTTACCTACGGAAATTTGGTAAGTATACGGTGCCAGATTTCGTAGGCGATCGCTACTACTCTAATATCGCTCGTCTGGTGGCAGTAGTTGCAGCCATTTTTATCTCCCTCACCTACGTTGCTGGACAAATGCGGGGCGTGGGCATTGTTTTTAGCCGCTTCTTACAAGTAGATATCAATACAGGCGTAATCATCGGTATGGTGATCGTCGGCTTTTTCTCTGTGTTGGGGGGAATGAAAGGCATTACCTGGACACAAGTAGCACAGTACTGTGTGTTGATTTTTGCTTACCTGATTCCAGCGATCGCGATCGCCTGGTTTCTCACTGGTAATCCTGTTCCTCAGCTAGCATTTCCCTTCAGTGATATTGCTGACAAACTCAATAAAATCCAAGTTGACCTGGGGTTTAAGCAGTACACTGAGCCATTTGTAAACAAGTCGATGCTAGATGTGCTGTTCACCACCATTGCTTTGATGGTAGGCACGGCTGGCTTACCCCATATTATTGTCCGCTTTTACACAGTACCGAGTGTGCGTGCAGCTCGCTTTTCTGCTGGTTGGGCACTACTATTTATTGCCATTCTTTATACAACTGCTCCAGCCCTCTCCATGTTTGCCCGCTACAACCTGATTGATTCCCTGCACAATCGTACAGTTGCAGAAGTGCAGCAGCTAGACTGGGCGACCAAGTGGGAAAAAACTAAACTTTTGGGTTTTGATGACATAAATAAGGATGGGCGTCTCCAGTTAACTCCAAATAAAGACACTAATGAAATAAAGATCGACCCAGATATCATCGTGCTTTCCACCCCAGAGGTAGCTAACCTCCCTCCGTGGGTGATTGGCTTGGTAGCGGCTGGCGGTTTGGCAGCTGCTTTGTCTACAGCATCAGGTTTATTGCTGGTAATTTCCAGTTCCATCGCCCACGATATCTACTACCGGATCATAGATTCATCAGCCTCAGAACAAAAACGGGTGTTTGTCGGGCGGATCATGGTAGGCTTTTCCCTCGTCCTCGCCGGATATTTTGGGGTGAATCCGCCGGGATTTGTTAGTCAGGTGGTGGCTTTTGCCTTTGGTTTAGCTGCTGCTAGTTTCTTTCCGGTAATTTTCTTGGGGATTTTCGACAAGCGCACCAATTCTGAAGGTGCGATCGCCGGCATGTTGACGGGTTTAATTTTTACGATAATCTACATTATCGGTGTCAAGTTTGGGGGTATGCAACCCTGGTTTTTTGGTGTTTCTCCCGAAGGAATTGGTACTTTGGGTATGCTAATCAACTTCGCTGTTACCCTAGTGGTTTCGCGCCTAACGCCACCTCCTCCAGCAGAAATTCAAGCGCTGGTAGAAGACCTCCGCAGCCCGATTATTGAAGAATAGGGAATAGGGAATAGGGCATTCATTGCTTATTTCTTCCCGTGCCTCCCCTGCTCCCCCTGCTCCCCCTGCTCCCTCATCCCAGTACAGACGCGATTAATCGCGTCTCTCCCACTCCCTACTGCCCAAGTTCTTTAATATTTTTCATCACTTGTTCATATAAGTCGTTGTTACCCTGACTTTGAAAAATGCTTGCTGCTTGTTGTAAGTCCTTCAATGCTCCCTGCTTGTCTCCATTGGTGGCGCGGGCATTTCCTCGGTTATTGTAGGCAGAGGCAAAGTTAGGGTCGAGGCGAATGGCTTGATTGTAATCTTCGATCGCACCTTGTGGCTCTCCATTGGCAGCACGGGCATTTCCTCGGTTATTATAAGCGATCGCATATTTGGGGTTGAGGAGAATCGCTCGGTCAAAATCATCTAACGCGCCTCTTCTTTCTCCCAAGGTGGCGCGGGCATTTCCTCGGTTATTGTAGGCTTCGGCATAGTTGGGATTAAGGCGAATCGCTTCACTGTAATCTTTAACTGCTTCTCTGTTATTTCCTAGTGAGGCGCGGGCATTCCCCAGGTTATTGTAGGCTTCAGCGTCGTTAGGGTTGATCCCAAGTGCTTGATTGTAGTCTGTGATCGCTTTTTCCTTGTCTCCCAAATCAAAGTAGGCTAATCCCCGGCCGTTGTAGGCAGCGCCATATTGAGAATTTTGCTCAATTGCCTTACTATATGAAGCGATCGCAGCTTGTAAATCGCCGTTTAAATGCTGATTCTTTCCCTGAAGATAGAATTCCCCACCAATGGAAGCTGTAGCTGAACCACGGCTAGGTTGACTGACTCCTATTTCTGTTACCAAAACATTGTCATTCTTACTACAAGAAACACTGCTAATTGCTGTCAATGTAGTAAAAATAGCTATGGTAAATACTTGATTTACCCTTGTTCGCTTTTGTTGAAATAAACGCCGTCTCATAATTTAATATAAACTGCCATAATACCTGAGCGCAATTAGTACCAAAATCTAGATTTTAATTCTTTAACTCAATAGTTATTCTAACTTTTGATAGACATTTCAAGTCAATTAATTAATTCCCCTGATATTCAATAGATTTATTTAATAGTTATATTAAGGAAAAATCAGAAAATATAAAGTATAAAACTTGTCAATTTAGCTCTTTGCTATTGTCATATTTGTAATTTTTGACAATGGATCTATGAGCAGTAACCTACTGTTGCTAGTGTTTTTTAGAATACTTTTTTTTAAAAATTAAATATTAAGATTTATTCTAAATAATAACTCTAGAAATTCTGGCATTTGTAGCCAACTAAACAATTTAATCATCCTCAATATCACTTTCTTGAGTTTTGGAATTTAGCCGCCAAGAGGTTGTTTTTTCAATATCGACAGAGAGTTGTTCTAGATTTTGCCCTAAATCTTTTTGGAGTTTCTGAGTTAGTGTGATTGGAAAATCTAAATTAATACCTTCACTTTGTGCTAGCCTTGCCAATTCTGTAAAAGTAGCTTTGACTGTAGTACGCTCATAACTAGTCAGCTTATAATAGGCAGTTTCAGATATATCCTGAGCTTGCATGGCTTTTTTCATGCGTTCTTGCAAATGCTCAAATTCTGAATTCAACAACTTGTATTGTTGCTCAAGTTGCGAATATCTGCTACTTAGTGATATTAAGTCTTCCGTTGCGGGATCGGGGCTGGCTTGGGCTTGTAAATCTAATAAATTTGAGTGGATTTGAGCCAGATAAATACAATCTAAGTAAGCATACTCTATCTGTTCTTCAGTCAGAGGGCGTTTTCCCCAATCGCTTGTTTGTTCTTGTTTATCGATATTGTTAAAGCTACAAAGTGATGTAGCTATGGTTTTGAGTTGGTAATTAGGTAATGGTAAAAGATAGTAGGGAATTTTTTTTGCCATTTCCAAAGTACAAGTAATATTTTTGGCTTTCTTGTTACCGAGAAATTTTAGATCATAACTAGCGTTGTGAAAAATTTTTTCAATAGTAGAATTTATCATAATTTCTTCAATAAATTCAGCTATAATATTAGGCTGATCTAGAACATCTAAAAGATAGACGCGATCGCCACTCATATCTTTGGGATTATCTAATACCTGAATCAGCGATAGTCGGGGATTACGACTTTTATAGTCAGCTACTTCTGTATCTATCCACAGCGTTTTAGCGTTAGTATATTCAGCGACAATGGTACTAATTTCGCGGGCGGAAGTAAGGTACGGCATTGGCTAATATTTCCTGATATTTGGGGCATTGTAAGTAAGCCATAGTTTTCTAAAGTAACATTTTGTTGGTAATTTTGCTGCCACAGGATTGCAAAAATGCTGAAGTTTTGAGTTGCATAGGCTTAGACATCGCCAAACTGACTTAAATCTGATAACATCGAGTCACTACTGTAAGGCTGCACAGTCTACCATTGAAAGAGCTACTGGGCATCTACATTAAATTCATAGAGAGCTACAGACTGTATGCAGAGGCATCCTGGTTAGCAACCGTCAGGAAAATTGAATTGGCGCTTCTCAGAAATGGCTGCAAAATCTTAGCCTCAAGAAATCGTCTAAGTTTCAATTTCTAGTAACCTGAGTACTTGCTTGGGCACTTTTGCTACTTCACATTTAATTGCTTTTTAACATCTGCTCCTCACCACGAACAAATAATTACTAATTCGTAATTCGTAATTCGTAATTAAAAGGGTACACAGCCAACACTAAGTTAAAAGTTTAGTGGTCAACAAGATAGTGGAGGGTACAAGCCCTCTAGAAGTGCAACTACGAATTACGAATTATCAATTACGAATTATTTTGACACACACCTCAATTAATCGCTTCCAGTATTCAATTCGGAGAAGATAATGAAAAAGCTAATTCTATTGCTAGTTAGTGGCATTTTGGTAGTTGGTACTTTTGGCTGTCAAGAGGCTGCTAAAACTGGTTCGGAAACTCCTAGCATTATTAATGAAGCCGCTCAAGCACCAGCAACACCAGCTTCTCAGATAAATCAAACTGCGGATAAAACTACTGTCAAAATTCCAGGAACACAAACGACTCCTTTAGCAGCTAGTACAGATACTAAAGTTAAAACCGATTCGGAAAAAACGGCAGCAACAAAAGCTAAGAGCAACTTGAAAACTGAAGTTAGCGAAAAGTTGAATAAAGGCTTACCAGGCAATAAATTACAAGTTGAAAACAAAGAGGGTGAAATTATCCTCAAAGGCACAGCAACTTCTGCTGAAGAACTCAAGAAAGCTGAAACCTTGGCTAGAGAAGTTCAAGGTGTGAAGACGGTGAAAGTGGAAGCAAAAGTTGAAGCTGTGAAAATGCCATAAAAGAATAACTGAAGCTCTCAGTTAACCGTGGACTAGCTAAATCATACATCGTCATCAAAGATAAACAGGGCTTACGCAGACGTAAATCCTGTTTATTTTGCTTAAATAAGGGTGAGGAATTGGCCATTAGTGTCAACAAAAGCTTAGAAATAGCTTAACTGTTGGCTTCTTCACCCGCCTGGAACTTTAGTTCCAGGCTACAAGCTTTAGTCTACTGAAGTAGACTAAAGATTCTTGGGGATATTTAGTCATCAAGAGATGACTTTTGCTATTAGCAAAAAACTTTAGTTCTTTGCGGGACATAGCTTTTACGTTAAGTTGACACGTATGGGAATTGGCAAAAGAAAACTCCTCACTGTAGATTTTAAGAAAAGAGAAAAAAATTGAACTACAACTGGCAGATTGATTTGAGGACTTGCAGCAACTCGATTGAAGATGTAGAGCGAGTTATATCTAGTTTTGGCAATAATTGGTAAATGGGAGTATTCCCTTGCTGCATATAGACAAACTGGTAATCCATACCATTAGTAGTTACGCCCCAAACTGATGTTTGATTTTCTAGACTTGTATACGCATAGGTGAGCAATTGCGGCAATCCTTCCAAAGCATTAAAACTACTATTTTTAGATTCAATCACTAGTATCCAAAAAGGTGTAGTTACTATTCTTTCTTGAGTCTTACTAACAGCTAAAATATCCATCCGTCCTTTGATCTTCGTATCTTCATCTTCAACGGAGATGTCAGTAATATTTTCTTCTAATATAATTTTAATACTGGGCTGATAGAAACCAGCTAACTTCATTAATGGTGCGAGAAAGAGAAATTTTATTTGTCCTTCGGAGATTTTACCTTCTGAGTAGTATTCATGGTATGTGTTACGGATTACCTGTAATTCCTGGTGCTCAAATTCTGTGAGATTTGCTAGCGATAGTAATGATGTAAATGAGTCATTTAACTGTTCTGTCAATTTAAGAAGGCTTTTAACATCTTTGAGCCTAAGATTTCTTGCATCTAAAGTAATTGTCATTTATTTACTCTTTCCTCGTTTGAGTTGAACCTGATAAAGAGGGGTAACATTTTCATCCAGCAGATATTTGAGAATCATTTTTTTGTGCTTTTTTCATCGTTTCTTTTTCAACTATCAGTTTTTTTAATTTGATTACAATTGGTGGGGGATTGCGTCGCTGTTCTTCCTGCATTCTATGACTCCATTCCAACCAATCAGCTATATAGTTGCTTACAGCTTCTTTGTTGTGCAAGTAATAAAGAATAGTCGCGTAAACTTGTTCTAGTGTTAGTGATGTATAAATGTTGGAAATTTCTTCTGGAGTTCGAGCGCGGTGGATGTACTCGTAAAGGATAGTTTCAATTCCTACTCTTGTACCTTTGAGTCGAATATCATCAGGTCGCTGAAAGTCGAAGTAATCTTCTAATTGCATAATTTACTTTATTAGATTTACCTATAAAATCATCTTACATACTTGTAAAATATTCTTGCAATAAATAGTAATAAATTAATAGCGATCGCTTTGCCAACAACAACTTGTTACATTAGTTGCTTATCTTGGCAGTTAGTTATCTCAACTAAAACTGGAATGATTTGATATAGTTGCTTTTGAGCGCCCGCAATAAAATCTCGTGCTTGTGCTAACTCTATCAGTATTGTGTTTTCTCTGAACCACAATTCTCCTTCCCCTCTCTGCGTTCTTTGCGCCTCTGTGGTTCGATAATCCCTAATTTTCCCCCTACCCTCTTGCCAATTTTTAATTAGTTGATACACTTGTTCTTCATTAGCCCAGTGAACCAGCGCCTATGGTGCACATCAAGCGCGTGGAACTTACGAACTTCAAATCCTTCGGTGGCACTACCTCAGTCCCTTTGCTACCGGGGTGTACTGTCATATCTGGGCCAAATGGTTCGGGTAAATCTAATATTCTAGATGCACTGCTATTTTGCCTCGGACTCTCCAGTTCTAAGGGAATGCGAGCCGATCGCCTCCCGGATTTGGTAAATAACACCCAAACCTCTAAAGGACGCGCTTCAATTGAAGCTAGCGTCACCGTAACGTTTGATTTGTCGGGGGAGGATGTCTTACCCAAAGCCGCAAAGGTGCAAAGTGAGGAAGCAGAGGAAGAAGATCAGGAGAATTCCCACTCCCCACTCCCCACTCCCCACTCCCCAACTGAATGGAGTGTCACTAGAAGGCTGCGAGTCACTCACCAAGGAAGTTACACGTCGAATTACTATATCAATGGTGTACCTTGCACGCTGACGGAGTTGCATGAACAACTAAGTAACCTGCGGGTTTATCCCGAAGGCTACAACGTAGTGCTGCAAGGGGATGTCACTAGCATTATCTCGATGAATGCGCGGGAACGGCGGGAAATTATTGATGAATTGGCTGGGGTGGCGGCGTTCGATCGCAAAATTATCCAAGCCAAATCAACTTTAGATGAGGTGAAGGAAAAGGAAGATAGCTGTCGGATTATTGAGACGGAATTAACTGCACAGCGCGATCGCCTTGACCAAGATCGTGCTAAAGCTGAGAAATATCAAAAACTCCGCACGGAATTTCTAGCTAAACAATCTTGGGAAGCTGTTTTATCATGGCGATCGCTACAAGCACAACAAGAAAAGTTAGTTCACGAAATTCAAACAGGCGATCGCAATTTTAATGAACTCACTACCCAACTCACAAACCTAAATTCCCAAATCGTCCAAAAAACGGCTGAACTTGAACAACTCAATGCCCATGTGAAAGCATTGGGAGAAGATGAACTTTTGGCGGTACAATCTACCCTCGCCACCCAAGAAGCTGAACGAAAACAACTCCAGCGTCAGCTAACGGAATTAGAAACAGCTTCTCAAGAAACTGCCAAACGTCTGACTCAAACTCAGCAAGAAATTCAAAAACACCGTCATTCCTTAGAAGAAATTGCCGAAACACAGATTGTAGAGACGCGATTCATCGCGTCTCTACAGCAACAAAGAAATGAGGCCCAGCAAGCGCTACAAACTTCCCGCGAAGCAGCCGCAGAAATCGCCTCGGCTTCGGAAGCGTGGGTGCAGCAACAAACGGCATTCAACCGTCAAATTGAAACTCTGCTGCATACTCTGGAACCGCAACGCACAGAACAAGCACAACTCAGGGAACGCAATAATCAGTTACAGCAGTTAATCCAAGAGCAAACCCAGCTAATTGAACGCGATGAACCCCTATTAGCCCAAAAACAGACTAAGTGTAATCAAGTTGAAACGGAATTTAACGCCTCTAGCGAACCCATCCAAAATTTAGCTCAAAATCTCTCAGCCACAGAACAAGAACTGCAAATCCAACAGGAAACTCAAAAACGGTTACTTTCTGAACAACGAGAAAAACAACGCCAGTTGGATAAAATAGAGGCGCAAGCGCAAGCACAGCAAGAAGTCCAAGGAACCCAAGCTAGTAAAGTCATTTTACAATCGGGAATGCCTGGACTTTGCGGCTTAGTTGTGCAGTTAGGAAAGGTGGAACCGCGCCATCAGCTAGCTTTAGAAATGGCTGCCGGTGGACGCTTGGGACATATTGTGGTAGAAGATGACAGCATCGCCGCAGCCGGGATTGAACTGCTCAAACAGAAACGGGCAGGGAGAGCGACTTTTTTACCACTAAATAAAATTCACGCTCCCAAATTTACTCAAGATGCAACGCTGCGTTTTGCTAGCGGCTTCGTTAACTATGCTGTGAACTTAGTGGATTGCGATCGCCGTTACAAAGATGTATTTAGCTATGTTTTCGGAAACACAGTGGTATTTGCCAACCTGGAGGCGGCGCGGAAAAATTTAGGATTGTATCGCATCGTTACCTTAGACGGGGAACTCTTAGAAACTAGCGGTGCAATGACTGGTGGTAGTAACAGCCAGCGTTCAGCCTTGCGGTTTGGCAATGCAGAAGCGGCGGAATCTGATGAAGCGATCGCTTTAAAAAGTCGCTTGGTGGATATTGAGCGGGTTTTAGAGCGTTGTACTGAAGCGATCGCTACTTTGTCAGCCAGAACCAAAAAACTTACCCAAGAACTCACAGAAGCGCGTCAGGCGCGGCGTGAACAGCAGTTGCAATTGGAGCAGTTGCAGAAAGATATTAAGAATTTAACAGTGCAATTAGAGGGGACGCGATCGCAACTCGCCCAAAACAGCGAAAAGTTAGCTACTGCTCAATCCCGATTAGAAATATTGGATCGGGAATTACCGGGACAAGAAACTCAATTGCAACAATTGCGACACGCTTTAGCAGAGTTGGAAGCATCCCAAACCCCCAGCGAATGGCAACAAATCCAAGCGAAAATTAAAATTCAAGAGCAACAATTGCAACAACGAGAAACGGCATTACGCGAGGCTGAACAAAGATTAAAAAATTTAGAAAATCAGCAACAACGTTTACAAGAAAAAATCCAAGAAGCAGAAACGCGAATCACCGAATACGAAACCCAACAAACCTCTTGTAGAGACGCGATTCATCGCGTCTCCACACAAACCACAACGATAGACGACCAAATCACCCAAACCCGTTTATCGTTAAATCAAATAGAACAAAATTTAGGAGAAGAGAAACAAAAACGCGACGCTACAGAACAAGAAGTGCGATCGCATCTTTTGCGCCAACAACAATTGCAATGGGAAATCCAAAAACTCCAAGAAACCCAAGAGAAACGGCGCGAAGAACTAATTGCATTACAAAGCCAGTTGCGGGATATGGGAGCAGAATTACCAAATCCTTTGCCGGAAGTTCCAGATAAGGTAGATTTGGAGGAATTGCAGAAAGAATTGCGATCGCTTACCAAACGCTTACAGGCAATGGAACCTGTTAATATGCTGGCGTTAGAAGAATACGAACGCACCCAAAACCGTCTCCAAGAACTGACGCAAAAATTAGAGACACTAGAAGGGGAACGCACCGAATTACTTTTGCGGATTGAAAACTTTACAACATTGCGGCAACTTGCTTTTAAAGAAGCTTTCGATGCTGTTAACGAAAACTTTCAATCGATTTTTGCCATTCTTTCAGACGGCGACGGCTATTTACAACTCGAAAATCCTGAAGATCCCTTTAGTAGCGGACTGAATTTAGTCGCACATCCCAAAGGTAAACCCGTACAGCGCCTAGCTTCCATGTCTGGGGGAGAAAAATCACTTACAGCCTTGAGCTTTATCTTTGCCCTGCAACGCTACCGCCCATCGCCATTTTACGCCTTTGACGAAGTAGATATGTTCCTAGATGGGGCAAACGTAGAACGATTAGCTAGAATGATTAAACAACAGTCACAACAAGCACAATTTATAGTTGTTAGTTTGCGTCGTCCGATGATAGAATCAGCCGAACGCACAATTGGCGTTACTCAAGCACGAGGAGCTTACACTCAAGTTTTGGGGATTAAGTTACAATCATCCAATACATCTGCTTGAGTTTTTGTTAATAATAGTGTATAGATAAACCGGATTCGAGATCAGGACTCGGTATAGAATGACCTCCGAACAGATAATTAGGCGTTCCGACATATTAAATACCCAGGTGATTACCCGCGACAACGGCAAGCGGCTAGGCATCATCAGTCAAGTCTGGGTTGATATTGATCAACGAGAGGTTGTGGCTCTTGGTTTGCGAGACAGCCTGATCTCTATTTCGGGCATACCGCGCTATATGTACCTCAACAACATCAGCCAGATTGGTGATGTCATCCTGGTTGATAACGAAGATGTAATTGAAGATATCGAAGTTGAATCTCTCAGTAATCTGATTAACTGGGAAGTAATTACAGAAACAGGTGAAGTATTAGGCAAAGTTCGGGGCTTCAAGTTCAACGGCGAAACCGGGAAGCTTAACTCCATAGTCATTGCTTCTTTAGGATTGCCCCAAATTCCCGATCAATTTCTGAGTACTTACGAGTTCTCAGTGGATGAAATTGTCAGCACTGGCCCCAATCGGTTGATTGTGTTTGAGGGAGCCGAAGAACGAGTAAACCAGTTGACAGTTGGTTTACTAGAGCGCCTGGGTATCGGCAAGGCACCGTGGGAGCGAGATATAGAAGAAGAATACGGCTATACTCCACCGCGCCAAGTTACACCAGATAAACAACTGCCTAGTGGAGTGCCATTGCAGCCACCCAGGCAAAAAGTTCGCGCCCCCGAACCCGTAGCGCAAGAAGAAGAATGGACAGAGGACTATGTGGAAGAAGAAAGGCCACAGCGTCAGGTAATGAAGGCGCGGCAATATGAATCTATTCAATACGAAGAAGATGAGGAAGAAGATAACTGGAGCGAGGCAACGGGCAGCGACAGGTATCAACAACCGCAACCGCTAAAGTATGAAGCCCAGCCCTATAACAAGCCTTATGTTGATGAATACGATGATTATGACGACGTAGATGGCGATGCTTGGGAAGATGCGCCGAAGCCCGTGAATATTCCCAAGAAAGTCAAGGAAAGACAGCCAGAATACGAAGAAGAAGGCGGATATTAACTAATTCGTAATTCGTAGTTCGTAATTCGTAATTTAAGCCGAAAATTACGAATTATTTCTCAGATAAGTTCAGCCCTCTCCTTGCAAGCAAGGAGGGGGCTAATTTTTTAGGATAAGTGAGGGGTGGAAGGGTGATGGGTGAGGGAGTGGAGAATGCGCTATTGGCTCAGGGGTAGATATTCAATTCGATCCTGGTATTCATCCTCAAACGAAGCTTCCATAATGATGATTAATTTTTCAACAGTTTGTCTAATGCTTTGGTTTACATCGATGGTGAAAATTCCAGGAATATGGCGACCTGAAGCTAAATGGTCAGCCAAATGTCTGGGCATTGACTTACGGTTGTTCTTCCATTTCAATCATAGAAGAACGCTAAAACAGTTTGTAACTAATTAGTTAACTGTTCAGAAACTCACCAAAAACTGCTAGCCTCAAACAAAGGAAAATATCGTTGTGGACTTTCGAGCTTGAAAACCCGTTCTAATTACTGGCAATTGCTGCCTTATATCCGACTCCAGTGGCAAACCCTCACTAAGGGACTTATTGGTATCTTGGGATACGTGCTGGCGACATTAGTGTTGATCAATCTTGCCGGTAAATTGGCAACTCCCTTTGCCCAAGGTAATGTAGTAGCGATCGCTCAAATAACTGGTAGTTGTGCCTTAGTATTTCTTCTTAGAGGATTGTTTCAATCCATACAAGATATGTACATGGCAAAAGCTGCTTTGAGAGTTGCTTTTCATCTCCGTCAGCAAGTTTACGCACATCTTCAAAAGCTAAATCTCAGCTATTTTGAAACGGCAAAAGCAGGTGATTTATCTTACCGCCTCACCGAAGATGTTGACCGCGTTGGCGAAGTGGTAAATAAAGTATTTCACGACTTTATCCCCTGCATTTTGCAGTTGCTAGCAATTCCGATTTACATGATTTACCTGAATTGGCAACTGACATTAGCAACGGTGATTGTTGCACCACTGATGGGTATTTTAGTCGGCTGGTTTGGTGAACGGTTACGCAAATATTCCTTAAAAAGTCAAAATCGCGTGTCGGGTTTATCAGCCATCCTCGCGGAAGTTTTCAACGGTATTCGTTTAGTACAGGCTTTTGCTGCCGAAAATTACGAAATCGCCCGCTTTGGCCATGAAGCAGAACGCAGTCTCAAAGCCAAATACTCAGCTGAACGCCTGAAAGCGATTCAGATTCCCATCGTCGGATTTCTGGAAGCCTTAAGTGCGTTATCGTTACTGATTGTGGGAGCGTGGCAAATTTCTCAAGGTAATTTAACAGTGGCGAATTTTTTCAGTTATTTGGCGGCGGCGGCGCTGTTAATTGATCCCATTGGCCACACTACTAACAACTACAACGAATTTAAGCAGGGTGAAGCATCTGTTGACCGCGTTTTTGAATTGATGGCAATTCAGCCGACGGTGATCGAAAAGATCAATGCGATCGCTCTACCTCCAGTCAAAGGCAAAGTAGAATATCGTCATATTTCCTTCGCCTATAAACCAGGCGAACCTGTATTAAAAGATATCAGTTTATTGGTATCGCCAGGCGAAGCGATCGCTCTTGTGGGTGCTTCTGGTGCTGGTAAAACCACATTTGTGAATCTTCTCCCCCGTTTTTACGACCCGGAAGTTGGTCAAATATTGATTGACGGTGTTGATATTCGAGATGTCAAGCTGCATAGTCTACGGCGACAAATTGGGATTGTTCCTCAAGAAACCATCATGTTTTCGGGGACAATTGCCCAAAATATCGCCTTTGGACAAGATGTTTTTGATATGGAAACAGTTAAAGAGGCGGCTAAAATTGCTAATGCCCATCAGTTTATTAGCCAACTACCAGAAGGTTATCAGACTTGGGTGGGTGAACGTGGGGTAAACTTATCAGGTGGACAAAGACAAAGAATTGCCATCGCTCGTGCTGTTCTGCTCAATCCCCAAATCTTGATTCTCGATGAAGCGACATCAGCCTTAGATTCTGAGTCAGAAGCGCTGGTACAGGAAGCGCTAGAAAGATTGATGGAGAAACGGACAGTATTTATTATTGCTCACCGTTTATCGACAGTTAGGAGGTGCGATCGTATTTTAGTTCTCGAACAGGGACAAATTGTCGAATCGGGAACCCATGAAGAATTATTAGCCCTAGAGCGTCGCTATGCGCGGTTTTATGCCCAGCAGTTTAGTTAGCCAGATTAAATATAATGCTCATAGGACTTACGCACAGGTAACGGAAAACGAACCACAGAGAAGCCAGTGCGTTGGGCGGGTTCCCCGACTTGAAGCAACTGGCGCGGCGCAGAGGTCACGGAGGAATGAGAGTTTGAGAGGGTTTTTGCGTAAGTCCTAGCTCATTAGCTTATTACCCACATCTGACAATTCCCGCTTCGTTGCTATCCCGCCTCAGAATAGAATTCCAAGGCTAATAGCGAAAGTCCTCTAAAGCGGACTGAGTAATGATTCTAGTCCACGCTTAGTGGACTTAAGCTATCAGCCTGGAACTTCAGTTCCGGGCGGGATGTCTGTAAACACGACTATTTAACTTTGACTACCCTTTAGACTGAATTGCCTTAATTAACTCATAAAAAGGTTGCCAATTATCTTCCTGAGCAATTGGTTCCCAAATAGATTCAATCACAGGTCTTAATAATGCCGTTTTAGGATTATGCACAGCTAGAGTTTGGGCAATTACATCGGTGCGTAGGCGTAGCCCGTCGTAGACATCGCTATCAAAATCATTCAAAATTTTATGATACAGTATGCACCAATCATCAAAAACTCCTGACGCACCCGGTACTGGCACAATATCTGAATTATCTAGCACAAAACCTGGATCATCTCGCCATTTCGATGAAAAAGTCCGAGCCATCTCATAAAAGAATTGGTGATAACCAACTTGGCTATCTTTCAAAAATTCAATCGTTAGATTCAACAGTTCCCCAGCTTCTGGATGTAGTAAATCCTCAAAACCCAACTTTTTCAACATCAAAGAACTGTATTCAGCTTGATAATACTCATCAAACATTGCTAATCCAGCTTCCATTTCATCTTTATCGATAATTGCCTTTAAAGGTTCCTGGAGCATTTGTAAATTCAACTGACAAATACTTGGTTGATTACCGTAACAATAGCGTCCATAATAGTCAAAATATGCAGCTATAAAGGATGGGTTATAAGTCGGGATAAACGCGTAAGGCCCATAGTCAAAACTCTCTCCCGTAATCGACATATTGTCAGTATTTAGGACTGCATGACAAAAGCCAGCCGCCATCCACTGCGCTACTAGTTCTGCAACTCGTTTCACTAATTCGGCGTAAAACAAGACATATTTATTTTGTTCAGCATTTAAGTGTCGATAATACTGCTCAATTACGTGGTCTAATAACTTCTTAGTTAAATCTGGACGCTGGAAATAATGCAGTCGCTCAAAAGTGCCAAACCGAATATGAGAACTGGTCATTCTAATCATCACACATGAGCGGGTAGGCGAAGGTTCATCGCCCCGCCAGAGGGGTAAACCTGTTTCAATCATGCTCAGACAGCGCGAGGTACGTACACCCAAGTGGTGTAGTGCTTCCGCAGCCAGAACTTCCCGCACCCCACCTTTGAGCGTGAGCATACCATCGCCACCACGGGAGTAAGGTGTTCTTCCAGAACCTTTTGTGCCAAAATCGTACAATTCGCCATCAGTGGCGCGTACTTGCCCGTAGAGGAAGCCTCTACCATCACCTAATTGTCTGTTATATTCACCAAATTGATAGCCGTGGTAACGTAGTGCCAACAAGGGTTTACGCCCCTGAAATTTGCCAAAAGCTGTGATAAAATCTTCGTCTTTGACTACTTGGGGGTCTAAACCCAAGCGGGGTAGTAGTGCATCGTTACGCCAACGCAGGAGGTGTTGAGGAAATTCCTCTGCTGCAACCTCGTCGTAGTAGTCGTCGCCTAGAGATTCCAAGGCGCTTTCGTAGTTGAGGGAGAGAAAAGGATTGCTAGAATTTTTGTAGTTTGGAGTTTCAGCCAGAGTCATTACGAGCAAAGCTTAATTCATTCTTCCCTTAATACTACCTCTGGCTTTGGCATCAGCATAGACGCAAAAAGCGACCCATATCTAAAATATGGCAGCGCCCCCATCAAAATCTAGAGCGCATAATGGATAAAGTTTTGCAATTAAAGAAAAACTTAACTCAATTAGCTATTTTAGACGCTACATTTGAGGTTTTTGGCTCAGAATCACACCAATATCAATTCAAACCTTGCTTGAGTGACAAGGATATTCAAGTGTTTGAATCTAGATACAATATTACGCTACCAAGTGAATATCGAAACTTTCTCTTAGAAATTGGTAATGGTGGTGCAGGGCCAGGATACGGCTTATCTGGACTATCGGCAATTGAATCTGAAGATGTCATCCCAGAAAAAGTATACCCTGAGAACTATGAAATTCTTTCTAAACCATTTACCTTGAGAGAAGCATGGAATGATTTGGATTTAATTGTCAAGAATAATACAGATTTTGTTACCAACAATGATGACTACTTCGACGATAAATTTATCCAGGGTACTCTCACCATTACAAATTATGGTTGTGGAATTTATGCGATGTTAGTCATTACTGGGGAGCAGTCAGGAAAAATCTGGATAGATGACCGTACTAATGATAATGGGATATATCCTGCTTCTTTGAGTTTTTGTCATGCTTTCCATGACATCAACCCTGATGATTCTTATCCAAATAGCAATGAGGAGCAGCCTTTAAGTTTTTATGATTGGTATGAAGACTGGCTTAACCGAAGTTTGGAGCAAATCCGCCAGTCTTCTGAAACTTAACCTTAATTAAATAAAACTGATTTTCCCAAACTTGAAGCTGACTATTGCAGAGGTATAAACCAAGCAATTAAATAATTCGTAATTCGTAATTCGTAATTCGTAATTAAGTTTTGTAATGGGGATTTAACCCCAACACAAAACAAAATTTTTATTGAACCGGGGGACTTAAACCCACGGACAGGAGTTAAAGCTGCTTCAATTTCTGATAGTAAATTAGCGTCAGTTTGTAAGTATGCAATGATCAGGGGGACAAAGAAGTAATTTTTTTCGCTTATCTCCCCCTGCTCTGACACCTGAGCGACTAACTCAAATTGCTAGTTAGTTCAGGAAATTTGGAGTACCTTTACCACCATTCTTACCTACAGCAGGAATTTCTAGTAGGTTATCGGCAGCTTTGCCAGTACCATCATTGACAACATACATAGAGTTACCTAGATGTCCATTGGGAACGAACAGTTGCGGGTGGTCAAAGGGCGCTTTCTCATAGAGAACTCGCTCATCAGTGAGTCCTTTCAGGAAAGCCACCAAGTCATCTTTTTCAGTTTCGCTTAATCCCAATGGGCGGAGAACCCCTTCCTGGCGGAAATCTCCACCACGATTATAGAAGTCCACTACTTGCGGCAAAGTCAAATAGCCACCATTGTGGAAGTAAGGAGCTGTCAGTTCTATGTTGCGTAGTCCAGGAGTCTTAAACTGTCCGTCTGCAACTACTGTGTCATTGGGGCTAACTGTAACATTGGGGCTTGAACCGAGAAGTAGTGGGAATTTACCCAAAGCAGCTACCCCCGACTCTGAAAGCGGATTACCAAATGGGTCTTGACCACCAACACTGATGTCTTCTAGGGTGGGTCTAACACCGATATTGAAGAAACCTCTGTCGGAGACGGTTCTGGGAGTGGTGGTGGTGGCTCTAAGTCTTTGGTTCTTGACGTTGCTAACCGAGGCGCTGGTGAGTTCCAACCCACTATGACAGAAGATGCAGGCAGCTTTGCCCTCGAATAGTTGTTTGCCTCGTTGCTGCTGCACGGTGAGGGCAGTGATATTTCCTTCTAAGAAGCGATCGTAGGGTGTATCGTTGGCAATGAGTGTAGACTCGTACAACTGAACTGCAAGCCCAAAGAATAGCGAGAAGTTATAATCCAACAGCCTGTACTCATCGGTTTGGGAAGAGTTATCTGGTTTATTAACAAAAGTCCGTTTACCTTCAGCATCAACTTGGATGAGTTGATTAGAGTTCCACCACTCTGGCTTAAAGGCATCTTTAATCAGATCCTCGTAGGTTTTATCCTTGAGTCCGGGCTGAGGATAACTACTGTCTGCACCTAGAACGCTGTCTTGTGGATGCACAACCTGTTTGCCTAGTGGTGTCAGTCCAGATAACTTTTGCCCCAGGACTCTGGGGAGCTTTGTACCCCCGATTGACAAAATATTTTCCAGCGAACCCAGCGAGTTGTTGACAAATATAAATTTGCTGAGGTCAATTTGCCCAAACTTATTACCAATTTCTTGAAAAGTACGGCCATCAGCAGACGACTCGAAGGAACTGAGGGGCGGACCGACCGCCTGGGAAGCCAAAGACGAATTATTCAGGCTGACTTTGACAAATTTAAGCTGATTTGGGTTTTCTGCTTTCACTACAGAGGCGTTAGGGTCTCTTAAACCGAAAGGATTCACCCCATTAAAGATATCCTGTGCCCTTCCATCCCAGAAGTTGCGGAAGTTGAATGCTGCATTAATTACGGTTGGCGTATTACGCGGCTGGACGCGGCGCACATTGATACCTCCCACTTTAAAGACTGGATCTGGCTCACTTGTTTCTAGGTCTGTTGAGCTACCAGGTATAACACCAACAAATTTTGTATTGGCGACTCCTTGAGAGGAGCTAACATCGTTACTGTCAGATACCACAGTCGTAGAATCATTTGGATTTGACAGCTTGTGAAAGGGAAAATCTTCTTTTGTTAGCTGGTAGTTTGGCCTGCCGCCTATATTAAAAATTATATCTGGATTCTCTGTACGATCAGCGTTAATCCGCAAAAGCCCAGGAGCAATCTGATTTATGGATCTATTGTCGGCTCCAGCATGGAAGTGGCAAGTAGCACAGGATGTTACTCCGTCGCTCCCAACTTGTATATCCCAAAAAAGAGTCTTTCCTAACTTGATTGCAGCTGCTTTGTTTTTTACAAAGTCTCCAAGATTGTCAGGTTCTGGAACCGATACGCTCTTGAGCGAAACTGGAGCCGACCCCGTAACCTGGGCGGATACACTATTTCCAGCGATTACTGCTACGATAATAATCGCAGCAATTGTTATAGTCTTGGAAAATCTTGATCCTAGTCGGTTAAGCTTACCAAACCTAAGTCTCCACCATTGGTAGTTTGTTTTTGTCACCAATGATTTGAGCAAAATTCGACCTCTTGAGGTCAGTAGGAAGTAAATTAATAAGCCAGTAATAAAAGCTACTAAGCTTAGTATAGATATAATTCCCATGATTTTTGTTATCAAATAAGACCGAAACAAGTAGTAATTGCTCTCACAACGGTTACGCGATACCAGATCGAGTAAACCTCAATTAATGATCGTCAAGCAAGTACCTACGTAATTTACATTCGGCATACAAGTTTTATGCAGAACCAGCCAATTGTTTACAAAAGTCCATAAAAATTACCAGAAATTTGGGTCTAAAGCCCCGTGCTTCTAGCACGGCTTTTATTTAACTTCCGAATCATTTCTCTGAATACATCATTTTGAGTGCGGTCTGTTTGGGTACAGTATTCTACAAGTATCTTATATTCTTCATCAGAACATCGCACAGTTAGCTTTTTCATGCCGTCATATCGCCGTCAATTTGTGATATTATAGTAGCATGAAAACATTAAAGTTCAAGTTGTACCAACACAAGCGTAATAAATACCTCAAGCGATCAATCAATGCTGCTGGGGTAATTTATAACTATTGTATTGCTCTCCACAAAAGATATTATCGAATGTGGGGAAAACACTTGAATTGTGCAAAACTACAATCTCATATTGCCAAATTGCGAAAACGCAAAGAGTTTTGGCAATCAGTTGGTTCTCAAGCGGTACAAGATATTTGTCAACGGATTGAGAAAGCCTACCAACTATTTTTTAAACACAATAAAAAAGGAGTTAGACCACCAGGGTTCAAGAAAGTAAAGAAATATAAGTCATTTACTCTAAAGCTTGCAGGATACAAATTTTTAGGGGGTAGTCGAGTCAAGATTGGTAATCGTGTTTATCAATTTTGGAAATCTAGAGAAATTGAGGGGAAAGTTAAAACACTAACTATTAAACGCACGCCATTGGGTGAATTGTTTATGGTTGTGGTTGTTGATGATGCAATTGATCCACAAATCAAATTTACGACTAGTAAGATAGCGGGATTTGATTTTGGACTTAAAGTATTTTTAACCTGCTCAGATGGTTCTAAAATCGAATCACCCCAATTTTTCAAACAATCACTTAATGCAATTAAGAGAGCTTGCTCGAATCACTCTAAGAAGCTAAAAGGTTCGTCCAATAGAGAACGAGCAAGGAAGAATCTAGCCCGTACCCATGAAGACATAGCTAATCGCAGAACTGATTGGTTTTGGAAGTTAGCGCACGATTTAACTAATAGATTTGATGTGTTATGCTTTGAAACGCTAAACCTCAAGGGCATGAAGCGTCTTTGGGGTAGAAAGGTTAGTGATTTAGCGCTTTCTAACTTCCTAAATATTTTGGAGTGGGTGTCCAGAAAAAAAGGTAAACAAGTGGTCTATATTGATCAGTGGTATCCCTCCAGTAAAACCTGCTCTTGCTGTAGTTACGCTTTAAAAAATCTAGACTTATCAGTTAGAGAGTGGCGCTGCCCTGGTTGCCAATCTGTGAATGGACGTGACGAAAACGCAGCTAAGAATATTCAAACCGTTGGGGCATCAATGGTTGGGTTAGGCGAGGTAAGACGGTCGGAGACTGCAATCGCCATTTGAGCCTAGAATCCCTGCACTTTCAGGGCAGGGAGTATGTCAATATCTGAATCTGACAGCGTAGTGTCTGTTGAGTTTTCAGTTCCATCTCATAAGTTTTTCGCAGACGACACGCAATATTTACAAAAGTTCACTAACTGCGCTACAGCCAATGTTTTCTCCGTAACCCAAAAATGAAAACGGGTCGCACTATGACTGGGATCATGAACCTATCCCACTAATAATATTTTGTTAATCCAGATGTGGATTGTAGCAAGGTCAAGGAATGCGTCAAAGTAAACTTTTTGACGTTCCCCTATTACAACGAGACGGCGGTATTTTCGCTGATACCAAGTACCTTTACCAACTTCTTTACTAGTAAAAAGGTGGTCAAAGACACATGCTTTAACTTCTTCAGGCATTCCCCCAGCATTATCTTTGATACGAATTACTACATTCACCAATAGTTATAGCAAGTAAGTAAAATATATATTAAAAATTATACTCAGCCGTTTTTAAAATTTAGGTGCTTGCCAATTAGGATTGATGAGACTTGTCATAATATGATCTTCCCATTGCCCATTAATTAATAAATAATCTCTAGCATATCCTTCAATGACAAAACCGAGTCTTTTGAGTACATTGCCACTGCGCCGATTGTGAGGCATATAATTAGCCATGACTCGGTGAAAATTTAACTCTTGAAAGAGATATTGAATGGCGGCTTTTAGCCCTTCTGTCATATATCCTTTACCTTGTTTACTTTCAGCAAGGCTATATCCCACATAGCAAAAATGAGCGGCTCCTCGGACAAAATTACTAAAATTTACAGTTCCAATAATTACGGTAGGATTTTTTTTGGTAAAAATAAATAACTTTAACGATTGACCATTAATAAATTCCAGAAAATTGTTCTCTATCTGGTACTGCCAATACTCTTGGGTGAAAAACCCATCAGCCCAAAGAGGATAAAATGGAGTGAGATAGGTTTTGTTATGAATGAAGTATTTGAGAATTTGGGGTATATCTTCATGGATAGCCGCTCGTAAGAACAGGCGATCGCTTGTAATTAGTGGCAGTTCTGATATCATAAATTACTTAATCGGCGGGATCTATTCCCAAAACATTCTCTAGATTTTGTAAATTCTCTCATACCGTGGTTTAGCAGCAGCGAGATGAGTTGTATTATTGTTCCAATTTAGATAATCAGTAATGTAGGTATGGGTTCTTTGCCGAAAACGTCATACTTTCGCTTTACTTGCAACAGATAGGCTGAGTATTTTGGCTGGTAATCTGCCATTCAACCAAAATCTTGATAAGCTGATGTCTAATATCTAGAGCCAAAGGATTGAGAGCCAATGGGTGACAAAGCATAGTGCGCGGCATAACTTCGATAAAATCGCTTTGCCCAAACGCTGTACCGCAGGAGATTCAACCAAAAGACAGCTCAAGATTTAACCCAGTCTACAAGAAGGATAGTGATGTGGTGGGAATACGCTACGATTGGCAGGAATTAGAGATTCGGGCGATATACAACACGCCATTGCTAGAGCTTATTTATCAAGCTGCTAGCGTGCATCGCCAATATCATGACCCAACAAAAATACAAGTTTGTAAGCTTATATCTATTAAAACGGGAGGTTGCCCAGAAGATTGCAGCTACTGTGCCCAATCTTTCCGCTATAAAACAGAGGTAAAGGCGCAAGCACTCCTAGAAAAGGAAACGGTAGTTAACATCGCCCAGAAAGCGAAAGAAACTGGTGTTAGTCGCATTTGCATGGGTGCTGCTTGGCGCGAAGTGCGGGATAACTCACAATTTGAGGAAGTCCTGGAAATGGTCAAGGATGTAACCGCAATGGGTTTAGAAGTGTGCTGCACTCTGGGTATGTTGACAGCAAATCAGGCCAGGAAATTGGAAGAAGCGGGACTTTACGCTTACAACCATAACTTAGATACCTCGCAGGAATATTACAGCACAATTATTACCACGAGAACTTATAGCGATCGCTTGAACACAATTGAGAATGTCCGTCAGACAAATGTTACTGTCTGTTCCGGCGGTATCCTTGGTTTGGGCGAAACTGTCGAGGACCGGGTTGGGATGTTACAAACTCTGGCAAACTTACATCCGCATCCAGAGTCTGTGCCAATTAATATTCTTTCACAAGTACCGGGCACACCTTTAGAAAATCAGCCTGATGTCCCCATTTGGGATATTGTGCGGATGATTGGCACAGCCAGAATTTTAATGCCAGCTTCTGATGTGCGTCTTAGTGCCGGTAGGGCTAGACTTTCTCAAGTTGAACAAGCTTTCTGCTTTATGGCAGGAGCCAATTCTATCTTTTCCAGTGACGACAACAAAATGTTGACAGTGACTACTCCCTGTCCAGATTATGATAGCGATCAAGAAATGCTGAATTTACTTGGTTTGGGAATGCGTCCGCCTTCCCAAAGACAAGAGAAGGTAGCAAGTCCGGCTGTTGTGGGATAAATATTTGATTTCGTGCAAAACATTTAGTCAAGAGACCTCTTGCAAAAGTCCTTAACACCCCAATACGGTTCGGTTAAGTTGCATAGGCCTTAAGATCCCCCTTAGTCCCCCGATAAATTGGGGGAAATAGAGCCATTATGAGCCAATACGCTTGGGTTAAGGCTAGGACTCTTTTTTTTAACGAACCTTATTAGGCGCAGAGAAGCCAGTGCGCTCTTGCGGTTAAGAGACTTGAAGCAACTGGCGCGACACAGAGAGAAGAGAGAAGAGAGAAGGAAAAATTGCTTAACTGAACTGTATTGCATTATGAGCAAGCCAAGCAAGGATTTTACGACTTGTGTATACACCGTAGGTGAACGGGGAGGGGATTGAGGTATGGGGTAAAACCCTTGTGGATAAGCGTTTGAGTTTAAGTTGACAGCAATGGTATCCTGCTTGCCTAGTTTATGCAATTTAAATGTGGAACAGCTTACCCATCAATTTAAACTTGACATATTAGGAGGGTGGACATTTAAATGCCCACCCTCCTAGGACTTACGCACAGGTAACGGAAAATCGAACCACAGAGACACAGAGAACACGGAGAAATAAGAGTTTGAAAGGTATTTTGCGTAAGTCCTGCCTCCTAATTAACCTGTATTCTCAGCCAATTACAAAGGATTGTAATTAATTCGTTGTGCCGGGTTGCGTTGGAACAATCGGTTGAGTTGGAATAACTGGTTGCGTTGGAACAATCGGTTGCGTTGGAACACTCGGTTGCGTTGGAAATGGGGTAGTCTCTAAAGTTGGACTTGAACCCGCAGGTATTATAGTTGGCGGTGTAGACGAAGATGAAGCACCGATAACACTATCATCAGCACTGATACAAGTATCTAAAGCCTGTGTAGCGGGAAAGTCGATTTGACTACGCAAGCCAACGACACACTGACCAAAGCGCACGGGTAACAAACTACGTCCACAGTAATCTAGAACTGCCGGATTAGCTTCTTCCTTGGTACTTAAGCTGACGCCAACTACACAGGTAGCTAACTCCTCAGGACGCCGGGCTCTCCCACAAGAAGAAAGCGCATCTGTCGCGGCAATTTGGGTTTCCTTCTCAATTTTAACCACGCAAGCAGCCAAATCCCTTGGACGCAGTGCTGCTGCACAACCAAGTGATGCCGCTTCTGCCGTTACACCCACGCTCAAAAGGCGACCTGCACAGACACTATAATCATTGTTGTAGGAAGCAGCGATCGCTGTATTTGGTAAGATCGTTGCCAAGCATCCAGCTATAGCCAAAACTGGTACTGTTAAAATCCTGGAGGTGGAACTGGCTTGTTTGTTCTTACCTCTATTAACCGCTTTATTGCTCATTGACGTTGCCATTCTCCAAACACCCAAAGTTATGCTAACTCAAATATCTTAAAAATCCTCTGTAATTAAAGAATTTCGGCGGTAGCAAGGTATAGACATAATTAATTATGCCGGAAATTGTGTTAATATAACTGTTTGAAAGATAAGTAGGCAACGTAAAAAGTATTTCAGAGTAAGAATACTACGTAAACCAATCTGATGATTGAGTAGCCTACGAAACTAAATAAACACAAAAAACTTATTGGCAGGAGTACGGCGTGACAGGTCGGAATTCAAGCTTGGAAGCTAGTGTGTCGGTATCGACTTAAAGCAACTGGCGCAAAAGTTGATGCCTCTACTTTGGTAGGATACGTCTTACCTTGGTAAGCAGCCTCAAAGAACCAAGAATTCCCTGATTTTTTATCGGGGGAATGTCAAAATGGAATGTTTGGGTAAAGTTTAAACAGGATTAGATTAAGGAAACTCATGTCCCGATATAGAGGGCCACGCCTCAGAATTGTACGCCGCTTGGGCGATTTACCAGGATTAACTCGTAAAAGCGCCAGACGCGCTTATCCACCTGGTCAGCATGGTCAGAACCGCAAGAAGCGCTCTGAGTATGCTATCCGTCTAGAAGAAAAGCAAAAGCTCCGCTTCAACTACGGTTTGACTGAAAAGCAATTGCTGCGCTATGTGCGTAAAGCCAGACGTGTTACTGGTTCTACCGGACAAGTGCTGCTGCAATTGCTAGAAATGCGCTTGGATAATACCGTTTTCCGCTTGGGTATAGCCCCGACTATCCCAGCAGCTCGTCAACTGGTAAATCACGGTCACGTAACTGTTAACGGTCGTGTGGTTAATATTGCCAGCTATCAATGCCGTCCTGGTGAAGTAATTGCAGTCAGGGATAGGGCACAATCACGGAAGTTGGTGGAAGCTAACTTACAATATCCCGGTTTGGCCAACCTCCCCAGTCATTTGGAGTTTGACAAAAATAAGTTGGTTGGTAAAGTCAACAGCGTTATTGAGCGCGAATGGGTGGCACTACAAGTTAATGAACTACTTGTGGTGGAATACTACTCACGACAAGCGTAATAGTCATTTGTCCTTAGTTATTTGCAAAGGGCAAGTCCCAAAGTGTGAGCAGAAGAAACGAAACCTCTGCTCACACTTTTTAATTGAGAATAATTAGTATGGGGATCTGTGTTTAAGCATACCCCTTATTTTTCCTTTGAGGTAGGCTATATAGCAATACGCTTGGGTTAAGGCTAAAACCGTTTGTCAAAGTCAATTTTTTTAACAATACTTCTAGCAATATTGACCATGCTTGGCAATATGCACTCGTATCAGTTGAGAAATTTCTACTTCTTGCCCTGCCAAATATCCAATTATTTTCGGTATTGAATCAAAGCCACAATTTTATGGAGAATTATCAGCTTCAGGAAGAACAATTGTAATTCCATATTCAGGAGCAGTTGCTAATATTCGGTCAATGGTTTCTTGAGTTATGGGTAACGGTGGAACTGACGAATTTTCTACTTTAGTTCCGACTTGTGCAAAAAACTTTTCTAGTCCACCTGGAGTAGCCCAAATCAGCATTTTGGCTGGTACAGAACCAATATTTTTAAAACTATGGAGTTGGCCTTTGGGAGAATGCAAGAATGTTCCGGGAGTTGCTACAACTATTTGTTCATCAAGATAAAACTCAATCGAACCCTCTTGAATATAGAATGCTTCATCTTCTCGACTATGAATATGTGGCGGCGGCCCTAATTGGGGTGCAACTACTACTTCAAATAGTGCATATTTGCCATCTGTTTGTTCGCTCGTAGCTTTAAAGGTGGTTACATCGCCTGCTACTGAATAACTATCACCTTCACCTGGTTGCGATAATATTCCATGATTAATTGTCATTTTCATCATCTCCTGAGTTTTATGACAAACAGATTGCACCGCTTGCACAAATCAACAAAACACAGCCTAGCCATGATTAAAAGTCCAGTAATTAAGCTCCAATGGCTTCCTACGATTGTTGGTACGAAAAGTAAGTAGGATACTTAGTTTTAATGCTAAAAATGATTCAATTTAAAGCGATCGCTCAAATTATTTCTTTATTTGTAGTGCTTGCTGACTCAATGGCACTATAATATCTTGGGACAATGGATCGATAACACCATCAGTAGGTAGAGATTTAATAAAAGCTATTACCTCTTTTGTCCAAAGTTCAATTATAACCGACGTTCGTTGAACTTTGAAGCTCAATTGGTTAGTGGAGCAAACAATTAATGACTTGGAAAACGACATTCCTCTTTATGGTACTGGCAACTTTAGTAGTAATACTTGTGGGTTGGCTAACCTCAATTGGAATATTACCAATTAGTCAAATGATTAATTATAGCGATGCTGGACTGAGATTTATTCGAGTCTGGATCTTGTTAGCGATCGCTATTGGGCTTATTGTTCCTACAATTACGTTTGTTATTTGGTTTAAGTATCCTGAAATTCGCAAAATCTTTGGCTTCTACTTGCTAGTTCTTATTATCCAAATTGTCACTGAAGAAATAGTCAGTAGAGTTTGGTTGCCAAGTTTAGTGGTAATTATTGGTACACTTTACACTGCATTTCGAGTTTGGCAACTTTGGCACGAGCAGCAATTCATCAAAAGTACTGATTTCGTCGAACGAGGGAACTTCAGGATAATTAGTAGTGTCTTGTGGCTGCTGCTTTTGTTTTGGTCAAGTAATTTAATTATGCTACTGACTCTATCGTGGCCAAGTATTTTGTAGTTTTGCAGCAAATTGGAGATTTTTAGCAAGAACCTTTTTCACCAATTTTGAATCAATCCTAGCGACGCCGAATAGCCCGCACAACTCTTGGAGACGCTGCGCGAACGACATGGTTCGACTGCCTTCTCCTGTCGGAGACGCTAACGCGAACGACTGCGCTCAGGGCCAGCCGCTCACCAGCCGCTCAGTGACCACCGCAGGCATCGCTCCTCACCCTGTCGAGTTGAGCAAATCTATAATTTGACACCCCATACAGGAAGAGAGTTTCAGCCTTTGATTCAGTATGACCAATGACTATCCGCCAATTTGCGACATCGTGCGGGTGTATATACCCTTATTACCAGAATCGCGCCCTTTAAAGTTAATTTCTGGCTTGATTGCTAGTAAACTACTCACCTGCTCTTGTAATTGAGCGGTGCTTACACCAGAACGCAAAGCCGTTTTTAAATCTATTTGACCAGTTTCATTTAATAAACAGGGACGCAGCCAGCCATCTGCACTCAGGCGCATCCGGTTACAACGATCGCAAAAACATTCCGACATTTGACTAATAAATCCCAGTGTCCCCTTCGCACCGGGAATTTGAAAGACATCAGCAGGGCCAGCACCACGAACTTGTGATTCTGTCAAGCCCCAGCGATCGCGAATACGTCCTCGTAAATCGGCTGAAGATACCCAACCGCGATCGCCAAACAAATGCACATTACCAATGGGCATAAATTCAATAAATCGAACGTGCCACTGTTTGTCAATTGTCAGGGCGGCTAAATCTAAAACTTCGTGGTCATTAACACCAGGAATCACCACCACATTCAGCTTTAGGGGGTCGAATCCGACTTGATGAGCAGCTTGAATTCCATGCCAAACTTGTTGCCAACGAGAACGCCCCTGATTACCAATAATTTGATCAAAAATGTCGGGATCAAGAGAGTCAAGACTAATGTTAATTCGTCGCAGACCTGCGTTGTAGAGGTTTTGTGCCATCGGAGCCAGCAAAAAACCGTTGGTGGTCATTGAGAGGTCTTGAGTTTGGGGGAGAGTTGCGATCGCACTTACTAAATCTACCACACGCGGACGCAACAAGGGTTCACCCCCAGTCAACCGAAACCGCTTAAAGCCTACTGGAATAAATACCTCTTCAATTAAGGTGAGTAGTTCTTCATCAGTCAACAGCTGTTGCTTGAGAATATAATCCAGTTCTACTCCCTCTGGCATACAGTATTGACAGCGAAAATTGCAGCGATCGATTAAGCTTATGCGGAGGTAATCTACCTGATTCATCGTTTTATTTTTATTGTCTCTAATTAATTAAAGACTTTACAAAGGTGGTTTACCCCTTCCTACTATATTTGTTGTAACTCATAATACCGTACTCCCGCTTAAGTGAGAGTCCACAGATTGTGGCATAATAAGCCGATCGCATCCACTAGTTAGTCATCAATCGTGCAAGACACCGACTCCATAAACAACCTTGCTGCTGCTTTACTACAGCCAGCAGATATCAGCTTTGAACTGCCCGATCCAGAAGATGAACAGATTCTAGAGTCAGATTTTCAACAGCAGCTAGAAGTAGCTTGGCAGGTATGCGATCGCTTTGATTTGCAAACTGAAATCTGGCGGGGGCGAATTTTACGGGCTATCCGCGACAGAGAGAAAGTCGGTGGTGACGGACGCGGTACTGGCTTTCTGCGATGGCTAAAAGAGCGAGAAATCAGCAAAAGTCAAGCATACTCCTGGATTCAACTGGCGAATAGTGCCGATACTCTTATCGAAGACGGTAAACTTGATCCCGGAACTGTGAACAACTTCAGCAAACGGGCTTTTGTTGAAACCTCCAAAGCAGTCCCAGAAGTGCAACAGATGGTGAGTGAAGCCGCACAAAAAGGCGATCGGATCACCAGGCGAGAAGTGCGTCAACTCAGCGATGAATGGACAGCCATGTCCTCAGATTTATTACCCGAAGCAGTCAAGGAAAAAGCAGCAGATAATACCCTTCCCCCACGCTACATCGCCCCACTGGTGAAGGAAATGGAAAAACTGCCAGAATCGCACCAAAAGTTTATCCAGAAGGAAATTGCTGCTAACCCTGATATGGATACCCTCAAACAGGTAACCACCGAAGCGCGTAACTTGGCCAAATATCTCAAAGGGGCGGCTCAAGTCCAAGCGTTGACGAAGGAAGATGTTGATATTGAAACAGCCTTAGAAGAAGCGCAAAGAGTCGGCTGTTTGAGCATTGCTGCCGATTTGGTGAATCAAGCATCGCAAATTGAACAAACGATCGCTAAATTGTACATGACTTGGAAACGGATCGGTAATTTGGCGGATAGATTATATGTAGATACTGGCGCAAGTACACCCAACTTGCGATCGCTCCTGACTTGCTTGGAACCTCTGGGTGGTGAAATCATGGAATTGCAACTTAGTGATGCGACTGAACACACTATACGTCTGCAAATTCAGGAGACGAGTTAGAGAATAGGCAATAGCGATGCCAAAGGCTGGCTACGCTGGAGCAGTTTATCTTTCAGCCTTTGGAATTGCTGAGAGTAAGGCACGGAGAGCGTTGTTAACAGCTTCTGATGTTTTGAATATCTCAGCGACATCAGCATCAAGGGTAACTGTCAAAGGAGCTTTTTCTTCCTGACTAGCGAAACGGTTGGGCAAGGCTTTGCGATAGTCAAAGTTATACTCTGGAAGCAAGTCATCATCTGCGTTGTTGCAAAATTCAGAAGCCTGGGAATTCTTCATAATCTCTTCGTTCTTTGTTGGTTGCTAGACGTGCGCTAATGATACGGATAACGTTTGCTCTTTCTGTAAAACAGACCAATAACAGGCGATTGTCTTGGTCACGTCCGATGATGATTTCCCGTCGTTCACTAACAGAGTGCCATTCATCGTTGAATATGTAAGCTAGAGAGTCGTTGAAGACTGTCTTAGCCGCTTCAAAGCTGATGCGGTGCTTGTTGAGATTCAAACTAGCTTTTTGGTTATCCCACTCAAATTCTAAATTCATGCCCTGATATGAGGCTACTCTACTTGCAATGAAATCATAATTTGTGGGGAGCAGAACGACCGCATTTGTTATTTCAGCGATGCCTACGGCTGGCTACGCCTACGCATTTGTTATTTCGGCGATGCCTACGGCTGGCTACGCCTACGCATTTGTTATATCGGCGACAGCATTTGCTATATCGGCGATCGCATTTGTTATAACGGCGATCGCATTTGCTATAACGGCGATCGCATTTGCTATAACGGCGATCGCATTTGCTATAACGGCGATCGCATTTGCTATAACGGCGATCGCATTTGCTATAACGGCGATCGCATTTGCTATAACGGCGATCGCATTTGCTTATAACGGCGACACCCAGAAACCTAACCCCCCGAGCAAGCCTTCCCTTGTAGGGAAGGGGGGTTTCAAAGCCTCTCGACCTTTCGGGGAGAAGAATGGAAGCGGGGTTTCTAGATACGAATGTTGTCACAGATTGCTACAGGGAATGAGTCTAAAAGATATTCCGTAGTCTCACTTATCTCTTTTAGTATCATTCCTAGTTGATGAAACAGGTCGTTGATTAACATCGATAAACGGTGTAATCTCAGATTGAATCGTGACTTTTCTAACATTATTAATGTCAGTTTATGGTCTAACATAATAGTCACAAGCAATACTTATGATTACTATTGAAAAACATTGCCGCAACCAGTGCCCTAGTAATTATTTCTGCATCACACCATGAGACAACGAATATCTTCACGGTGTCCAATGGCCTTGAGTAGGTCGTCGATGATAGCATAGATCGCAATTGTTTCATTTAACAGTGAATAGTTTTCAGTTATCAGTTAAATCCTTGACGAAACACCACACAAATGTTGGTGGTATGCGTTGGTGGTGGGTAACAGCCCCTCACCATACGCTTTGTGTTTACTGATAATTGATAACTGATAACTGATTTAACATCTGCCCCTGCGAATTTTCTCACGCTCAGGGGATTTTATTGTTTAACTCCTGTCCGTGGGTTTAAGTCCCCCAGTTCAATAAAAATTTTGTTTTGTGTTGGGGTTAAATCCCCATTACAAAACAAAATTTACGAAAGCGTTGCGGGGCGAAGCCCATTACGAATTACGAATTACGAATTACGAATTATTTAAGTGGTCGCTAGCGATCGCCTGAATCTGTAACTAGCAACTTGGGTTAGTACCTTTGTGTTTTGGCTTGAGGTAATTAGCTGCCCTTGGTTACAGTCTCTCCAGGGCCAGCAGTGACAATTATCAGATTTTCCGGCTTAATTAAATCCTCAATTGCCTGTTGCATCTGAGCCATCGTGACTGCTTGAATCTTCTGGGGAAACTCTCGGATTTCTGAGCGTGAAAGTCCCAAAACAGCATTATTCAAAATGATGCTTGATACGTCACTGGGATTAGCTAAATCCACAGGATAGCTATTAGTAATTGAGCGTTTTGCCGTGTTGAATTCAGACTCAGTTACTCCTTGTTCGCGCAACTGTTTGAGTAAAGCGAGAGTACTGGCGATCGCTTTTTGGGCATCACCAGGAGCAGTCTGCATCTGAATCAAGAACGGGCCGGGATTGATTCCGGCGGCAAAACCACTATAGATACCGTAGGTTAGACCCTGGCGATCGCGTACTTCCGTACCCAAGCGGCTCGATAAGGTATCACCACCCAAAATTTGATTCAGTATCAGTGCTGCATAATAACGTGGGTCTTTCCGAGAGATGCCGTTGTAGCCGATGTAGGTAACAGCTTCTGCTTTACCAGGTATCACTTTGTTTAAACGTGTCAAAGTTTGCGGCAATGGCACGGACGCTATTTCGAGAACAGGTGGCTTACCCGTGGCTGACCATTTGCCAAACGCCTGATATAGCAACAATTTTACTTTAAGTGGATCAAAGTCTCCAACTATTGCGATCGTTGTGCTATCTGGTCGGTAGTGTGTCTGGTAGAAGCCAAACAAATCATCACGAGTAATACTCTTTAAACTCTCGGCTGTGGGAAAGCTATGGAATGGATGATTTTCTGGGTAAATTGCCTGCTGAAATACTTGTCTTCCTAAACCTCTGGGGTCATCTAGCTGGACTTTGAGACTTGTCAGTGCCCGTTGGCGACTCAGTTCTAACTGGTCGGCTGGGAAAGTCGCGTTTTCTAACACGTCTGCCAGAGTTTGAATCAATATCGGCAGGTTCGCTGAAAGTCCCTCACCGCTAACGCTAACTCCTTCGCGGCTGGCACCGAAGTTCAAATCGGCTCCCCGGTCTTCTAAGGTTTTTGCTAGGGTAAGAGCATTTTTAGTCTGCGTCCCATTCATTAAGTTGGCCGCAGTTAAATTCGCTAATCCAGCTTTTTGGTTGCCGTCAAATTCAGTACCAGCGTCAATTTGTCCACTCAGGTTAATGGTGGGGAGATTGCGATCGCGCAAGAGCAAAACCCGCAAACCATTATTTAAGGTAAACTCTTCTGGTAATGATTGTTTGCCCGAATCTGTAACGGATGTGGCAGGTGGCAGATATTTCGCCAGTTCTGCTGGATCTACAGGCTTACCAGGGCTGAAATTTTCCACTGTGCGACCAGAACCAGCGCTGGAAGTTCCTGGTTTACCATCTGGTTGAGTTGGCTCAAAGAAGCCGATGGTTTGTTTCGCGGGATTTAGGTAAGTTTTTGCTGCTTGCTGCACTTGGGCTGGGGTGACTTTTGCGATCGCAGCCAGATACTGTTCAATAAAATGATAATCGCCAGCCACAGTTTGGTTATATCCCAATTGGCTTGCCTGACTAGTGATGTCTTGGTTCCCCAAAATAAAAGAGGCTTGCAGTTGCGTCTTCGCCTGGTTCAATTCTTCAGTAGTAACTGGCTGCTGTTGCAATTTTGCTAAAGATTCCTGAAGCACCTGAGCAATTTTCCCTAACTCTTGACCCGGAGCCGCCGTAGCATTAATTTCATACCAACCTGGTTCAATGAGTTCGGCAGCACCGCCACTCGCTGAACTAGCGAGTCCAGATTCCACCAAAGCCTGGTAAAGCCTAGAACTACGTCCGCCTGTGAGGATGGCATCCATCACATCAATTGCTGGGACATCAGGATGCTTGATATCTGGCAGAGGATACACTGCTTGCAGTAGTGCCGCACTTCCAGGTTGCTTCAAAACAATCGGTGCTTTTTTAGTAGTAGGGGCAACCAAAGAAGACGCGGTGGTATTTCCCCTCACCGCGTCCTTGCGTCCTTGCGTCCCCGTGTCCTCTTTTGCTCGTTTTGCCAACTTCCCATAAGTTTCTTTAACAACTTTGAGTACAGGTTCTGTGGCAAAATCGCCTGTAATCACCAACGTGGCATTTTCTGGGCTGTAGTAGGTTTGGTAATAATTCCGCACCTGCTCCACCGTGAATTTTTCTACATCAGCTTTTGTGCCTCCCACAGGTAAGCCATAGGCTCTATTAGGGAAAGCATCTCGCATCACTGCCCGACTCAGACGATAGCCTGGTGAATTTTCGTACCCCTGTAACTCGGAGATCACCACCCGCTTTTCACTTGTCAGTTGATCGGGCCCAACTAAAGAGTTTTCCATGCGATCGGCTTCCAGTGTCAACAATGCTTCGAGTTTGTCTCGTTGCACTGTGCCAAAGTAAGCTGTTTCGTCATAACTAGTAAAAGCATTGAACTGGCTACCCAAGGCACTAAATAACCTTCCAAACTGCACAGGACGGTCAGTTGTACCCTTGAACATTAAATGTTCTAGCTGGTGAGAAATGCCATTCTCTCCCTTAACCTCGTTACGTGAGCCAACTTTATACCAAACTTGTACGCTGACTACTGGAGCGGTATGGACTTCTTTAGTTAGCACCGTTAAGCCGTTGTCCAATACCGTTTTTTGCACCCCTTGGGTGAATGAGACAGCAGATACAGGTGCGGCTGTTGTTGGTGTTGCAGCATTGGTGAAATTGCCCGAAAAAGGCAAAATACTTAGCAGAAGGCTGAGAAAAAACCCTACAAGCATATATGAGCGTAGCTTCATAAGCAATGGGAAATGCAAAATTTCTAATTAAAAAACAAAACCTTAGTATCGCTTTCTGGAAGTTAAAAGACTTACATTCGCGGCTTTTTTACCATTTTTAATGGTAACTTTATTTCCGCCATGCCGTAATGGTCGGTTTTCAAGTTCACCTATTTGCAAGACACCTACGAGCAATAGCCCACAACGAAGGTATAAAAATCCCTTTTATTATTTATTGCCACTTATTCTTTATTTTCAAGACAGTCCCGATGAAGCAAGTTCACAACCAAGCATAAAAGTGGTCTTTCCCCACTCACCACTCCCTACTCCCAACTTTAAAGTCAGATGTAACTTTACGCCGTATTACAAATTATTACAAGTCTATTAACAACGATTGCAATGTGTTTCATTTGACAAGTTTTCCGGAATATCCACTTTTAAAATTGGTTTCATTCCTTGCCAACATAATTCGTAATTGATAATTCGTAATTCGTAATTCAAGCCTACGACTGAAGTCGCTTGCTCTGAATAAGGAATGAATTTATTGATTCCATTAATAAATTAAGTTGCTCTGTATCCTTAATAAATTAATTATTAATTTCTCCTTAATGAATTTTTATTTACGAATTACGAATTACGAATTAGTAATTATTTGGTCATCCCATCAGGGGAAATATCTTCGCCAAACTAGCAATAACTTTTTAAAATATGCAAACAAGAAACTTAATTGCATCATTCACATTAGGTATAACCTTAGCCGCAATACCTGTATTACAGTCTCATGCCCAAGTCGAACAAACACCGAACTTGTATAATTTCACAGGGTATAATTCCAAAGGCGAGAAAGTCATTATTAATTACTCAACGTCAAGCTTTATTGGTAAGCCCCTTTTCAACTATCAAGAGCAGAAACAGACATTAAACTTTACCGGAGATGAGATTCGTACTGTAGATACGGAAATTGGTACACTAGTGACTGTGACTATTAAAAAGACAGTAGATACTGGCAACACCACATTTACCTTGCTCATACCTCGTGTAAACCTTGGATCTAGCAACGAAGTAAAAGTTGAAACTAAAGGAATCACCACAACAAACCGCTTTTCTGTGATTCCTCAATTCAACCAGGGGCAGAAACAAACTTATACAACAATCAATCTCAAGGGGACAGCCCAAGCTGTCGCGTTTTAAGCACAAGAGAGTTAAAAAAAATTAAACTTCTTGCTCAGATGAAGAAAAGCAGTAAGGGTGAAGTAAATAATTGTTTCTCTCCACCCTTATTTCTTAAGCTGATTCCCTTTTAATTTGGCATCTGGGTGATAACATCTTTTGATCAATGGCTTATTACAACAGATTTTCCAACTTGTTATTTTTATGAGCGATCGCTTTTACAGCAGATTGCAACAGGCGTGAGGTACAGATAATCGTAGGGGCACAACATGTTGTGCCCCTACCCGTGTACTTTTTTCCTTAACCGAGCAGTATTGGGGATGCGCCTTACTCAAAAGTCGAAGCGATCGCGTTTATCGAATTGATCAAGCAGTCAATCTTCTAAACTTCAACATTCAAAGTACGCACCAAAAAAGCCCATTTGTCTGCGGCTTCCTCAATAATTTTAGCCGTGGGTTTACCCGCACCATGTCCTGCTTTAGTCTCAATTCTAATTAGCGTTGGCGCATCACCTGCGTGAGCCTCTTGCAAAGCTGCGGCAAATTTGAAACTATGAGCAGGGACAACGCGATCGTCATGATCGGCTGTGGTAATTAAGGTTGCTGGGTAAGCTGTATTTGGTTTGATGTTGTGTAGTGGCGAATAAGTATACAGCGCTGGAAACTCTTCTGGATTATCTGCTGAACCATATTCGGAAGTCCAAGCCCAACCGATGGTAAATTTGTGGAACCGCAACATATCCATGACGCCGACTGCTGGTAAAGCTGCACCAAACAAATCGGGACGTTGCGTTATACAAGCACCCACTAATAAACCGCCGTTGCTACCACCTGCGATCGCTAGCTTCTCAGTCTTAGTATACTTATTAGCAATCAACCATTCAGCTGCACTAATAAAGTCATCAAAGACATTCTGCTTTTTATCCTTCATTCCTGCTTGATGCCATTCTTCACCGTATTCTCCACCGCCGCGTATATTAGGCATAGCATAGACACCACCCATCTCCATCCACACCAAAAGACTTACAGAAAAACCAGGTGTCATTGAGGCATTAAAACCACCATAGGCATATAGATAAGTCGGGTTATTTCCATCTAACTTTATGCTCTTTTTATGGGTGATAAACATTGGTACTTTAGTACCATCTTTGCTATGATAAAAGATTTGTTTAGTCTCGTAATCATTAGGATTAAAATCTACCTGTGGCTGGCGGAAAATGGTACTTTTACCAGTTACCATATCGTAGCGATAGATAGTTCCTGGTGTGGTGAAACTGGTGAAACTATAAAAAGTTTCGGTATCATGACGCTTACCTCCAAAACCCCCGGCTGAACCGAGTCCAGGTAATTCTACCTCACGAATAAACTCACCTTTGAGATCAAAGATTTTAATTTGGCTGTGAGCATCTTTAAGGTAATCAGCAACAAATTGGTTATTGAGTATCCCTACACTTTCCAACGTTTCTGCTGATTGGGGAATAATTTCTCGCCAATTTTCTGGTGCAGGGTTTTTGCTGTCAATAGCAATCACTCGTCCCCGTGGTGCATTTAAATCCGTGCGGAAATAAAACACGCTATCATCATTGTCGATAAAGCTATAATCTGCCTCAAATTGGTTAATTAGTTCTACGACTTCAGCATTAGGGTTAGTCAAATCTTTAAAGAAGACTAAATTTTTGGAGTCAGTTCCCAGCCAAATTGAAATTATTAAATAGCGTCCATCTTCAGTAACACCGCCACTAAAACCCCATTCCTTTTGGTCAGGACGATGGTAAATTAGTGCATCTTCTGATTGGGGTTTACCTAATTGATGATAGTAGAGCTTTTGATAATAGTTAACATCTTCTAATTGAGTTTTTTCATTTGGCTCATCGTAGCGACTGTAGAAGAAACCTTGATTATCATGTGTCCACGACGCGCCAGAAAATTTAATCCACTTCAGGTGGTCTTGCAGGTCTTCACCAGTTTCGACATCGCGTACTTTCCATTCTTGCCAATCAGAACCAGAGGCAGATAGACTGTATGCTAAAAGTTTAGCATCCTCGCTAATAGACAATCCCGAAAGAGCAACAGTACCATCTTCTGAAAGTTTATTAGGGTCAAGTAAAACTTTGGGTTGGTCGTCGAGGGTTTTCAGAGTGTAGAGAACACTTTGGTTTTGCAGTCCGTCATTTTTGAAATAAAAGTAGCGTTCGGTGGAACCATCTTGCAGAGATTCGCCTTCTTTAAAAGGGATGCCATATTTTTCATAATCCCAAAGTTTGGTGAGGCGCTGTTTAATTTTTTCCCTGGTAGGAATTTCGCTCAAGTAGCCAAAAGTAACTTGATTTTGTGCCTCAATCCAAGCCCTTGTTTCTTCAGAGTCAGGATCTTCTAACCAACGGTAAGGATCTGCGACTAAAGTACTGTGGTAGTTATCGACTTGATTGCTTTTGTGGCTGGATGGGTAGGTGAGGGGTTTTTTAGAGGATGGCATAATCTCAGGTCAAAAGTGCTTCTTTACATACTACAAAGATAGACCCAAGACGTAGAGCATATACTGACCAAACCTGCGGGAAAATTCCAATTTAAGATCAGCCCTTTCAAGTTGACTGGTCAAATCTCTTTTTTTTCTCTCTGCGCCACGGACACTTTGCTCAAGTCGGGAAACCTGCCCACGCAAGTGTCCTACTCCGTGTCTCTGCGGCTAAAAATTCTTTTATTTAACCGCAGAGGCACAGAGAAGCCAGTGCGTTGGGCGGGTTTCCCGACTTGAAGCAACTGGCGCAACACAGAGTTAAGAGGTTAAAGTTTATTGAGCAAAATTTTTACCCAGCTTGAAAGGGCTATTCTACAGCAGCATTTAGTTGACTACTTGCCACCAACCGAAGGCTGGGCCGATAAAACGGATAGTTGCCCATGCTACAACCATAACTCCAATGCCTATCCAAGCACCACGACTTGTCCAACTGACAAATAATTCAGCTTGAGTTTTTGTGATGGGAAGCCAAGGCAAGATGCGAGTCTCTTGACCGTATGTTTCCCCTAGTGTGGTTTTACGACGCTTTGCTTCACCCATAATCAGCAACTCAAATTTTTACTTAGGTTCTATCTAAATTTATCTTGCCAAAAATCATGGCTACAGAGAGGCAATGAATCGCATCACGCCTCATAAACTGATAATAGTGCTTGGTTTTAGACGATCGCGCTTTGGTTGACAAAATGTAAATTGGGCACTTGTACTGAGCGGAGCCGAAGTATTGGCATTGACAAAAGACTAGAGACTTTAAGCGGAATTTTCTTCATCGGTATTAGAAAACAGACTGGGATCGAGATAGTTAATGCGGGCCAGAGGACTTAAGGCAGCAAGAATTTGAGCGCCGTAGCTGCGATTAACTACACGACTATCAAGTAAAGCAACAATACCTTGACTTTCTCGGACTGGAGCGATCGCTCTTTGTAATTCATTCAAAGCTGCTGGCAACAAATATAAACGGAACCAATCTTGATGCGATCGCTTATAGCGAGCTACCCTACCAGCTACTAGCGGATTTTCTAAAGATGGTAAAGGTAAAGTAGCAATTATTAACAGATGGGGTGCTGGCAAGACTCGCTGATGTTCTCGCCAAAATTCCCAACCGCTAATCAAAATACCATTTTCATCTAAACAAGTTTTTTCTACTTGCACCCGCGAACCAAACTCTGAAGCCAGAATTGTCGCAACTTGAGACTTGAGTGGTACATCCCCTACCAAGACAACCGTTAATCCCGGTGCTGTAGCACTTAGACAAACCAGTGTGCGGACTTTGTGAATAAATGCTGCTTGAAATTCTGGCGTGTTAGGTAGGGGCAATTTATAAGGTACATACAGTTGAATTGCTTCTGCTTGATCTGAAGAGAACTTCAGGCAAGTTAAATCGTCCAAACCAAGGCGCTGTCGGAAAAGGGGAGCCTCAGTTTCCGGTTCTATGGCGCTGCCAATTAAAACTACTGGTTGTCGCTGCCATAAGGGTGAGAGGATTTCCCCCAACTCCATTGGCGCATAGTGCAAAGAAAATAAACCTTGTCGATGGGCAATAGTTGCCCAGAAGAGGGCAGGGGGGGCAGGGGAGGCAGGGGAAGAAAGATTTTCATTAAGGGTTTGAAATTGCTGCCAGAAGTTTTTCCAATTATCTGGGAGGTTGGCTTGATCTAAAGCTAAAGCTAAATACAGACGACTCAAAATTTCTATTTCTGGCTGGGAAATTAGATAACACTGATATGGATTGATAGGATGCTGAAAAAGTTGGTGTGTAAGTTGTATCCTTGCTTCACGAATTACCTCAGCTTGATTTGGGCAAGCCAGCATAAGTTGTTCCCAATCATGGGGTTGAATATCTTGGGTAAGTTGATGACGCACCCAATCTTCTAGATCATCTACTCCATCAATAATTGTGGGGATGCCTTTAGGAAAGCAAGAGCCACCAGCAAATTGTCCTTTTAACCAAGCTTCTGGGGAGGTCAACAGTAGCCCTTGGAACTCAGCACTAGGCCAAGCGTCACCTGTCCTAATCGCTTTGTTGGCTGGTAGCCACTGCTGTAGACGGGGAATTTCCACCCGCAGCAGAAGTTGCTGCACCGCTTCTTGAGCAACAATAATTACAGGGCCATGCCACATCAGGGCTGATGCTACGAAACTAGTACGATATCGCCCTTGATAGCCACAAACCGCCCCTACTTGAATTAGGGCACTACGTCCCAGGCGCAAGGCGCGTGCTACCAACCGTGCCATCGTCAAATGATGGGGCCAGGAAGGGAACCCCGCCTGCGATCGCAAAAAGTTATGTAGTGAAAAATGAACTTCTGCCTCAATCACACGCTTTTAATTCCATACAAAGTGACTTTTACGAACAAAGCCCCATTTCTATTATGTTGTCCTTTGTCATTTGTCATTTGTCCTTTGCCATTGATCCAAAACTAATGACCAATGACCAATGACCAATGACCAATCACCCAATACCCTGAATTATGCCAACTTACACAGGAATTTCCAGCGAAGCCTTCAGGCATCCACTAGATCGCCAAGCCGAGCAAGCTTTACGAAATTTACCGGGATTTGATTTAATCGCTCGTAAATTTGTGGAATTTATCTACGAACGCCCTCAGTTAGTCTATCTAACGGGTAACACCATCCAAGTCGGGCCGCGTCAATATTCCACTATTTACCAGATGTTTCGGGAATGCGTCCGAGATTTGGACATTTACCCAGAACCAACACTGTTTGTCTCGCAAAATCCCCAAGCAAATAGCTATGCGCTGGGGCAAGAGAATCCTTACATAGTCATAAATACAGGGATACTAGACTTACTAGACGAAGCCGAGATTCGGGCGGTGTTAGCCCATGAACTGGGGCATATTAAATGTGGTCATACTATTTTAATTCAAATGGCGATGTGGGCGATGAGTGCTGCTTCGGCCTTGGGAGAATTAACCTTCGGCATCGGTAATATTGTTACACAAGGTTTGATTTACGCCTTTTTTGAGTGGCGGCGTAAAGCTGAGTTATCGTCAGATCGCGCCGCACTACTAGTCATGGATGACTTGAATCCGGTGATGTCAACGATGATGAAACTCTCTGGCGGTAGTAACAAATATGCCAATGAATGTAGTTTACAAGAGTTTATCAAGCAGTCAGAAAATTACCAGGCACTGGATGAAGATGGACTGAATCAGTTGTATAAATTTTTGCTTTATAATGGCGCTCAGGGTACGCTATTAAGCCATCCTTTCCCAGTGGAACGCTTGCATTACTTACGGGCGTGGGCAGTATCCGAAGAATACCAGCAAATTCGCCGAGGAAATTATCAGCGATCGCCTGCTTCCGGATCAGTAAATGTTGCAGCAGATTCTTCCGCCAATGAAACAGAAACTTTACGCCGTCAAATTGAAGAATTACAACGGGAAATCGACAGAATGAAAAGGTCTGAGTAGTTTTGAGTGCTGAGTGAAGTTATATATAGTGCATTAGATTTGCCTAATGCACTATTTATATCTCTTTTAGCACATACTTTGTCTGAGGGATTTCCAGAAATTAAATTTAGAACTTACACATTGACAGATAATTGATATTATGCAATTAAGCCTAACTTCTGTGATAGGTGTTCTAAAATAAAATCACAAGCTACTTGCAGGACTTACGCATTGACAGATTAACAGAAATGAGCAAGCAATCAAGTGATGATTTTGTAAAAACTTGAATTTGAGTCTGGATTTTAACAAAAATAATTCAGTTAAGTTTGCCATTCTAGTTTTTTTGGATTCCCTTAAAGCGGATAAAATTTTCTAGCTGAACTACCATCCTCTTGGGGGTGGATAAATTCAAGATTCAAAATTAAGGCTTGAAAATTGCTTAACTATATCTCAGCATTAAATTAGATGTAGGCATTTCTGAATATGGCAATTCACTTGACAAAACGGCTTTCTGTGTTCGCTGCTATTCTAGCTCTTGTCCTTTCCATGCCGGGAATTGCCTTAGCTGCACCCGTTCAACTCCATACTACTTCTGGTGTTATTTCCGCCCAAACTATTAAAACTGCAAGCTACTCCACCTCGTCGGAGATTAACCTGACTCCCTTACAACGCCAAGAACTCCAGGCTGTGCGTCAGAGAAGAAACAGGGAAATTGAGGCAGTCTTAAATACATCGCAACGTGCCCAACTTAATCACAATCTCCGAGCTGGTAATAATATCAATCAAGCCCTAGAAAAACTGCATTTGCAACCAGAACAGCAAGATTTTGTAAAGGCGATCGTGCAATTTACTAACTTGAAAATGAAGGCTATTTCATCTAGGCATTCGCTAACAATACACCATAAATAAAGGTTTGACTTGTACATTGGATTATTGAATCGTTGTCATAGAAGATATGAATCATATTTTCTATGACAGTCTTTTGGATAAAATACTATCAAGCGATCGCACTTCTTTTATAGGTATCTTACTCACTATTGCCCAATACGCTTGTGTTAAGACTTGATCCTCCCTAACCCTCCTTAAAAAAGAGGGAATTAAAGCAAGCCTTATGAAGGAGTCTATAATTGCCGAACTTATGGAAACAGTTGACTAATATGGATTTTAATTTCTGGAAATGCAATCAAGGATAACGTTGCATCTTCCTGCAAAATCAATTGTTGATTGTAGCCTTCCAAAAGTGGTTCGCAAAAAACAAAAACCTGACGCTGATTCACATCCAAAATCCAGTAGTCAGCAATTCCGGCATTAGCATATAAAGGTGCTTTCTGTTTGCAATCCGTGTCTAGGGTTGTATCTGCTACCTCAATCAATAAAAAGATTTCATTGGGTGCAGGATGATGATTAATGTACTTTCGCGCATCAATGCGGACAACGGCAATATCTGGTTCAGGTTCCGAGTATTGGCTTAATTGAATGGGATCTTGCACCCGAACTAAGGCAACTTCTGCTAGCGATGCCTGCGGCGGGCTGCGCCAACGCTTAAAATAATCAGACGCACATAGAGTTGTTGCTGCGTGTGGAGGATTTTTGGCGCTCATGGGGATAACTTGCCCATTAATCAGTTCTACCCGTTCATCCTCTGTAATAATACCCGTCTCAAGCATTCGGTGATATTCATCTACATTCCACAAGCGCACTTTAGTTTGTGTCATTGTATTTGGTTTGGCGATATCATGTGCAAAGTGCAAATATCTCTTACTCTCAACTTTTGCAGCAACTATAATTAATCTTGCCCCCTGAAAGTTCGTTACCATGTCGGAAGAAGATATCCGAGCCGCCAGGCTGGAGAAAGTAGAACAACTCAAGCAGCTAGGGACTAATCCCTACGCCTATCGTTGGGAATCTACCCATCATGCAGCGCAGTTGCAAGAACAGTTTGCCGATTTAGCCAGTGGTGAAGAAGTTGATTTAGAAGTTGCGATCGCTGGACGCATTATGGCGCGTCGCGTTTTTGGTAAACTGGCTTTCTTCACTTTACAAGATGAAACTGGCACAATTCAGCTTTATTTGGATAAAAATCGCATCCAAGAAGGCATGGCAAATATTGATGCTGATGCCTTCAATCACCTGAAGCAACTTACAGATGCAGGTGACATCCTGGGAGTTCAAGGTACTATTAAACGGACTGAAAAGGGCGAGTTATCTGTCTACGTTAAACAATATACTATCCTGACTAAATCCCTGTTGCCCCTACCCGACAAGTGGCATGGATTAACGGATGTTGCCAAGCGCTACCGTCAGCGCTACGTTGACTTGATTGTTAACCCGGAAGTGCGGCAAACTTTCCGCCGTCGCGCCCAAATTACTGCCGGTATTCGTCGCTATTTAGAAGAACGGGATTTTCTGGAAATTGAAACGCCAGTTTTGCAAAGTGAGACTGGGGGTGCAGATGCGCGTCCATTTATCACTTACCACAACACCTTAGAAATGGAGTTGTATCTACGAATTGCCACAGAACTTCATCTCAAGCGGTTGATTGTGGGTGGTTTTGAAAAGGTGTTTGAATTGGGGCGGGTTTTCCGTAATGAGGGAATTTCGACTCGGCATAATCCCGAATTTACGACAATTGAAATTTACCAAGCCTACGCCGATTACAACGATATGATGGCGCTGACTGAGGGGATTATTACCACTGTCGCCCAAGACGTACTCGGTACGCTGCAAATTACCTACCAAGGGGAACCTATAGATTTAACACCACCTTGGCGGCGGGTGACAATGCACGATTTAGTTAAAGAATTTACTGGCTTAGATTTCAATTCTTTCCAAACCTTGGAAGAAGCAAAAACAGCGAGTAAAAATGCTAGTATTCCTGGTGTAGATGAAGCCAAATCAATTGGTAAGTTACTGAATTCAGCTTTTGAAGAGAAGGTAGAAGCTAGTTTAATTCAACCTACCTTTGTAATTGATTATCCAGTAGAAATTTCGCCTTTAGCAAAACCCCACCGTTCTCAACCTGGTTTGGTGGAAAGATTTGAGTTATTTATCGTAGGGCGAGAAACTGGAAACAGCTTCTCAGAACTTACCGATCCCATCGATCAAAGAGAACGCCTAGAAGCCCAAGCTGAAAGGAAAGCTGCTGGCGACTTAGAAGCCCAAGGTGTAGATGAAGACTTTTTGACAGCCCTTGAATACGGTATGCCGCCTACAGGTGGTTTAGGGATTGGGATTGATCGGTTGGTAATGTTATTAACTGATTGTGCCAGTATTCGGGATGCGATCGCCTTCCCTCTACTCAAGCCTGAAGGCAGCGTTATTAAGGAATTTAGCTATGATCCAAAAACTCAAACACTGACTATTGAATTTGATAGTGGAAGTGTTTACGAGTATTTCAAAGTACCTCCTAGTGTCAAGGAAGACTTAGACAATGCACCGTCAAAAGGTCAATACTTTAACAAGTTTATTAAAGGGAAATTTAAGTATGAACAAATGAGTTGAGATAGTAAGTACTATTCAATAGTGCAGTGCGTTAAGCAAAGCCTTAACGCACCATTTTTAAGTAGGTAAACATAATAAAATATGAGTTACGTATGCTCAAGAGCGAACATAATTTACGCTTTCTCTTACCCTTCAGCGGTTTCTGGTGCTGCACGCTTTTATGAAAAAATACGACGACGCTATTAAATATAGAGACAAAGAACCTGCAAGAGTTAGATTGCGTGAATTGCAGCAGAGGAAGCAATATAGATATTTTGACTTTTGACTTACTCAGCAGCGGTACTAGGTTTATTCTCGAAAAACTGGTAAATGCTACTGTATATATAATACAAAAATATCTATAACTAGATGGTTTATGGAACCAGTCACTATAACCGCTGTAGCTACAGCGATCGCCATTCTTCTTCTAACAAAAGCAGTGGAGAAAGCTGGCGAAAATCTTGGGGATGCTGCATGGCAGCAAAGTCGCAAGTTAATAGAACAGCTTCGTGATAAGAAGAAGTTACCATTATTAACCAATGCTACACAAGCAAATGAACAGCAGAGGTTAGATTATGGGCAAGCTGTGCTGGAACTCAAAGCAGCAGCAGACAAAGATCCAGAAATTGCTCAAGGAGTTTTGGAAGTAGAAGCAGCAGCGAAAGCTGATCCAAAACTGGCTGCACAAGTCCAAGAAGTAGCAAATACAATTAATTCTCAACAGCCAACTATTCAAAACTTAGCAAAGCTGGCAGAAAAAATTAATAATCTCAATCAGGCACAGAATATTACGATAAATCAAACCAATACTTATTGACTCAAGTCGCCCGACGGGGAGAATCGGGTAAAGTTAACTCCCATCAACTGGCACGAAATTTGCCGCCAATTGCTGGAACCCCGACGGCGACTCACCAGCAATCCTTCAATGCCAGATGAATCTGCCAAATTAGAAAGAGAGCAGATTTATGTTCCCCTGGCGCTAGTGCAGCGAACAAAACCTGACAAACGCAACTTGGGCGAACATTCCCCAGAAGCGGGAACGCGTCTCTATGAACCGCAGTATGAGAAAAAGCAGCGATTTGAGCATGAAGCTTTCTTGACTCAAATCTTGGAACAAGGGAAAGGCAAAACTAAGGGTAAGTACATCGCCTTAATTGGGGAACCAGGTGCAGGGAAAACAACTCTGCTGCAATGCATCGCCTTTTGGGTATTAGAGAAAAACTTAGGTTTCCCAATTTGGATTTCGCTTGCTGAGCTGGGGCGAAGTGGCTCTTGGACGGATTTACAAAGTTATTTATTCAACAATTGGCTTAAGAATGCTGTTCCACGAACACAGATGATTCAAGCGAAAGCAGAATTGACAACACAAATTCAGCAAGGGCGAGTCTGGTTGTTGTTGGATGGAGTGGATGAAGTAGCTGTATCAGGTGTGCAAACATTGCAAACACTCGCCGAGAAACTTACAGGATGGATTGCCCAGTCACGGGTGGTGCTAACTTGTCGGCTAAATGTCTGGCAAGCAGATTACAATGCGCTAGAAACCTTTGAAACCTATCGTTTGCTGGACTTTGATTATCCCAAGCAAGTGCATCAGTTTATCGATAATTTTTTTGCTGCCTCAGAACCTGGGTTTCTTCAAGAAACCGAGATTCTTCTAGCCAAAGGGGAACGGTTGAAAGCAGAAAGAAGAGTTTATAAAAGCATTAGTAAAGTTTCATGATGGATGCAGAGGATTTTATCAGTATCAAGCTTATTTTTTAGCCGCAGCAGGAATTGCCGAATTTGGAGAATGTTCCAGAGCTGATGAAGTTGTAGCGCACATTGTTCGGTGGAGTTGTGATTATGGAGAGCTTCTAGATAGAGCAAGGGTAGCACTGCAACAGATTCATCGTGGAAAAGCCATTGATGCTTTGCTAAACTTAATCGCCACCTCTCAGGGTGAATACTACACCCGGATGCTAGCGTTAGAAAGCTTAGGGGAAATAGCTGTTGGCAACAAAAGAGCGATCGCAGCTTTGATCAACTTCATTGCCAACTCTCAAAATGAAATCCGCAACCGTATGCAAGCGGCAGAAAGCTTAGGAAAAATAGATCCTGGCAACGAAAGTGCGATCACAGCTTTAATCAACTTAATCGGCCGCTCAGAGTATGAATTCATCCATAGTATGGCGGCAGAAAGCTTAAGGGAAATAGCTGTTGGCAACGAAACTGCGATTGATGCTTTGGTCAACTTAATCGCTACTTCTGAGTATGAAGACACCTATTGGGCAGCGGCAGAAAGCTTAGGAAAAATAGATCCTGGCAACGAGCGTGCGATAGAAGCTTTGGTCAACTTAATCGTCAACTCTCAAGATGAATCTACTCGTAGGCAAGCGGCAGCAAGCTTAGGGGAAATAGCTGTTGGCAACGAAACTGCGATCAATGCTTTGGTCAACTTAATCGCCAACTCTCAAGATGAATCTACTCGTAGGCAAGCGGCAGAAAGCTTAGGAAAAATAGCTGTTGGCAAGGAAACTGCGATCAATGCTTTGGTCAACTTAATCGCCAACTCTCAGGATGAATCTACTCGTAGGCAAGCGGCAGAAAGTTTAGGAAAAATAGCTGTTGGCAACGAAACTGCGATCAATGCTTTGGTCAACTTAATCGCCAACTCTCAGGATGAATCTACTCGTAGGCAAGCGGCAGAAAGTTTAGGAAAAATAGCTGTTGGCAACGAAACTGCGATCAATGCTTTGGTCAAACTTAATCGCTACCTCACAGCATGAATTCACCCGTTCGCTAGCGGCATATAGCTTAGAGCAAATAGATCCTGGCAACGAAAATGCTGTAATCGCAGCTTTGCTAAACTTAATCGACACCTCACAGCATGAATTTACCCGTAGTTGGGCGGCAGGAAGGTTGGTGGAAATAGATCCTGGCAACGAGCGTGCGATCGCAGCTTTGCTAAACTTAATCGACACCTCACAAGATGAATTCACCCGTAGGCAAGCGGCATTTAGCTTAGGAAAAATAGATCCTGGCAACGAGCGTGCGATCGCAGCTTTGGTAAAGTTAATCGCCACCTTTGAGGATAAATACAGTCCAAGGGATGAAAATATTGAAAATATAATGCCTTGGTTTGACAATATGATGACCTGTCAGGAAGCACTACGTAGCTTAGAAAAGATTTTGTCAGCAGATCAGATGGCGAAAGTTGTCATTGACTTGGGCAGTGACTCCAAACTAAACGATGACCGTTACGGAGTTATCTCGCATTGCGCCCAAAATATACCTTATTCAGCTTTTTACCAAGCTTGGCATCGTCGTTCTTACATGAAATTAGCAATTACATTTCTTCAATATTATTGGTTGAGGATTGCTTTAATTGCTTTAGCTTTAATTGCTTTAGTTTATTTAGTTTATTTAGTTGCTTCATTAGGAAAGTTTTTTGTCGAAATACTTACTTTAACATCTAGTTTAAAACTTGCTTTAATATCTACTTTAAAACTTGCTTTAGCATTTATTTCAGGATTTCCTTTAGAATTGCTTTAGTAATTGCTTCCAGATGGGTTTTTGCTAAAACAGATTGTATGGTGAGACTCAGTTGATGCCACTGTTGAGTTTTGAGCAAGCTAACCTGCTCTTGAGTCCAAGTATAGAAGTCTGTTTTATACAGATGAGATGTGTACATCTTTTCCACGGTCATAAGCTTTTATTTAGCAAAACCCGATAATGACTTTGGATAATCACTCGTAGAGCGATCGCTTCACCTGCTATAAAAAATATTGGGTGGTGCGTAGCTTGCCGCCGTAGGCATCGCACCACCCAACCTAAAATAATCTAAAATCTAATGACTAATTCGCTACTTCAGCCACCTCAATCACGCGCCCTTCATAGTCCTTGACCAAAAAATTCAGGGGCTTCTGGTTGCGAATCTTGAATTTCAAACCGCGCACTTCGACTCGCATTAAAATCATTTCCAGGCAGTCGTGATCAAAACAAACGTGGCGTTGCTGATTTTTGCTACCTAAACTCGCGCCAGTAATCACGTGTAGCTGGGTGTTTTTCTTCAATTGATACCACAGCCCATCGTTGGCATTATTCATCATTTTGCTAGACAAACTCGGCCCAGTAGACATATATAGTGGATCAATGCCAGTTGCGCCGATAGTTTGTTCGTAGTTGTAGTAGTAGTGCAATGGCACCTCAGCTGCTGGCAAATCTAGCAGCCCTTCATACAACTGTCGGGCAATCTCCAAATCCGACACCATTACAGTGTGTACTTTTGGGGCACTGGTGAGGAACATCCACATTGCGCCAGCGTAAGCTGCTAGCAGCATCACCATAATCCCTTGAGTGGAGAACAGGCTATCTAAGGGCAGGGAAGGCAGAAAGGAGCCTAAGGTAAGGGGACTGAGCAGGAACGATATCACACTAACTGCTATAACCATGAACAAATAAGGATTCTATAAGGGAGCCGATTTTATGATTGTCGATTAAGACTAAAATTAAGTCTTTGTTTCTAGTTTATCAATACTCAAGTAGTCTGAGTCTGGGCTACAAACTGGGCAACACCAAGATATTATGCGATTAACTACCGGAGTGCAATTCCCAAAACTATTTTAACAACTATCCATCGAAAGGCTTATGCAAATTCCTCATTTCCCGGAAGCTAATCACCCCCTGGTGAAGTCGCTGTTCCATCACAGTGACCATGAACTACTGACTCTGTTTCAGCAAAATCCAGATGCCGGAAAGTACTTCACGGTGATTTTTTGTCGCTATAGTCCCATAGTGTATACCTTAATTCGGCATTCGGCGCGATCGCCTGTGCAGGCAGATTATCTGTTTGCCCTCACCTGGCGGCATATCTACTACGAACTCGGTGGACTAAATTTAACCGCCTCTGAATCAGGCGAGGAAACTTTAACCATGCAAAATTGGTTAATTAATATGACAGCTTTTTGTATTAACGAGATTAAAGTACCACCCACAGAAGCAATTCATTATTCTCTGCAAGCGACTTCGCCGCCGCTATGGTGCTATGTACAACAGGCATTAGACCAACTACCACCAGTTTTGCGATTAATCGTGTTAATGGCTCAAACTTTCCACTGGAGCGAAACTAGAATCGCTGCCTATCTGCAAGCCGAAGGAGAAGCGATCGCACCAAACGTTGTAGCCAATTTTCTCCAGGAAGGCTATCGTGTGCTAGAGGACAAATTACCCACAGATATCCGCGCTATATACTTTGGGGAAGATTTAGAGCAATCATAGCTTAAGTGTAAATGCGTATATTATTTGTCTTCGATTTAAAACTTAAAACTTCTTCTTAGACCTTCTACTTAAACCCGCAACTCTAGGGGTAATTTTTATGAAACAACGGCTTGTATTTCCCAGGCAAAAGGTAGACTTAATTTGTGTAGGTGCGATTTCTCGTCCCCAAATACTTTTACAGAGCTTTTTACTGTTTACTTTTTTGCTGAGTCCCATAGCTGCGGGTGCGGTTGATATTACGCAACAACTCCACCGTCCTTTAAATAGTTCCGTTGGGCGACAATCAAGAGATGAAGCAGATAGCTTGCTGAGTATCGGTGAAAAACAATACGCTTCAGGATATGCCGATAAAACAATTACGTCTTGCTTGCGGGCATTGGAACTATATCACGTAATTGGCGACCTGAAAGCACAAGGTCTAACTTACAATTTGCTTGCTAAGGCTTATGTGCAGATTGGTAGTTTAAAAGAGGCGGAAGATGCTTTAAGAAGAGGATTAGCGATCGCTCGTGATACTAAAGACTTCCAATCTCAGATTTTTGTGCTAAATAATATCGGTACATTTTTGCTGCAACAAAGAGAATTTGCTGCTGCTGGTAAAACTGTTGAAGATGCACTCGCAATTGCTCACGGTGTCAAAAACATTGAAGGAGAAGGGCTATCTTTAAGTAATTTGGGTTTAGTAACTGCCAGGTTAGGAGATTATAACAAGGCGATTAAATTGTATGAAAATGCTTTAATTTTCCGCCGTCAGACTGGCGATGCCATCGGTGAAGCAAATACCTTAAATAATTTAGGAGATGCTTACTTAGCATCTGGAAATTATCAGGATACTATTGGCACTTATGGGGCAGCAATGCGAATAGCTCAAACTAACCGCGATCGCACTAATGAATTACGGGCAATTGACGGTTTAGTTACTGCTCACACTGCTGTCGGACGCTATGAACGGGCTTTTGATTTACTAGAGCAACGTTTAGCACTCGCTAAAGAATTGCAAAATTTGCGAGAAGAATTAAAATCTTTTGAGTCTTACGCTCAGTTATACAAGCAACAAGGTAATTATCTAACTGCCCGCAATTTTTACGAAAGGGCGATTATCCTGGCGCGGACATTGGAAGACAGCAAGCAAGAAGTGCAATTGCTGGATCAGCTAACAAAAATGCTTCAGCAAAAGTAAGAATTAGAAGTCATTCAATTTTAGATTTTGAATTTTGGATTTTGAATTGCAGGAGAAATCTAAAATTGGCAGAATTTACTCTTTAATTAAGGTGAATTCGACGGCTCATATCATATCCATCAAATTACCCATAAACAACCCCACCCCCAACCCCTCTTTGCAGGCTCTTAGGGGAGACAAAGCACAGCTTTGGCTCTTTGGGGTTCTTCGGGTTTAATAAGTAATCAAGCAGACATAATATCATATTATGTCCGCATAATTAGTTATGGTTCCCACAGTCATTGCACCCCACCCCGCCAAAGCTACGCTTTGTCTCCCCTCCCCGCTTGCGGGGAGGGGATTAAGGGGTGGGGTTCTTCGGGTTTAATAAGTAATCAAGCAGACATAATATCATCTGGTTTTCGCCTAACGAAAAGACCTCTCCCTGCTTTTATTACGCAAAACCGCCCCTCTCCGACTCGCAAAGGGACAGATTTGAACTTTAGTTCAAGTCAGCGAGAGGTTCATCGAACTCACGTTTGATTAATTCAAAAACACTGAACCATTTGGTTCAATTCTCATAGCACTTCTACCCTGGGTTGCATTGGTGGCTTCGTTAAATCTAACTTCCAAACTTCCTGATTCTGATGAGGGTTGTGGAGTTACCGTCAGTTGTCCACCATCTTCTCGTTCAAATGTCACTGTTACTGGTGCTTGTAGACCTTGCAGTGTTACATAAGATTTACCTTGTAGCGATCGCGGTGCTGTATCGCCAATCACTTGGAAAGTTACATTAGCCGCAGTGTCATTTACCAACCTGACATTAACTTTACCATTTGCCAGTGCGATCGTAGCGCTGGGGGTTTGCCGTGGTTGTAGTAGTGGTTGGTCAGTGGAAACCGCCCCTGGTGAAGGTTGTTGAGTTTGATCGCCAGAAACTGGGCGTTGTGATCTGACACCTGGTTCTGAAGCTTCACCGCCGACACCCAATGTTGTTTGCTCTTGTGATGGGGTAGCAGGGACGGGAAGAAGCCCTTGGGCCGCTAGTCTTTGAGTTAGCGCATTGGGAGGACATCCCTGTGACACGACAACCTGATTATTATATGGTTCTTCGTAGAAAATTCTAGGACAAGGGTTAACTTTGGGAGTAGATTGTTGTGTTACTGATTGTTGTGCGAGTGCTTGAGGAATTGCTGGCAGACTAATCAGTAATCCACCAAAAACAGCGCCAAGTAACTCAGCAGACTTGCGAAAATTTTGAGACTTCATATTCTTAATGACTCCTAGCAAATCATCAAATTATCTTCTTTTAAAAAAGATTAAAAAACAGCAAATTCAATTGAAGTTTAACTATCAGCATAAGATATAATTAATCTTAAACAAGATATCTATTTTTTATATCTAACTAGAGACTGGATAATCATGTAAAATTAGACATAAATATTTCATTCATAAGGCTGAAAAAGCTAAATCATAGTGAGTAATATCATGTCCGCATAATTAGTTATGCTAACCACAGTCATTACACCCCACCCCCAACCCCTCCCCGATGATTTGGGGAGGGAAGACAAAGCGTAGCTTTGGCGGGGGTAGGGTTCTTCGGGTTTAATAAGCAATCAAGCGGACATTATATAACTCCAAAATTAACCAAAAAAACTTAATGAGTGATGAATGATTTTAAATTCGTCACTGCAACTGTTGTTAAATAAGTCGGTGGAAAAAAACAGAACTATATTACGAAAAGTAAATACACCTGAAACCCTTACCAATGACAAAGGACAAATGACAAATGACAGCCTTCACCAGTTAGCTTTATTTGCGCCGACTTACTTATATAAAGTAGTTAATTTATTTATTTTTCTACATCTGCCACAGGAAACAAATATTTCTTGCCGAATTAAGACTCAAGAGTTATTGGTAAAGTGACAGTGAACGTAGTGCCAATGCCTTGAGTGCTTTCAACTTGAATATGACCCTGGTGATGTTCGACAATAGCTTGAGCGATCGCTAATCCCAATCCTGAACCAGTAGCGCTGGCTGTAGCTGTATTCCCAGTTGTATGAGTCCGTGCCGGATCTACCCGATAAAACCGATCAAACAAGCGTGGTAGTGCAACTGATGGAATTCCAACTCCGGTATCACTCACTTTAACTTGCAACTGGCCGCTGGTATAACGTAGTCCAGAAACGCGATTTATTCCCTCTATCCGCGCCAATTCCACTTTTACCCGTCCACCTGCTGGAGTGTAATGCAAGGCGTTAGCAATTAAGTTTGTGAACAGCCGCACCAGCTGATCCCAATTGCCCACAAGGGTAAACCAATTTTCCAGTAATTCCGGGCTAGTTTCGGAGGCGGGAGGGTCAACTAAGTCTAGAGAAAGAGCGATTTTTTTTTCAGGGACTAACAATTGTTGTTCTTCAACCACTTCCATCAGCAACGCATCTAGCGGACAAGGTGAAAAAGTATCTTTGCTAATACCACTATCCTGTCGTGCTAGGAAGAGTAAGTCATTAACTAACTTACCCAAACGCTGCGTTAACCGTTCCACCACCTTTAATTGTTGCCGATACTGCAAAGAAGTAGTCGCTTCTGTCTCTGCTAAATCCAAGTCAGCAAGGGCCACTTGCACATTTGTTTGAATCAAAGTAATGGGACTTCTAAGTTCATGAGAAGCATCAGCAGTAAATTGTTTGAGGCGTTGGTAAGACTCACCTACTGGTTCCATAGCTTTACCCGAAAGAAACCAGCCACTTGCTCCCACAGAAAGCACCATTAACCCAATACCTAGTGCCAAATCAAAAATTAACTGGCGACTGGGTTTAGTAACTTCAAACCAGGGATGACTAACACGCAGATATCCTAATACTTGCCGCCCCACTTCCACCCGTTGCGTGACTTGTCGCAATAACACTGCTGAGTGAGGAGTTAGGAGTGAGGAGTTAGGAATTTTAAATTTTGAATTTTGAATTTTGAATTTTGAATTTTCACTCTCTCCCTTAACTACGCGCACAGTTTCACCAGTGCGGTTGGCATGAATAGGAATATTTAGAGGTTCGGATAGCGTTGACCAAAGTAATTCACCAGTCGGACTAAACCATTCTAGGTCGATGTGGTCATCTTCTACGGTGTCGGTATTATCACGAAAACTGGCTTCTAGATTATTAATGCGAAATTTATCTGCATCAGCATTAATTGGCTCAAATATGAGCTTAGATGCACAGGGGCTTGTTGTGAGACAACGCTCCACTATTTCCACTACATGGTTAAGGGTATCATCAATCCGCTCAATCAGTGTACTGCGGACGTATAAATAAACGCCACTTGCAAACAGTAGTAGTAATACAGCAGTGACAGCAGTGTACCAAAGGGCGAGACGGCGACGAGTAGCTTGAAACATACTTCAAATCAAAAGGAAGCTTAGATTTAAATGTTTTTAAATTCCAGATTAGTTCATAGAAACTTCAAATGATGTATTTGAAATAAATATAAAAAAGCTGAGATTACAATATCATTTTTGCTCAAATAATTTATGTAATTCATGTTATTTTCTTTCATAAAATGGGTAAATTAAACTTTAGAGATGTTTAGAAATTTTGAGATTTCCTGAAATCTATTTATAAGATTTTTCAGTTGAATCAAGAAAAGCATCGCCCATTTCCAGCAATCAATTTAGTGTAACTTTTTATGCTTTCACGAAAGGCCATGTCTGTGGTAGCGCCTGCACGTTTAAGCTTTTTATCAACTTAACAGTTTTAACAGTTATATACAAACATATCTGAGGTTTCGTAATGAGCCAAATTAGTCTCCAAAGCACCTATTCTCAAGACTTTAATTCGTTAGCCAGTTCCCCTGCTTCCCTTGCTTGGAATAACGACGGTACTCTTGCTGCTCTTCCTGGGTGGTACGCCAACAGGTCTAGCGGATCTCAATCCACTCTCTCTGTATCCGATGGAGGTGCCAACAAAGGTAACCTGTATAGTTTGGGTACAACTGGCAAAAGCGATCGCGCCTTAGGCTCTATCGGCTCAGGCAGCACAGGAAATTTTATTTGGGGGGTTCGGTTTGTAAATGACACAGGTAGTACAATTAATGACCTAAGTATCAGCTATACGGGTGAGCAATGGAGAAATAGCGGTGCAGCACCTCAAACTATAGATTTTCAGTATCAAATTGGCGCATCCAATCTGACTACAGGCGCATGGGTTGATTACAATGGTCTGGATTTCACAAGTCCAGTTTCTGGTGGAACGATAAACAAGCTAGACGGTAACCTAGCGGCTAACAAAGTTTCTTTAACAGCTAGCCTAAATAACCTGTCACTTGCTGCTGGTCAGGAAATCTGGTTTCGCTGGGTGGATATCGACCACTTTAATAGCGATCATGCTTTAGCGATCGATGACTTTTCCTTGTCAAGACCGATCTTTGGCACACCTGGCGCTGATAACCTAGTTGGTACTAATTTCCAAGACATGATTAACGGTCTGCTTGGTAATGACACTATCACAGGTGGCAAGGGGAATGACGCCATAACTGGTGGCGGTGGTAACGATACGTTTATCATCCGGCGTGGTGACGGCAGCGATATTATTACTGATTTCGGTGGAGCAGGTACAGAAATCAATCCATCTTCATCTGTCAGGGCAGAAATGGACATCCTGAAATTCCAGGGTGAGGGACTAACTGCCAAGAGTATGATCCTTACCCAGATTGGCTTAGACTTGCAAATTTCCTTTGAGAATGTTAGCGATACCAGCGTCACTCTGAAGAATTTTAAGCTGGAAAACTTTAATAACTTTCGGGAACCAGTCCTCAGCCAACCCCACATCGGTAACATTATCTTTGATGGGGAAACTATTGTCAGGGACACTTTTGATGTTTATGCTCCCAACCGAACATCAACCACAAATTACAAAAATGATTACGTAACGTTCCTTAACGACCTTAACAATAACTACATCGGCCTCGTCAGTTCCAATGATGTGATCAACGGTCTGGGTGGCGATGACACTATCGACGGACGGAGTGGTGATGACCTGCTACGGGGTGGAGAAGGTAACGATACCCTATTCGGTGGTGATGGCAATGATATTTTAGTAGGCGGTATCGGCAATGACTACCTCACAGGCGGTAGTGGCATTGACCGCTTTGTGCTGGAAGTAGTTTCTGGTACAGATACTATTAGCGACTTCACAGATGGTGAAGACCTGATTAAGTTGTCAGGCACTTTATCGTTTGCTCAGTTGAACATTACTCAAGGTACAGGTGTAAACGTCAACGATACCTTGATCAGGCTGAAGAATAATAACCAATTGCTAGCAATTTTCAGTAAAGTTTCTTACAGCACTATTACAGCAGTTGATTTTACTTTTATCTAGCGCTACCGAGTAGACGGTATGGGCTGTTTAATCGAGTAATATCATGTCCGTTTAATTGATCATAGAATAGACATCTGGTGAAAAAGAATCTAGAGACGTAAGTAAGTGGGCGTGAATAATTAAAGGTTTGTAGTAAGGGCTTTAGCCCGATTTTAAGGGCTGAAGCCTTTACTACGAGCCAACTTAATTAATTTTACATTGCGTAACATAATTTGATTTATTCTTGCCCACTTACTTAGGCGTAGGTTGGGTTGAGGAACGAAACCCAACATCCTCAAGACTTTGTTGGGTAACGCTTACGCTCAACCCAACCTACTTTTCTGAGCATCTCAAACCTAATGTATCATCGGCTTTTGTTTGATATTTATAGCTACCTTAAAATTAGAATTTGAATGTAGCTTTTTTGTCTTTTACCTAATATTACGCGATGTGCGACTTATTCTTGGAACCCCGCTTCCATTCCTCTCCCCCACAGGGAGAGAGGCTTTGATTCTTGCTCCCCAACGCTAGTAGGGAAGGGGTTGGGGGTTAGGTTTGAGAGAAAATCGCACACGGCGTTATATTGCAAATTAGTATTAATACAGTATTTAATTATATTAAAGTCTTTACCGGAATTATACTTAAGAAACAATATATATAGTTAAAAATTTACAGATTTTTACTGAGGTAATTACTGGACTAGCAGGGTTACAGTCTTGTGGCAGGCAATTTCATAGGAAATTAATCAAAATGAAGAAGATTTTAGTTTTAGCTGGTATTTTGGGTATCACCACTGTATCCAGTAGTTTATTTTCGGCACCCGCGAAGGCTGTAGTTGCAGATGTACCTATCAATGTTGATGTGCCTGAGATAGTATACTTACAAACTTACGAATCCATCACTTATCAACTGGATGCTGCAGACCTTTCAGATGCTTTTTCTGCGGCCAACAACCCTGAAAAAGTCGCGGCAGTAACTGTAAAAAAGGATGGTACTATTGATGCTGGTGATCCACTTACTGCTCCCGAGTTCACCACACCTAATGCTAAAGTAACTACCGCTGACTTTCTAGCCTATCAAGTCTGGGGGATTGGCGGCGCTACTGGCAAACTTAAAGCTGTCGTTGATTATGATGGCACTGAATTGAAGAACGGCACATCTACAGTTGGGATTAAGCTAACATCACCGACAGCCGATGTAGAAGCTGATGCTAAGGGTCTTGACCCAGCTACCCCCACTATAAAGGGGAACGTAAGTTTTGAATTTGACTTAAAGGGTGCAACTAAAGCTGGGCTTCACTCGCCCACAGGCACTGAAGCGTTAAAAATCACAGCTACTGCTATATAGATATAGCTTAGTTGAGCCTCGGTTCATCTTATTCAAAGAGAGAAAAGTGGCAGTTGAAAGCTTTCACTGCAAAACTATTTTGCTAGATCACTTACCGTGTCTGCATTCAATTGCCACATCGCTCTTTTTTTATTGTCGAGTAGAAATTTAATGAAACAGCAATTGTGTTTTAGCACAGTCGCAGCTGTGATGTGCCTATATTCAACCAGCGCTCTTGGGCAATCTACTGTTACTTTAGACCAAATAACTCCACAAGAGATTGTGCCAAAAAGTGTTGAGCTAATTCAAGGAGACGCCCTAACAACGCCATTACCTACACCTTCTTTTAATACTCAGGTTAAGCGTCAACTACAGGTACAAATTCCCATCAATAGTAGTAACTGTCCTTCACCTGTAACTGTGAGTTATGTTTGGATGCCAGGTGATAATAACTCCGGCAAACTCATCACTGGCAGTTCAGAAATGAATGTAAAAATTCTCTCTCATATTGCAAATTGTACTCCGGCAATTAACCCAGGTGATCCGGCTGTTGTAGAGGTGGTAGCACAGTTACAGTTAGACTTTCCTAACATTAAAGCTTCAGGCATTTATTCAGGCAAGTTATTGGTAACAGTTGTTGAATAGTTTTGAAAAATTACTTTTATCAACAATGAAAAAGCAGAAAGTGGTATTTGGAAGAGTGCAAAAAATTTGTGGTAGTGTTTTAGCGGCAGTTAGCGCACTTACTCTGGGGTGCAACTTTGCATCGGCAATCTCAATTGGAGTCAGTCCACCCCGGTTTGAAGTCAAACTTGATCAAGCTAAAGCTTCTACTCAAGTGTTCCGAGTGAGCAATATGGGGTCGAAGCCAGCCACCTTTAAACTTTACGTTCAAGGTTGGAAACTCGATGAAAAGAATGAAATCCAGCCTACACAACCAACTGAACAGTCTTTGGATCAATGGATTGTAGTTAATCCCTTGCAGTTTACGATTCCTCCTGGTCGATCTCAAACAGTGCGGTTCTCAATTCGCCCCCGCGTTAAGCCTCAAACAGGAGAACACCGGGCTTTAATTTTTTTGGAAGAAGTGCGCTCCCAAGACAATACTGAACAAAAAAATGGTTCGGTGGCGCTCAAAGTGATGGGGCGCTTTGGTGTTGCTGTCTACGGCTACGTCGGTGATGTGAAAAGAGTTGGCGTACTCAACTCCGTTGCCGTAGACACCAAGCCCGGTCAAGTCAAAGCTACTTTTGATGTTTCCAGTAAAGGCAGCGCCTATGTGCGGATGAGCGGTCAATACACGATTTGGCCTGCTGCCAAGTATCCTGGAGCGAATGCTACTAAACAAATTCCCGAAATAGAAAAACCACGGGCAAAATTGCCAGATGGGCTGTTGGCTGGGGGAACATTACCCTCAACGCCTGTACTACCCGATACTCGCCGTCAAATTCTGCTGAATATAGCTAACAAATTACCTCCTGGTAAGTACGTCTTGGATCTCAATGGCGAATTAAATGGCATTCCGGTTGACCAAGGAATTCCTTTTACTGTTCCAGCTGTAGCTAATGTTAGTGTTCAGCCTCAAACAAAACCTGCTAACTCTTCTCCCATAATCAGAAGGCTTCGTCGCAACTAATAGTTTTTAGTGTTGCCAAAGCCAAAATTTTCAGGTTGAGTTAATTTTCTCTTTCTGCCTGAATTTATTTGCTGTCTAGAAATTATCTGGGCAGCTAAATCTTTGCTGTGTAAACTTCCCAACTTTATCCAGACAGCTGATTGCAATTTTTGTGCTTAACTATGATTAACCTAGCTCTACCCCCTACACCACCAGCAATTATCTATACCTTACCACCAGAAAAGAGCGCTGATCAACCACCAACACCAAAAATTCCCCCTGCTACGAAAGCAAAAGGCTTTTCGCCATTTACCTCCCAAAAGAAGGGGAATATTACTAACACCAAGCCACAAAGCTTAGATTTATATTTGGGTACAAAAACTAAGTACATACTAAGAGTCACTACCTCTACAACGCCGCAAAAATTGGCAGCTGATTTTTCTCCTGCCAACCCTACTTCTCAAGGGGAGAGCAACAGTAGCTCAAATGTAGAATTAGAAAAAAAAAATGAGCCTAAAAAAATAGAAAATTCTAGGAGCAATTCTCCTCCAGAAAATAGTACATTAAATAACTATACTGAATTTGCAAAAACAGCATTAGAACCTTTTTTAGTAGGATTAATTATTAATAAACAGGAGGTAGGTAATTTAGATATTATCAAAGATGCAAATACTTATCTAATTCCCTTGGAAGCCTTTGCTAAACTGGCAAAATTTACTATCATAAATGGCAATGATACTACTCAGCTTAGTACCCCTTTAGGAGTTATAAATCTCAGAACAGATTCATTAAACAATATTAAGGGTATCACTTATATTAGCGATACCTTAATCAGAGAAAAGTTAGCCGCAGTTATTGAGTTTAATTCTTTAGATTTAGCTCTGGTTGTTGACTTACCTTGGCGAGAAGGTAGCGGGCAATCTCCATCTGAGGTAGTCGAATTACAACCGGAAGTTCGACCTCCTTTCAGTGGACTTTCGACTTTGAGACAAGAGTTAAATATTCTTAGCAATTCTGGAGATACAACTCTGCGTAGTTCTACCCTTTTGGGAGGAAGGCTTTTCGGAGGATCGTGGCGTGCTCGTCTGAATAATAATTTTGTTGAGCAGCCAGATATTGCTGAATACTTTTTCTTTAAACGTTCAGGTCGATTGAGCTATCAAGTAGGTCGGCAACAAGTTGGATTGCATCCCCTGTTGAATGGCATGACTCTGACTGGAGGGCAAATTGCTTACACCAACCTGCCCGCAGAGCGTTTTTATCAAGGCTATAATGGTACAGAAATTTTACCTCGACGTGCCCAACCTATACAAACCTTTAGTGGTCAAGCTCCACCAGCCAGTTTTATACAGCTAAGAATTGGGGGAATCGTAATTGCCCAACAGCAGGTAGGACTGAATGGACGGTATGAGTTTATTGATGTAAATTTACCTTTTGGGCAGAGTAATCAAATTGAACTTTTGATCTACGATCGCAACAATTTAAGCACACCAATTGAAATTCGTTCTTTAAGGCTCAGTGCTTCTGATTTGTTGTTACCACGAGGTGGCAATGTTCAATTAGCTGGTTTCGGACTCAGTGGTAATTTAGCTCAAGATACTTTATTTAATAATTTCAATTCTACTGATGCAGGTAAGCCGATTGCATTTTATCAATTGCGACAAGGACTTTCAAATAATTTAACTTTTGAAGGCGCACTGCAAACTGTTCCAGATACTGTTCAGGCTCAAGCAGGCTTAGTTTGGCGGTTAGCAAATCCAGTTATCTTAGCTACTAGTGTCGGTACGTCTTACGGGAAATTAGGTTATACAGCAGATTTAGATATAAACTTTGACAGATTGGAAATTACTGGTAGTTCTCAGATGTTTTCAACTGGATATCTCTCCAACAGACAATCACACGATCGCTTTAACCATAGTTTAGAACTTAAATATAAGTTTGGTAACAATCTTGACTTGGGATTTATTGCCCGCAGTCGCCAAGAAGAGAGTACTTCGGCTAGTTACATTTTGCCTACTTTTGCTTTCCAACCTTTTTCTAGCTTATCTTTAAGAGGCAGACCCGATATTGACGGACGCTATTTATTTAGCGCTTTTTATCAACCGAATGCCTTTAGTAGGCTAGCTTTTAATACTTATGGTGATGTATACAGCACAGATTTTAGCTATAATATCGGCCGAAATTATCAGCTATCTCTAGGTAATGAATTTGGTGGTGTTCTGGCTCCTCGTTACACTGCAACTATCAGTCACAATGCCAATAGTTTACAAAGCCTTAGTTGGAAGCTAGGACTTGCATATAGCGATGGAGAAGTAGGCCCAGTTGTTGGCGCTAGTATGCAGGTATTGCCAGGTTTATTAGCTAGAGTGGAGTATCAAGCTATTCCTTCGAGAACTAGAAACTTTTTGGGCGGATTTGGTGATGATCGCCTGACTGTTTTATTATTATCAGATTTGTCTTTTGCTGGCGGCAGAGTTGCTCCGGCAAATTCTTCTAGTGTGGGACAGGATCGGGGTGCGATCGCTGGTCGTATTTTCGTGGAAGGGACAAACAAAGACTTTGATTTAAGTGGAGCCTATATCCAAGTAATGGATAGTCGTCAAAACAGAGTCAGCGGAGCTAGAACCGACGCTACTGGCAACTTCTTTGTTGGCGGTCTTAGAGAAGGAGTCTATATGGTTGAAATCGATCCTGAAAACCTTGCTGTCGAGCTTTCCACTATGAAGTCCTCGATAGTAGCAGAAGTTGCAGGGGCTGCTATCACCCGTTTAGATTTCCCTGTCAGACCAGAATATGGTCTAGCAGGACGAGTCACTGATGTAGCAGGTAAGCCAATGGCAGAAGTGCGAGTGGAACTTGTCAATCCCTCTGGCGCACGTGTTTTCTCAGCCATAACTGACCAATTTGGTCTTTATCGTCTAGATGGAGTGCCGGTTGGTAAGTATAAATTGCAGGTTCCTGCCCAAGATGCGATCGCCAACAGTGTTACTCTCCCGAAACTAGAGATAGCAATTAACAAAGATTTCCTCTATGACCAAAATCTGCAATTACCGATTGCCACAGCAGCTAAGAAAATAGAGCGCAAATAAGCTTCGCATCAGCCCTAAATCTCTTTAAGCTAAGTCTAGAAGCGATGTCTAGCGACAAGCCGCTTCACGTCTACGCACCATTTAACTTACTATGTTTAGTATCCCCCAGTTAAATGGGCTATATCTGCCTGCCTTTAGGTCATTATGGCAAAATCTAAAAAAAGCGCTACCCCCATCAATCTCAGCGATCCACAATATTATCTTAACCGAGAGTTAAGCTGGCTAGAATTTAATGGCAGGGTATTACATGAAGCCTATGACGATCGCACGCCCCTTCTTGAACGCCTAAAGTTTTTGGGAATCTTCAACTCTAATTTAGATGAGTTTTTCATGGTGCGCGTTGCTGGTTTAAAGCAACAAGTAGAAGCGAAAGTTAGCCTGTTGACTCCTGATGGTCGGACACCACAACAACAGCTAGACGATATTAGGTCTACCCTCACTCCTCATGTAAAGAAAGAGCATCAACATTTTGAGCAAGTACTTCGTCCACTACTGGCAAATCATGGCATCCATATTCTGAATTACATAGATTTGAATCAAAAACAACGGACTCATCTCAACAGTTATTTTGAGGAACAAGTCTTTCCAGTTTTGACTCCCCTAGCTGTTGACCCTAGTCATCCCTTTCCTTTCATTTCTAATCTCAGTCTAAATCTGGCTGTTGTGGTTAAAAACCCAGACACCGAAGAAGAATTCTTTGCCAGAGTCAAAGTCCCCAGTGTTCTCCCCCGATTTTTACCGATACCGCCTGAGTTGGCAGATCAGAACAACGACAAACCTGCACACTGGACTGGTGTACCTTTAGAACAAGCGATCGCTCATAACTTGGAATCTCTATTTCCAGGGATGAACATTCAAGAATATCATCCGTTCCGCATTACCCGTGATGCCGATTTGGTCTTAGAAGAAGATGAAGCAGATGATTTGTTGTTAGCGATCGAACAGGAATTGCGAAAACGGCGCTTAGGTGGAAGTCCAGTTCGGCTAGAAATTCAATCCCAGACTCCTGAAATAGTGCGATCGCGATTATTGCATGATTTGGAATTAACAGAAAGCGATCTCTACGAAGTAGACGGTCTTTTGGGGTTGCGGGATTTGATGTATTTTATGTCCTTGCCATTGCCAGAACTCAAAGATCCACCACGCCAATCTGTTGTACCATTACGCCTGCAAAGACTGAGGGAACCGAGTTTAGACCCAGATACACTGGAGACGGACGAAGGAAAAGACTTTTTTGCTGTAATTCGGGAAAAGGATTTGCTAGTACACCATCCCTATCAATCCTTTTCGGCTACAGTGGTGCGCTTTATTACTCATGCCGCCTACGATCCGAATGTATTAGCCATCAAGATGACCCTTTACCGGACTTCTGGCGACTCGCCCATCGTCAACGCCTTAATTGCTGCCGCCGAAAATGGCAAGCAGGTATCCGTGCTGGTGGAATTAAAGGCGCGATTTGATGAGGAGAATAATATTTACTGGGCAAAAAGACTAGAAAGAGTCGGGGTTCATGTCGTCTATGGTTTAGTCGGGCTGAAAACCCACAGTAAAACCGTCATGGTGGTACGGCGGGAAAAAGACCGGATACGCCGATATGTGCATATTGGCACAGGTAACTATAACCCCAAAACGGCACGGCTGTATACAGATTTGGGATTGTTCAGTTGCCGTGAAGAATTAGGTGCTGACATCACAGATTTATTTAATTTCTTGACAGGCTACTCCCTGCAAAAGTCTTATCGAGAGTTGCTGGTTGCGCCTGTGAATATGCGCGATCGCTTTTTGGCACTAATTCACCGCGAAATCGAAAATGTTCAAAATGGATTTTCTGGACGCATTGTTGCCAAAATGAATTCTCTAGTCGATCCGCAAATTATCGCCACTTTATATGAAGCTTCCCGCGCCGGAGTACAAATCGACTTAATTATCAGGGGCGTTTGTTGTTTGCGTCCTGGACTCAAAGATATTAGTGAAAATATTCGCATAATCAGCATTGTCGGTCGCTTTTTAGAACACTCTCGGATTTATTATTTTTATAACAATACACAGGAGGAAATCTATATCGGCAGCGCCGACTGGATGCGCCGTAATTTAGATCGCCGAGTGGAAGTAATTACCCCAGTCAAAGACCCAGATATTGCCAAAGATTTGCAAGAAATTATGGGAATTATGCTCGCAGATAATCGCCAAGCTTGGGAATTACAAGCTGATGGCACTTACATTCAACGGCGTCCCTATGATGATTTTCCAGAAGCTAATTCACAAAAAATTCTCATGAATATGGCATTACGCTCAAGTGGTGTAGCCTCAAACCTGATTGATTAAAAATTGAAGAAGAATTCAGAAGTCAGAATTTAGGAGCGGAACCGGAGACTCCGAAAGCTCCGGTCAGAATCACTTTTCGTAGCAGATTCAGACCCGCCACTGTCTTGTTGACCACTAAATCTTCTCTTTGAGAGACGCACTCGCGTTCGATTTAATGGGGGCCTTAATGCTCTTTGATTCATCCGCCAGTACTTCTCTACGAGACGCTGCGCGAACGACAGGCTCAGTAACCATCGCACAAAATATCCAACTAAATTCTGGCTCCTGACTCCTGAATTCTGTTTTGATAAGTTACTTATACCTTGACAACTAGCTCAACTTAGTTTATTTAGAAAACTTGACTTTTTTGAGAAGTTATCTCAATACTGCGTAGGTTTTGCCTAAAAAAGAAAAATGCGTAGGTTGGGTTAAGGAACGAAACCCAACCTAAGAGCGGGGTTTGTTGGGTAACACATTGCCCCAACCCAACCTATAAATATTCTTAACCGAGCAGTATTGGAAGTTATCTAAGTTGTTTGTCATGGGTTCACACAAGTTATTCAACCATAGGATAGAGTTAGTGCTGGCATTTGTTCCCATAAACTAGAGAGGTTGTTCTGAAATAATTTCGTCTTTCCCCTCAATGTTAATGTTATCCTGTGAGCTTTCTACCTTGCGTGTTCTAGTAGTTGATGACCACGAACTGACTCGTTTAACCTTACAATTAGTTTTTTCTTGCCAGGAAAATATTCAAGTAGTAGGTTTAGCCAGTAATGGTGAAGAAGCTATAGAAATGGTTAAAAGTTGCCATCCTGACGTAATTGTTCTAGATTTACAGATGCCAGTCATGGATGGTTGGAGTGCGTCTAGTCACATTAAAGCTATATCTCCGAACACCCAGATCCTTGCTTACTCCTCAGTGGAAGACGTAAATTTTCAGGGGACAAAGGCAATGTCTAGCTTTGATGATGTTTGCAAGAAAGATGTACCTACAAAGGAACTTATTGCCTTAGTTAGGCAGTTAGGTCAGCGTGCAGAAGATGGTTCAGTTGCAGGATAAATGATACAGCTATGTTGCTTCGCCAACTCACAGTTAGTTCAATTCTGGGGATTTAACGCTCTTTTATTACTCTCATGAGAGTATAATTAATTACTAACAGTTTAACTTAGCAAGGGTATTTAATTGGGTTCAAGAACGGCTACCTCCACGATCACCGTGGTAGATCAGTACTGCGATGCCTAT
>NZ_JAIVFS010000039.1 GCF_020829645.1 Nostoc mirabile CHAB5784 | reverse complement strand
CCGAAGATGGTTCGGTTGGAGGTACGCATGACAAGCGCCAAATCATTGAGGAGCCGGATGAGGTCGAAAGTCTCACGTCCGGTTTTGTAGACGAGCGGTTCTCGTGAGGGAATCGCTTAGTTTAACTATACACGGTGCAACCATGCCATATAACGACATTCAACGGTGGAATTATCACAAGCTTCATGAAATTTTTGCTAGTAATGGCTGGGGCATTAAAGTAAGCACTGAGTCTGAGTTAGAGTCGGCATTGCAAAAAGCCGAGCAAAATCGCAACCAACTTGCTTTTATTGAAGTCGTGATGGGCAAAATGGACAGCCCAGAAATTCTTTTGAAGATGTTGCAAAATTAGGGTATTTACCAGTAATAAAATGCACCGCCTCCTTACCTTTGTAGACGTTGCTCTCTTTGATGAGGTTTCTTAAAGTTATTAGTTATACCTGAAATTCCGCTATTGCTGCGGTCGGGCAACAGGTAATTGGGCGATCGCATCTAGCAACCTTTGCAGATAATTGGGAGAACCAGGAAATGAGTATCTATGACGATTATTTCACTCTTAAGAACGGGAAGTTTCATCGGTGAGATTGAGACGATATCCCACACCATGCATAGTTTCAATGGGGTTCCCACAACCACTATTAGCTAATCTGCGGCGCAGCAAACGTATTTGAGCCGCCACCACGTTACTAACAGGTTCTGCACTCACCTCCCAAAGCTGATTGCGAATCTGTTCAGTTGTGACATGAGAATATAAAGCGGGGATAACTAACAGTGTTAATGCTGTCGAGGTAAATAAGCCACCTAATACTACTATCGAAAGGGGTTGCAAAATTTCTTTACCAGGGCCACTCTCAACTACTAATCAACCCAACGACTTGCTCAGGGCAGGCAAAAGCTCAGTGACCCTCGTAGACATCGCTCCTGAAATTCCCAACCGCAAATGCATATTGGTTACTTGCCGATTTACACAGATACTTATAAAACTTCCGCAAAAACCATATTACGAATTACGAATTACGAATTACGAATTACTTGTTGTACCAAGCTTTTCGCCACTGTTGCATTTGTTTAATCTCTATATCTTGGGCTTTAACAATTTCTTGGGCTAATTGCTTGATTTCAGGGCGCTTAGACTTACTTAAGACATCTTTAGCCATTGTTACAGCCCCTTCGTGGTGAGGAATCATCGCATTGATAAAGCGTAGATCAAATTCTGCATCAGCTGCACCTAAATCCTGACTCATCATCATAGTTTGCATTTGGTCAGATGACATTTCCATCATGTGGCCCATTTGGCTGTTGTAAGCCATTGGTTTATCTCCCGCCTTGGGATACCAAGCTTGTCGCCACTGCTTCATCTGAGTGATTTCTTGGTTTTGCGATTTGATAATATTGTCTGCTAATTTTTTGATTTCAGGACGTTTTGATTTCTGCTGCGCTTCTTTAGCCATTTCCACAGCCCCTTGATGGTGCGGTGTCATAGCGTCGATAAATCGTATATCAAAATTAGCATCGGCTGGGCCTAAATCCATTCCCATGCTGTGATTCATCATGCCACCACCGTGATTCATCATCTGCTTATCATTAGCATTAGTGACAGTTTCCTTTGGCGCTTGGGTTTGGTTCTGGGAAGCAGTATTGGTACAGGCTGTGACTAACCCACCTGCAGAAGCGATCGCAGTCAAGGTTAACGCCAAAAACCCATTCCTCAAAGATAGCAGTTGCATAAATCTCACCTAACAGTTTCCTAATTCTATATTTACTTCTTAGCTTTGCAGCCAGAAATGAAATTAGGATGAAATCTAAAGAAACCCAACTTCTTTGATAAGTCGGGGTTCTTGTTGTTCATTTATCACTTAAAGTTGTGTAAGCTTCATTAACTAAGTGCATTTTCTCTTGTGCTTGTTTTTGCAGTTGTGGTTGATTCACAAACAAATCTGGATGCCATTTTTTTACTAAATTTCGATAAGCCTGTTTTACCTCAGCCAAAGAAGCATTTGTTTGCAATCCTAAAATGCTATAGGCGCGAGTAATCTTATCTTTTTCCGTCTGGGTTTTTGGTTGGTTGGATGCTTTGTTGCGTTGAGTTGTATTTTGCTGTTTGCCAGTTTGAGAACCAGGCGATGTCTGACGACAAGCCTTAGGGCTACGCATCTCTGCTTTCATTCGCGCTATTTCCTCATTGAGTTCCCAATCACGAAATTTCGCCTCCACCTCTTCGGGACGCAAAGAAGGAGAAGCTTTTGGCGGTGGAGAAACTGATTCTACCTTTGTCTGAGTATTCTTAGGAGTATTTTCCTGTTGTTGCTTAACACCAGTATCTTTCTTAGGAGAAGTTTGAACTCTCTTTGGCTGTGGCGAATATTTTCTATTACTGTTGCTATATTTGGGTATGTCTTTATAAAGTTGATGAGTTGAGGATATTTTGACTTTTTCTAACTCTCGTAGCAACTGATTAAAACCATTTTGCAATTGCTGCAAACTTTCACGTTTTTTAGTAATCTCTAGCGGCTCTTGACTAATTTCAAAACAAATTACTTTTTCGGCTTTCTGTTCATATTCAGCCAAAATATATAACCCTTGACTACTGAAGCCAGATAAATAATCTTCAATTGCAGTTATACAAAGTTTAGCAACTTCCTGATGATAAGATTCCTTTGCTAATTGATCGTCTTGTTTTTGAATATTCTTGTTTAGCAAATAAGAAATACTCCCTACGACAGCAGCACCAACTGGCCCGCCTAACAACCAACCAATACCCCCACCAACAGCGATAGAACCAGGTTCACTCAAATCATCAGTATTGCTTGGCTTTGATGGTAATATTACTTGTGGTTCGCTAGGAAAGGCAATTATTAAATCTTGCGGTCGTTCTTCTTGGAAAAATTCGTAAGCTTGATAAAGCCATTTTACCACAGCAAATTGTAACTGAGTCAGGTCTTTTTTAAGAGTATTTGTTTGCCAAACTTTAAAGTGATTTTCAGCCAATGCAACTGCTGCATCAGCTTGATATTTTGTAAGTAGATTGGGTAATGCTAGCCAATTGCGTAACTCTCTCAAACTAGTAGTAAAACCTTTAGAAATTAAGTCGGCTGCTTTTCGTTTAATTTCAATTTTAGTATTTTCTTTATCATCAAAGGATTTTATTTCAATAGCAATCGGGTCAATTTTAGCTTTTAATGAGAGTTGGATTTGAGAAGCGATCGCTTGCACTCTTGGCAAACGCACAGTACCACGATTTGGTTGCAAAATCCCCACAATATTTTGCAAAGCTGTTTCAAAAGCCGCTAACCCGCTACTATTAGCAGCAGCAACATCGCCTTTTAATCTCGCTCTTAAAGCAGGTAAAGCATCAACGCGATATAAATTACTAAAACCTGGAGGTAATTCGGCTCGAAAGCTTTCTGCAACAAACAGCAAGCGATTTTGAACCTGTTTTTGCTCGTCGGGTTCGAGTAAGTTAAGAAAATTAGCGACAAAAATAACTGTTTTAATACCGCGATCTAATAGCCAATCTCGTAAGTTTTCCCGCTCACCTAAAGTCATTAACTTACGTGCATCTAATAATTGTATAACTAAATCTGCACTTAAAAGTTCTTCTCGGACTAAATTATCTTGTTCATCTCTATCATTTGTTCCCGGTAAATCGAGAAATTCTACACCTGTTTCCAAAAATGGATGCGGACAAAAAACTTCCACAGATGCTATATCTTTTCGCATCTGCCTATTACCATCAAGAATTGCAAATTGCTGTAAAACCTCTGTGCCACTGCGATAGATTTCTTTACCATCTACCAACATAATGCGAGTTCGCACATCAGAACCATACTTGACAGTAATCGCTGCGCCTGTGGTGGGGATTAAATCAATTGGTAAGGTGCGATTCCCTAACATGGCATTCAGTAAAGTAGATTTGCCATGATTAAAGGGGCCAAATACCGCAATCCGAAAGCTAGGATTAACGAGATGATTGCAGATGGTAATTATATCTTGATGCAGTTGCGATTTGCGTTCTAAATTCAGTAATGCAGATGCAGATTTGAGAGAATCTGCTAAATCCTTATAATCTTTATACTGTTGTTGCATAGTTCCTTGTTCCCAGTCTCCGCCTGGTAATGCTAATCATTGAGGTACGACCTCACATTCTTAAGTAGGTAGGCATAATTAAACATACAATAAAATCCTAGTTTGTAGTGAGCTATTCATCGCTCATCGCAAAGTTTCCTAGGACTAAAGTCCTTACTACAAACTTTAATTTATTTACGTTTAGTTACTTATAGATATGGGAGGCTCCGCCTCCCAGTAGGTATTCCCAGCTATAAGCTGGGAACGAGAGTAATGAGATTTATCAACTATAATAAGCTAATAAATTGCTATACGCCGCCTCGATTTTTTGCAACTGAGCTATTACATCTTCTTGTAAATTTTTTAACCGATTGAACTCACCCTCACGATTTATTTCACGGGTTTGTTTCTGCTTGACTAGATTATCTAATTCAGATTTACGAGATACAATATCATCGTTAATCCGCTTACTCACTTCTCTTTCGTAAGAGTCAAAACACTCTTTGACGGCATTGTATACAACCTGAGATTGCTCATGTGCAACTTGGGGGAGATGTTTAACTAACTCTTTTTTCGCCGTTTTAACTAATTCTTTACGCGCTTGATCTGCTTGCAAAAATCCTACTCCTAAACCTAGCAGTGCAAACCCGATGGGGCCAAGAAAAATACCTGTCACTGCTGTAATTATCCCGCCAATGCCAATTACAGTAAAGTAGTTTAACAAGATATTTTTCCAATCAAATCCGGCTCCTGCTAGTGCGAAACCAGCAAGATTTCCCTTAGACAGTGATAACAATCCCATTGCCCATTTTGCCCAGCTTGGAGAGTTATCTTCTTCAGCTGTAGTAGTGGCATTTACTTTGACGTTTTGTCCGGTGAGTTTTTCTGTGATTTTATCTGTGACTTGACTGTAAGACGCGCCATATTGTGCAGCACTGCGAGAAAGTTCTTTAAATGCGGCATTGATATCTTTTTCAGCAGTTAATGTCCAAGCAGCAGATTTGTCAGTGATATATTGCTCAAAGGCTTTTTGCAATGCGGTGTTAAATGCTTCTCGTTTACCACTACTGAGAAAATCAAACAGATTTAATTCCGGCTGATAGCGCAAGAAATCGGTTTCAAAGGTATTACCTAAATTTAAAACGTAGCTGCGAAAAGATTCGGAAATTGTTCTTGCTTGAGTGTCTCTGGTATTGATAATTTCTTTTTGGAATTCATCTCGAATACCTGTGAGTTTGTTAAACTCTGGTTCTACTGAATCAATGCGTTTTTTTAATTCATTTACATCTTGGTCAAGTAATGGTATGCGCCTTGCAACTGCTTCGCGGGTATGATTGCAGGCAAGTCTTGCTAAGGTTCTCACTTGACGAAGTTCTGCGATCGCACGTTCTCTGGTAAGAAAAGTATTAAGCGAATCCATAAACTTTGGAAAGCCAGTCCCCTCTAAATCAGCTTGAGGGTTCTTCAACCGTCGTCTGAGTGCTTGAATTGACGAAAGCTCAAACACTCGTTCGTCATAAATATTCTGACCTTCTACAGTACAATATTCTGCTAAATTCGCGTTAAATACTTGCCGCAATCTATTCTCAGATGCTTGTAATTCTTCAACATCATCAGGATCAATCAATGATTCCCGCACCTGATCCCAAGCATTAACTAAGAAGAAAACTGTCAATCCTCGACCTTTGATATAATTTTCTAGGTAGCGACGCTCACCCAAGGTACAAGGTTGAGAAGCTCTCATCACAAACAAAATCGCATGGCAGTTATTTACATAACCCAAAGATAATTCGTTTCGCGCTTCTGTATCATTCAATCCTGGACTATCGACAATTTCAATTCCCTTTTCTAGTAGCGTTAAGGGATACTCAACTACTGCATAATCAACATCGGGAAATGCTTGTTTTTTCTCCTGCTCTAGTTTTTTAGCTTCAGCCGGATCAATGGTATATTTATATTTAAAGTTCTGAAAATCTAGCTTTTGCGGGCTTTTTCCATCATTAAAATGAATGGTAACTTTCTTTTCTGACCCATAGCGTAAAACTGTTAACACTGCGGTACAAGGGTTAACATCACTTGGTAATAAGTTTTCCCCAATTAAGGCGTTGAGAAACGTACTTTTTCCGCGTTTCATATCGCCTAACACTAAAAGACGAAATACACCTTGGCGGAGGTTTTTACTAGCTATTGTAATATCTTCAATATCTCGCTCTAAACTGAGTTTACCTGATGAAGAGTCTCCAGCCAACTCAGCTTGATTAATTGTTTCAGCTAGTTTACTTAAACATACAGAAATCTCCGATCGCACTTGAGCAACGCGCTCTAAATCTTGGATAAATCTGTCAGTTGCTACCCGTTCGCTCATCATAATTACACCTTAATTAAAGATTGGTTTTTTTAGATTCCAAAAATAATTTGTAAGACATCCACCCCAGTGCAGCAACAATAATAAACCCAGCCAACACTGAGGCTATTCTCACTGCAACCAGCGCTACCACACCAAGAACAAAGAGTTTTCCACCCAGAATTACTTTTTTCATCCAAGGTTTTTGGGAATTTTCTGGCTGATGCTTTACAGTTTGATGAAAAGCCGCATCGTTAGCATGGATGTTACTTTCCATTTCCCGGAGTCGCAATTCAACTTCTCGTTCTCGTAATATACGTTCTCGGTGTTCAAGTTCTTTTTCGCGATCGCTTTCAGATGTCATCGGTATCCATCCCGTCTAAGACAAAGAAAAGATGTTAGTATTCGCTCGTTATTCATACTGTATCGTAACTCACGTAAATATTTAACAACCCCAGTAAAATTACTATTTTAATTTTCATTGCCTGCTAAACTTAAGTTGGAGTTAAATACCACAAAATACACCTGCTTTCCAGAAAATTGTGGCGAAAACGAATATTACCGTCTCACCAAAAGAATGACTTGCGTAAGAATAAGAAATACAAGCCAGTCCTTGCTAAATTCAACAGTAACAATGGTTTGGGAGAGAATAAGAAATACAAGCCAGTCGGGTAGACAGCAAAACCTAGAGGAAATCATTATGTTTTCATCCCCTTTAGTTGTGCAAATTCCTCCCTCAATGCAAATGACAGACGAGCATTTTTTTGACTTTTGCCAGGTTAATCGTGGCTTACGCATTGAGCGGAATCAATTTGGAGAAATATCAATTATGTCCCCCACTGGTTCAGAGACAGGTAATCGTAACTTCAACGTTGCCTTACAGCTAGGAGTTTGGGCAGAAAAAGACGGGACAGGTATTTGTTTTGACTCCAGCACAGGATTTAAGCTATCAACAGGTGCAGATAGATCACCTGATGTTTCCTGGATTAAACTGGAACGGTGGAATGCTCTCTCCCAAGAAAAACAGCAAAGATTTGCCCCCATCTGTCCAGATTTTGTAGTTGAACTGAGGTCGCCTTCTGATAACCTCCAACCGTTGAAGGAAAAAATGGAGGAATATATCAGGGAGCCAGGAGTACAGCTAGGCTTGCTAATTGACCGCAAGCATCGCCGAGTCTATATTTATCGTCCTGGTGTGCCAGAGGAATGTCTGGAAAATCCTGCGACTGTTAGCGGTGAATCAGTATTGCCTGGGTTTGTTCTGAATATGAGTAAAGTTTGGTAGTGTACGCCTGTGTTGTCTGTGCCTAATAAGATTAAATAAAAGACTTTTGAACCGCTCCAGACGCAGAGAAGCCAGTGCGCCCTTGCGGTTAAGAGACTTGAAGCAACTGGCGCGGCGCAGAGAGAAAAAAAGAGATTTTACCAGTCACCTTGAAAAGGCTGGTCTATAGGCATCATAGGATTTTAGGCAAATCAGTTGTAAATTATGCCACCGCTATAAGCCAAAATTTTTATAGATACTCACACAGGTATAGCCAAAATGGATATTAAGAATGGCTTCGTCGGCGCTGTTGGTAACACACCCCTAATTCGCTTAAACAGTTTCAGTGAAGAAACAGGATGTGAAATCCTCGCTAAAGCTGAATTTCTCAATCCTGGCGGTTCCGTCAAAGACCGCGCCGCACTTTATATCATCCAAGACGCAGAAGAGAAAGGTTTACTCAAACCCGGTGGCACAGTTGTAGAAGGAACTGCTGGTAATACTGGCATTGGACTAGCGCATATTTGCAACGCCAAAGGCTACAAATGCCTAATTATTATTCCCGATACTCAGTCACAAGAAAAAATAGACGCACTAACAGCACTAGGCGCAGAAGTTCGTCCCATCCCCGCCGTACCCTACAAAGACCCAAACAACTATGTCAAGCTATCTGGCAGAGTTGCTGCTGAGTTGGAAAACGCTATTTGGGCGAATCAGTTTGATAACTTAGCCAACCGCCGCGCCCATTACGAAACCACAGGGCCGGAAATTTGGACACAGACAGATGGTAAAATAGATGCATGGACAACTGCAACTGGTACTGGTGGTACTTATGCTGGTGTGGCGTTGTACTTGAAAGAACAAAATCCGGCCATTAAATGCGTTGTTGCCGATCCATTGGGTAGTGGACTTTATAGCTATGTCAAAACCGGCGAAATCAATATAGAAGGAAATTCTATCACCGAAGGCATCGGTAATGGTCGTGTCACAGCCAATATGGAAGGCGCACCTGCTGATGATGCCATCCAAATCGATGACCAAGAAGCTTTACGGGTAGTTTACCAACTGCTAAGGAAAGATGGATTGTTGATGGGCGGTTCAACAGGTATTAATGTTGGCGCAGCTGTTGCCCTAGCGAAGCAGTTGGGGCCAGGACATACCATTGTCACCATATTATGTGATAGTGGTTCCCGCTATCAGTCGCGGATATTTAACCCTGAATGGCTAGCCTCAAAAGGACTTTCAATAGATTAGTCATTAGTCATTAGTCATTGGTCATTGGTCATTGGTCATTGGTCATTAGCAAAGGACAACTGACAAAGGACAACTGACGAATGACAAATGACAAAGAACAAAGAACAAAGGACAAATGAACAACATAACTCAACCATCAAACTTCCCCACAATAGACCAACCCTCTTCTCCTAAATGTGTGCGGGTTTGTCAAAATCGCACTTGCAAAAAGCAAGGTGCAACCAAGGTATTAGCAGCATTTGCAGCTTTGCCAATCCCTGGTGTAACAGTAACAGCTAGCAGCTGTTTGGGACAATGCGGCAATGGGCCGATGGTACTGGTATTACCCGATATGGTCTGGTATAGCGGTGTTCAACCCGATGAAGTATCTCTACTGATAGAAAATCATTTGCTAGGTGGTCAAAGAGTCCAACAGATGCTCTATTATCGGTTTCATCCCCAGAAATCAAACTAGTTAACAATATCAATGTCTGCAATCCTGTTGACTGAAGTGAGGCATCCAATGAATATCCAACAGCTGCGTCAATCCTTAAAACAAAAGTGGCTGAGTTACTACGAGCAAAATATTTCGTGGCTGGTTAAAATGCGAATTTGGGGCACTTACGATGGTCTGCGCCGTCCTTTGTCCGGTTTTATTTTGGCAACACTCTCTGTTTTAGAACCCCAGTTTGATGAAATACTTGCTTTTATGCTGGATCTGAATAACGATCCAGATAAAATAGTCGCCGCTTTAGGTCTTAACTTCAATCCTGATGAAGAGTTAGGTTTAATAAAATTAGACCATTCTATGGCTATAACCCAAGTTGAAAGCGAGTCGCCAGATGAGAAGCATTCTGAGGATAAATTTCTGTCATCGGCTGTAACTGCCAGCAAGATTGCGCTTCATTCTCTTGCCAAGACTCTAGACTCCAACTTGTTACGCGCCGATGAACTTGTACCATCGATTACAGCTACCACTGAAGTAGTTCGCACACGCAAACCGGAGTTGGTAGTAGCAAATGCAACTAAAATTGCTCCAGACACTCCGGTAAAAACGCCATCCTCCGGTTTTTTAAGCGAATATCAACCAATAGGATCGCACTCTGCGCTGACAATGACTGCTGAGGTTAACAGCAAAGCTAAAACTATGCCATCTATAGCATTAGCTACTGAAGTTAAAAGCAACGCGCCATCTGTCAGAATCCCTATAGGCGCATCATTGGCAATTACCACTGAGATTTCTAGTAATGGTAAACCAGTGCGATCGCTAGCAATTACTACTGAGGTTAAAAGCAACGGCAAACATCCGAATATTCAACCAGAAGATGTTAAGAGCAAAGTGAATCTAGCAACCACTAATGCCCGTAGTATAGCTTCTTGGGTAGATGAATTTTGTCAAGGTACTAGATGGGACGAGAAAAAGGATATTTTTATTTGAACAATGATAACAAGAGATGGAGCGCCAAAAAGCGATTACAATAAGAGACGCGAACGGATTGCGGCACGTTAGCGTAGCGGGGCGAAGCCCAGTTAAACTTCGCGTCTGTACTCTTTCTTAATTACGAATTACGAATTACGAATTAGGAATTACGAATTATGGGTAATCATGAGAAACAAACGGGATTTCTATGACTTCACCTTCAGTTTCTCCCACTTTGACTTTCAACCCCACGCCACCAGCTTTAGTGCGAATGTAACCTAATCCAAAGTAACCATCAGCCGTTTGGGTGTAACTGGTAAGTTTGCCGACCTTTTCATCTCCAACTGCGATCGCACTTCCAACTGCCGCAGGGGCACTGAGTCGTATACCCAAAAGGTGTTGTTTTACACCTTTATATGTATTTAATCGCGCGATAGTTTCTTGCCCAATATAGCAACCTTTAGTAAAAGAAATTGTTTGCCACAAACCAACTTCCAGAGGATTGTAATCATCTGTGAGTTCCGCATCTGGGGCGGGGCGGCCTTGTAAGATTCGCAATGCATCCCAGGCGCGATCGCTCATCTCTACCGCCCCAGCTTCTAACAATTTGTTCCACACCGAAGATTTATCAGTATAAGGGAAAGTAAAAGTGTATCCGGGAGCAGCTAACCCACTACCCACAGCAATCCGCACTCCTTCAGCCGCAGCAATGGTGTATACTTTGTGACTACCATAAGGTTGCCCGATGAGTTCGCTAATACCCAACTTTTCTAAAACAGCGTCGCTTCCTGGGCCAATGAGGCTGAAGGTGTTGGTGTATTCTGTGATATCAGATAATTCCACCTTATCGGCAAAGAAAATATATTTATCCAGCCATTCCATGAGATATTGGCGGCGGTTGGGTGAAACTAGCAGGATTACTGCATCTTCTCTAACGTAGGCGGTTGCTAAATCAATTGTCCTGGCTGTGGAGGTGACGAAAACCGTATCACAACCTTGTCCAGGCTTGAGTATTTGGAAATTGTTAGTACTTTGGTTGTGTAAGAAATTGAGGCGATCGTCGCCAGATACTTTGATGCGTCCCCAGCCAGAGCGATCGCATATAGCAGCCCCAACTCTGGCGGCTTGGATAGCTGCTGCGTCTTTATCGTCAATTGTAGATGTTGGCATGGTGATCAGAAGTTGCCCTGTTTCAATGTTGTCGCACTGGAAATCTTAGCAAATAAGCGTTTGCGGCTTCAATGCACCTCCGGTTTTCTTCTAGCGTATAATCAACATTGCGATTTTGTTAAGAACATTAAAGCTGTCGTTACGACACTAAGTTCTGTCGTGACCAAAATCACAATTTTATTAAGAACGTTAAAGCTGTCGTTACGACACTAAGTTCTGTCGTGACCAAAATCACGATTTTGTTAAGAACGTTAAAGCTGTCGTTAGCAAAATCACGATTTTGTTAAGAATATTGAAGCTGTCGTTACGACATTAAGTTCTGTCGTTATGAGAGTGATAACGGCGATTCATGGCGATCGCTCTTTTTCAAAATTACATTATTTAATTATGAAATTAGCGATCGCCATAATGGTATCGCGCCTGAATAAACTCAACTCGGTCATCACTTACTACGTAAACAATCCGGTCAGTTTGAGTGATTCGGCGCGACCATATATTTGCATCATAGTATCTCAATTTTTCAGGATTGCCTGTCCCTTCAAAGGGATTCCGCCTAATCTCTTCAACTAAAGATAAGACGCGGAGTGCAGTTTTTCTATTTGTCTCTACCCAGTAGGTAAGGTCTTCCAGAAATCTCCGGTCAAAAACGAGGTTGCGTTCTAAATTATTCTCTTGAGAAACTTCAGATTGGGGAAGTGCGTCTGGTTCTAAATTATCCGACATTGAATTTATTTACTCTTCTTCGTAGAGCGAGAACTCTTTACGCAACTCGTCTATAGTTTGGGGCATATTAGTCTTAGCCTTAACACGTTGTAAAGCATCTAAAAGACGTGCTGCATTCTCAGGTGACTGGAACAAATATGCTGTCTCTATGATGCTGTTAAGTTCCGCAGTAGGTATGACGGATACACTTTCTGCACCTTCACGATTAACAACTACAGGTTCACGAGTGCTAATTACCTCTTCGTAAATTTTTTCAAAATTATTGCAAGCTTCGGTGTAGTTTGTTGTATTAGACATTTTTTGTTCCTTAATTTATCTGTTACTCTTTGCTGGCAGGTAACAAAAGAGTTGCCTCAGCTTGAATTTCTTGAATGATGGTTAAAATTTCCTGTTTCGATTCGATCTGCCTTGCTAGAACTTGAGCGGTTTATTCCAGTACCTACTCAGATCATAACTTGGCTAAATTTTGCCGCAAACCCTGCCCGATATATAACTTGAGCAAGGCTTCAAGTGACATATCTTGAGTGGCTGCTACTTTTTCGAGCGATCGCAATGTATCTGTTGGTATCTTTATTGATACTGTTTCTGTAGTACGGGGTCTTAAATGTAATTCTAATTCTTCTTCAGGCTTGTTCATATAGCTTTCTTTCAATGCGAGTAGTGCGATGATTGGTTGATTAGGATGGGGCGCGATCGCCTTTAGTGTCACAGTGCAATTACTGAGGCGAATATTTTCATTAGTAATTTAAGCTGTACGTGCTTTAGCTAAACTTTCCCTCACATAATTAATTATGTCCTCTGAACAGTTCCAAGCAGCACACGACAGCATATACAACACTGGCAGTCAAAAATTTTAGATCCCCCTAAATCCCCCTTCAAAAGGGGGACTTTGATTCCGGTTCCCCACTTTTTAAGGGGGGTTAGGGGGGATCTAAAAGTGCCTAAAGTCACAGCGAAACACTTTTCAAACAACCTCTTAACTCTCCGGCAATTTAGCAAACGCCTCCTCAACTAACTCCTTTGCCTTAGCATCCAAACGCAGCCAATCTACTTCACCGAATTCATCGATTAAACTAGTATCAATAACAGCAACTTCCTTCTCTGGGGTGTATTCAAGAAAACACACTTCGTAACACAGTTCCCACAAATCGATACTCGCTTCTTGCTGTTGACGCTGCAAACGTAGATGATATCCTGGATGGGGCATCGGCAGACGAGCCAGAGTCTCTCTGATTTCATCTGCTTCTTGGGGCGTTGCAGTTTCCATTGCTTGCAACAACTCAGTTACCAATGCTTTGATTTCATCAGTGGTGCTAGGCGGCCAAATCAGGACATCGTGGTAAGTTCCCGTCCAGGAAGATTCATCAAGGGACTTGCGGATATTGTCGATAACGCGAATGAAAGCAGGCTGCATGAGGATTTCAGCCTGCTGCCATGCAACTGAGTTTGTTATTTTAGGTGGCATTGGTAATAAACAGGGGCACTAAAAGAAAAATAAACAGTCTGCGTTTATTAAAAAGCTGCGTTTTTAATCTAAATCTTTTCTCAAGATAGCGGATTTCATTGAAGAAAATTTGGAGATATTTATTACCAGCTGGAAAATTAGGTAATAACTCTGGGGAATGAACATGATAGGCAAGCTACTAGACCATCGTTACCAAGTAATTCGAGTCCTCGCAATGGGAGGATTTGGTCAAACCTACATTGCCCAAGATACTAGGCGGCCAGGCAATCCCCTCTGCGTTGTCAAGCACCTCAAACCCGGAACTGACCCCAGAGTTTTTGATACTGCTAAACGCCTGTTCAACAGCGAAGCCGAAACTTTAGAAAAACTGGGCAATCATGACCAAATACCCAGGCTGCTGGCGTATTTTGACGAAAACCAAGAATTTTATTTAGTACAAGAATATATTGAAGGACATACCCTAGCTGAGGAACTTATATCTGGTAAGCGCTGGAGTGAAAGCCAAGTAATTCAACTATTGCAAGAAGTTCTGGAAATTCTCGAATTTGTCCATCGCCAAAGCGTGATTCACCGCGACATCAAACCGGATAATATCATCCGTCGCGCCTCAGATAATAAGTTAGTTTTAGTGGACTTTGGGGCAGTGAAACAACTGCGTACACAACTGGTAACAGTGGGCGGACAACCCTCTGCTACAGTAGTTATTGGCACTCCTGGCTATATGCCGACAGAACAAGGGCAAGGTAAACCCCGCCCCAACAGTGATATCTATTCCCTTGGCATCATTGCTATTCAAGCACTAACAGGATTATCACCAACAGAATTGCAAGAAGACCCAGAAACGGGGGAAATCATCTGGCGTCATTCAGTAACCGTGAACCATCGGCTGGCGGCAATGTTGACCAAGATGGTGCGTTATCACTTCAAAGACCGCTACCTAAACGCCACGCAAGCACTGCAAGCATGTAAAGAGGCGATTAATCCAGTACCAGCACTTTCCACACCTCAAGAATCCGCCAAAAATTCCGGTTACCAAACAGCTAAATCCCAGCCTCAAGTATCTCGGCTGCAAACGGTTGCAGTTGCACCAGCAAATCCTGTCCCCGCTAAACCTGCGCGTAAAGACTCTGACAAATCCGACCCATGGCCGATATTAATTGGCATATTATTGGCAGGTGGTACGGCTGCTTTGGTAGCAAATATATCTCCGAATGTGAAAAATTCAGTTTTTAATTTTACAGGTAACGATACTGCCTTAGCAAACAAATGCTCGGCTGTTGTCGTCAGAAATTCTAATATTCGTTCTGAACCTAGTTCGATAAATTCTGATAATATTGTGCAAACAGTTGCCGATAACACCAGTTTCGAGGTGACTGGCAAACGGACAAAACGAGGTTGGATAGAAGTTAAACTTAAATCTGGTCAATTGGCTTGGGCACGCTCGAATGTGATAACCAATAATCAAGAATGGGCTTCTTGCCTGCGCGAAAAAGGCATTGCAACTAGGATTGTAGATGATAGTAGGTTGATTGCAACTCGACCGGCTCCCAAGGCAAACCCAAAATCTAGGGATGTAGTAACTGCATTACCCGAAAAGCCGAAGGGGTCAACTGACGATGCTGGGAAAACAGAGCGATCGCAGCCTAATGATAACAGTGCCAATATTATAGAACAAGCAAGACAGAAGTATGAATCAGGAGATATAGTTAGAGCGATCGCCCTTTTAAGATCGGTTCCGGCAAATGCTGCTTCTGGTATCCAAGAGACGGGCAAAATGATTGCCCAGTGGCAAGAAGATTGGGCTAAGGCAGAGGCGTTATCTAATGAAATCAACAAAGCAATAGATGATGGGAAATGGGATAAAGTTTTAGATTATAGAAACCATCCAGAAAAGTTGCCTAATACTCAATATTGGCGAAATAGAATAGAACCATTATTTAAACAAGCAGCCGAAAATCTGGCAAAACAGGCACTTACTGAGCTAAAAAATCAAGGTAATCAAAAGAATACCCAACAGAAACTTCCCGATAGTAACCAACCTGCCACTAAAGAGAGTCATAATGCTACAGAAGCTCCGAAAGACGGTTTGTAATATCAAAGTTGATTAACCATCCTGTTTAAACATCTATTGATAATGAATAATAGATAATTTTATTACCTTTATTTATTACCAATAGACACGAAGATAAGGAAACTGTGGAAGCTATACTAACGTTGTTAGTTTACACTTTCGCTCTGACTTTGTACTGCTGTTTGCGCTTCAGTAGTGAACCAACACCTAAAGCGCCAAACGCTAATAAACCTAATCCAGAAGCAGGTTCAGGTATGGTTCGTCCCTCAGATATTGCCCCAGTCACGTTGTCCAATCCGAAACCTTCCCCTCCTGGTCCTAGATTGTTAGTTCGTGATCTGAAAGTCACTTTACGAATGTCTTCTACAGGATTAATCACAAACCCAAAGAAGCCATCGTTGACTGTTACTGGAATGGTGTCCAAAACTCCACCTATATCCAACACAAGGTCTAAATTCAGTCCTTCTCCACCATTTGCATTAAAGAAATCTGCTCCCCATCCAAAAACTGGAGTATTTAAAGTTAAGTCTACTTTGGTAGCCCCAAAATTAGTGTATACTGAGGCATGATTTGTACCATTATTGTCGTTGAACTGGAAAGGTGACACCTCAATCAAGTTACGGAATGCAGGATTATCGCCGACTTGAAGGAGTGTGAACTCTCCAACGTTAACAGGGGTGGTTCTGAATTCTGTATCAGAAGTAAAACTTTCAAAATCTTCAACGAATGTGTCACTTCCTGAGACAGAGGTGTTCCAATCAATACGTGAAGTGAAAATTGTAATAGCCTTTGCCTGTTGCGTGTCAAGGCTTAACAAAGCAAGAATTGCTGCTGTGGCAGAAGCCAGATGTATCCTTTTCATACAAACTAAGTGTTGTTACTAATGTAGATTTCCATCGATATCTTAGTAACTTTTGCAACATTTATATCTATTCTTCATGCAAAGCATAAAAATTTTCCAAAAAATTCATCCCAGCTTCAAGATTGACAATTTTTTTAATCCCTCTGAACTTCAAACGACTGTTTTTGAATGATTAATAATTTATGTAAAAGCAAAGCATCTAGGTGAGAATTTAACAGTGCTAACCTGTATACTTTTCACCTAAATGCTTTTGTCCAACATTTTTTACTTACACTTACTCACAATTGTAGTAATTGCTATTTCTAGTAACAAATATTTCCCATTAGTGCATTTCGTCGTATTCTGGGGCTTCCACTCGTCTTGCTTCCATTCGCGAAGCAGGCAAAAACTCAGCACGACGGACTGGAACCAAGGGCGGCGTATTTCCTTGGTAGGGGTGAATAACTTGTACAGTCCGGGCTGGACGCTGCCGTGGTGAGAATAAAGCCAATACCCCAGCGACGACAACACCACCACCAATAGTGAGAGTTGCGCCTCCCACAGCCCAAAGCACGGGTGAAGACCACCAAGTATTTTGCGGCTGGAATGTTGCTGCTGTTTTTGGTTGGTTATTCTGCTGGGCTAATTGCCACTGCTGCTGAGTATTGAAATTTTGAACTTGACCTTGGAGCTGTTGATTTTGCAACTTCAGCTGTTCATTGTCGTTTTTTAAACGCTCCAACTGCATTTGCGTGTTCAGCTTCTCCATCTCCAGACGCTGGTCAGTATTGGGAGCAGTCGGTGGCTGAACCTGACCGGGATACATTGGTTGTCCATAAGGCCCATAAGGATACAATTGTGGCTGCATTCCCGGCGCTACTACAGTCCCTGGCATTTGCGGAGCAACAGCAAAGTTAGGCTGTAGGGGGGTATTTGTTCCTTTGAGCAATACAAGAGCCGCTAGCCCAGCTACAGCAACCCCACCGATAAACGCCATACTCTCACTCATCGCCTTTGCTCCTCAATTGCGACCTAATTATAACTATTTGTGATTGACTCACTCTCACACTCATAAATTATGCCTACTTGACTTCACATAATACTCAAACTATAAGCGACCGGATCAGCTAGTTTTTTTACATCATGATATCTGATGTTAATATTCAAAACCATAACGGTCAAATTGTCTACCAAACAAGCATAGAAAAACTGCGCTGTTATACTTTTTTAATCTACTTTATTGGTCTAATCAACAGGAGTATTTGTGCTGGTGCTGGTGGTCTTGATGGCAGCCTTGAGACTTTGGCAAAATTGGGCGATCGCCGAAAGTCCTTGCTCTGGTGTGCCTTCTGCTAACCGTTTCACAAAAGCACTACCCACGATCGCAGCATCCGCACCCCATTCCTTTACCTGACGAGCTTGGGCAGCTTCAGATATCCCAAAGCCGACTGCGATGGGTTTATCAGTAACACTACGAATTTGTTTGAGTAAATCGGACACGCGGATTTCCAGTTGCGATCGCACCCCTGTTACTCCTGTGACGCTGACTAAATAAATAAAACCAAGGGATGAATGAGCGATCGCTTCTATCCGTTGGGCAGAACTAGTGGGAGCGATCGACAAGATTACGTCAATTCCCATCTTACTAGCTGCTTGGAGCAAACCTGCTGCTTCCTCTAAAGGTAAGTCAGGTATTACCAATCCTGCGACCCCAGCAGCAGCAATTTGTTGAAGAAATTTTTCAATCCCCCGGTGCAAAATTGAGTTGTAATAGATCGACAGAACAATGGGCGATCGCAATTTGGGAGTAATCCCTTGCAACATTTCTAGCACCTGCTCTAATTTCGTACCCCTTTGTAAGGCGCGGGTAGCAGCAGCTTGAATTACTGGCCCATCAGCTAGAGGATCGGAATAGGGTATACCCAGTTCTATAATGTCGGCTCCACTACGATCTAGAACCTGCAACGCTTTTGCTGTTGTTTCTAAATCTGGATCGCCAGCAGTAATAAACGGAATTAAAGCGCACTCACCATTTTGCCCAAGGGTTTCAAAGCAATCAGAAATCGCAGTCATTAGTCACTAGTACAGCACGGCGTAAATAAACATACCATTTCAAATGGCGCAAAAGGTTGGAATAGAATTATGCGTGACACTTCGACTTCGCTCAGTGTTAACTTTTGACTTTTGCCTTGCGGTACTAGTCATTGGTCATTAGTCGTTGGTCATTTGTAACTCAACAAAGGACAAACGACAACTGAACCAATGATAACTTTACACCTGAGATTGCTCTTCTTGTTCTATTTCGGCTTGAATTCGTGCTAGTTCTTCGGGAGTAAGCTCATCTAACCGTTTTTGCAGAAAGTCTTGCTCATACTGTTCCCGTTGTTGGTGGTAGGTCATTTTTTGTCCCACCGCACGGAAAAAATAGGTGGCTAACCAGCCAACTAACCCACTGACTAGTAAGACTTGGCTCCATATACCAGCTTGCTGATTATCCAAACCGACTAGCTGCAATCCTACATAAGCCAAGCCGCCAGCAATAAAAACGCCCAAGCCAATTCCAATAGCGTCAATCCGTCGCATGAGAGTTATGACCTACCAATTTAGTTAAACTTTTAGTTAAACTTCAATTTGTCGCCGTTGGGGTCGAAAATTTAGAAACGGCGATAGAACCAATAAACCCGGAAAGAAGAAGAACACCAAAAAGTACATAAAGGTACGCTCGATGGAGGTAGCTACATACCAACGCTGCTTCAGGTACAGCAAAATAGCAATTGGGATTACCAGAAGGTAAGCTCCAGCCAAAATCAGATACAGCAGGGCGACAATCATAAACTTTCAAGTCTTAAGCATCTGTTTTCCATCATAGGCTGAAGAGCGAAACTGAGGAAAGTATAGTTATGACGCTTTCAAAGAAGAGGCAGGGGGCAGGGGAGAATTGGGGACAAGAAGTGAGAACTTGCAATAAGTCTTTCCCCTTGTCCCCAATTCTCCTTGTCCCTTTGACTTCTTCCCCTTGCTCCCTGCTCCCTTGCCTCTTGGTCAACGTAACTCAATACAGTTCAGTTAAGCATTTTTTTCTTCTCTCTGTGTCGCGCCAGTTGCTTCTCCCAAGGGGAGACGCTGCGCGAACAAGTCTCTTAACCGCAAGGGCGCACTGGCTTCTCTGCGCCTCTGTGGTTTATCGTTAAAAAAAATGACTTTGATAAAGAGTTTTAGCCTTAACCCAAGCGTATTGCAACATAACTACCCCAGAATTCCTCTTCTATGCCCAGATTGATTGACAAAAGGTAGTATTATGCTAGGATAGTAAATCTGCCATAAAAAATGCTCTAGTAAGACAAGATGGAAAACTCATCCAGATTGATTACGAGGAAACAAGGAAAACTTGTAACTCTAGAAAACAATCGCCCAATCTGGAAAAAATATTTTCAATCTAGTTGGACAAAAGACACAATTGATGGTGGAATAGATGAGGAGGTATTTGCTGCCTCCAAAAAATAACTAGTTATACTAGTTGCCAAACACCTGCGGGGGTGTGGCGGAATGGTAGACGCTACGGACTTAGATAACTGAGCCTTGAAGGAGAAATCCCTCAAGTGGAAGCTCTCAAACTCAGGGAAACCTAAATCTGGTGACAGACATGGCAATCCTGAGCCAAGCCCAAAAATTTTAGATTTGCGATTAGTCTACAATCCAAAATCCAAAATTAAGGGAAGGTGCAGAGACGCGACGGGAGCTACCCTAACGTTAAGCCGAGGGTAAAGGGAGAGTCCAATTCTCAAAATCCTGACTTTGCTAAAGCCATCAGGTAGCAGTGAAAACTGCGGGAGAATGAAAATCCGTTGACCGTAATAGGTCGTGTGGGTTCAAGTCCCTCCACCCCCATTTGACATACGAAAAGACTCCTATACAAGGTTGTGACTTTACCCATAACTTTGCCGCAACGGCAAGCTTATGCTTCCAATAAAGGGTGGCAAGGTTATGGTTCCAAACAAATTTCTCTTCGCGCTGCCCAAAAAGTTGCGCGAACTTTTTTGTCGCGAAAACATCCTAGTTTAGCCAACAGCCTTGAAATAGCTGCCTCACTAGGATAAAGACCTTCAGTGTGAACTTGCCTAACAGCTTGTTTTACCTCCTCGCAACAGTGTTCAATTCGTTTGATGCGAGATTCTTTCATATACTTAACGTACTCGGCTGAAATCGCTCGGCATAGCTCTGGGAAATGCCTGTAAAGAACTCGCTTAGGATACCAAGGCGTTTCGCCACTGCTGTCATAGATAGCGGTTGTTCATTCGCTTGAAGCACATTTTCAAGTAATTGTTGAGTGCGATCGCTATCAAATTAACTATGATTGGAGATGACAATACAGGTTCAAATTTGAACTGTTCCGGTATACAATCTGTTTTCTGAGGGGTCATGCTTAAAACTGCTGGAATTATGAACAAGTAATTTTGACAATTTGTGGAGTAGTAAGATTACGAATTGGGGCACTTGTATTACCAGCAGAAATATACGCGTTTACCTGAGAGAAAATGAATGCACATAGCCACGTTTTTTTGTCGGATTATTAACAACAAACATCTCAAACTCCTATTCTCTCGTCGAAACTAGCTGATTGCTCTCACTGGCGATCGCACCCTATAAGTTAGTCACAGAGATACTTGGGCAGTTTTCGGAGATGTCTACTCTTTGGTCAATTATGCCTAATGTGAATTAAAGAGGTTGAGACTGGAAAGTGAGAACATTAATGCCAAAATGTCGGCGAAGCAACAAACGTAGTGTGTGAGATGCAATGAAAGGCAGCAATATGTACACAAAAGCCGTCAACAGTTTTGTTGAGTAAGCGTTCTTTCCTTACGACCAGTATTTTGAATTTCGTGAAAAACACCTTCTACACGCTGGCGAACACGACTCTCTAAACGCTTCAAATCATCAGAATGTTGAAGATGCTGGTTCTCGCGCTTTAGTGTCCAGATGCGATTACCAGTGCGACGAGCGATGGCGGGAAGAGCCAATCGGCAGAAATAAATCCCAAGGCTTGCGTAAATATGACTATATTTAACAGTCTCTAAGACACCCTCAGCAGCAATTCTCTCATCTGTGTTAGCAGGCACAATGTCATAAGATATCGGAATTCCATTCCATGTTGACAACATAACTAGCTTGTAGCCAAAATAACGCATCTCCCTCGCAGCACACCAACCAGGGGTAGCGTTTCCTGCAAAGTCACTATATCGCTTGTCACGTTTGAGTCCCAATACTGGTAATGGTTTGGTGTCAAGAATAAAATATTTTTCACTCAATCCACCCAATTGCTCTACCCAAGTGCGACGTAGCTCCTCTAACATCCCATCTAATTTGCGTAACCGACGATTGAATTGACTTTGGTCAAGTAAAGAAAGGAAACCATTCAATGTAATTTCCTCTAATGAAACCGAGAAATTGTGTTTCTCCAAGAAATGGCAGATAATCCATTACCAGTGCTAGTGTCATGATTTCACTATCACTCATGCTTGCTTTCACCCCTGGTTTTAACAGTGTTGTCTTTTTTACTTGCTTGTCATACCAATCATCTACTATGACAAAGATTGTTGTGATTAACGTTCCAAAGTCTATGCTAGTCATGGGGGAAGTCTGAAATGAATTGCTGGTAACTTTCATCTTCTTACTTCTCCCGCCTTTTTTCCTAATTCACATTAGGCGTCAATTAATTTTTTATAGGTGGAAGCGATCGCCTGTGTCACCGTTCCCCCCTGAAACAACTCCCAATACAATTGACTAGCGGCAGAAGTGGCATCGGTATCACGGACTCGTTCACCCCAACCAAGCACAGCAGTTGCACCCATATTTAATAATTCTTCTGCCATTGAGGGAACTGCATCATAGAAAGAATCACCTGTACGGCAACCAGATAGAAAAATTAAAGGCGGTAAGGGGGGTCTCAGGGCATCAAAGATTGCGCTTGTACTGCTATCAACTCGGTTGCCATATTCGTTTTCTGTCAAAAAGCAGGGCTTTCCATTCTTCCAAGTAGCATGACCTGTTAAATGAAATACATCAAAGTAACTTGTTTCGTACTCCCGAACCACATAAGCTAACTCAGTTAAACAACCACTTTCTTCCACTCTCAAGTTCATTGGACTGCGCTTGGTTGCATTTAAAATTCGTCCTTCCTCCGCTTCATAATCTAATTCCGGTTCAACTCCTAAAGGGGAGGTCGCCATAAACAGTACATTGAGGGGGCGATTTTGAGGAGCGTTTGCGCTCATCATTATCGGTTTACCATTGGACACCCATCGTACCGGAATAATCGACGGTCTTTTCTTTACCAAGAAGTCCTGACCATCGTGTAGCAGTTCCCACGGCAGATGAGCTAGTCCCTGCGAAGTGGCGATCGCGATGATCAAACCTTGCGGATGGCACTGATTGAGGGCATTGGCTAAAACGCGATCACTGTTATCTAGCCAATTGTAGAGTGCTTGTCCAGTGATATTATAATCTACAGGGAGACGGGTATAGTAGTCAGTGTCTGCTCTATGACTTAACTCATTGATTTCAGTCAAAAGCAATTTGTGTTCCTGGTAATTAGCAGAATTGTCCCAAAAATAGCGCAAAGAAACATTATTCCTGCCTTGCTGGGTCAAACTAATGTGAAGAATCTTCATTGCTACTTGTAGTTTTCTAGAATCTCTTTGATTTGCTCTAATGTTGCGTCCTTGAGCAATAACCGACGATTGTCATCCGTAACAATCAAAACTTTCTCAATCCTTGGTTCAGTCGGGTCTTGTAGGAAATTCCGGTACTTCTCCTTCCACTTGTGAATGCTCTCTGCATAAGTAACCTTGCTTTTGAAGATAAAAACGTAACGCCCAACGAATTGCACTTGAACCTACAAAAGAATGAATTTTACCATTCCAATAGCCTTTTTGCAGAATAGTCTTATTTCCTCGTCTAATGTCATGATTTAAGGACGCTAAACCATAACGAGTGAGGACTGTTCCGTAAAGATAATAATTTGGGATATTATTGTCATTCTTCTTCTGACTCATCATTCACTTCTTCTAGGTTTTGATTGTTTGGGAATGAATTATCATCCCTATTGGTGGATTGATCTTTGGGTTTATAACTGGCGATCGCTAACAATGACCAAATTCTTAGTTCTTGCCAAGATGTTTTTTTAATTAGTAGTGAAATCTCTTCTTGATGCTCATTAAAATACTTATTTAATCCCCCTATTACTAAAAAGTCGGACAAATATTCCTTGAATGACAATTCATCATAACAATAGTTTAGCTCTGCCCTTAATCGTTCAACTTTCTTCTTAATTGGTGGATCTTTTCCTTCCTCTGCTTTGGCATACATTTTAGCAAAGTTGCCCTTCATAGCTTGCTGAAATACCTTAATAAAAATAAGATACTGCTTGTCTTCTTCACTATTCTCTGCCATTATGATGAATCCTTCTCGATTGGAAAATAACTGGTTAAATAAATATCCTTTTGAATCTTCTATTACCAATTTTTCCCAAAAATTAGACCACCAATGAATTCCTTTCACTAAATTATCAGCAGTCAAAAACCATGATATATGTCCTCCCTGTTAACGAGATAAGGGATATTGCTTTTCTAACCGCTTTAAAGTCATGTAAAGTCCGGTCATTCCGACGCGGTGCATTATTGTCGTATCCGCAGCATCGAGAGATAGGGAAATTTTGGGTTGGGTAGCAACCATGATCACGTTTCCTCTTCTTCCTTGCTACGAGTCGCTGGGACAAATATTCCACACATCATCTTTCGTTTCCCACCAATGCCCTGTTCTTGCAAGGTTAAGGAATCTTCAGGATTGAGTTCACTGATTTTTACGCCAAATCCTCTAACTTTGTTTTCGTGAATTGGTATAAGGTACAGAAAAAAGAATTAACTACAGATGAACACGAATAAGAACACGGTAATGCCCATTGGTGTGAACTTAACGTAAAAGTCATGTCCCGCAAGAAACTGAAGTTCCTTGCTAATAGCAAAAGTCATCTTCAGATGACTAAATATACTCAAGAATCTTTAGTCTACTGAAGTAGACTAAAGATTGTAGCCAGGAACTTTAGTTCCAGGCGGGTGAGTCAAGCCGAAAGTTTTGCTTAAGTTGACACCTATGGGTAATGCCGTGTCCCTACCCATGTAGCTTATGCAAATGAGAATCGCTATAAGAGTAAGCAGTTCCACTGGAGTATTTGATAAAGAATTAAACAATTTATCTTTAATACTTTATCTATAGCCGGAGTTTATCAAATTTGTGTAAAAAGATTACTGAATTTCTCAAGAATAGATTGATGCTACTGTTCACCAAGGTTAAGCTGGTAATAATATGAATATGAAACCTTTTTATCCTGATAACTGAAATGACCGCTAATAGTTTATCAATTAGTCAGGAATATCCCCATTGTATTACGTCTCACTCTAGACAGGTAAATGTGCAAATTGCACAAGAAGAGGTTTATACTTTCTTCATAGAAACTGTCAACACAATGTCGCCAGATGAAGTTTTACGCAAATTCAAAGCTTTATTTATAGACGGACTCGATTCACAATATTGTTATTCTATACCTGGAATATACAAGATTTTTTTAGATGAGAAAGAAGATGATTTTCGTAATACACTTAAGCGGTGCATATATATAATAATTAATACTTGGAAAACTAACAGAAAAGATAAGTATATCCAAGAATTAGTTAATTTATTTGCTATTAAAAACCTAGAATTAAAAGCTAATTATTTTCCAGCAATAAATATCTGTAAAAGCTGGCTAGAGAATTTTATAAATAGCAAAGACTATCAAGAAATAAAACTATTTGCTGCTAAACATGACGAATTATATAAAGGTCATTGGGCTAATCGCTACACTTCCTATTTCTTAGTTGCTCAATCTGTTAATGAGAATAATCCAAGAGAGCAACAAGAGGCTGCCAGAAAGCTTTATAAACAGATTAAAGATAAATATAAGTTTGAACTGGCAATGTATATAGCTCGTTCTCAATCTGCCGTCTCAAGCACAACACGCTACAAAAATCCCAGTGCCTTGGGAGATAATGTTTTGCGTTTAATAAAAGCGATTGTTTTAAAAAAGGGTGTATTTAGCCATGAGAATATTGCCAATATATTTATTAAGCAAACTCAAGGGCAAACCCTTGAACAATTTAAAATAAGTATAGAAAAATATCTATTTTTTTCTGTAGATAATCAAGAATTAGTTAAGACTTTGCGGCAGCAGTTTGCAGAAAATTTATCTTTATGGAAGAAAGATTATAATCAAGAAATTCTCACTAAGGAATTATTTTTGAGAACCTGTAATCGAGTTATTGATTGTTTGACAACAGAAAATGGAAAAGAACCTTCGTTATTATTTATACTATTGCTTACTCAAGGTCACTCTTTAACATTGGTTATTATCCTGTTAAAGACTATTTTGATTTGTAGAAATTCCCGTAAGCATTTAGAGATTAAAATTGCTCATCTGATTCGCTATTACGAAAAATATCCTGAATATGAGTGTAAGTGGGTAATCAATTTTATGGAAATTTTTAATATAACGTTTGCAATTTACGCAGAAAATGTAGAATACAACTTAATTAAGATCGAAGAAGACGAAAGCAGTAATCCGCAGTTAAATCTGGATGCTTATCGTGTGTTTTCACAGATGAAGGTAGATAGACAAAAATGAGTGTCGTCTGATTCATGATTTAGCAAGGCGTTCGTCTAAGCAAGCCAAAGCAGCACCAGCAGTTTCAGCTAGAATACTAATGAGGCGATATAGAGCGATCGCACTAAATACTAGGGCAGATGGAAAGTGGTGTCGTAAAAGTTCATACGCAGTCGCTTCAAAAACACCTAACCCACCAGGCGCACCCGGAATCACAAGCCCCAACAACCAAGCGCAGCTAAAAGCCCCTAATAACAAAGGAACTTGATTCACATTCAACGAACCCAAGGCGAACATAGTTAATATAAACCCAGTGGCGCGTAGTCCCATAAAGCCCAATTCTCCTAACAAAGGCCGTAAGGGATAGCTTTTAAGACTGAAGGGAACAGTTGGTTCAGTCGTGACAGCAGACTTTTTTGCTTTCAATCTGTACAAAAAGCCAATAACTGGGTTTAAAAACCAAGGATGAATCGCACAAAGAACTATAGCTAAACTCAGCAATTGTAGTATTTGCAGAACAAAAGTACTATTAGCTGCTGCAAATTGGCTACTGCATAAGACAATGATGATTAAAGCAGCCGCTAGCATGAGTAGGGGTTCTAGCAAAACGCTTAAGGTGGCTGCACCAGCAGAAACATTGGCATTTTTGGCGGCCACAATTCGCCCGTAGTAATGCCACATATTACCTGGTAAATACTTAGCTATGTTCGTTTTTAGGTAAACTTGGATGAACTGGGGAGGCGATACAGGTTGATTTAACTCTTGCAGAATCCAAGTCCAGATCCAGCCTGCCCAAGTATGTGCTAGTAAAGTGACGCCTGTAGCGATCGCTATAATTGCCCATCCTACCCCATCAATGCGGATGGCATTCACTCCAATCCAGTTATCCTTCAGAGCTTTCGCTAAAAAAAACAGCGTTGCGCCCAAAATTATCCAACGTGAAAATTGCTTCATCAATTTAGTAATTTAACGGTTAGAGCAACAAGGGGCCAATGCCTCAACTATTACAGTACATCAGCTACCTATTCAAAGCTTTTGAAGTATCAAACAGGTTGATGTAGTTCTTTTTACGAAACCTATATTACTTTATTTTATATCTCTCTAGAGTTAGATAAAAATATTATTTTTGTAGTACTTAAAATGTAGCCTGCGCTAGAGGTAAAGAGCATTTTATTATTCATATCCTTAAAAAAGGTTATCAAATGAGCGAACCAAGACAAGCACAATAACTTGCTGACCACTCCAAAGATTCAGCAAACTCTTAACTTATTAATATTTTGGTAAGGAGGACTACGTGAACACTGTGAGAGTATTCTTGAAAAAAATAAGATTGCGCCAGATAGTAACTATCTTTTTAGCTGGACTATTGTTGATAGTTAGCACAGCTTGTAGTGGGGCAAATGCTCAAGGTGCAAATCCACAAAATCCTGCTGTACAAGCTGGTGGAGCAAACAATCCTTATAAAAATGGTGGAGACAACTATACCAACAACAGATTGTCTACCGATCCGAAAATAGCAAACCCAAAAGCCAATCGGGGACGCGACCAAGCTAGCTTACAACCAAGTTCGGAATTGTTGATTGCTACAACAGATAGAGAATCCGAGATACTTTATCCTGGTGCTGAGACACCAGCAGGTCGAGTCCAGAAAGAAGCAGAACTGCCAATCATCACAGATAAGGACTTCCAACAACCTGAACCAGGTGGTTTGATTCAGAATGAACCAAACATAGGAGATCGGATTCAAGACCGGATTGAGATTGTAAAAGAGAATGTTGAAAAAGCTTCCGGCTTTTTGCAAGATAAGGGAGATAAAGCTGTTGCTAGACCTGAATTACAGCCAAATCCAGCAGTAGGCAGATAGAACTCTTATTTTGTCTGAATGCTTGGAATGCAAAATTAATTCCAAATGCCATCTTGGTTGAAGTTTAACTTAGTCACAAAAATGCACGGAGTAGAAGTATGAAAAAAGCAATGAATTGGCTCAAAAGCATTCGTCCCTTGAAAGTTTTAACTGTTTTTTTTGCAGGAATATTCTTATTTCTGACACAAGCTTGTGGCGCTCCAGGAATAGCAACACAACCACCACAGCCTGAGCAGCAATCAGGTTATACCAAACGATACGATCCCACAAAAGATTATCCTCTATCTTCTCCTGCTGGTGGGATAAATAACTTTAGTGATGTAGATCCTAGAGCGACAGATGAAAAGGCAGCGAATGACAGAGGTGATGCGCTGGCAAAAAATGCTCAAGAAAATATTGACCAGAAAGGGGTGAATAGTCCAGGGGAATATATCCGCAATTTCAAGGAAGGTACACCCTTGGGTCAAAGAGGGAGAAATCTGGGTGAAGATATCGGCAGTTCAGCTGAAGAAGTTCGGAAAGGTGTTGTTAAGGGGACTCAGCGAGGAATTGAAAATATCAAGGGTAATACCCAGAATGCAGCCGAAGATGCAGGCAATGCAGTGAAGAGAGCAGTTGATTAAAATTAGTTCTTCAATCTCCTGCAAAAATATGAAAGCGCCCACAGAGCTTTAGTCTGGGGTTATCTAAAACAAAGCCTGCATAAGCAGGCTTTGTTTGATGTCGGCTTGATTGCTTATTAAACCGGAAGAACCCCACCCCTTAATCCCTCCTTCGCAAGCGGGGCTAGGGTGGAGTACACAAGTCTGAAATAGCTGATTAACCAAGGTTTTACCCCACCCTAACCCGGACCTTATAAAGGGGAGGGAACTTGAGATGATATTACGCGGTCTACGATCACACTCTTGAACTAACAGACTTTGTTAAACTGAAGCGATCGCTAATTAACGTGAGTTCGATGAACCTCTCCCTGACTAGATGATTTGCTCCTCCTGCCTTCTTCAACGATTTGGTAAAGTTTCTCTTCAAATTTTTGCATACATGCCGACCAATCAAAGTCGAGTATTGAGGGGCGAGCGTTCCGAGTCATATCTGCTTTCAATTCGGGATTTTCTAAAATCGCAATCACCCTTTGGGCAAAGTCTGTGGGGTTGTTGGGTTGGGCAAGAAAGCCGTTACGTCCAGGAGATACCTGTTCTGAGGTTGAGGGTGCAATAACTGCAACCAGAGGGGTTCCAGACGCTAGCGCTTCGTTATTTGTAGTGCAGAAGTTTTCCGTAATGGAGGGATTGACAAAGACATCGGCTCTGGCAAACCAACCTAAAAGTTCTGTACCGTGAGACTCGCCCCATACAGTAATACCCGATCCAAATTTTTCGGCACGCTGACGAATTTCCTCATCTAGTGGGCCACTACCAACAATCACCAGATGAACATCAGGAATTTTGGCAGCGATGAGTGGAAATATATCAAGCAGTTGGTTGACATTCTTTTCCGGGGTGATGCGTCCGACAAACAAGAGAGTTGGTCGGTTGTCGTTAGGAATAGGGTTATAACAAATGTTTCGCGGATGAAATTTTTCGCAATCGATGCCTTGATAAGGGACGTATTCGGCACGTTGGCATTTCAGTTCTTCGTATTTAGTGAGTTGTTCTTTAGAAGAAAAGTAATTGAAGTCATAAGACTCACTAAATTGCTTGACTAAAGCAGGAATGATCGGCCGAACAAAGTTAAAGAATTTATCCCCAAAGTAATATTTGATATATGCAACAATATCTGTATGGAAGAGTGATATTGTTGGCGTGCCTGTTCGTCTTGCGTATTTAGTACCGATTGGGCGACCATAACCTTGCAAGAAAAATGAGTATAAACCTCTCATTTGCGCGGCTTCTTCAACTATGATAATATCGGGCTGGAATTTCTTCAGCAACTTGGTATCGCTCCAATGGCGATAGTTCAATGGTTGAGGCAGAGACTTGTAAAATAGCAGTGGTTGGGTGGGGAATGCGTAAGCAGAGAAGTTGGGGAAAGACTGAATTTCATTTAAACCTGGCATGGGGCGATCGCCAACATTTTTGGGATAGCGATCGTTGATTTGCGGATGGATTAGAAAAACCTCATGTCCCTGCTCTAGCAACCAACGAACCCGTTGGTGGACTGCGACGGAAACTCCAGTTAAGAAAGGAGCGTACAATCCTGTAAACAGTGCAATCCGAAGTGGTTTCTTAGTCATAAAAAAGCAATATTTCACGAAAATGCGGGTTTTGAATTTAGAACTTACGCAGGAAATGCTTCATGAACATCCTGATTATTTGGCTCAGAAATTCCCACTAATACAGTTAGACTAAGGACTTACGCCTTTTCAAATAGCCGAAGTTATTGATTGTTAAGAGGATGTTTTTAAACCTGGATTAGAAACTATCAAAATCTCCAAAATAATAAGCCAAAGCTCCCCTTAATATATTTGTCTAAACCCTTGCCATGAATACAAATACACTTAGGTAATTAACAAGCAAAAACGTGTATTTTAACAAAGGTTATAACTCAATACAGTTCAGTTAAGCATTTTTTCCTTCTCTCTGTGTCGCGCCAGTTGCTTCTCCCAAGGGGAGACGCTGCGCGAACAAGTCTCTTAACCGCAAGGGCGCACTGGCTTCTCTACGCCTCTGTGGTTCATTAAAAAAATTGATTTCACAAAGGGTTTTAGCCTTAACCCAAGCGTATTGGTTTATAACTAATATAGTTCTACTAAATATAAGATTATATAATTTGAAGACTAGGGAATGTTTAGTGTAATAACTTTCATGCCCTAGTTCATATTTAGCGATTTAGTTCAAAGAGAAACCTTGCTATCAATAGGCTGATCTAACCATTGATAAGGGCGATATTCGACTAGGCGGACATTCCAGGGCCCTTGAACCCGATAGGAAACACCGCGCCAAGTGACTGTTGAAACCCAGAGGGATGATAGCATCGCTAACCCATAAACCCACTGTGTCAAGGGAATCGCAATCAACATTTTGATGATTGTAGCAGCTGATAATTTTGCGTAGACGTGGAACGGTGAGGGAGTCGCAGTCTTGGCGGTTCCCGTCGACTGCGAACTCCCGAACCCGAAGGGCTTGCCGATAGGCATCGCCTGGTCATTAGAGCGAACCACTCGCTGTATCTCTAACTCCAACACAAGCATTATCAAGAGTAACCCTACAGTATAGACACCATAGCAGCCTAACAAGAGAGCCGCAGCTTCCCATTTTGCCTCTAACAACGACTCAAGAACTAAAATGATCAGTGCAGTAGGAAACAAAATGCTAGAAACAGCTTCACTAACTAAAGCTAACCAACGTGGGTGATACAGTCGAGAATAAAGGATGAGGCGCTTGAGATAATCTATTAAGTTGAATAAATTAGTCTCTTCACGATTTACAATCAGCAGTGAAGGCACAAACTTTACCTGCAACCCGTGTTTTTTGAGGATGTCGTGCATCATAAAATCTTCGCCTAAAGCTTGTCCCCACTTATCAAGCAGTTCTGTTTGGCGAAGTACTTCTGTTTTCACAGCCAAAGTCCCACCCCAAGGAATCTGGAAGAGAAACATTTGCACCACTGTGGATACATTGCCGGCGTAGCGCACTAAAGATCCCCAATATTTACCTGTAGGTACATACCAACGATTACCGGTTGTTGCCCCTACTTTCGCATCCCCCAAAGGACTAACTAATTCTCGCAGCCAATTTACATGGACTATAGTATCAGCATCTACTAAAGCAACCACTTTGTAAGAATCATCCAACTCACCGACAGCTTGGATTAAAGAACTGCATTTGAGACTACAATTGTTGCGTACTATTCTCAAAGGGCTGATTTGAACGTTGGTCGCTTCTTGCTCTGTGATGGTTTCACTGGCAATTTTCCAAGCGGGATCTTCGTGACTATCAACGATCAATTTTAAATCATACTGTGGATAGTTTTGATTCAGGAGCGATCGCAAACATCTAGGCAAAAACGGATCGGCTCCGCGTAGGCAAAGAATCACTGCTGTTTTGGGCAACTGGTCATCTGGTAGTAATTTTTTTTTAGATGAGCGCAGATACCATATAAAGACAAGCGTTAAACACACCTGAATAACCAACCAACCCGTCAAAGACTTAGACAGAAATATCGCCAAATCTTCCATTAAATTTTTAGTCTCCGGTAGAATATCGGCTTGTTTACATGTAGGTGTGATCTAAACCGTAATTCTCAAGAAAGAGAGGTGACAGGGAACAGGTTACAGGAAATAATCTGTACCCTGTAACCTGTCCCCTATTCCCTTTATGAATCCAGCAAATATTTCATGATGATGTTGACTGTTGTATTTTTGTTTACAACAAAGCTGGCATCACGAAACTTTGGCGAACCTGTTTGTATGGAGACAGTTGGATTTTTGGAAATCCCAAAACCTTCTTTGGGAATACCGAAAAAGTCTTTATTGAGTTTGCGATCGCCATTTTGATCGTCAACTACGGCAACAGCATAAGTTCCAGGTTTCAAACCGGAAAATTGTTTTTTTACAGAATTGCCAGTAATCTTAACGCAGCCACTTTGAGATCCGCTAGAATTACTCATTGGAAATCCTTGTTCATTTGCGTAAACTCTGAAGCAAATCTCACCTTTTTGGTGATGTACTCCATTTACCACAACACTTAGTGTTGCAGTTGGCTCTGCATTTACTGTTTTAGCAAAGCTGAAGCTCACTAAAGTAGCAAGCAAAACATGACAAAGCTGAGGTAATTTCAACATAGTTTTGTAGTGAATAATAGGTGATTTTTGGGTTGGTCTTCAGTTTTATCTGTAGATGCATTATCTGAAATAATTAGCTCAAAATCTTCAAAGGTTTGAGCCAAGAGTAAATCAATGGCTTCTTTGAGAAATTTTTCACCATTATATACAGGTAATCCGATGCTCAATCGTGGCTAATTGCTACTCATAGAAAACAACTATTCTAAAAACTTGTGGATTATTAAATGCTTAATTGCAGATAATTCTTAGGCAGATGCAACGTAATAATCCAAAAGTAAAAAGTGAGAATTTAGTAGGTTGGGTTGAGCATAAGCGAAACCCAACAAAGCCTTGATAATGTTGGGTTACCCTGCGGAATCTTGCTACCTTCCTCAACCCAATCTACTATTCTAATTTTTATATTCTCCCTACTCCCCACCCCCAAAAGACTATTTCATCAAGCTTTGAATATCTGTTTTTTGCAGCCATTCATGTGTTCGCTGCATTCCTTCTTCTAGGTCAATTGTTGGTTTATAATTTAACAGGTTTTGTGCTTTGGCAATGGAACAAGCATAGGGACGAGTCATAAAATCTATCGACTCTGGTAAGATATCAACTTTTTTGCGAAAAAGTTTTTGTCCTTGAACGCGTAGCTTTAGAAACAACTTGATTTCATCTTTCGGCAATGAAAGCGGTGCTGATAAACCTTCGATTGCTGCTAAACGCATAAAATACTCTTTCCACGAAGTTTCTTGTCCGTCGGTGATATTAAATATTTCACCAGAGATTTCTTTTTTTATCGCAATAAAAATTCCATCAATCAAGTTATCTATATATACATGATTGATTACTCCTTTACCATCGTTAGCATAGGCAAATAATTTTTGACGCATCATCAGAATTGGCCTGACTATCCAGGGAATACTTCCTGGGCCGTAAACATCTCCGGCTCGAATAATGATGATGCCAAAATCGGAAGCATTATTTAGTTCTAATAGTGCTTTTTCAGCTTCTATTTTCGTTTGGCAGTATGGATTATTTTCGCCAGAGAGTGGCCCGGATTCTGTAATACCATTAGGATAGTTGAAACCGTAAACCATCACACTGGATAGATGCACAAATCTTTTGACACCAGCTTGTTTAGCGGCTTTAGCTATATTGACTGTACCGCCAACATTAACATCACGAAAACGGTTAATTGCGCCAGCTTCTTCGGCAATTTGCTCTGTATGTAAAACGATATCTACTCCCTGGCAAGCTTTTTGAGCAATAGCAGAATCGATAATACTCCCAATAATTACTTCAACACCTAAATTCTGTAATTGTTTGTTCTGTTCAGTAGAACTTTGCAGTCCACGAACATTCATTCCTTGCGCTATAGCTAACTCGGCTGTACGCAAACCGACAAGTTCATCAATCCCAGTGATTAGCAGGGTTTTGTTTTTGAGGTTCATAAATTTGGGCTTATTGTTAAATAGGTGAATTTGATTTATTAGATAAAAAGTTTCAAATTTATACCGAATCGTAATTTAGGTAAAGACTTTTAACCTAAAATCTAAAATGGGTATAAAGAGCAATTTTTCTGTGGAGAGTCTGCACTAATGCTTACTTATGAGCCTATATCAAGGCAAAATAATTTGATTATTTTGCTGCGAGGAATAGCTAGAAAATATCTCCTGGGTCTGCGGAGCGGAGTTTGTTGATAGCAAGCGCTCCTGATGCTATACACATCAAAACTGTTGAAATTAATACAATGAGTGCATTATTAATGGTCATAAATATTGGTAATTTAGTTGCTTCGGCTGCAAAGTTATATAACAAAACAGAAGTAATAAATCCTGGAATATAACCTAAAATTGCCAAAATCAAAGCTTGCTGAAATACCACATTTAATAAATATTTGTTGGCATAACCTATGGCTTTTAAAGTGGCGTAAGCAACGAACTGCGTAGCAATATTGCTGTAAAGAATTTGATAAACAATTACTACACCGACAACCGCAGCCATTGTCAACATCAAGTTAAGAATAAAACCAATGGGTGTTCTGACAGCCCAATATTTTTTCTCAAACTCAATAAAGCCTTGACGTGTAAAAACTTGCACATCATTAGGCAAAGTTGATTGCAAATTTTTCAGTACTGCTTCTGCATTAGTACCAGGTTTGAGGGAAATCAAACCGATATCTATCATATCTGCCGGACGAGTATTGGGATTTATCCTCAAGAAAGTTGAGTCACTGACAAGTAAATTACCGTCTACCCCAAAGGAAGGCCCCAAGCTGAATAAGCCACCAATTCTGACTCTATAGCCAATTAATGAATTGAAGGGAAATATTTCAATTGTCTGTGTAGTATCTCCCGCATCAAATTTTGTAGCTATTGGGCCAAACTCTGGGCGAGAACTCCGGTCAAAAAGCATGACATCGGGAATTTTGAGTTTATCTAAATTTTTCTCAATTTCTGGGATGTTCATCACAGGTCTACCGGGATCGAAACCAATAACGTATATTGAATATTTCTCACCGGTTGCCGGATTTTTCAGTTTGGCAAATTGCAAATACATGGGGCTAACTGACTCTACGCCATCAAACCCCAGAGATTGGTACAAACGAGTCCGCGAAAAACTTTGATTTGAGGTCAAAGATTTATATTGAGAACTAACTAAAAATAAATCTCCTTTGAGATTCTGATGCACTGCGGTTGCACTTGAATAGAGGGCATCTTGAAAACCAAGTTGCACAAACATTAGCAGTACAATAAAACCAATCCCAGCTACAGCTACTAGTAAACGAACTTTTTGCTGGGCTAGCTGTAGCCATCCTAAAGGAATTTTGAAATTCATGGATTTATTTGTTATTTGTCATTTGTCATTTGTCATTTGTCATTTGTGAATGGCTAATAACTAATGCCCCATGCCCAATGCTCAATTGACTAAATATGAATGGCTACATCTACCTGTAAGTTGGTGAAACGAGCAACCTTTTCACTATCTGCGGGACTATCGATGGAGATTTTCACTTCAATTATTCTGCGGTCTGTATCTGAGCCAGGGTTGAGGCTAAAGATGTTTTGCTTGTCAACTTGCCAACCAATCTCTTTTACAGTTCCTTTTATTGTTCCAGTAAATGCAGTGCTGGTAATTGTGGCTTTTTGTCCTACACGCACTTTTTGAACATCGGTTTGATACACCTCTGCAATCACATACATTTGAGATGTCTTACCTATCTCAGCAAATCCTCTGCTGCTGCTGATTACTTCTCCGGTTTTGGCGTGAATTTTCAAAATTTTGCCATTTATGGGAGATTTGATGTAACTTAAATCCAAGTCGGCTTTTGCTTGTTGAACAGAAGTTGTTGCACTGTTGACTTCGGTTTGTGCGACTTGAACATCTACACTACGCACTTCGCTAATACTGGTGAGTTGGGCTTGTGCTTGCTTGCGTTGTTCCTGGAATGTGTCTTGAGTCCGTTTGAGAGTGGCTTGAGCTTCTGTTAACTGCTGTTGTGTAGTCTTTAGTTGCAATGCTTTGGTATCTGCTACAGAAGCCGCGATCGCACCTTGTCTATATAATTGCTGATAGCGATTATTCTCGGCTTGAGCATTGTCTACTTCAGCCTGGATACGGTCGATTGTCGCCTGTTGTGTAGCAACGTCTCCTTTATATTGTGGCTCTAAACCGGCGATCGCTGCCTTTTGAGCTTCAATATCTCCGGTTTTCGCTCCAGATTTAACCTGCGCTAGTTTAGCTTTGGCAACTTGCAGTTGGTCTAAAGCTTGTTGCAATGCGGTTCTAGAACGACCATAGTTTTCTAGATACGCTAGTACTTGTCGTGCTTTAACCGTATCTCCTTCTTTTACCAACAGTCTTTCTACTCGCACTCCGTTATTGGAAGCGGGAGCAGTCAAAGAAGTAACTTCGCCTTCTGGTTCCAAACGCCCCAAGGCTGTCACAGCAAGTTTTGCAGGAGCGACAGCTTTTGGAGGATTCGCTTGTGGTGTCACAACTTTAGGTTTAGACCAAAACGGTATCAAACTATAAAAAGCTATTAATCCGGCCGCTAAAGTGAGAGAAGCTGCTAAAATTACTTGCGATCGCCCTACGGGTTTTGTGAATAATCGGCTTTCTTTATTTACTGCCATATTTTCATTCCAATTCTGTTTTCTAGGGGATAGCCTGGTTATATTTAGTCGATTAGATATAGACTCATCCGCAAATTACCAAGAGGGCTTTTCCTCTAAGGTTTCTACCTTAATCAAGTGGATGGGTCTAAATTGGTTTTATATGAATTGTTGTACGCTTTTGCCGCCCAAACTCACTATTGTGGCGTGAAAATTAATGGTGGTGTTACTTCAAAGCTTCCTAAGTTATATCCTAATTTTACATCTAATCCAGTAGCGTAAAATACAATAGCGCTAACCAGAAAACTTAACTTTCAAGAACAACGAAGCGCTAATAAAAATGATCTCAAAGTTGGGATAAACTTGTTATTAACAATAGCACAAAAATTGAATTTTGTCAATCGATTAGCTTTGCATAAGTCCTGATTCTCTCACTAAAATATTTCATCACAGTCAGGTTAGAGACTGAATAAATTTGCTCATTACTAACCCCTCGTCTGCTAATTGAATACCAAAAGATAGTTGGTGATTAAGCAGATTTGATATTACTAACAGATTATTCTTATTAAGGTTGTGTATTATAAGACATTATTATCAGCTTTGCTCATAGTAATTAAAGGCATGAAGCGATACATTTGGTGCGTTACGTCAACGCATATCTAAAAATACACGAGTCCACTGTGGCGGAAGTTTGTTTACCTTTAACAAGGGATTTGGCCTCTTGTGATTACCAACATACTTATAAATCTTCTGCTTCGTTACCATCCCGTCTTGGAATAAATTCCAAGGCTAATAGCTAAAGTCCTCTCAAGAGGACTATAGGACTTACGCACGAGTAACGGAAAACGTAGACGCAAAGCGGTGAAGCAGCGCGGTCTTCTCCCAAGGGGAGACGATGCCGCGCATAGCGCAGCGTAAAGCCTTCTCTTCGAGACGCTGCGCGAACGGCATGGCAACGCTATGAGCGAGTCCGCGAGCGTCTGGGGGTTTCCCCCATGAGCGACTGCACCAAGCCGGAGGGCAAGCCGTCCGGCTACCACAGAGAAGCCAGTGCGCCCTTGCGGTTAAGAGACTTGAAGCAACTGGCGCGGCGCACAGAAGCCAGTGCGCCCTTGCGGTTAAGAGACTTGTCCCTTGCGCGTCTCCCCGAATCCCATTCGTGAGAGGCTAGCGCCTGCCGTAGGATGCCCGAACGCGAACAGCGTCTCCTGTCTTGAGAAGGGCTGTAGGGAGAAGCAACTGGCGCGTCACGGAGGAATGAGAGTTTGAGAGGGTTTTTGCCATTCGTCCTAGACTAAATACAAAATTTGAAGCTATAGACCTCTTGCAAAAGTCCTTAACACGCCACCCCTTCCCCGCAAGCAGGAGGGGAGCGTTTGCTTTACTCAAATGCGGGGTGGGGTTCTTTATTTTTGATTTATGCAAGAGGTCTTATGTACATGCCCAATACGGTTCGGTTAAGAATATTTGTAGGTTGGGTTGAACATTCGTGTTACCCAACAAACCCCACAATATGTTGGGTTTCGTTCCTCAAACGCCACATGCTTCAAGTCGGGAAACCCGCCCAACGCAGTGGCTCCCCAACCTACACATTTTCATTTTTTGGGCTTAACCGAACCGTATTGTATGTACATGCCTATCTTTGATGAAAGGGAAAATTTCAGTCCACTTGAGTGGATTTTAACTATGAAAAGCAGAACTTAAGTTCTGGGCGGGATGTCAATCAGCGCGACACTTTGACTGTTACCTGTGTAGCTGTGCTTTATAAACGCCCTTTTAAAGGATGTAATCATAATTATGTTTACCAAGCAACATACTAAAAATTAACATTTGCTTTATAAATAACTGCTTTGCGTCTTAACTTGACTTATATTGAAAAATAACCCAAAACTTTGATTCAATTATGATGTTTCTCTGAGAAAACATACTTATGGTTATTCAATTTATCTATGTATTCATGGAATTGTTACTTACTAGACAACAGATTTGCATTGTTAACTTAATCCAGTACAAATTTTTGGCTAACCCGTAGATAACAAAATATCTCACACATTTATATTGTCATAAATTATACTGGGATGCGGAATTTTATTCAAAATTGACATAAGTAATAGTGGAGGCTTCTTTATAAAATAACTTTAAAGGAATGATTTAGTTTATGTAAAGTGTGTTATTGTTTTTATTAATTCAATGCTTAAAAGCAGTTAAGCAAACTAGTTATTTAATTGTAATTTTAAAATTAAAAATAACTAAATATAACTGCTTATGCATCAGCTTATGATCATTTAGTTACTTTTAAATTTGCATTATCTCGGATTAAAGGTGGTGTCTTTTCTGTAACGAACTTGTCAACTTTACTGGGTCAAATCCCATAAAATATATTATCCTGGACGTTGAAACTGGCTATGACATTGCTCAAGATACAGAACGTTGTCATTAATAACAGCTATGTTGCTGTGGTTAGGCTAGATAATCAAACGGGTTCAGGCAAAAAAAGCGTTTCTGTTTCCTTAGCTACTCTTCAGTTTTTATTGTTCCAGTGGGATACCATTGCTCAAAATCCCTACTATTACAAATGGATTGAATTCACTGGTCAAGCAGCTATTACACTCCAAGACTATTTTACCAGTTTTAACAACGTCATCGACCTATTGCCACAATATCAAGAGTCTAGCGTTGGATAACATTTTTTCGCGATGTCTACGACGGGCTACGCCTACGCAGTGTGCCAAAGTCGCCTAGAAACATAAGGCTTTACCCCGGCAGTATGTATCGTGTGGTGTTGATTTGGAGACAAGCATTTAGCAAAGATAAGATAGCTAACTGCTTACAAAACGAGAGTTTTTCATTAATTAGTAGGCAACAGAATTACTGTAGCTACACAATCCACAGTACTAACTATGCCCTATGTCTGCTTATTCGATTGATACTGCCTTAGCGGAGTTAGAAAGCCTTATCAATAATTGTGAAAAGGCTGTGATGAGGTCTATAGAGGAAAAAAAAATGAAGTCAGATAAGTTAGATAAATCAGTGTCAATCAACAAAATTAACAGACAATTACAACACAATCCTATAGCCATTGTTGGGATGGCTTCTCTATTGCCTCAAGCCAGAAATTTGCGGGAATACTGGCAAAATATAGTAAACAAAATTGACTGTATTACTGATGTTCCTTCCACTCACTGGAGCGTCGAAGATTATTACGATCCCAATCCCAGAACTCCTGAAGATAAAACCTACTGTAAAAGAGGTGGGTTTCTTCCAGAGGTAGATTTTAACCCGATGGAATTCGGCATACCACCCAGCATTTTGGAAGTCACAGATGTATCGCAACTATTAAGTTTAGTAGTTGCGAAAGAAGCGATGGAAGATGCAGGTTATGGCGAAAAACGTGAGTTTAACCGCGAGATGGTTGGGGTAATCTTAGGCGTGGCTATGGCCAAGCAATTAGGAATGCCACTTTCTGCCAGGTTGGAATATCCGATTTGGGAAAAAGCGCTCAAAAGCAGTGGTTTATCCGATGAGGATACGCAAAAAATCGTTGATAAAATTAAAAGCGCTTATGTGAAATGGGATGAGAACGCTTTCCCTGGAATGTTAGCTAACGTAGTCGCGGGTAGAATTGCCAATCGCCTAAATTTTGGCGGAATGAATTGTGTAGTTGATGCCGCTTGCGCTAGTTCCTTCGGTGCTTTAAAAATGGCAATTAGTGAGCTAGTTGAGCATCGTTCTGACATGATGCTAACTGGTGGCGTTGATACCGACAACACCATCATGGCTTACATCTCATTCAGCAAAACACCGGCTGTTTCTCCTAGTGAGAGTGTCAAACCTTTCGATGCTAAATCTGATGGGATGATGCTGGGTGAAGGTATCGGGATGATTGTCCTTAAACGGTTAGAAGATGCGGAACGGGACAACGATAAAATCTATGCCGTAATTAAAGGTATTGGTACTTCCAGCGATGGGCGTTACAAGAGCATTTATGCTCCTCGCAAAGAAGGTCAAGTTAAAGCCTTAGAACGTGCTTATGAAGATGCCGGTTTCTCTCCCGCTACTGTTGGTTTGATGGAAGCACATGGCACCGGCACAATGGCTGGAGATCCGACAGAATTCGGTTCTTTAAAAGACTTCTTTGATGTACATGATGACAAAAAGCAGCACATCGCTTTGGGTAGTGTGAAATCACAAATCGGACACACAAAAGCGGCTGCGGGTGCGGCGAGTTTGATTAAAACTGCTTTGGCTTTACATCACAAAGTATTACCGCCCACAATTAACATCACCGAGCCGAACCCCAAACTCAACATTAAAAATTCGGCATTTTATCTAAATACCGAAACCAGACCTTGGATTCGTCCAGAAGGAGAAGCACCAAGACGCGCAGGTGTAAGTTCCTTTGGATTTGGCGGAACCAACTATCACGTCGTTTTGGAAGAATATGAAGCCGACCAAAACCACGCTTACCGTTTGCACAGTGATGCTAGTGAAGTGCTGTTGTTTGCTCCTACAGTAGACCAATTGTTGAGCAAATCGGAAGAGATTTTAGGTAAGTTGCGTTCACGAAGTGACTCCGCAGGAGTATCGCCAGATGCACATACACATTACGCACAATTAGTCAATGAGTGCAAATCGCCACAAATTCCCCTCTCTGCTGCTAGATTTGGATTTGTAGCTGAGAATCTGGAAGAAGCTTGCAAGTTGTTGCAAACTAGCATTGACTGGCTGAAACATAAAGGAACAGCAGCATCTTGGGAGCATCCCCAAGGGATTTATTATCGCTCCTCTGGTATGGAGTTGGGCGGAAAAGTTGTCTCTCTATTTTCTGGTCAAGGTTCGCAATACTTGGAGATGGGACGCGAACTGGTAATGAATTTTCCTTTGATGCGCCGTCTTCATGGTTATATGGATAGCCTGTTGCTCAAAGATAATTTGCAGCCGTTGTCAGAAATCGTTTTTCCTCATCCTGTGTTTGGAGAGGCAGAAAAAAATGTCCAAATTGCTGCCTTACAACGCACAGAATATGCTCAACCAGCTATCGGGGTGTTGAGTGCAGGGATGTACAGCATATTGCAACAAGCTGGGTTCAAGTCAGATTTTGTTGCCGGTCACAGCTTTGGTGAACTGACAGCGCTATGGGCTGCGGGGGTTTTGAGTACAGAAGATTACTTGTTCTTAGTGAAAGCTAGAGGTCAAGCAATGGCGGCTCCCGAAGACCCGGATCATGATGCGGGTAGTATGTTGGCTGTCAAAGAAGACATCAGCAAAGTGGAAGCAGTGCTGAGACATTTTCCGCAAGTTGCGATCGCTAATCAAAATTCTCCAACTCAATTTGTCTTGGCTGGGCCTACCGCAGAAATAGCGAGAGTCAAAGACGCTTTACACGAGAAAGGATATACAGCTGTATTGTTACCTGTTTCAGCAGCTTTCCATACACCGCTAATTGCCTTTGCTCAGAAATCATTTGCGATCGCCACCAAGTCTGTCAAATTCCAAAGTCCCAAAATCCCTGTCTACAGCAACGTTACCAGTAAGCAGTATCCCAAGGAACCCCAAGGTATTCAAAAGATTCTGGAAACGCACCTTTCCAATTCAGTGCTGTTTAAACAGGAAATTGAAAATATCTATGCGGCGGGTGGTACTTGCTTTGTGGAATTTGGGCCGAGAAGAATTCTCACCAACTTAGTCAAAGATATCCTTGGCGATCGCCCTCATATCACCGTATCTTTGAACCCCAGCACTCAAAAGAATAGCGATCGCTCTTTGCGAGAAGCAGTTGTGCAGTTGCGGGTGATTGGTCTGGCTTTGAATAACCTCGATCCTTACCAACTTCCCCAAACTATACCCCCAATTGAGACGAAGAAGACATTAAATGTCCGTTTAAACGGGATAAACTACAGATCCGAAAAAACGAAAAATGCCTTCGCTCTAGCTTTGCAGGATGGGCATAAAGTCACATTACCCACCCCCGAATATTCTGATGCGGTTCCTTTATTTAGCAGCCCAGGTGTAACTCCAACTCTCGCAGCGATCGAGACTAACGGACATAAAAAATCCACCGCAACAATGAACGGTGTCATCACCCAACCAGAGCAACAAATGAATCCTGTGACCCTTTCACAACCAGCCCAGGAATCTAAGATGCAACCAACGCCAGAAAAACTTACAAATTACCAACAACTTTTAGAAAGTTTAGAATATCTCCTGACACAGTTCCAGGAAAATCAAGCCGAGAATTTACAAGTTCACGGTACTTATCTCAACCATCAAATGGAATACGCTAAAGCGTTTTTCCAACTGATGCAGCAGCAGAATTCCTTGTTGAGTGAAAGTAAATCAACAGCCGAAACTGCCAAAATGAAGCTAGTTGTCATGGAAAGCTTAGAGCGCAGCATGATGCAGTTTCACTCCCAACAAGGTGAAACCCTACGCATCCATGAACAATATCTTCAAGAACAGTTGGAATATACTAAAAACTTTTTCCAACTCATACAGCAAGAGTATTCTCAAATCATCTCTGGTGATGGAGCAACCCAACTAACAGAGAAACTAAGCAATTTCACTCAGTTCAGCACAGAAACAACTGTTAGTGATGCACCAGTACCTGCTACTACCAAGATAGTAGAAAGCCAGCCTTTGCCTGTAACTGAGCCAAACGGCTTAAATCTTATCCAAGAACCTCTCCCGCCTGCTGTAGAGCCTGTAGTTGAAACTCCTGTATCCCCAGAGACGCGATCAACAGAGACGCGATCAACAGAGACGCGATCAACAGAGACGCGATCAACAGAGACGCGATCAATCGCGTCTCTACTTCCCACTCCCCACTTCCCCACTGTCGAGATAGAGCCTGTAGTCGCGCCACCTGTCCCAGTAGTAGAACCCCAAGCCGAGGTTGTAGTCAAAATTAGCTCACCCCCAGTCAACGAAGTTGTTGCATTCACCCCAGAACCAGCACCCACAACTGCTGCACCTGTATCTGGCGCAACCATCGATATTGTTGACTTGGATAAAAACCTCTTAGCCATCACCAGCGACAAGACCGGCTACCCAGTCGAGATGCTGGAAATGGACATGGACATGGAGGCTGATTTAGGAATTGACTCCATCAAACGGGTGGAAATCTTAGGGGCGCTACAGGAAATGTACCCTAACCTACCCAAGCCCAATTTAGAAGAACTCTCAGAAAAACGCACCATCGGTCAAGTTGTAGAGTATCTGCAATCCCACGCTTCCAAAAGTATTACTGTAGAAATTGCAGTTCACGAAGTACAACAAGCAACCGAGATTTCAGTAGAGGCTGCACCTGTAGTTGAGGTAGTCACTGCACCTGAACCAAGCGTAGTTGTCGCATTCACCCCAGAACCAGAACCCGCTACAAGTGAGCCAGCCCGGTCTTGTTGCTCCAACAAAGAGGGACTGGCGAACCCGGAGGGTGATGAATTTGCAGAATTAGGTCAAACCCTGTTAGCCATCACCAGCGATAAAACTGGCTATCCAGTAGAGATGCTGGAACTGGAAATGGACATGGAAGCCGACTTGGGGATTGACTCCATCAAACGGGTAGAAATCTTAGGGGCGATGCAAGAAATGTACCCCAACTTACCCAAGCCAAATATCGAAGAACTCGGAGACCTCCGCACCATCGGTCAAATAGTCGATTACCTACAGCAGTTGGCTGGAGGTGAAAAAAAAAAGTCTGAACCTGAGTTTGTCCAACAGCAGCCACCGGAATTAGAGCATAATATCCAGCGCCATCCCGTCAAACTCAGAACCCTAGCACAGCCCGATTATTTGGATTTCACATTACCAAAGGGACACATTGGTTTAATCACCGATGATGGTTCCCTCACCACTTATAAATTAGCTGAATCCCTAATCGAGAAAGGCTGGAAAGTAGTAGTTATCAGCTTCCCCCAATCGCTCATCGCTCAACAAGCGCCCTTACCCACAGGAGTAACCCGCGTCACCTTAGCAAACTTAAGTGAAGAACATCTCCAACAACAATTGCAAGCGATCGCATCTCACTGCGGAACGATTGGGGCCTTCATCCATCTACATCCGATGTTTGTAGGAAATCACACCGGGAGTATTTCCTATAACGAATCAGAAAAGGCGATCGTCAAGCACGTATTTTTGATGGCGAAACACCTCAAACCCTCCCTAAACGAAGCCGCACGTCATGGACGTAGTTGTTTCTGCACAGTTGCTCATCTTGATGGAGCCTTCGGCTTAGAGTACAAAGTCAACTTCGGTGCGATCGGCGCTGGACTATTCGGATTAACCAAAACCCTCAGATGGGAATGGCCAAAAGTTTTCACTCGTGCGATCGACCTAAGCCCCAGACTTGACGCCAAACAATCAGTACAAAACATCATCGCCGAACTTCACGACCCCAACCTTTATATAAGTGAAGTTGGCTACAGCTCACAAGGACGAGTCACCATTATCGCCGATTAATCTCCTCCCTCTGCGCTCTCTGCGTCTCTGTGGTTCGTTTAAAAAAAACCGCAGAGGACAGGACACAGAGAAAAAGATAGGAAACAACTTGTAACCAGCTTTCTAGAGCATCTTTTAAGGGACTTTCAACAAATAAATTACCCAATCTTGTGGGGTGGGCATCTTGCCCGCCCATATATAAGGGCGGGCGAGACGCCCACCCCACAATAAGTAGTTGAGTATTTTTTTATTTGTCAGTCCCTAATTAGGAATTACGAATTAATATCAGAGGATTTATGACACAAACAGCCCAGCTTAGTCCATCATCAGTCTTTGTTGTGAGCGGCGGTGCAAAAGGGATTACGGCTGAGTGTACTATCAGATTAGCCCAACAGCAACCCTGCAAATTCATCCTCCTCGGTCGCTCTGAACTATTAGAAACCGAGCCAGATTATGCTCAAAATTCTGATGAATCAGCATTGAAAAAATGCATCATGGAAAATCTTCTTTCTCAAGGAGAGAAGCCCACACCCATGAATGTACAAAAAATATATAACAAAATTACCTCCAGCCGCGAGATTAAAAAGACCCTAGCAGCAATTGAAAAAACAGGAGCTAAAGCCGAATATATCAGCGTCGATGTCACAGATACACAAGCTTTACAAGAAAAACTTGCCACTGCTGTACAACATCAGGGCCCAATTACAGGAATCATCCACGGCGCTGGAAACTTAGCTGATAAGTTAATTGAAAAGAAAACAGAACAAGATTTTGAAAAAGTTTACACCGCTAAAGTTCAAGGTTTAGAAAACCTGCTGGCTTGCGTCAACCCTAATCAACTTCAGCATTTAGTTTTGTTTTCTTCAGTAACAGGCTTTTACGGAAATCCTGGACAATCTGATTATGCGATCGCTAATGAAATTCTGAACAAATCAGCCCATATATTTAAGCAAAGTTATCCCTCATGTCATGTAGTCGCTATCAACTGGGGCGCTTGGGACAGTGGGATGGTGACAGCAGAATTAAAGAAGATTTTTCAAGAGCGAAAAATTGATATAATTCCCATTGCAGTTGGAGCGCAAATGCTCGTTAAAGAAATGGGTCATACCAATCATGCAACCTCACAAGTTGTGATTGGTAGTCCACTGGTTCCCCTAGCGGCGGAGTTAGATTCAGAACTACGAACTTATCGTATTCGTCGCCAAATGACATTAGAGGCTAATCCATTTTTACACGATCATACTATTGCTGGTTCTCCAGTTTTACCAGCAACTTGTGCAATGACTTGGATTATCAATGCTTGTGAACAATTATATCCCGGTTATCGGTTGTTTAATTACAAAGACTTCAAAGTTTTGAAGGGGATTACTTTCAATGAAACATTAGCGAAGGAACATCTTTTAGAAATAGAAGAAATCTCTAAAGTTAATCTTGAAAAAATCGAACTTAAAGCAAAAATTTCGAGTAAAAACCCAGAAGGGAGAATCCATTTTCATTTTAGCGCTCAACTCAATCTCCAGCGAGAAATCCCATCTGCACCCACTTATGAATCTCTCAATCTCGAAGAAGATAATATCATCACCGCTACAGGAAAAGCTTTTTACCAAAATGGTGGGGCTACATTATTTCACGGCCCCGGTTTTCAAGAAATCAAAAGAGTCTTAAACATCAGCCCTGAAAAAATTACTACAGAATGTCTTTGGCCAGAACTCAGCCCCCAGCAACAAGGACAATTCCCCGTGCAATGGGTCAATCCTTATACAACAGACTTGAGTATGCACGCCTTATGGGTTTGGACACAACACTTTCATCAAGAAGGTTGCTTACCTGGAAAAGTCGAAAAATTTGAACAATTTGCGATTATACCACATAACGAAACTTTTTACGTTTCTTGTGAAGTGATATCTAAGACACCAAGTAGTGCGATCGCAAACTTTATCATACACGATCGCCAAGGAAAAATATACTCACGAATGCTCGGCGCTCATGCCATTATTTGGTCAATGAAAATGCTCAGAAGCTAGCAATCTTCCTTGACTTTTCACGTCATGTGGAAAAGCTAACGCGAAACCTAACCCCCCAGCCCCCTTCCCTACAAGGGAAGGGCAGGGTGGTTTCATACAACCACAGAAAAACTAAAACTGGGTTTCAAAGCCTCTCTCCGCTTCGGGGAGAGGAATGGAAGTGGGGTAAAAAGCTATGTCACAAAACGAGAAATCAAGACTTATGTATTTTTCTTTTTTCGTATGAAACCACCCTGCTTCCCTACAAGGGAAGGGGGAGAATTCAAAGCCTCTCCCCTAAAAGGGGAGAGGTTTGGAGAGAGGTTTGCACTTTCAAGTTTGGGGAACAGCGTAAATCCTGCCTTTTAATTATCTCTTGCTAAATACCCAAACTCGGAGCATATAAATCGTGGAAAAAATAGCCATTATCGCATTATCATGCCTATTCCCCGATGCTAAAAATCCTGAAGAATACTGGCAGAACATCGTTAATCAAAAAGATTCCACATCCTCTGCAACCGTCGAAGAAATCGGAGTAGATCCAACAATCTTTCACAATCCAGTCAAAGGTACACCAGACAAAACCTATTCCCTCAAAGGCGGATACATCCGCAACTTTCAATTTAATCCATCTGAATACAATCTACCATCAGAATTTGTTGCTGGTTTAGATAATACTTTCAAATGGTCATTGTATGCCGCTAAACAAGCAATAGTACAAAGTGGTTATTGGAGTAATCAAAATGTCCTGGCAAAATGTGGCGTAATTTTAGGTAATTTGTCATTCCCAACAAAATTATCTAATCAGTTATTCTCTCCAATTTACCAGCAAGCTATTAACCCTGCTGTCAGAGAACTTTTGCAGTATGAAGACTTTGATTTAGCTGTCCCAAGTGCAACTAAAGCATCTTTATACAATGCGATGATATCTGGGTTACCAGCATCTATCGTTGCTCAAGCACTATCTCTATCCCAGATTAATTTATGTCTGGATGCTGCTTGTTCATCATCATTTTATGCGATTAAACTAGCATCTCATTACTTATGGTCACACAAAGCTGATGTCATGTTAGCTGGAGCCATCAGTTGTGCAGATTCCTTATTCGTGCGGATGTTATTTTCCGGTGTTCAAGGGTATGCAGAAAACGGCATCAGTCGCCCCTTAGATAAATCTTCTAGAGGGTTAATTCCCGCCGATGGTGTTGGGATGGTAATGCTGAAGAGATATTCTGATGCCGTTAGAGATGGTAATAATATTCTCGCCACTATCTGCGGTAATGGACTCTCAAATGATGGCAAAGGTAAGCACCTACTTAGTCCTAATCCTAAAGGTCAAATTTTAGCTTTTGAGCGAGCTTATAATGAAGCAAAAATTAGTCCTAAAACTATCGATTATTTAGAGTGTCACGCCACTGGCACATTACTAGGAGATACAACCGAATTTAATTCCATAGAAACATTCTTTGGTCAAAATCAAGCTGCACCTCTGGTGGGTTCTGCTAAGGCAAATACTGGTCACTTGCTAACTGCTGCTGGCATGGTTGGCTTGACTAAGGTGATTTTGAGTATGTCTCATGGTGTAATTCCAGCAACCATGAATGTTTCGGAACCTTTAACTTCAGAAAAAAGTACAATTTCTGCCGATAAAATTGTTAGAACAGCTACAGCATGGCCTAATAATAACGCACCAATCAAACGGGCAGCTATTAGCGCTTTTGGTTTTGGCGGCACTAATTCTCATCTGATTTTAGAACAAGGAAATACAACACAATCAGTTGAATCAACTCCACCTGTTCCACCTACCAAAGTCGCCATTGTTGGCATGGATGCCTTTTTTGGTAACTGCAATGGTTTAGATGCTTTTGAACGTAGCATTTATGATGGAACACAGCATTTTACTTCCCTACCACCTCAAAGATGGCATGGGATAGAAAATCAAGAAAACGTACTTAAAGAGTACGGTTTAACAGACGGGAAAGCACCAGTAGGGGCATACATTAAAGATTTTGAAATTGATACTTTATCGTGCAAAATCCCACCGAATGAAATCGAAAAGTTAAACCCACAACAATTATTGCTCCTCAAGGTTAGCGATCGCGCCCTAAAAGATGCGAAACTACAGGAGGGTGGTAATGTTGCGGTTATTGTCGCTGCTGAGACAGAATTTTCCGTACATCAGCTACAGCAAAGATGGAATCTCTCTTGGCAAGTTAAGGACGGTTTACTCAACCAAGGAATTTCTCTACCTGCTGAACAGCTTTCCCAACTAGAAACCATTGTCAAAGATAGCATTCACCAACCAGTAGAAATCGGCGAATATGTGAGTCACATCGCCAACATTATGGCGAGTCGGATTTCTGCTTTGTGGAATTTCACTGGCCCTGCATTCACCATCAGCGCTGGCGAAAATTCTGCCCTCAAAGCCTTGGAAGTTGCCCAAATGCTACTTGCTACGGGAGAAGTAGATGCGGTGGTTGTTGGTGCCGTAGATTTAGCAGGCGGTGTGGAAAATGTCTTGTTCCGCAACCAATTTGCCCCAATTAATACGGGTGTCAATACGTTGGGTTATGACCAACAAGCCAATGGCTGGACGGTTGGCGAAGGTGCGGGTGCTGTCGTCCTCAAGCGCTACGAAGCTGCTAAAGAAGATAATGAACGCATCTATGCAGTAATTGATGCCATGAGTTTTGCACAAGGTAATTCTACTTTGGGTAACGCTTTGGTAAAACCTGATGCCTCAGCTATCAACAATGTCTGCAAACAAGCTTTCCAGATGGCAGATATTCAACCCACAGAAGTTAACTATGTGGAAGTCTTCGGTAGTGGCATTCCCCAGGAGGATGAAGCCGAAATCACAGGTTTGCTCCAAGCTTATCCGAAAGTGGGCAATGGTCTGCACTGTGCATTGGGCAGCGTCAAAGCTAATATCGGCCACACCTATACAGCATCGGGAATTGCTAGCTTAATCAAAACCGCTTTATGTCTTTATTACAGGTATATTCCCGCCACACCCAAATGGTCTGGTGTCAAAACACCGCAAGTATGGGAAGGTAGCCCCTTCTATGTGGCAATGGAATCAAGACCTTGGTTTGTCGATAAAGGCGGCACACGCAGAATAGCAGCAATTAATAGCATAGGTATAGATGGCAGTTACGCCCATTTAATCTTATCGGAGGAACCCAGCCAAGAGGAGCGTGATAACAGATATTTGCAGCAAATGCCTTTTCATCTGTTTCCCATCGCAGTTAGCGATCGCTCCACTATACCCGATATCCTTAACCATCTCCAAAAATCTATCGAAGCTAGTTCTTCTTTATCAGCTACCGCCAGCCAAACATTCGCTACCTTTGAGCAGCAATCTGATGCAAAATACGTCTTATCAATCACAGGACGTAACACAAAAGAACTACTCAAAGAAATTGAATCTGCACGCAAAGGTGTAAATAATGCCTTTGATAACGGTACAGATTGGCAAACACCAATAGGAAGTTATTTCACAGCGAAACCATTGGGTAAAACCGGAGCAGTTGCTTACGTTTACCCCGCAGCAGTTAATTCTTATATCGGCATTGGTCGGACTGTTTTTCGTTTATTTCCTAAAGTCTTCGAGGATTTAAAAAGTAACAATCTCTACAACCGGGCTGCCGATGTTGAAAAGCTGGTTTATCCCAGAAGCTTACCTAAATTGACAACTAGGCAACTAGAAACTCTCGAAAAGCAATTGTTAGATGATTCACTGGCAATGTTTGAAAGTGAAATCGCCTTTGCTAGATACATGACGGCAATTTTCCGAGATGATTTTCAAGTCAAGCCGCAATGCGTTTTTGGGTATAGCTTGGGTGAAACTAGTATGATGGTTGCCCAAGGAGTTTGGAGTGATTTTGAGGGCGGAAGTAACACCTTAAACTCATCACCTCTATTTGGTGATAAGTTATCTGGGCCGAAAAATGCTGTGCGTGAATATTGGGGATTAACAGATTCACCAAACAACAATTTTTGGAATACCTATGTTCTCATGGCTACTCCATCTCAAGTTAGAGAATGCCTGAAACATGAGAATCGTGTCTACTTAACTCAAATCAACACACCAGAAGAAGTATTAATCGCTGGTGAAGACGCCGCCTGTAAGCGAGTGATTACAACTTTAGGTTGCAATTCTTTCCCCGCTCCCTTCGACCATGTGATACATTGTGAAGCGATGCGATCGCAGTACGAGGAAATCAAGAAGGTAAACACCTTACCATCCCAAAATCTTCCTGGTATTGTCTTTTATTCTGCCGCCGATTATCAACCAGTTGCACTTGAAAGTGATGCAATTGCTCACAATATCGCCAAAGGATTGTGCCAAGAACTTGATTTTCCCCAACTAGTTAATCGTGTCTACGGTGATGGAGTCAGAATATTTTTAGAAGCGGGCGCTGGTAGTGTCTGTTCACGATGGATTGATAAAATTCTCGGCAACAAAGAACATATCACAGTTTCTCTAAATCGTAGAGGGATGGATGACCATGCTTCAATGGTCAAAGCATTAGCAAAACTACTCAGTCATCAGGTGAACGTAGATTTATCACCGTTGTACAGTAAAGCCCAAGAAAGCGCTAATTCAAATAAAGCAACATTGAGAACAGTTACCTTGGGTGGAAAAGCGATCGCAGCTACAATTTTGAGCGAAGAAAATCGTAAACTTGTTGAACATTTCGCTGGGGATCTTAGGAGCGAACGTTTCAAAAAACAGCATCCAAATATACCTAATCTCCAACAATCTGAAATCACAGATTATCTTAACACTTCCAATCAAATAACTCAAGAAGAAAACTACTCCCCTAACATCTTGCCTCAGCTAGAAGAAGTAAAACCGAAAAATATCATTGATAACGTTTTTGAACCGAGAGAACAATTACAATCTTCTGAGTCAAGCGCAATTAGACAGCACATTCCTCTTTCTTCCCCACCTGTCATCACTCAAAAAATTAGTAGCATCATCAGCATGTTCGATTTAAATAAAACTCAGTATCAAAAGCTCAATGCTAATAATTCAAAGATAACTAAAGCACATACTGCCTTCTTACAAGCTAGACAAGATTACAGTCAGCAAATGAGCGAAATAATTCAATTGCAACTAGCTTGCGCCCAAAACTTGCTTAACGACGAATCCTGATAATTCCAAATGTATACTCCTGTCAATACGGTTCGGATAAGATCCCCCCGCCTACGGCGACCCCCTTTTTAAGGGGGTAAAGAAGGAAAATAGCCCCTTAAAGGAAGTAAAGGAGGACAATAGCCCCCCTTTTTAAGGGGGGTTGGGGGGATCTTCAAGCAATAAACAAGTTAACCGAACCGTATTGAAACTTTTTCCAAGAGTTTATACCTTTCACCCTTCAACTTTATCATCCATTGCTTGTAATCCGAGGGATAACTGCCGTGACAACCGTAGATACGGTACTAAGTAAACACGATAATGGCCTTAACTTCTCCACCTGGTCTTATAACAAAAACCAGGTTTGGAAAGGTTCTTTAGAAACTGTATCTTTCGAGAAACAAACCATCAAAGATAAATTGATGGTATTAAATAAACCCTGCTACATCGTGAAAGTTGCCGGAAAAATCGGTGTCACAAATGAGGGTTACTTATGCTCCGGTGATAATGGCACAACAGCACAAGTAGAACTGCTAACATTTGCAGCCCCAATCCGCATTCAACAATTTGGAGATCCCAATTTTCTCTCCTCTTATGGAGTGAAATATGCCTACGTTACCGGCGCAATGGCTGGCGGAATTGCTTCTGAAGAAATGGTCATTGCACTTGGAAAAGAGCAAATTTTGAGTTCTTTTGGTGCAGGTGGTTTAACTCCAGACCGTTTGGAAGCAGCCATAAATCGCATTCAACAAGCTTTACCTCAAGGGCCTTACGCATTTAATTTAATTCACAGTCCCAATGAACCTGCGATTGAACGCCGGGCTGTGGATTTATACCTCAAATATCAAGTGAGAACAGTAGAAGCATCTGCATTTCTCGACTTGACCCCCAACATTGTTTATTACCGTGTTGCTGGATTGGGATTGAATAACGCCAATCAAATTGAAATCAAAAATAAAGTCATTGCCAAAATTTCTCGCCGAGAAGTTGCGACTAAATTTTTGCAACCAGCACCAGCCAGAATTCTCAAAGAACTCCTGGAACAAGGGTTAATTACTGAGTTACAAGCAACCCTTGCAGCCAAAGTTCCAATGGCTGATGATATTACCGTCGAGGCTGATTCTGGAGGTCATACAGATAACCGTCCCCTGGTTTGTTTGCTGCCTTCTATTATTGCCTTGCGAGATGAAATTCAAGCACAATATCATTACCAAACACCAATTAGAATTGGTGTAGCAGGGGGAATTGGAACACCACAATCAGCATTAGCAGCTTTCATGATGGGCGCTGCTTATGTAATGACCGGTTCCATTAATCAGTCATGCGTTGAATCTGGGGCTTGTGAACATACCAAAAAGTTATTAGCCCAAGCAGAAATGGCTGATATGATTATGGCCCCAGCAGCAGATATGTTTGAAATGGGAGTCAAATTACAAGTTCTCAAACGGGGTACAATGTTCCCCATGCGAGCGCAGAAATTATTTGAACTCTATCGCGCTTATGATTCCATTGAAGAGATCCCTTTAGCAGAAAGAGAGAAATTAGAAAAACAAGTTTTTCGCAAAACTATTGCCGAAGTATGGGAAGGAACTGCGGCTTATTTGTCCCAAAAGAATCCTGAAAAACTGGGTAAAGCAGTCAATAATCCTAAACTGAAAATGGCGTTGATTTTCCGTTGGTATCTAGGATTATCTTCTCGCTGGTCTAGTTCTGGTGAAAAAGGTAGAGAAGTCGATTATCAAATTTGGTGTGGCCCGGCAATGGGCGGTTTCAATGACTGGGTACGCGGTTCTTATCTGTCTGAACCAAATAATCGTCAGGTAGTTGATGTTGCTAATCAAATTATGACTGGTGCAGCCTTTTTGTACCGTGTCCAAAATTTGAAAATTCAAGGACTGCAAGCTTCCGATTATTACAGTCAGTATCACCCTGTTCGTTCTACATCATTGTTGGAGATTTAAAAATGACTATAAAACAGTCTTTCACCGCAGACGATATTCAAATATTTTTGGTATCTAACTTAGCTAAGTTGCTAGGGGTAGCAACTGATGAAATAGATGTCAAAGAACATTTAGAAAACTATGGTTTGGATTCAGCCCAAGCAATGATTCTAGTAAGTAACTTAGAAAAGTTGCTTGGATTTCAACCATCTCCATTACTCCTGTGGCATTACCCAAATATTGAAGCTCTTTCACAGCGTTTAGCTGAAGAAGTGCAAGATGGTTCACCAGTTCAAGATACAGGGATGACAGCTTCTAATGCCAACGCTGCACCCTCAATTCTAGATTTAAGTGCCGAGGCTGTTCTTGACCCTACCATCCATCCCGGTGCTGCATCTAATGTGCTTGTAGGCGAACCCAAGAACATCTTTTTAACTGGAGGAACCGGCTTTTTAGGAGCTTTTATCATCCGGGAATTGCTACAAGAAACCAATGCGGATATCTATTGCTTAGTGCGTGCTGCTAATGCCGAAGAAGGCAAAAGCAAACTCCAAAATAATCTGCAACAGTATGCAATTTGGCAGGAAGATTTTAACTCCAGAATTATTCCTATTGTCGGCGATTTATCTCAACCATTGTTAGGTATTGGTTCGGAACAGTTTCAAATTTTAGCTGGCAATATTGATACTATATATCATAGTGCTGCTTTGTTGAATTATGTTTTTCCATACTCCGCACTAAAAGCAGCCAATGTTTTAGGCACTCAAGAAGTTTTGAGATTGGCTTGTCAAGTTAAAGTCAAGCCTGTACATTACATTTCTAGTGTTGCTGTTTTTGAATCCACTGCTTATGCTGGCAAGGTTGTTAAAGAACAGGATGAATTCAATCATTGGGAAGGTATTTATCTTGGTTACTCACAAACTAAATGGGTAGCTGAAAAGTTAGTTAAAATTGCTCGTGACCGTGGACTTCCTGTAACTATCCATAGACCACCACTGATTTCTGGTGATAGCAAAACAGGCATTTGTAACACACATGACTTTATCAATTTGATGACAAAAGGCTGTCTACAAATGGGAAGTTTCCCTGATGTAGATTATATGTTAGATATGTCTCCTGTGGATTATGTAAGTAAAGCGATTGTTTATCTATCACGGCAAAAAGAATCTATAGGTAAGGCTTTCAATTTACAACATCCCCAACCCGCCGCTTTAAAAATGCTAGTTGAGTGGATACGCTCTTTTGGTTATTCAGTTGAGATGATTCCATATCAACAATGGCAATCAGAGTTAATCAATAATGTGACTTCTGCTGACAATCCTTTGTACACTCTGCGACCCTTTTTACTGGAACGCTGGTCTGATGAACAACTGACTATTCCTGATTTGTACTTACAAGCTAGAAGACCTCATATTAGCTGCCAAGATACTCTCCATGCACTAGCAGGTAGTTCTATTGTTTGTCCTCCAATTGACTCTCAATTGTTTATGACTTACACCGCCTACTTGATTCAAACCGGTTTCTTAAATATCGCTTAGTAATTCACAAATTGCGTAGGATGTGTTAAGAAAGTAATGCACCGTCCCAGATATTTTCGGGACAGTGCGTTACGGAAGCTGTAACACACCTTACAAAATAATTTTATTTAGTCCATGTTTTTTAAAACTCACTACTACTGAATAGCCAATATTTCAGATGCCAGCAACAACTCATACACTAACAGCGGCAATATAATTGCCCTGTTTTTTTATGCTCAATCATGTAAATTTTTAGGATTCACCCCTTGACAGAAGCAATTGAGGATAGAATGGTTAGTGTTGGGCATAAAAGTTTGATTTTACCTGCTGGCTGTTGTCAGTAATCAAAAGCCAGCGCTAGTAGTTTGAAATAACCGAACTTCTTTAATGCTCCACTTATTCGATGTATAAGTCCTAAATTTACGTTTGGACTGCTACATCTATCAAACCCATCACACAAGCATTTGAAAGGGTAATAACTCAAGACATTTCTTGTCGATTGAGATATTACGCGTACTTAATTGTAGAACGATAACCACTGTAAATGCAACGCAGCTTCATTAAGTTGAATTCACCAATATTCTTACATGAACACAACACATCAAACTCAGAGCAAAAAAACTGCTCTTATTACTGGAGCAGCCGGTGGTATTGGCTACGAATTAGCATGTATTTTTGCTGCTCATGATTACAATCTGGTCTTAATAGACAGAAACGGGTTAAAGCTTGTAGAAATTGCAGCTAAATTTCAAGAAGAATTCGGAAATTTTGCCAAAACTATTGTTAAGGATTTATCTATATCAACAGCTCCTGAAGAAATTTTCACGGAGTTGCAACTCGCCGATATTAATGTTGATGTGCTAGTCAATAATGCTGGATTTGGTATCTATGGATTATTTCACGAAACAGACCTAGCTACTGAATTGGAAATGCTACAAGTAAATTTGGTGTGCCTCACCCATTTAACCAAGCTATTTGTAAAGCACATGGTAAAGCAAGGTGAAGGTAAAATATTAAACGTTGCCTCAGCTGCTGCTTTTCAACCAGGGCCTTTGATGGCGGTTTATTTTGCTACTAAAGCTTATATCTTATCTTTTTCTGAAGCGATCGCTAATGAATTAGAAGGTACAGGTGTCACTGTGACAGTTCTTTGCCCAGGCTCAACCGCATCTGCCTTTCATGAAAGAACCGGAATGGCTGACTCTAAGTTGCTCAAGGGTAAGAGGATGATGGATGCACAAACAGTAGCCGAAATTGGTTTTCGCGCCTTAATGAAGGGCAAAACTATTGCGATTCCTGGGTTTATGAATAAACTACTTGCAAAAAGTGTCAGATTTGTACCCAGAAAGCTCGTAACAAAAATTGTTAGAAGTATGCAGGAAGATAAGTAAGCAGGTTGTCATTTGTCATTTGTCATTTGTCATTTGTTCGCAAAATTTCTCTTGTTTCACCCAGGAGATGAGCTTAGTCAACATCAGTACTGCCAGCACTTCAAATCCCAGTCAAAATTCTCTACAGCAACAGCTGCAACATAATTGTTAGCAGGTACTAGTTCAAAAAGACTCCAGTCTTCAGTTATCCGTAACTTAGCTGGTTGTGTGGGAGTCAACGATACTTCAATTTGCTCCAACTGAGCTAGTCCGTCTCCAGTTGCTTTTAAATAAGCTTCCTTACAAGTCCAGTAACGGAAAAATGCCTCTTGCTGTTGGTTTGCAGATAGCGATCGCAACATCTCATATTCTCTCGGTAAAAAGAACCGTTTGGCAAGAGCTTCCAGATCAGACATCGGGCGAATATATTCTAGGTCTACACCAATTTCTCTAGTACAATTCACCGCACACAAACCCAACCCTTGGGAATGAGACAAGTTAAACGCCAGTCCACTATCGGCAAATGTATCTGCTAATACTGGTTTGCCACGGTGTTGATAATTAAACTGCACTTGTAGGGGCTGGATACCCAAATAGCGACCTAATATAGTTCGGAGAATACCACGACCAGCGATGAAACGCTGTCGATGTTCTTGAAAATAGAACCGTTCAGCACGAGCCATTTCGTCACTGCAAAGAGTCGCTGCTAAATTTTGCAGCTGTACTTCTGGTTGGTCAAGGTCTATACGCCAGACATGAATCTCATCTAGTCGCAAAGTTAAATCTGTCGGTGCAGTTAGCCAAATATCATTAGGAGCAATCATTGAGTCAAAAAATCAAGGGAGTTGTACTCTAGTACTTTGTTTAATTACGACGATTATTATTGGTGGATCTGGTTTGAGCTTTAGCACTACTATATACAACTGCACCTGTTTTTCCTAGAATCTGCCAGAGGTGTTGTTAGATGTTAAGTCTAGCTGTAAACATAACTACAGGTAGCCGTAATTGCTTTTGCCAACTAAATATTGTGATTTATTGCTCTAGATGTATGCTTCTCAACTTCATCTTAAATACCCTAAGAGAGTACTTTATAACTCTTGAGAGAGAATCGCAAATTTTATTTTGGCTACAACATTAGCTATTACGGTATTACTCAAAGGAACTAAAAGGCTGTTTGAAAAGTCCTTTTGTTAGTAGCAAAAAGTTTTAGATCCCCCTAAATCCCCCTTTTCAAGGGGGACTTTGATTCTAATTCCCCCCTTTTTAAGGGGGGCTAGGGGGGATCAACGAGTACTTAAAATCACAGCTAACCACTTTTCAAACAACCTCTAAGACCAATATCTGCAAGTATCCTGAAGTAGATATATCTTTACTAGTAAATAGTTTTTCTCGGAAAGTGTTAAATCTACAACAAAAAAACTTTGCCAAAGCTTGTTAATAAAGTATTAGAACTACTTTTCTGTAAAGCATAGTGAGGATGAATGATTATTAATTTGGAGTACTTTGCCTTCTTTATACTGCTACTGGCAGCGCTGCTATTAGCAATTAGGCAAATGAGCATTGCTTTGGATGAAGTAGATATTGAGCGCTTTACTCTCTGGACAGGTATTGCTTCTGTCATTGCTGGTTTACCAATAATATTGTGGTAGCTTCTTAGTCAATGCCATCCTCTCTATTTTGGACTTTTAAACAATACAACTCCATCTGTCGAGTATCCAGGTAGCTAGAATATCGTCTCGCTTACTACCTTGTTCGGTTTTGTTCCAACCATTCTAAAACCCGATTCCATGCCCACCAAGGATCGGAATCCTTGACTTGACGCTGGCACTCTTTACTGCTCAAATAACCAACATGGCCGCCGTACTGAGTCAGGAACAAATCTATTACGGAATTGCGATCGCACGCTTGTTCTAATTCCGGTATGATACTTGGGTCAAAAAGTGGGTCATCGGCAGCATATAAAATCAAAGTCGGTTTTGAGATTTGCGGCAATATTTGTAAAGCACTACTAGCTTGGTAATATGCTTCCACAGATGGAAAACCCAGTCGCTTAATTACCAGTTCATTATCAAAACCCCAAATACTATTCGCCCGTTCAATCGCTGCTGGGTCAATACTTCCAGGATGAGCATCATGTATCCGCCATGCCAGTTTTTTTAAATTCTGTGCAATCCCCGCTTCCAAATATCTGCCAAAGGGCTTTGTAACTAGATAAGATAGCGATCGCTGTGAATCTAAACTCGGACAAATTACCATACTACCGCCAATATCGCTATCTTCTAATCCTAAATCTTCATACTCCCTAATCACCTCACCAGCAACCTTCACCGCCCATAACGCCAATTGCCCTCCTAAAGAATACCCTGTAAACCAAAATTTACTCGGACATCCCATTGCCTTAGCAGCAGCAGCGATGCGAACAAAATCTTCCCCCTCATACAAACCATCAGAAGTTAGAGTCGGGGACAATTCGGCAGTTTTACCGTGGGCACGCCAATCAAATAACACAATCGCGTATCCTTGAGCGTAGGCTTTACGCCCTAGTACCCTCAAAAACCATTCCGTCTCTAGCTCTCCAGTAATGCCATAAGTCCCGATAATCGTGCTATGAGCATTTTCCGGGATGGCAACCAAGCCAAAAATTGGCACACCTTGGGCACCAACAAAGATTTTTTCGTGATAAGACGGTTCTGGTAATAGAGTAGTACTTTCCCAGTAACCTTTTCCCCACAAAGCGGTGTATACAGTCATCATCAGACCGTTTTGTAAAAACCAAGACGGATTGTAGGGGGGAGTATAACACATCATAGACTATAAGATTTCGTGTAATTGAGTCTTGATTTCACAGTCATTTAATCTTAATATTTATGTAAGATTTAAAAACTTTTTTAGAATCGATTCAAAAATCTTTGTATCTATCAAAGGTTGTTAATTATCCTTAATAAGTAGTAATAATTTTTTAAGAATGCCGAGGATTCTTGTCATAGACGATGACCCAGCGATTTCAGAACTAGTTGCCGTCAACTTGGAAATGGCTGGTTACGATGTTAGTCAAGCTGAAGACGGCATCAAAGGTCAAGCGCTGGCTCTCCAGCTACAACCAGACTTGATCATGCTCGATTTAATGTTGCCCAGAGTAGATGGGTTTACCGTTTGCCAACGCCTGCGCCGAGACGATCGCACCTCTGAGATTCCCGTGTTAATGTTGACGGCTTTGAGCCAAACTCAGGACAAGGTGGAAGGCTTCAATGCTGGCGCAGATGACTACCTCACCAAGCCTTTTGAAGTTGAAGAACTGCTGGCGCGGGTGCGGGCCCTTTTGCGGCGTACTGACCGGATTCCCCAAGCAGCAAAGCATAGTGAAATTCTCAACTATGGCTCACTCACTCTCGTTCCCGAAAGATTTGAGGCGATATGGTTCAATGAGACGGTGAAATTGACTCACTTGGAATTTGAGTTACTTCACTGCTTATTGCAACGCCACGGTCAAACAGTTTCTCCTAGCGAAATCCTCAGAGAAGTTTGGGGCTACGATCCTGATGATGACATAGAAACGATTCGAGTCCATATTCGCCACTTGAGAACCAAGCTAGAACCAGATCCCCGCCACCCCCGTTATATAAAGACAGTATATGGTGCTGGATACTGTCTTGAATTACCTGGTATACCTCCATCAATTGAAGGGGCTTCAGTAACAGTCGTTGAATGAAATCACGCTAAATTACCTTAACTATCTAAATTCCCTTGAACTAAGCGATGACTTAGGTAAGAACTCTTTGAAACTCTTATTCCTTACTGTTTAGTTAAGGTTATTGGTGAGATTTTCCGGTGGTAGAGACGTTGCAATGCAACGTCTCTAGGACTTACGCACTGTACAAATGCATCGTGATGTGCATTACCTATCTTGAGGAAGTTTTCAGGCTTTTCTTAATTATCCTGCGATCGTAAATAGACGATGCTGTAGGGGCTAAGCTTTGCTCATTGGTGTCAACTTAACGTAAAAGCTATGTCCCGCAAGGAACTGAACTTCCTTGGCTTTTAGCGGAAGTCTTCTGTTGATGACTAAATATAGCCAAAAATCTTTAGTCTACTTCAGTAGACTTTAGCTATCAGCCTTGAACTTTAGTTCGAGACGGGTGAGGAAGCTTTCAGTTAAGCTACTTTTAGCTTAAGTTGACACCAATGAGCAATGCTGTGCCCTTACGAAAGATATGGTTTTTAACCTTAATCCATATTTGGTATTTCTTGTCAATGCGTAAGTCCTAGTCTCTACAAATGTCGCCACCGTGAAAATAAAGGTCTGAATCACAGATTAAACAGATTTAAAGATTACACCGATTTTTATCTTTCAAAATTATCCAAAAAAATCAGTGACATCCCATAATCCGTAAAATCCGTGATTCAGACATTTTCCGATAAAATCCATCTTCAAATGTTCACCTCACCAACCGCTTAAACGTCATACTCTTACTTCCAAAATTAATCAACAAACCAACCTCCAACTTATAAGCCTTCAGATAATTTAAAGCCTGAGCCAAATGCACATCCTCAAGCTGAATAACAGCCTTTAACTCAACCAAAATCTTTCCCTCAACCACAAAATCAGCCCTACGAGTTCCAATCGGTTTTTCCAAATCCTTATAAAAAATATTTTGCTCAATTTCACGCGCAAACCCCAGCCCCACTTGACTCATCTCATAAGCCAAAGCCCTTTGATAAATCACCTCTTGAAACCCATTACCCAAAAACTTATGTACCTCAAAACTAGCCCCGATAATTTTCTGAGTAATATCAACATATTTCAAACCCTCCATACAACATACCCGTATAAATAGCTAAAATAATCTTGAACACAGATTAAACAGATTTAAAGATTACACCGATTTTTACCTTTCAAGATTATCCAAAAAAATCAGTGACATCCCATAATCCGTAAAATCCGTGATTCAGACATTTTCCGATGTCGTTGTTAGCGACTTCGACCCCTTTAGCGATAAACGAGTTTTAGAAATCCTGTTCGTAGAACTGAATAAGAAGATTGCAGAAAACGTCACCGCCTTGTCGAACCTCAGCCAACTACCCGATTTCACGCAATTCGAGTTACTTGCTGATTCACACGGGGACGGCCAAAGCGTTCCCAAGCACTCCCTCCTCGCAGAAATAGCTCTAAAAAGCGCAATGGTTCTCCTGAATCGCCTCTTGACCAACCGGAACTACCAGGAGCAAAGGCTAAAGTTCCTTCAGACACCTTGAAGCTGCCATCAGAATACACTGCATCACTGACTACATCTCCAATTCGGATCACTATCTTGGTTTGAGGCTCCAAGTTGAGTGTATGCGCCCCAATAGTTGTTTTGATGTTGCCGTAGCCATCAATCCAGGCAATTCGATCTGGTGGAACATCTGGGATTTGCTCACTCTTAAGGCTATCTCCCAGAAGGCTAAAATCTTCATTCATAATGGCAGCCGCAGCTGGAGGAAACACATCCCGTGAGCGAAATTGCGATCCACCACGAGAAACGTTGACCACTCGCAACTCCTTTGTATAGTCTTTGATAAAGGAGAGCGTGTAGCCTGCATTCACACCCACTACTTTTACACCATTAGATAAAAGAGCGTAAGTTAGTCCTTCACCTTCATTATCCCGACGGGCTTCAGGATCATCCTGACGAGGCGCACAGTTATGATAAATTAGGCGATCGCTCTTTCCTGGGTTGAGTCCTAGTTGGGCAATCCAGAATCCCGTTGCCAAGGTACTGAATGCTGGAACCGAAAGCAAATGAATTTGGGCATCGGGAAAAGCCATCAGCAGACGTTGTGTGACTTCTGTAAATGCCGGATCTCCTGTACCGTAGTCTGCAATGACACAGATAAACATTCTGCTCCTCCTTCTAATGGGTGTAATTTGCAATCAATGGTTAGGTAATGGGTGGCTCTCAAACGCCTCAGTCAACCTGCCTCATCAGCAGTCTAAATGTGATCTCAACCATACGCAAGATTTATACATAATATTAAGCGCAATTTTCCGGTAAAAAGATCCTGGAACCACACAACTGAGTTAATTACATCAGTCATCATGTGATTACAGCGTGAAATCAGCAGACAAGTGTTCATTTCACCCCTATTAGTAACGTTAAAGTCTTAGAGGCTGTTTGAAAAGTCCTTTTGTTAGTAGCAAAAAGTTTTAGATCCCCCTAAATCCCCCTTTTCAAGGGGGACTTTGATTCTAATTCCCCCCTTTTTAAGGGGGGCTAGGGGGGATCAACGAGTACTTAAAATCACAGCTAACCACTTTTCAAACAACCTCTTAGTACAGCATTTCATTAATTCGTAGCGAATTAATGAAAGGCAATACCCTGCAATGCCAATGCGTCGGCTTACAATGCCAATGCGTCGGCTTACAATGCCAATGCGTCGGCTTACAATGCCAATGCGTCGGCTTGCATTAAAAACGCTACGCTTTTAGGCAAAACTGTACTTAGTCAACACAATGAAAACCATAACTTCACTTTTTAGCGAAGAACGCAACCAACTCCAGACAGATATTGATAACACAACCAGCATTGAGGAGATAGTTAAACTGGTTCAAAACCGACTTGATAATCTCGAAAGAATTTACATTCAAAAGCTGAATCTGGCTCAAGTTCGTCTGGCTTCCTTTTTCCTAGATACGCTGCGGCAGTCAATTGCCACTCTCGCTGCGGCTAACTATTCTCAAGTTGCTCCAACAGAGCAAAGGCAAATTACTAACCCTACAAAGTTTTTTTCCAGCAGGTTAATCCTGAAACTGCTAAAGGGACTAATTTATATAGGCATCTTAGGTTCGTTGTTCTCTTTAACTAAAACTACCCCAGGTGCATGGATGGCTATCTTACTAACCTCTGTACTTCTAGGAGTAGAAGTTGTACTTCAACTCGACTTAAACAATCAGCAAAATTCTATGTCTTTAGAGTTATTGCAATTACCTCAACCTATTCTCCGGGTTGATAGCAAAGTATTTTTAGATCACCTTGGCGATGCTCTCAACACTATCGACCTAGCAGTCGCTAGAGTAGAAGAATGGAATAAACATGAAGGCGACCTAGCAATAGAAGAACTGCCAGAGCTATTGAATTTTCTGCAAAGGCTAATGGGCGCATCAAAACTTGATAAACCCCAAATGGCTCATGAACTTGCAAAACTTCTCCCACAGATTTTAATGTCTCAGGGAATTAACGCTCAAATTTACCGACCAAATGACCCTCACAGCGATCGCGGCTATTTTGACTTCGAGCCAAGTATCGACCCCGATACCAAAGATCACGTAACTCTAACTCCGGCTTTGTTGAAAGGCGATCGCTTGATTAGGCGCGGTAGGGTAATTGAGCCAGTATATTCCTCTGCTAGAGAATAATAGACAATAAGGATATGGAAATTTTAGAAACAATCGGTTTTGATTTGGGACACGGTGAAACGGCTGTAGCTAAAGCTGTAGTGGAAAGCATCGACCCCCCTCAGATGCTGGAGATTAATAACAAAAAGAACCAAATTACAGCCCTTGGTTGGCATCCTAAACTCGGTTATCTTGTCGGCGAACAAGCATTAATTCAAGCTGGCGTTACCCAGCTGACAATTTCTTTCAAGCAAAAACCCAATAACGATCCCAAATATCGGGAAACAATTAGCACTTTTGTAGCAACCTACTACCGCCTTTTGAAAGAAAGCAAACAACTAGAAGGTGGGGAAGGTAGCTATTTTTACATAGGTTGCCCTTCAGGATGGTCAGTTAGCGATCGCTCCGAATACCAAAAGCTGCTTCAAGAAGCTGGTATTCCCCAACTAAATGTTGTACCCGAATCGCGGGCTGCTTTCATGCAAGCCAAAGAAGCCGGGAAGTTGGAGTATGACAAACTTGTTGGATCGGTGCTAATTGTCGATATTGGTTCTTCAACCACAGATTTTACTCTGGTTAAGAGCTTAGAAGAGATACCCATAGATTTCGGGAGTAATACTTTAGGTGCATCTCTAATTGACAAAGCTATTTTTGCCCGGACTCTCGCCAACCACGAACAAAAAGCATTACTCGAAAAAGTATTTAAGGAATATCCCCATCACCAAGCTCGTTGTGAACTTGCTTGTCGCAAAGCTAAAGAAGATTACTTTTCAAATGAACAGCTATACAGCGATCCTGAATCCTTTGCGCGTGGGTTCGAGTCGATCAACGAACAGATTTATTTTATTCCCCAAGTAAATAAATTGATGATGGAGGAAATTTTAAACCAACACTTACCGGAATTGGAGCATCATAGTTGGGTGCGATCGTTTAGCGACTCTTTAACCGAGGCGAAAGAAAAGCTAGAAAAACTTGGAATTGTGCCGAAACTTCTGCTGATGACTGGCGGTGCATCTCGGATGAAGTTTACGCACTTGCTTTGTCAGGAAATGTTTCCCGAACCAGAAACGTTGCTTCGCCCCGATTTGGAACCGGAACGGTGCATTGCACTAGGTTTAGCACGAGTAGGACGATGGGATTTGCGTGCTGCTGCTTTTAAGGAAGAAGTCAACAAACTATTTACCTCGAACAAGCTCAAAGGTTTGATTGAAAAGCATATCCCGGAGTTAATCGAATCACTCACTAAGCCTTTGACAGATGGCTTGATTGTCAACGCAGTTAAACCTGGTTTAAAAGATTGGCAAAAAAACAAAATACGGACTTTAGCAGATTTGGAAACAGCTTTGATCGGTCGGGCAGAACAGTGGCTCAAAAGCGATGCCTCCGGCAACGTCTCCGACGAACGCGCCGTGCAGATAATTAATCATCAATGCGCTTCTTGGTTTAGCAATAAAATCCAACCCGATTTAGCCGCACAAACCGATCCAATATGTCGAAAGTTTCAGATACCTAGAAGTAGCTTAAGGTTCCAAGATAGTATTGACCCAAATTTTGTTAACCCAGAGCTACGAATTGGAGATGCTATCCTAGCTGAGACAGTGGGTTTTATCGTCAATGTAGTAATTGGTGGAGGCACTGTAGCTAGTATCATCACTCTCATACTAACTGGACATTTAACCTGGCCGATTGCACTAGTATATGGGGCTTCGGTTATGGCGGCAGGAATGGAGCTAAATCGCAAGAGTGTTCAAGAAGCAATCAAGACAAATGTGGATGTACCTAGTTGGGTTCGTTCTAGTTTTTTGAGTGATAGAAAAATCGAGGATATGTGTGAGCAAATAAAGCCTGAATTAGAGAAAGTTCTTCAAGAACAACTGACAGCAGATCAAGAGGCTTTTGATAAACTGATTAGCAAAGTTGAGCAAGGGCTTCAAAAAACCCTTTCTACCAAAGTTCAATCTTGCATAATTCTGATCCAATAGCGGTGATGTGTGCCAGTAAATATAATTTTTGGATCTTCCCATTGCACCTAAACCATCCCAATTTCAACCAATATAATTAAAGTACCTGCAAACATTAAAGTAGTACTTTAAAATTAACTTGGCATATCGTGGTAACGATTCGTCCCTATCAATTAGATGATTTAGAAGATACTGTTCATCTATGGTATCGAACTTGGCATGAAACGTTTTCTCATATTAAACACCCACAGCCATATTTTTTATGGAAAGCTCGATTTCGTGATGAACTGGCTGTACACGGGGATGTTTGGCTGGCTGAAGTTGAAAATCAGATTGTGGGTTTTGTTGTAGTTATCAAAGAGGAAAAATGGTTAAGCCAGCTGTTTGTAGATGCGACTTACCAAAATCAGGGTATTGGTTCAGTCTTACTTGCCCAAGCTAAAGCAATTTGTCCGCAAGAACTGAAGCTTCACACATTACAAGCGAATATGCGAGCTTGTAAATTTTACGAACGACATGGTTTCAAGTTCAGTAAGCTATCAACTAACAAAATCAACGGTCAACCTAACGTAGAATATTGTTGGATGCCTGAGTGTGATGTTTGACTAAACGCGTTATTTTATCCATTTTAAACAATTTTAGCTTTAAGAAGTATTCGTTTTTTCTCCTTTTGTTGGTAGTTTTAGTAGCTGTAGGGTGTGTTACCGCGTTAGCGTAACGCACCATTTCAGGTTTTCGGTGCATTACGCTAGCTGGCGTAGGTTGGGTTGAGGAGCGAAACCCAACATTATCGAGACTTTGTTGGGGAACGCTTACGCTCAACAAGCAAATGCTGTTGCTCAACAAGCAAATGCTGTCGCTCAACAAGCAAATGCTGTCGCTCAACAAGCAAATGCTGTCGCTCAACAAGCAAATGCTGTCGCTCAACAAGCAAATGCTGTTGCTCAACAAGCAAATGCTGTCGCTCAACAAGCAAATGCTGTTGCTCAACAAGCAAATGCTGTCGCTCAACAAGCAAATGCTGTCGCTCAACAAGCAAATGCTGTCGCTCAACAAGCAAATGCTGTTGCTCAACAAGCAAATGCTGTTGCTCAACCTGACTTTTCACGGGATGTAGAAAAGGGGATAGACTTTTGCAAGAGGTCTAGTGATTCAAACAATAGTTGTATTTATTATCATTGGACTGATTATCACAGGGATTTTAATCAATCCCGTTATAGTAAAAAGGCGAAGAACCCGCCTAAAATACCGTTATAAAGTAAATATGGGAGCATCCCAATGCAAGTAAAATCTAACAATCTTCCGTTATTGCGTTCTTAAATTTTATTATCTCATCGAATAATAAAAACTGGGATGTACCCGTAAATATTAAGTAGGGTGTGTTACGGCTATGTAAAGATTTGAGCGTTTGAGAGAGTAGGAATTAGCCGTAACGCACCACTAAATACGGTGCGTTACGCGCTGCTTTAACACACCCTACAATTTAAGATTTACTTTATAAATCATCTCTTAGTGAAGTACAGTACTTTAGTCTACAAACCAGAGAACCTCAGCTTCAGATTGCATGAGTCGGAATATTAATAAAAACATAAATCCTTGAATTATGCATAAAAAAGAAGTTTCAAAACCTTGAATTACTAGATTTAATTTCAGAATATTGAAGTGGAGTTAGGCAATATACTAATTTTGATCGCTGATACAAGCTTGCCCAGCCGGGTGGTAAAGTTAGACAACGCCATTTCAACCATTTGATTCAGCCGCAAGGGATTGTATGACCTCAAAAACGGCGGGCGCTGCGCTTATGGAGCAGGGTAAAAAGAAATTTAAGACAGGAGTTAAATGGTTAGCTTGGTCAGGAGTTTTGGCTTCGGTTAGCGCCGGGGGCTGGCTAGTTTATGTCCATCAAAATCGACCAGCAGAGTCGGCACAGCAGCCTGTTGTCACTGTAGAACGCGGCAACATCGAAACCTCAATCAATGAGAGCGGTATCCTTGAACTGCGTGGTCAACAAACTCTTAAGTCTCCAGCAGAAGGCGCAGTCGATCGCGTGCTAGTACAGCTTGGCGATCAGGTAAAATCCGGTCAGCCGCTGATTATTCTGCGTAACCCCGACCGACAAACTATCCTCACCAACCAGCAGTTGCAGATTGAAAAACAGCAACTCACTCTGGCAAGCAACCGCCAGAAAGTTGTTGAAGCCGAGGAAAAGCTAAAAGCAGCTAAACGGGAAAACCAGACAAACAAGCAATTCCAGATTCAAAAACAGGAACTTACCCTAGCAAGTAACCGCCAAAAACTTGTTGAAGCTGAGGAAGACCTAAAAGCCGAGGAAAGGAAACTCCAGGAGCTTGAGGCTCTGGATAAAAGAGGCTTCATTGCCAAAAATGAACTTCGCACACAGGAGGAACAGGTTCGCCGTGCAAAATCTGCCGCCGGGCAGGCTCAGTTAACCGTTAACACCGATATCATCGAACTTCAGAACCTTCAGATAGAGCTACAAAATACGCAACAGCAAACGCAGAACAAAATTATGGAGGCTCAATCTGCGCTGCGAGAGGCTCAGTTAGCTGTCAACACTGATACCCGTGAACTCCAGCGCCTTCAGCTTGAACTCCAAAAAATCCAGCAGCAACTCCAGAATAATCTCTTGACTGCGCCTATTAATGGTAAAGTTCTCGACATCAAAGTTAAGGATGGGGAAGGGGTTCAGGTGCGTACTGACATGCTCACCTTGGGCGACCCCAGCGAAGAGCTGGTGTCGCTCCAGCTTTCCACCCTGAATGCGGCTAAAGTCCGAGTCAACCAATTAGCCCGTATCAGTGTTATCGGCCCTAATGCTCAGTCATTTGAGGGAAGGGTGCAAAGTTTGTCTCCTATAGCAACCACTTCTTCTGGGAACGAAAGCCAAAGCAGTAGCCAACAACCGGGGCAGGCAACGGTATCTGCAAAAGTGCGCCTTAATTCCCCTTCCCGCAAACTGATTCCAGGCAGCCAGGTAAATGTCGAGATTATTTTGCAACAGCGACAGAATGTGGTGGTTTTGGACACGGAAGCGATTGTGCGCTCAGAAGAAAAGCCCTATGTATTGGTGCGGGATAAACAAGGTAAGGCTCAGAAAAAAAATATCACTCTAGGGCTAGAGGGGTTGACTAATGTGGAAGTGACCTCTGGTCTGCGCGCTGGGGATCAAGTGATGCTGCCCGCAGCTGATTCCAAATCGGAACCAGGAACGCCAAGCGTTCCCCAAGACAATTCGACTGAAACTAAAAGCGAATAGCATGAGTCTCAAACCTTTTGACCTACTAGCTCTTACTTGCCGCTCTCTGGGCGGCAACGCTCTGCGTTCCACCTTAACCACCTTGGGCGTTTTTATGGGTGTAGCTGCGGTAACAGCAACGCTTCAGGTCGGCAGCATCAGTCGGGCAGTGATTGCCCGTCAAATGGCAGAGCGAGATGCCCCTCAGGTCATAATATTCCCGGAGTCCCAACTTCTTCGGCTAGAAGACATGAAATTCTTGCAAAAACGGCTCTTGGGCTTGCAAGCAATCAGTGCGTCCAGTTCCCCAACTTCTTCTCAAACATTTTTTCAAGATCAGGAGGCGAAAAATCCTTCGATGTTGGGTGTTTCCCAAAACTTCTTGCTGACATCGGGTAAGCAATTAGTGAAGGGACGGTTCTTCACAAGAGCAGATTTTGCCAGCTATCGACCTGTGGTGGTAATTGATCAATTTCTGGCGGACAAACTTTTCAAAGGTCAAAAGCCTATGGGTAAGCGCATTTATGCAGATCGCCGACCCTATATCGTTGTGGGGGTGGTAAAGACTAATCCCGGTAACAACGAGGCACCTGAAGGTGAGCTACTGATACCGATGTCGGTTTTCAACGCTTTAATGGGTAGCCAGGATATTGGAACTATTTGGATGCGCCCCCACAAACTCGAAGACCTGAAAAACTTGGAAGACCAGACAAAAAAACTTTTGGAGCAGCGCTTTCCAAGTCAAAAATTTTATGTTGCTAACAATGTCGAAGACATCCTGGAGCAACAGAAAACCCTTGAATCCGTTTCAATGGCACTGGCAGCAGTGGGAGTAATCTCTCTATTGGTGGGTGGTGTCGGTATTGCCAATATTACCATCGCCACTGTAGCAGAGCGTACTGCCGAAATTGGTCTGAAGCTAGCGATCGGGGCAACAAAGCAGGACATCATGTTGCAGTTCATTCTCGAAGCGGCGGTTTTAAGCTTATTGGGGGGAACTGTGGCGCTGATGACAGTGCATGGGTTGACGTTGGTGGTTGTCGGTACTTTTGATTTGCCCTACCAATTTGAAAGCAGTACAGCCGCTTTGTCCTTAGGGTCGGCGCTGCTGGTGGGGGTGGGCGCTGGTTTTCTCCCGGCTTTACGAGCTAGCCAGCTAAATCCTGTTACAGCTTTGCGTAGCACGTAGTGTTTGCCGCACTCCATAGCAGTGAATTACCCCACCTTATTTTAAAATTCAGGTGGGGTAGTTCATTTACTCAAAAGGTTCGGGCAGCAAAACTGTCTCTAATTGCATCCTACTTACTACCTATGAATACCTCAAGTTTCCATTAATATTGTCGATTCCCCGAATCAGAATTGATGTTCGGTTGAATGTGCCATTTCTTCTACGACAACTTGCTGTTAGGGTGGCTCCAGTAACACCAATGTTCCGACAAGAAGCTTGATAACTACTAGCGGCTGTGGGCCTACTACTATACCTCAAATTTCCATCAATATTGTCAATTCCCCGAATCAGAATTGATGTTCGGTTGAATGAGCCATTTCTTCTACGACAGCTTGCTGTTAGGGTGGCTCCAGCAGCACCAATGTTCCGACAAGAATTTTGATAAGTACTAGGAGAGGATGGCCCTGCAAAAGCAGCACCAATGGGAATTGTAGCCAACATTGCACTACAAACTGCAAGAGTTATTAAACGTGGTGACTGACTTAGCTTTGTGAGATAAGACACGAGTATTCTCCTTTGATAAATTGAGTTTTATTGCCATCAATGCCTTCGCAAAAAATAGAGGTAGTCTAGCTTTTGCCGAAATAGCACAAGATAAGAGCGTGGTTAACTGTTAGGCAAAACGTAAAGCTCTAGTCCAAACAGACACGATACTATAAATTCCTTCTACAAGAACCACGTAGGATTTTAGACACTTGTTTTCGCTATAAGGCAAAAACAAGCGTCTAAAATCTTATGTTTCATCTAGGCCAATACTCTTAAATTGGCGAAGGTATTAATTGCTATGAATTACCTTTGTATTTTACCTGACAAAGGACAATAGGAAAATATAACTACCAGCAGTTGTTTTTTTAGCCTGGTGGTATTACTTGCCTATTTTTGGTGCAGGAATTTCAACTTGAAAGTAAATTCAAACCTTGTCAGGGGTCAAATCAGCATCTCTCCAGTCCGTCAAAGCGGGGCAAGCGTCCTCTTCGGCTAGAGAAGCTTCTTCTGGGGTTGACCACAGTGCACGCGCTATCGGGACCGAACGCCCAAAGTACTTTGACCCGTTGCGTCATGCTGCAATTATTAGTCACAGTGACAGTTTGGTTTAAGCCACTGGTAGTGCGCCTTGCGGAAACACAGGTTGGCGCAGGAGCAGCGAATGAGGCTGGAACTGTACTAACAAGCGAAAGAGAGGTTGCGGCAGTACCGATCGCAGCCAACCGAACCAGATGTTTAACCTTTGCTATTGTTTTGTTCATAATTTATCTCCTTTGGGATTTACGCATTGAGAGAATGAAAAAAATCTGCATCCTAATTTTGTTGGTGCAGTAATTTCAACTTGAAACCTAATTTAAACTCTGACAAAAGTTTGGGCTTTCTCTCTTCATAGTGTAGGTTTAGTTATAGTTTTTCTTGACCTACTTTTCTCAAGTAGAACTAAGCCGTCAACGCCTCATCTACTTAATTCAATTTTTATATGAATCAATCTAGAAAATCAAGGCGATACAGCTTGTTTCTAAAACATAACTACAGTAATTATGTTTTGATCATGTTAACTTTTGAAACTTTCAAGAGCATTTGTAATACTAATTTTTTTTAAGATTGCAACATATCAGATTCCCCCAGACCTATAAGGAAGAGAGACTGGAAGTACCATATTTGGGAAATCTTGGGAGAAATGGTATAAAATTTCTCCGGCTTCCTGCTTTCCTCAAAACTTGGTTGTTAATAAATCTATAATATTTTGCGCTCAAAACTAAAGCACTTTTGTTTCCGAAATTTACACAAAAGGTAAAGTAAGCAGTGTAGGGTAAAATCAAGACTAGTATTCAGACAGCAGCAATGGGTTTTACTAAACGTAAACTACTGCCCGATGCAACTTACAAATCTGACAACGCCAACCTGACAGTGGCGGTGGTGTCTAAAGATTTGATAGCGAGTTGCGGCTCAATTAACTCACCACGCCTACGGCACCCCTCTACAGAGAGCATCCCAAATGTGTAAAAACATAAGCGTAATGAAATGGAGTGAAGCAATCGCAAAGTCTAGATGTTGCGATTGCTTCATTCCGCTTCGCTTCATTCGCAATGACAATCTATCATCTTGATAAATTTGCTTGCATTCGGATTCTCCCCCTCTACGAGCGTAAGGAGAGGGGATGGAGGTGAGGTGTAAGTCATGAACGCAACGTGCGATGGCTTTATCTAAACAGCGCCGAAAATCAATCTCAATCCAAATTAGGCGAGCAGAACAATCTACTAAATTAATCTCGTCATGCAGAAGCTACCTAACCAAGATTCTCAACCTCAAAACCAACTTTATCTATCTTTGCGATCGCTCAACTTATTATTACTTAATGCGGTCGTTGTTTCAACTGTTATTCTGGGTACAACTCGTATTCTCACCCAGATTTTTAAGTCCCCGAAGATATTTACACCTGCTGTTGGGGTTGAGACAGCAGTCAAACCGCCAATCGTTAGCGAAGGTAAAGGTAATCAGCCAATTAGTAAGGGCAGGAAAACGCGATCACATCTAATAGATCAAGAACGCCAACAGCCAACAAAGAGCGCAAAACCTACACTTGACGCTTCAAAAATGGCCAACACACTTGTAGCTGATTTGCAACCTCAGAACCAAAAAAACCAGCAGCTTCTTAACAACCAGATGCGATCGCTAGTAGCGCAATATCCTGACAGGCGATCGCTCTTAACCTTCAACTTAACAACTGATAAGCAGAACCAGCATCAGCAGTCACAGCAGGACTTGGTTAGAGCGCCATCTCAAAGCGTCTCCAAAGAAGAATCGCCTATCAACTTTCAGTTAACCAGTGATACGCAAGTCCAGCAAAGCCAAGCAGCAGCGCTAATTTCTCAGAATCAATTTCCAAAAGCCGAAAAAAAGGCTGAAAATAGTCTCAAAAAAAATCAACAGGAATCATTACAGGATGCTGGTACAGTTGCACTGAAGCTTTCTGATATTGTCGTCTTGGCTTTGCAAAACAATAGAACGATTAAAAACTCATATCTCGAAAGGATAGCTCAAAGACAAGACCTGGCAGTGGCAGAAGATAAATTTGCTCCTGATTTTACACCCACCCTGTCAATGTCGGTAGCATCATCCGAGTCTAGTGCAACCACAACTACTAATGAAGCTGGTCTTGAGGCAAAAATGAAGATTCCCACCGGGGGGGAACTGAGTTTTGGGTTGACAGGTAACGCTCTAACGCCTAAGATAATTTTTAATCAACCTCTATTGAGAGGAGCTGGAGTCGATGTAAATAGAGCTTCGATTAAGACTGCTCGACTCACAGAAAAAAGCAATGTTTTGGGTTTAAAATCGACATTGAGCAATACCATTACGGATGCTATTTTGGCATACCGAAATTTACTCCGCGCTCAAGAACAACTGAAAATCGAGCAGCTTTCCCTGAAAAGCGCTCAAGAAATTCTGGAAATTAACCAAGCTCTGATTGCTGCGGGTAGGTTAGCACCAGTTGAGATTATCCAAAGTGAAACAGCGATCGCTAACCGACAAGTAAGCTTGGTGGCTGCTCAAAATAGTCTTCAGTCAGCAAAATTAGCTTTACTTCAGGTTCTTGATATCGATCAAAATACCAATATTGTGGCAGCAGAAGTTCCAAAGGCGTCACCCGTTACTTTAGACCAAAACAAAATAAAGCAATTAGCACTCTTAAATCAGCCAGAGTATTTGCAGGCACAGCTAAACCAGGACATAGCTAAACTTAACCTGTTAGAGGCAGAAAATAACAGACGCTGGGACTTGGGCTTGAATATCAGTTATGACAATACAGGAGACAACGCAACACCAGACGTTAGAGCCGGGCTAACTTTTAGCAAAACATTAGGCGATCTGACAGTAGAACAAACATTTCAGCGCAGCCGAGTCAACCTACTGCAAACGGAAAACAATTTGAACGAGCAGCGTGAAAGCTTAGACATTCAGGTAACAGACGGAATTAGAGATGTTAATTTGAGTTTCAAGCAGGTCGAACTTGCAGGGCAAGCCAGGGAGTCTTCTGAACGACAACTAGAAATAGAAAGAGAAAAACAGAGATTAGGCAGGGGATCTGGAGTCTTCGAGATTGTCAGTCTGGAAAATAGTTTGGTAGAGGCAAGAAACGCAGAACTTAATGCAACTATTGAATATCTCAATGCTTTGACGAACCTTGATAAAACTGTAGGAACCACATTAAACACTTGGCAGATAACAATTGAGAGGAATCAAAAGTGATTTCTCTATGGATGCAACCACTTCCAATACTAGGGGAAACGTATCTTATTTACTAATAAACAAAATAAATCAACTCTTATCACACTTCCTAGATGGGTAACGTACAGAAAAAATAATTAACCACAGATACTCGTAGGGGCAGGGCATTACCCATTGGTGTCAACTTAACGTGAAACCCTTGCAATGACGTTATATCAAGTCCACTCAATTACTAATTAAGCCGTCGTCACCCCACCCCGCTTTTGTCTAACGACAAAATCTCCCCTCCCCGTGAACGGGGAGGGGATTAAGGGGTGGGGTAAAATGACTGTGGAATGAGCTTTCTGACTTAAGTTGACACCAATGGGCATTACCCATTGGTGTCAACAAAAGCCTAGAAATAGCTTAACTGTTGGCTTCCTCACCCGCCTGGAACTAAAGCTTTTAGGTATATTTAGTCATCAACAGACGACTTTGCTCCTGCTTTTTTTGCCAACTCGAACTTCTTCACATTTAATATAAGTAATTTCATAACTTTTGCGTTACTCAAGTTTGTGAATTCTGAACTATATAGTTGCTCAACTTAAGTATTAAATAAAATTATTACCAATACTCTAGGAAAAGCAAAGACGTGAACCGTTTCAAAAAGCTATCCTCAATTGTGTTCCTGCTATTAGCCTTCATTTATCCACCTGCTTTGGCTGAAGCCAAGGATAATACTCTAAATAATGTTCTCAAGGAACAAAGTCTTGACGCACAGATGAAATTAGTTGGCGAGCAAAGTGAAGAGCTTTTGTTAGCTCACCGACGGACTAGACGACGTTATCATAGACGGCAACGGACTGGACAATATAATTATCAACGCCAGCAGAATCGACGACATTATTATAGACGACGCTATCGCTCTGTACGTTATCACGGACAACCATATCGTCATGGAGAATGGGAACTTGTGCGTGATCGTCATGGACGATTAATATATGATTGGCAGCGTTAATAGTAAACTTTACACCCAATTTTCCCAGAGAATCTTTATACGTAAATCCTAATGTAGGCGGGAGCATCCCAACTTTGATGCACTTTTCTTTACCTAGACCTGGTGTAATTTTCAACTAGAAGGTTTTCATCGCCAGAATCTTGAAAGCTACTGCTTCAGGAACGGGCATCACTGATAACCGATTTCCTTGTCTCACCAACATTAACTCTTCGGCGCTAAACTCTTCTTTGAGTATTGATAGCAAGATGGGGTTAGAAAAAGTCTCAACAAATTCTACTACAACTGTTCGCCATCGAGGGGATTCGGAACTTGATTTCGGGTCGTAGTATTTACTTTCTGGCTCAAACTGCGTCGGGTCAGCAATATCTTTTTTCACTACACGCATTAACCCAGCAATACTGGGAGGATTCGTGTTGGAGTGATAGAAAAAAGCTAAGTCTCCTTCATCCATTTGGCGCAAAAAGTTGCGAGCTTGATAATTGCGAACACCGTCCCAGATAGTCTCTTTTTGCTGTTGAAGGTCAGCAATGCTATAGGCTTCTGGTTCTGATTTCATTAGCCAATAATTCATCTACACAAGTTATGGATATACAAATAACAAGGGTCAATAACCAAGGAGATTTTGCCCCTTGTCTTTGAGCTGGAGTTTAGACTAAGCTATACAAAATGACCCAGCAGGGCTGAGTTAATCAGAGACTTAGCAAAAGTATGAATAATCTAAGGTATTAAACAGCAACAGATGCTTCTTTACGTGGTGGAGTTACTGT
>NZ_JAIVFS010000038.1:15642-77889 GCF_020829645.1 Nostoc mirabile CHAB5784 | reverse complement strand
GTTGTTCCTTATCTTGTAGAACATCAAAAACTCTTTGGATTAGTCAAAACCAGGCGTAAGCGTCATCGAGAGATTGACGCTTACACTCAACAAATTTGGGCAAAATCTTCTTAAGTTGACACCAATGGGCAATGCCGTGCCCCTACGTTGTGTATATGGGTGAAAAGAAAAATCATCGATTAAAACTGTACGTGGTTCTATTTCTACAGTTATTCGTAGCTATAAAGGTGTTGTCACCAAACGCATTAATATAATTTGGCAGACCAAAGGGCAATCAATTTGGCAACGCAATTTTTATGAACACATTGGAAGAGAGCAAAAATCTATAGATAATATCCGAGAATATATTTTAAATAATCCCCAGCGTTGGGCAGATGATCCAGAAAACCCGCAAGATAATTTTGATGATCAAGATTTCCTGTTTGATATCCCTTTTTGATTTAAAACCCTGTGTTATGTCATAAATATCAATTCGCGTTGGCATGCAACACCTGGTAAGGGCACAACATTGTTGTGCCCCTACAATGACTGTTAACGCAATTAATAAAAAAATCGAGGTACGCCTCAGAAACGCCAGTTCCTTTCAGCAAGCTTGAGGCTGGGAACTCGGAACTTCGTGCCTTGAACTGCAACAACCGAGTTCTAAGGATCAATGATGGTGAATCAAATGTATTGGAAATGGGGCTTTAGACTATTAATTGTATTCTTGGGGCTGTGGCTACTCCTGGATTTGGGTTCCCGCGTGGGAGCAGAGATTTTTTGGTTTCAGGAAGTCGGCTATCTCCAAGTATTTCTGTTGAGGCTAGTGACTCGTGGTGTTTTGTGGGTAGTGGTGGCTGGGGTAACTGCTGCCTATCTAGTGCTAAATCTGGCTCTAGCACAACGGCTAAAATATTCCCAGTCTTTGAAAATTGAGGAAGTCAGGCGTGAGGAAGCAGAACTCACCAGTGAATTAACAAATTTTCTCAGTCCTCATTATCTAAGACGCAACGAAACCCGGATACTTGCGCCGCAACGCTTTAAAAAAATGAGATTGCGCGGGTTATTACCCCTAACTCTAGTACTAAGTTTGTTGATTGGGTTAATGCTGGCTCACTATGGTCAAATTGCTGTTTCTTACTGGCATTCTCCAGTTCATCAGGGTATTTTACCCATTCCCGCCCTATTCCGACCAGAGACAATCTGGCAACTATTGAGGCAGATTGTCTCTCATGTTTGGTATCTCGGTTTAATTGGGGGAGTAGCGATCGCAATTTTAATTTATCCCCAATTTTTACTAACCGCGATCGCAATTCTCTCCAGTCCCATTTTTGCCTTCATCCTATTCCGACATTGGCCAAAGGTGTTGCAATATTTCCACTCCACCCTTTTCAACAGCACTGAGCCTTTATTTGGTAAAGATATCAGCTTTTACGTATTTTCCTTACCCTTTTGGGAACTGCTAGAACTCTGGCTGATGGGATTATGTTTGTATGGCTTCGTCGCCGTTACCCTCACTTATCTACTGTCGGCTGACAGTTTGAGTCAGGGGATTTTCCCTGGTTTTTCGCCCCAGCAGCAGCGTCATTTATACGGTATGGGTGGCTTGTTGATGCTGGTAGTAGCTCTGAGTTATTGGCAAAGTCGCTATGAACTCGTGTATTCTAGCCGTGGAGTAAGTTATGGGGCCAGTTATACGGATGTGACAGCCCAGTTGCCAGCTTACACCGTCTTGTGCATCTTGGCAGTAGCGATCGCCTTTTACCTACTTTGGCGAACATTTTTCTGGAAACGCAAATCTCAGTATCGTCCCTTGGTATTTTACGGGTTAGGGGTTTATTTAGTAATAGTTGTAGCAACTGATGTTGTTCTACCTACGGTAGTGCAATATTTAATTGTTCAACCTAATGAGTTGCAACGAGAGCAACCCTACATTCAGCGGACTATCGCCTTGACTCGCCAAGCATTCGATCTAGAAGCGATCGATGCCAGAACCTTTAACCCCCAAGGAACACTGACTGAAGCTGATATTCAAAAGAATGACTCGACAATTCGCAATATTCGCCTTTGGGATGAGCGGCCACTATTAGAAACCAACCGTCAACTGCAACAAATTCGGCCCTACTATCGGTTCCCCGATGCCGATATTGACCGCTACACTCTCAAAACAGATGTAACTTCACGCCGACCATCTGCTCCCCAAAAGCCACCAGAACCTAAGCAGGAACCAGCTGAGTCAGCAGAACGGCGGCAGGTACTGATTGCCGCACGAGAATTAGACTATAATGCTGTACCACAGGAAGCTCAAACATGGGTTAACCGTCATTTAATTTATACACACGGTTTCGGGTTTACTGTTAGCCCAGTTAATACAGTTGGGTCGGGTGGGCTACCAGAATATTTTGTCAAAGATATTAGCGGTAATAGTAGCGCCCTCACAACTTCCAATGAAGCCATTCGTGACAGTATTCCCATTGGGCAACCCCGAATTTATTATGGTGAGATTACTAATACTTATGTGATGACTGGCACAAGAGTTAGAGAGCTAGACTACCCCAGTGGTAGAGACAATGTTTACAACTCTTATAATGGTCTGGGTGGCGTTGAAATCGGTTCAGCATGGCGACGCTGGCTATTTGCCATCTATTTGAAGGATTGGCAGATGCTGCTGACACGGGACTTTTTGCCTGAGACAAAGGTGTTGTTCCGGCGAAATGTGAAGCAACGTATTCAAGCGATCGCACCCTTTCTCAAATTTGACAGCGACCCTTATTTAGTAGCTGCTGCTGCTAATCAAGATTTACCAAGCAATCCCAGTTATCTTTACTGGATTGTTGATGCCTACACGACGAGCGATCGCTATCCCTACTCAGACACTGGTAGCGATGGTATCAATTACATTCGTAACTCGATCAAGGTAGTGATTGATGCCTATCACGGTACTGTTAACTTTTATATTGCTGATCCAAGCGATCCGATCATTGCCACTTGGTCAGCGATATTTCCCAACATGTTTAAACCGCTCAGTACAATGCCAGTCAATCTCCGCAGTCATACGCGGTATCCGGTGGACTTCTTCAAAATTCAATCTGAGCGGTTGATGACCTACCACATGACCGATCCCCAGGTATTTTACAATCGGGAAGACCAGTGGCAAATCCCCAACGAAATCTATGGCAGTGAACCCCGTCCAGTAGAGCCGTATTATTTGATTACTAGTTTACCCACCGTACCTTTTGTTGGCGCAGCCTCTCGTAGAGAAGAGTTTATTCTGCTTCTGCCCTATACTCCCAAACAACGGACTAATTTAATTGCTTGGTTAGCGGCGCGATCGGATGGCAAAAACTACGGTAGGCTGGTACTATATGTCTTTCCTAAAGAACGCCTGGTTTACGGCCCAGAGCAAATCGAAGCGCGGATCAACCAAGACCCAGTAATTTCTCAGCAAATTTCCCTGTGGAATCGCCAGGGGTCGAGAGCTATTCAAGGCAATCTATTAGTCATTCCCATTGAGCAATCACTGCTGTATGTCGAACCAATCTATTTAGAAGCCACACAGAATAGCTTGCCAACTTTGGTGCGGGTAGTCGTGGCTTACGAAAACCGGATTGTCATGGCACAAACCTTAGAACAAGCATTGCAGGCAATTTTTAAACCAGAGATTACGCCAGCCCCGGCAATTATCCGTCCCTTTGAAGAAGCAGCCGCACCAGGTTAAAATAATTCGTAATTCGTAATGACGCTCCTGCGTCGCTAACGCTGCGCTAACGTAATTCGTAATTCGTATAAACTTAAGGTTGCCACATACTCACCCGAAAGGGAGTTTTTGCAAGATATCTATTAACAAAATTTATTGCAACAGACATAGTTCACTAGTTCAATATAATGTAATAGACACTAAAAGTTAATGGACATGGCACAAAGTAACCAACTAGAGATTCGCCACATCAGTCCTGAAGTGAGGCAGTTGATTAAAATGTACGCCCATGTTAATAACTGTACGCAGTCTGAGATGTTGGAACGCATTATTTTGGAGTGGGATTCCCAACAAAGCGAGAGCGAACGACCGCCAGGAGATGAAGATGAATAGCTTTCTTGGAGAATCTTTAGTCAGCCTCTAGCGATAGACTTTGATGAATTTGGCTCTTTAGTTGTAGAAAAACTTTCTAGAGATTGGGTCTTGTTTGAGGGACTGAATAAAATCCCTCAAAGTCATCATGCTGCCTGTTAAAGTGAATTTAGGAGTGCCATTTTGAGCAACGATTCTCACTTCACCATCTTGGATCTGAATCTTATTTTTAATACTATTCCATAGAGTCTCGAAGCTCTGATCATCGTTGCAACCATTGGCTTCAAGGAATCTTTGGCGGACTTCTGTTTTTAGTGCTAGTGCTTCTGCTGCTTGAGTCCGCGCCTCGAAGTGCTTAATTACATCTTCGTAAGCACTCTCCCTGAAAGTTTTGTTTTCAGCTTGAACTTGCTCTAATTGAGTTTTTATGGCTTGCAGTTGGGACGCTAAAGCGGCTGATTTATGATATTCGAGTTTTAAGGCTTGCTTTGCATTGGCTAACAAAGTTTTATAATCTAGCTGATCTTGATTTTTTTCGGATTGCATTTTTATCTCTTGATCAACAGATTTTCGGTGATCAACTCTCGTCAGTTATATGATAAAAACTGGCGAGAGCTTAGTAAATATTCTGTGTGTTATCTGAGTATTAGTTAGTTCACCAATAATGGTGATTCAGAGCTAGGATTCTCCTGGATACTACTCAAACTAGAACTAATGTGGGAGCGGATAGCTCGTTCATAAACCCCAGTCTGCTGAGTGCGTACCCCTACAGCTTGATATATTAAGTTAACATCTGGGAATTCAGACCAATACATTAAAAAAATGTCTTTAGCTGGAGTAATAATTTCATAATTATTCTCTTGTCTTTTCTTTCTAAGTTTACAATTATTTAGTTGCAATTTTTGTCTGAATAGTTTTTCAAATTCTGGAATTAAATCTGAAGTATTTTTCATGGTTTATACACGTTAAAACGTGTTAATTATGCAAAGACTATCTGGTGATATTACTAAGTATGACACTTCAGACACCTCTTACTATATAGTGTATCAGTTATCGGGTATTTGAGAAGAGGATTCAGACGCAGGGTAACTCGTTGGCTCAGGCTCTCGTAGAAAATAGGCTGTGCGATCGCCTCGACCTGTTGATCAGGATTTTACCTAGCACAACTCTGCTATTTATTTACTTATACTGACTAACAGTTTCGCGTAGACCTATATTCCTAGGTCGAAGCAAGCTACGCATAGCGTCTGGTAGAGAAGCGCCTTGCCGTAAGGCATCGCTGTTTCAGTGTAGCTAGTTAGCAGAGACACCCTATATAATCACATAGCTAAATCATATTCTCTTTAGAGCCTTGCGGGGCAATCAGTATCTACAGGCTACAGCCTGGGCCTTCAAGACCCTCTGCAAAGCTAATTAATTCCAAGTAATCTGGATTTTCCAGCAGCTTTTTGGCTGCTAGCAATCCGGCAATGCTCCAAGTTTGATAAATTCTGGCTTCTTTGCCAATCAAACGACCATTGTTGCCATCGTAGTATTCCGGGAATTTATCCTTAAATAAACGCCTTTCGGCAATGGCTACAGCTGCTTGGGCAAGTTCTGTTCGACCTGCTTTCATTGCCGCAGCAGTAAATAACCACAGTAAAACGGGCCAGTTACCGCCGTTGTGATAAGACCAAGCCCTGTTCTTAGAATCACATCCTGTAACAATTCTCCACTCTAAACCATCCATTGCTGGAAAGCAGATTTTAACAGGCATATAGCCGATTAAGTCTTGCCAACGTTGGGCAAATAAATTCATAATGCTTTGAGATTCTTTAACGCTTGCTAAGGAAGCTAAGATTGCCATCAGATTTCCCAGAGCAAAAAAGCGAAAATCTATCCGTCCCGGGCCAAGATTTCCCGCTAAATATCCTCCAGTTTCGGGCAACCACTCGGTCAACCAACTGGGGATTGATTCTGAGTTGATGTTGAATTTATTAACAATTTCTTTACCAAATTCGTTATCCTTGTAACGATAAATTTCCCCCAATCGCTTCAGGTCTAGCCAGTAATAGTTGCGGATATGATATTTCAAAGATCCCAATCGCCTATTGACTTTGCCAAGGTAGGTATCGCCATCCCCATCTGGTAAAAGCAATTCACTAGCAGCCCTGAGGGATGCATAGAATAACACCTGAATTTCTAGAGGATGTTCGTAGACTCCCATGCGACGGTCAATCATAAACGCGCCATCGGGAACTAACATTGTCGGGTACATGGAAAAGCGATGTACCAAGCAAAGATCCAAAATTAACTTGATTCCTGCTTGAAAATCTGGCTGACGCGCTAGAGTCAAATCGCCTGTAGCTTTTTCATAGGCGCGTAGCAAGAGAATCCACCACATACAAGAATCAATTGGGGGAACGCGAGCGATCGCCTGCTCACCAAAATCAGCGACCAAAAATTCCTCATTCCCATTAGAATGTACTTTGAAACTTGCAGGCATTAATCCCGCTCCTGGTTCAAAGCAGTCTATCTGCTTTTCATGACTTTGTAATTTCAGTGTTTCTACTAAGAAGTTATGCACAATCTCTGCTTTGCCGTGCATGAGAAACACCAATGCAGAAGGGACAAAATCGCGGAGGAAGCACTGGTCATAATTGAGTGCATCTGACTCCCGATCGTGGGCGGCTACAGTACCAATGGGTTTTCCCTGGTAATAAATTATCGACTCTTCCAACAATTCCCAGGCTTCTGCTTCGAGCAGACTGTTCTTATCGATCGCGCTAGTCATGGGCGTTTAATTCCACTAATGGTATGTATCGGCTCAATTGTGGAAAGTACGCAAGCCTTACCTCAACGAAGGGGCAGGGGGCAGGGGGAAGGGGGCAGGGGGCAGGGGGCAGGGGGAAATGACCTCATCAGTAACTGCTGTGGAGCAGAGCAGAACATGGGTCTGAGTCTCCCGCAACAACCAAGCGTGGTTATCGTACCATACGGGAAGCTAACGCAACAGGCAGGGTGTTCACGTAGCTCTGCATTGCCCGTAGCTCTACCGTTGGCGCAACCTCTCCAAGAGTTGGGTCGGAAGTGTCGCCCCTTGCTCCCTGCTCCCTTGCCTCTTTCTCAAGCTGACCAACTTTCTCGGAAGTCAGCATATAGAGTCAATCCACCATCTATGAATAGGGTTTGTCCAGTGATGTAGGCGGCTTCATCCGAAGCTAAAAAAGCTACTGCGGCTGCCATCTCCTCACAGGTGCCAGCACGCCCCATTGGGATGTGACTTTCCACGATCGCCTTTTTTTCAGGATCATCTATCCAGGCTTGATTTATTGGCGTGACTGTTGCTCCGGGGGCAATGGCGTTGACACGAATACGTTGCTTGGCATATTCCAATGCTAAAGTTTTGGTCAGGTTTTCCATACCACCTTTGCTAATGGAATAACTGATATACATCGGTCGCGGAATAATTTCGTGAACGCTGGAAATATTAATAATCACCCCCGGACGATTAACAGACAGGAGGTGTTTAATAGTTTCACGGGCGCAGAGATAAGCACCCCGGAGATTGACTGCAATTACCCGGTCAAAGTCTGCTGTGGTAACTTCGTGGGATGGACTTTCTGTTTGAATGCCAGCATTGTTAACTAGAATATCTAAACTGCCAAATTCCTTTACTACGGTGTTGACCATCTCAACAATGTCTGATTCTTGGGAGACATCTCCCTGAACCGATAGCGACTTCACACCACAATTATCGATATTTCCGCAGGCTTTTTGCAATGCCATCTCTTCCGTGTCTGCCGCAGCTTCGGGGTATGAGCGGTAATTGATGGCGATGTTGCACCCTTCTTGAGCGAGTCTGATAGCGATCGCCTGACCGATACCTGAAGTTGCACCTGTAATTAAAGCATTCTTTCCTTTTAACCCTATCATATTTCCTGCCTAAGCTGCCCTTACTTGAATTTGCACTAGTCAAAAAATTTTGGATTTTAGATTATTCTTTAGCACATCTAAATTTGCTGTTGTCAACCCCCAATAGAGGTAATTTAAAAAGATAAAGGTTCTCGTTTGCATGAAGTACATTTCATCCCCAACTCCTCTCCTTGCCAAGGAGCTACGGTGTAAACACAAGTTATACGATTACCCAAAAGTCCTCTAAAACCTCACCCTGTCAAGAAAGGACATCCCTCTCCTTACTAAGGCTACCGTGTACACACAAGTCGAATTTCTTCTTAAATCCCAAAGATTACCTACTTAATCGGGCGTTGCTGAATCAAGGGATGATTCTTGTAGGGTGGGCGTCTCGCCCGCCCTGAAATACAAGGGACGGGCAAGATGCCCATCCCACAAAACTAGCAAAATCATCCCGCAAATATGCAACGCCCTTAATCGCAGTGATGGTTAGGGTGGGGTAAAACTAAAGCTAAAACCTTAGTAAATCAGGTTTGGGGTGAGGTTTTGAGAGTTTATGCAATAAATATATTGAATTCGGGTGGTCGTTTATTGAATTCGGGTGGTCGTTTATTGAATTCGGGTGGTCATTTATTGAATTCGGGTGGTCATTTATTGAATTCGGGTGGTCGTTTATTGAATTCGGGTGGTCGTTTATTGAATTCGGGTGGTCATTTATTGAATTCGGGTGGTCGTTTATTGATTTCGGGTGGTCATTTATTGAATTGGAGGTATCGTTGATTGAATTCAAGCAGTGGTTAGGGTGGGGTAAAACCCAGATTCAAAGAACAACTTCAGACTTGTGTGTACACCGTAGCCTTACTAAGGAGAGGGACAGGTTTTGCTTGTGCAAAACCTTTCTTGAGGTATCTTAGGGGCAATGGTATTAGTCTCTAGCGCAAATTCGCTGGCACTTTTTCAGGAACTACCCAATAGTAAATAGTTTTGCCCTCTACATTCAGCGTCTGATCTGGTTTCCAGTCGCCCATATCGAAGGCATGGGAGACAATGCGAGTACCAGGTTTGAGTTCACTCAATAGCTTGGGACGAAGTTTGAGGTTGATTTCAGGCAGCAAGTAAAGTGTAACTACTGTTGCTTTACTAAAATCAGTGTTGAACAAGTCTTGCTGCACAAACCGCACGCGATCGGTTACTCCTGCCTTCTGGGCATTTTCATTAGCTTCTTTGACGCGTTGGGGGTCAATATCTATTCCAAAACCCTGCGTACCAAACTTTTGTGCCGCAGTATTAACAATTCTGCCATCACCGCTACCAAGGTCGTAAAGTAAATCATTCTTACCTACTTTTGCCACTTTCAACATTGCATCTACCACTGGCTGTGGTGTAGGTACATAGGGAACATCGCCGGGGCGTTCTTGTGGTTGAGTTGTGGGAGTTGTCGCAGCTGGTATTTCGGTTTCGGTCTGACCCGTCAAAGTAGAAGGTTGTGTCCCGGCTTCCAAATCTTGTTGTTGCGGTGTACACCCAGCAATTCCCAAGCTGGTAATACTAACCCCTGTAACCAGTAAAAACAGAATTTTTTTGAAGTTCATCAATTTTCTCCTTGATTCAGTAGCTTGTGGTTAATAGTTAGTAAAACAACTGATAGTCATGGAATTTTGAATTGCTTATAGTGTGAAGCTTAGGTTGCAAAATCCAAAATCCAAAATCCAAAATCCAAAATTGTATTAAGTCCTACCTTGGCGATAGTTATTCCAGAACAACAGGGGGATACCTGCTGCGACAACTAAAACACCTGCAACTGCTCCCACACCTGTATAAACCAAGCTGGAATAAAGCAAGTAAGCGCAAACGGCACAAAAGAGTAATGGTGTGAAAGGATAAAATGGCACACGGAATGGGCGCACTATGTGGGGTTCGCGGATTCGCAATACTAGTAGTGATATCCCGGAAAGCAAGAAGAAGAACCAAAATATCGGGGCGGTGTAATCCACCATTGTTTCAAAGCCTTTGCGGGTGAGCGTGCCTAAAAAAACCAGTGCTAAGGCGATCGCACCTTGCAACAATAAGGCATGGGTAGGACTACTAGAACGTTGTTGCCAGTGTCCCATAAAACCAAATAGCGAAAAATCTTGTCCCAGTGCGAAATTAGTCCGCGCTCCGGTAAAAATTGTGGCGTTGGTTGCTCCCAAAGTAGCGATCGCAATCAATACACTGATAAACAAGGCTCCTGGTGCGCCCCAAAGAGAGCGCATTAAATCTGCGGCTACTGCTTCTGACTGGGCCATGTTTGCTAATCCCAGTCCCCGCAGGTAAGCCAAATTGATTAGTAAGTAAATAGCAGTGATGATGCCAATACTCCACATTAGCGATCGCACTATATTACGTCGTCCATCTTGAATTTCTGCCGAGATGTAAGCCGCTTCATTCCAACCGCCGTAAGAGAGCAACACAAACACCATCGCCAGTCCCCAGGTTCCTGATGATGCAGATTCCACAGGTGCGGCAGAATTAGGAATGGCGGTAAGCCCAAGAATTACTACCAGTAATAAACCCAGAACTTTCGCAGCACTGAGCAAGTTTTGTGTCCACTTACCCTGCTGCAAACCGATGATGTTCAAAGCAGTTAAAAGTGCGATCGCTATGGCTGCATAGATAGAAGACGAAAACGTTCCTAGCCGCCATATCTGAGAAACATAATCGCCAAAAACAAATGCTAACAGAGCAATGGAACCAGTTTGAATCACTGTCATCCGCGCCCAGGCAAATAAAAAGGCGACTCTTTGCCCGAATGCACGTTTCAAATAATAGTAAGCACCACCAACGTCGGGATAGACTGTCGCCAACTCTGCATAGCACAGCGCTCCTACCAGAGATACCACACCACCAATTAACCAAAAAAGCAGTACATCAATATCACTACCTGCTTGATTTGCCACTAAAGCCGGGGTTTCAAAAATCCCCGCCCCGATGACAATACCGACAATCAGAGCCACTGCGTCTGGTAATCTTAGCGATGGCTTAGGTGCTGCCACTTCTGTTGTTGCTGACTGCTGAAGCAAACTGTAGTCTTTACGTCTACTCACATTACTTCCTTATTAGTGTTGAGTGGGGACTCGCCGCTTTGTTTCATCTTTTTTGCACTGTTTTACCTATATCTCTATGGTTCAAAACAAATGTGACTCAAAAATGACAATCATCAGTGATATGCCTGCAAACGGGAATATCCATCTCGCCACATTCAGAGCAATCTCTCTACAGCGATCGCTTCAATTTCTCGTGTTAGACAATATCTATGCTTTTCAAAACAATGGCAACTCAATGTGAAACAAGGAACTATGTCCCAGTTCGCTGTTAAGGCCCAAATGCCCCCATCTACCTCCGATTTTTTTCAGAAGTATTTACATTGTTAGCTTGTCTTAATTCTGGTAATAGGCTAAAAAATCTGACTTAATAAAACGTCTTCCGTGAGTGGGATTTTATAGTCACCTAGAGAATGATTGACTAATAGTAGATAATCGTGCTTATTTTATCAAATAGTTAGAGATAGCGATCGCTTAAGTAAGTCGGTGGAAAAAAACAGAACTATATTACGAAAAGTAAATACACCTGAAACCCTTACCAATGACAAAGGACAAATGACAAATGACAGCCTTCTCCTGTCGGAGACGCTACGCGAACACCAGTTAGCTTTATTTGCGCCGACTTACTTAAAACTTCAGATTAAGTAAGGGCGCACATCTGTGCGCCCTTACGCAATAAATAACAAAAATCTCTTTTTCCCATTACTCCTTTAGTATCTGCTACTGGGAAAAAGTAAAATATCTATCAATTCGCCAATCACCAAACCTAATATTGCTATGACTGTTAAAATCCAAAATGAATCTAGCTTGTTGAAGCCAGAAAAGCGCATTTCCAAATCAGCTAAAAGCGTAGTTGCTAAGGGTGTGAGAAAAAGCCTTAATAATAGCGACCAAGTTGCTACAAAAGCAATTGATATACTTAAAAATAATATAACAGCTAAAATTTTAGACCCAAATTCAACTAAACGCTCTAACCAAGAAATACTTTTCCGCACTACAGCTATAACCATAGCAGCGACAAAAGCTCCTACTAACCAAATAATATGATGAGCAGCAAGATACCATCCCAGGAGAGTGTAAGCCAGCCATAGTAATACTAAAGGCATCAAAGGAATCCTGTTAAAAAATTCCACATTCATACTGCCAAAGCTTATAAAAATACCAAGTTAATATCTTAATTGTAGTCAAATATTCTTACCACTTAAACATTTAAATATATCAACCTTACTCAGGATATTCCTCTATCTACAGGGCAAATTTAAGAATATACTCTTTCGTTGTGACACTAATATATAGGTCTACTTAATTTTTCGATTTGGAAATCTGAGCCTTAGACGCTTATAAGGTCTATAGCAACAACAGCTTGCTAAATCGTAAATTTTATACTTAGTAATCTAATTTAAGTTTATTTAATGCGATCGCTTGTAGCTACAAGTTCGGAAAATAGGCTTATCCAGCGATAATCATATATTTTTCATACGTATGCCTATTGATATTTAAGTTATATTTTAAACATAATTTTATAACTTAAGGGCAAAAGTATTAGATTTTAAAATACTAGTACAGCAGGCGCAGAAATAAACATACCATTTCAAATGGCGCAAGAAGCTCGGAATACAATTATGCGTGAATGCGTGACTTACGCCTTGCGGTACTAGTGATGTATAAGTAAATTGATTTTAATTCTCAGCTATTTGCCATGAAATTTAATCATGAGGTAGTTATAATTCAGCGTGTACAACTTTGATAACTGTCCACAATAGTGTTGCATGTCTCAAGCTCATGGTAATATTATTTTACTGTTAGGAGATATTATTTTATACATCAAGTTGCAAACATGCTGGAACAGCTAGTTAGGTGCGCTACCTCCAAAAAAAAATTATTCAACCCACCAAAGAAATCCACAAAAGCACCAACGTGCAAAGCACATAGCTTTTGAAATTCTGCTTATATAAGGTAATAAATAGCTCACAAAGTCCTCTTATAGGAATGATTAGAGCTAGCTAAGAAGGTATAAAACCCTCTTAAAACGGTAAAAAATTAGACAAGAGTAAATACAAAAATTTTGACGTTAAGTCAGTTGTTTTTCGTATATGTAAAAATATCGAAAAGCCAAATTTGTCTTGTCAATCAGACATTAATATTGTGTGTTTTATTTAGATATTGATTTCTCTTTGTGGTTAATTACCTATATAAAAGCCCTATTTCATTGTTGAAAACTTAAGCTACCTCGATCAAATGAGGCAAACACTTAAATTTAACAAATGATTTAGGACTGCTAGATCAATCTTGATTTAGTAACTACTCGATTATTACCAACATCAGCAACAGTAACAGGAAAAACATGAATATCATTGTTCGTTTGTTTGGCGCGATCGCTCTCCAAATATCTGCGATCGCTACGATGTCTACTATGGCAATGGCTGATGACAAGCCCCTACGTGTCTATACCCAGGAGACTCCTGCTGCTTCTCAACGGAAAACAACGCAGAGGATTTGCTCTTTAGATCCCATTGAGGATTTATTACCTCCAATACAAACAAAGGCAAGTAATTCTTTGCTTTCTTACCTTGCTGAACAAGGTTTTATACAGAATCAAGAGGGTTCTTGGGTCTGTTATGCAAACGATCCTAAAAAAGACGGGCGTTATTTTACCCTATTTAAGGTTAAAGAAGTTGATGGCAAGCTCATAGCAAGTTCTTTCCTAGATGAGGGCAGTCTAATTCAGGGACAGGAAAATCGTAGTTTGGACTTCTTTATGATGCTGATTAAGCGTCATCTCAATACTAGTCCAGAGAATCGTCAAGGTATACGTAGGTACTTAGAAGCCTTTGTCTCCTTAGTAAAAGAAGGGAAGATCAAACCTACACGTCGTGGGTTTCTTTTTGACCAACCAAACCGGGCATTGGTCTTATATCACACACTCTCATCAGGAAATCTCAAAGGTACCGGAATCACGATCAACATTTCTTTACCTAAGAGTTGAACTGGGGACTGGGGAGTAAAGAGTGAAATGAGTATAGATGGGGGATTCAAACCTCACTCAACTCGTAAATAAATTTTCTCCCAATCCCAATCCTAGAACACCGATTCATTAATAAAACACGAGGCAAATAAACCCTGTTTTAACGTCTTATACAACCAAAAATTCCTTGTTTCAGCCCCAATAAACCCAGTTTTTGGTCATGATTCGGAATACTGAATCGGTGTTCTAACTACGAAGGATAGGAATGCTGTTGGCAGACTCGATGAGTCTGCGGTATTGTTGCGACCCGTTGAATTTTCAAAGCTATTAATATCGACCCCACGGACTGAAAGAAGGACGTGAACAACCAATGAAATTGCTGTCATTTAGTGGAGGTGCATCTTGCCTAAATCAATCGTTCAAAGAATTGCAATGCCGTACCACTTAAGAGCGGGACGCTACGCGAACGTGGAAGCAAGCTACGCGGAGCGTCTCGGAGAGAAAGCCGTTCGGTTTGCGACCATCGTATTCTCATCTGTTGCAGTAGTACTCACTACGTGTCAGTCTGCTTTTGCACAGCTCAATATTGGACGCTATGGTATCCAACAAGGACTGGAGTATGAGTATCTCCAGTACCAAATCAATAACCAGAATCTGAGCCAGATGCGAGTCATTCCTGGATGTGATGTGGGATTTGGGCTGACCTGCAATAAAACTGGATGGGTAATCCAACGATTACTAGATTCAAACGACGGGACTAGCTATCAAGACCTCTTAATACAAGCAGCTGGTGGAGAGGAAAACTTCCAGAATTTCGCTAGCTTTTACGGTAACAATCCTAATCTCTCTGAGGTGCCTTACGCCTCATTTTGGAGAAACCAATCCCCCGCAATCATGGATGGATCTCAATACCTTCTTGGACAACCTGTTGGTCGCAATCCAGTAGAAGGACTCGGACTTGTAACCAAGCAGTTCTACTGGTCACCATACTCAGGAACCAATAACCCGGTCAGTCTCCGTGATGGATTAATAGACTTGAAGTTGTCATACGGACGACTACTCTTTGAGGAAGCCTCAAAAATCCCCAACATTAAGGACGAGATTCAGTCTCTAGGTCTGTCGCCAGAGATGACTAATTTCTATTTAGATAAAATCTCAACAGGCTTGGATGCGTTGAGTTCTGGAAATCCAAACCAACTCCAACAGAGGATTTTTGAAATACTATCCTTTCCATATTCCGAAGATGGTGGGGAACTCGGACGTCCCAATAACGCAATTCCACAGGAATTTAGTCAGATATTGGGAGAAGATATCCCAGGAGATATATTGCTGAGTGATAATCCACTAGCATTGGACGGAGAAGCAATGGGCCTCGATACTTCCCCTGCCTCTGTGGGAGATGTTTTGGTACAAGACAGTCCTGATTCCTTTCCACTCTGGCCAATATTCGGAATTGGGGGTCTTGCTTTAATTCTGCTTCTACTACTGGATGGTGATAGTTCTTCAGCTCAAGCATCTGTTTCTTCAGAAAATCCACCTTTGTCTCTCACCAGCACAGGCGAATGCGATCTGACTCCCAGTGGTAATGGTTCTGATCACACACAGATCATTGAGATTCCATGTAATGTTACTCCTAAAACCCCTACGGAAGTGAAGAAGGTAGTGGAGCCATCAATGATCAAAGCGCTTATATTGCTAATTGTTCTACTATGCATAGTCCGTTACAAACATCGGTCTTTAAAAATCCGTAATTCATAATTCTTACATAAGGGTACAGTAATGCTGATTGGTGTCAACAAAAGCCTAGAAATAGCAAAACTTTCGGCTTGACTCACCCGCCTTGAACTTTAGCTTGAACAGCAAGAAGCCTCTCACTCAGTCCTTTATGACGAGTGATGAGATGAATTGCTGGTGAGTTGACGACAGTTTCCCGACCAATGCCGGAGGCGAGGTCGGGAGACATGGAGGAAACGAACAATTCTATGGTATATTCTTTTATAGCAAACATTGTTTACTCTAATATGTTAAAAGTCGCCAAAGTTCACTTCCTCTCTTATAGCTAAAGTCTACTCAAGTAGACTAAAGATTTTTGGGTATATTTAGTCATCAAGAGATGACTTTGTACTATTAGCAAGGAACTGAAGTTCCTTGCGGGACATGACTTTTACATTAAATTGACACGTATGAGTAATGCTGTGCCCTTACAGTGCAAGTCTATTTGGCGATCGCTTGTAAAAGTATTCAGGACTTACGCAACTGGCAATACTGCGTAGGTTTTACCTAAAAAGTAACTCTAATGTAGGTTGGGTTAATGCATGGGGCCATTTACACGCATTCCAAAAGCCCCATCTTCGGCGAAAACCCTCTACTGAAGAAGCGATGAATTGCTCTGAATACTCACCCAGCAAGAAAGATTCTTCCTCCAAAAATCCCTTTGGCTAGAAATAATAATTATTAATCTGATGCTGCACCAAATCAGATTTTGCCTAAGTCTTTTATCTAGCTGCGCCCTGATTAAGTTGAATTAATAGCCAAGTGAGATAAGTACCGAAAGGGCCCCAGAGAGCATAGGGTAGGAACAGCCAGGAGGCTTTTTGAGAAATTGGCTTAACCAAAAATGTCAAAATATAAACGAGAAGCGTTGCCAAGCCACCAGCAATCATTCCACCTGTTAGGTTGCGAAGTTCTACCACAATGGGACTATAAACGGAGGTTAAGAGGGCGATCGCTGCGTACATAGCCATCAACAACCAAGGACGAGACTGTTTTGAGCTTTTCTCCCACACGATAATTGCTGAGATTGTCAGACAGACCCAAATGAATATCCAGATAAATGGGATAAGGAATTCAAAGGTCAACCAGTCGGGACGCTGCAAGTTCTGAAACCAAGGGTCACGCAGTGATGTCAGCAGGCTACCACCGAAAAATAGTGCTGCTGAAACTGCTGTGATAATCCATCTAGCTTTCACAAAAGTTTCCTGTCATAGTAAGATTACACTTGTAGTCTAGTTCGGGGGTGCGTTAGCGTAGCTTACCGAAGGTATCGCTGCACCTATCTTGAGACTTCCAATTAAAAAAATATCTAATTTTGTAGCAACAATCTTCGTAATACTTGACTGTTTAATCACTATATTTAAGCTTATCTACTAATGATTTTATTAGGATTAAAGCTTTCATATCTGTTATTATATACCAATAAGACAGCCACGGTCGGTAATGCAACGCAACACTTCAAGATGGTACATTACGACTTTCCTATTATTCAGCTTAGTTTTTAGTTTTAATCTGTCTGTAGATAGATGCAATGTTGCGGGCATCATCAATACCACGATGGTGTCTGCCTTTTAATTCTATTCCCAACTTATTGAGAGCCTGTGCCATGCCAAATTTTTTAGACACGCCAAGATATTCTGAAAATTCCTCTTTGATATTTATGTGTTCTGAAATAAAAGGATAAGAGAAATTATGAAACGCGCAATCTTGAATAAATTGCTTCTTGTCGTAATTACCCCAAGAACAAAAAATATGATTGGGAAATGAATAAATCCATTCTTTGAAGCGAGAAATTGCCTTTACAAATTTTGGCGCTTCGTCAACATCTTGCTGCCGAATACTAGTCAATTTGGTGCAAAAACCTGTCAGTTGCGGATGTCTCACAGGTTGAATGAATTGCTGAAACTCGGAATCAATTTCCCAGGTTGCTCGATTGAGCATCACCGCACCAATTTCGATAATTTCCATTTCATGACGGGGAATAGTCCCACTGTCACAGCACGTAGCCTCCAGATCGACTATCAGATAATAGTGGGATATTTTAGTTTTCATATTAGATATTAGTAATAAATTATACTTATATTTAGATACATAGGGAATTTAGACTGATGAAAAAGGTTTAACCCAACGGAGTTGAATAGCGACATTAAGAGCGATGGCAGCCAACGCAAACCACAATACACTTTCTGCCGCCAACACCAAAAAAGGCCAAATTGTGCTGTTAGAATTCCAGCCAAGTTCTATCTGAGTTAATCCTCGCACCAAGCCAAAGGCTAGTACACCACCAGCTTTCAGTTGGGGATTTTTATCTGAGCGGATGATATAGCGGTAGGTGACACCAAATAGGAAACCAGTAAAAATTGCAATTGCACCACTCACCCACAAGTGCCAGTCAAGATCATTTTGCAGACATGCGAGTGTCTGAAAATACTTTGCCAGTACGAAAGTATTCAAAAGAATAGAAAGAGCAAAAGCAAAACACACAGATAAACCCCCAATTATTCCAGCTTTCAGGGATTCTAGGCGTTCTGCCATCAGTTGAGCATCTAAAGTTGAGTTCACTCTATATAGAAATTAGGGATTAGGTATTGGTAAATTTTTCCTTACTCTTCAGTATAATAAATGCTAGAGCAGCTTTGTAATTAATTAAATACTGCCCTTATGTGGGAATTTTGATAATAAACTCGCTTCCCATACCTGATTGAGAATTCACTTCTAATACACCTTTGTGTTTCTCTACAACTATTTGATATGCGATCGACAAGCCAAGTCCAGTGCCTTTCCCAACGGTTTTTGTGGTAAACAACGGCTCAAACAAGCGCTTTTTAAACCGTTCAGGAATACCAATCCCATTGTCAGCAATCCGAATTACAACAAATTGTTCAGAATCTATTTCTGTTGCAATTTGAATCTGAGGAATTAGATTGCTCATTTTGCCTAGCATTATAGCTTCATCAAGGGCATCAATTGCATTTGCCAAAATGTTCATAAATACTTGATTCATCTGCCCAATATAGCAGTTTACCTCTGGTAATACTGCATAACTTTTAATCACCTCAATGCCGGGACGATCGCCATTAGCTTTGAGGCGGTGTTGCAAAATCATTAGTGTACTATCTAGACCTTGGTGCAAATCAGCAGGTATTTTTGTATCACTATCCGAACGAGAGAAGTTGCGGAGTGAATTAGAAAGGTTTTGAATTCGTTCACTTCCTACTTCAAGTGAGTTCAAAATTTTTACCATATCTTCAAGAACGAAATTAAGATCCAAGTCTTTAATAGCAGTGGTAATTTTGGCTGTTGGGTTTGGATACTCTTGTTCATACAGTAGGAGCAATTTGGTTACTCCTGTAATGTATTCTTCTAAGGGTGGAATATTGCTGGAAATAAAGTTGATGGGGTTGTTGATTTCATGCCCAATACCAGCGATTAACTCTCCGAGCGTTGATAGTTTCTCTTGCTGCACTAGTTGGACTTGGGCTTGTTGCAAAGCCTTGGTGCGATCGCTAACTTGTTGTTCCAAAGATTCAGTCAATTGTTTGAGTTGTAAATGTACACGCACTCTAGCAATGACTTCCTCTTGTGCAAACGGTTTAGGGATATAATCTACTGCACCAAGGAAAAATCCCTTCGTTTTATTTTCCGTATCCGCTAAGGCAGTGATGAAAATAATCGGAATGTTTTGGGTAACAGGATTGGCTTTGAGGCGGCGACAAGTTTCAAATCCGTCAATACCGGGCATTTGGACATCCAGCAAAATCAACTCTGGTTGATTGCGTTCGGCTTGAGCGATCGCAGTTTCTCCATCGACTGCAACACGGAAACGAAAACCCTCACTATTGAGCGCTTCACACAGGACAGATAAATTTGTCGGATTATCATCCACAATCAAAATAAATCCGTTATTTGCAGTTTTGCCCATGATGAATTTTAAATTTAAATTTAACTCAAATTAATTGATGTATTCTTGAATAAAAGAATTCAGTAGTTAGGAGTCATAATTCATAATTGAATTAGCATAGCTGGTTAGTAAATAGTACGCCACGGCGGAAATAGAGCAACCATTTGAAATATCTAAAGAGCTTATTCCATAGTACTTTTGGTTTTTGGATTTTGACTTTTGACTTCCGCCTTGCGGTACTAGGATTGAAATACTTTTACAGGTTGTCTTATTTATTCTGACTTCTGAATTCTGACTCCTGAATACTTACAATAAAAGTTTCCAAACGTTTGAGTTGGAAATTACTAGCAAGTTGGACGATCTGCTGGGCAAAAATGCTTAACTGCTGATCAGATGCAGAAAGTTTCTCAGCAAGTTCTAAAACTTTTTGAATATCGCCATCTTGTGTCAGATCGAGTAACTCTTGTAAAACCTCTTTGGCAGGATAAATCATCTCATTTGATTGATCCAAACCACCTGTATAGGTTTTTTTGATTGCGTCTACCTTAACGTCAAAAATCCATTCCAGTTGCAAAAATTGCCGTAGAATTTCCAGCAGCGTTTCAGCTTCTACAGGCTTTGGTAGAAATGCATCTGCACCTACATCAATACTCTTGTGCTGGTCGATTGCAAATACGCTGGCTGACGAAGCGATGACAGCAATCTCTTTAAATGGCCCAGACTGACGCAAACGTTCGATCAACTCAAATCCATTCAATCTAGGCATCACTAGGTCAGTGATAATCATGTCTGGTTTGTAGAGTAGAGCCTGTTCCCATGCTTCCTCACCGTGACTAGCTTCTACAACAGTAAACCCAACAGGCTCTAATAAATTTACAATTACTGATCGGTTTTCCCATTTGTCATCCGCAATCAAAATGGTGCGCCTTTGTCCTTGATAACCAACAATAGTTCCCTGCTCAACCACTCTGGAAACCTTTGCCCAGTCTTTAGATTCTGGCAATTTTGCCTCAAACCAAAAAGTGCTACCTTTGCCTAAGGTACTTTGCACCTGAATTTGACTACCCATCAACAAAACAATTTGTTGGCTAATTGCTAATCCTAAGCCTGTACCTTCAGATTGTAGTTTCTGATTTCCCACTTGCTCAAAAGGCTGAAAGATTTTCTCGGCTTGTTCAGAGATTATACCCGTGCCGGAATCTATTACCTGAAAGCGAATTTTGTAGTCAGTATTTGCATTGGCGTTTGATTCTTTACCAATGACCTGAACTTGGAAGGTGACACTACCTTGATTAGTAAATTTGATCGCATTACTAAGCAAGTTAATCAGTACTTGTCGCAAGCGTTTCTCATCAGCATGAATGCCCGTTGGCAAATCAGGATCAAGTTCAATGTGAAATGCGATCACCTTTTGTTCTGCCCGGATGCGGCAAATTTCAGTCACGCTATCTATAAAAGCAGGCAAGTAGAAATCTACAGGATACAATTCTAATTTTCGGGCTTCTATTTTGGAGAGATCCAGGACATCATTAATTAGGGTTAAAAGATGAGAACCACATTGATAAATGATGCTGATTCCTTTGCGTCCTTTCTCACTTAAAGATTCTGTGCGTTGGAGAATTTGTGTATAGCCCAGAATACCGTTAAGAGGTGTGCGTAGCTCATGACTCATATTGGCGAGAAATTCACTCTTAGCTTGGCTGGAGTTTTGAGTGATTTCCTGTGCAAGGCGTAGTTCTTTTTCGATGCACTTGCGCTCTACAATTTCAGTGGAAAGTGCTCGATTGATAACTTCTAACTGGGCAGGGCTAGGTAGTGTTAGAGCTTGAGGCATGAGATAAAATAACGCAAATGCCGTATATATCGAAATAATGGCAGTTAAAGCTTTTAAACCACCTGCAATCCAATAGTCTGGATGCCAAAGCGTCCAAATATCCATCAAGTGTCCAGTACCGCAGGCAATGATAAAAGCACCAAATAACAAAAAGACTCCATTGAAAGGAACGTCTTTGCGCTTGGAAATAAAGTAAATTAGTAGGAAGGGAATAGAATAATAGGCTAGAGCGATCGTGGCATCAGAAATAATGTGGAGCCAAACTAATCCAGTTTGCCAGAGATAACAATGTCCGTGGGCAACAAAACCGTTAGAGTGGAAAGGATAGTTGAAAAATGTCGGCATGATACTAGGGGTGGCTGGATTTGAAATATATACGCATAACCCTAGTATTCCCAAACTATCAAGTGGGAAAGCGCGATCGCTATTTTTTTACATTCGTCTTTATTAATGCTTGAACTACTAGCCTACCAAGAAAATATGTTGTATCGTTTGCGACGCCGAATAGCCCCCACTTCTCTACGAGACGCTGCGCGAACGACAAGCTACTTCGACTCCTTTCGACTTCGCTACCTCGGCTTTGCTCGGCACAAGTCAAGGCAAGTCGCTCAGTACAAGTCAGTGACCATCGTAGACATCGTCCGCAAAACTTAGAATGTCATTTATAAAAAAATCTGAGCCTGCCCAATCCCTGTATGATAAATATTAGAAACCTTTTGTAATTATTTGAAAAGCGGGACTATGGAGATTTTGACACTAGGTTGGGTATCACTGTTAGTTGTGTTCACTTGGTCAATTGCAATGGTAGTTTGGGGACGTAACGGACTGTAGAGGCATCGTGGAAAGTCCATTTTTGAGTATTTTAACAATAGTAGCCATAGTGCTACTCGTAGTAGTCACTGGTGGTATTGGTTATTTGACCGTGGCAGATTGGCGCGATCGCCGTCGCCGAGATGAAGAAAAACGCAGCAGCCGCAGCGCCACTCCCAAGCGGCGATAATTTTCTCGTGGTTGAAAAATCTTTTTGTAGGGACACGATATTATCGTGTCCCTACACTGTTTTTTCTAGCATTCCCAGGAAATAACTGTTACCTTTGCGATCGCAACGGGAATCATGAGATAGAAGACTTTCAATATTTAAAGTCCCACTGGGAATGGAAAACTCCTCTACTACTCAACCCATAGAACCAAATTCAGAACAGCAAGAATCTCATTTAGATGTGACATTCTCCCTGCGTCAGAATGAGCAACAAAAAGCCTTGTCTGGAGTTATTGCCCGTATTCGCGAGTCTCTAGACATAGAAACCATCTTCAAAATTACAGTCACTGAAGTCCGCCAGCTTCTGAAAAGCGATCGGGTTAGTGTGTTTCGTTTTTATCCCGAATTGGGATGGGAAGGGGAATTTATCTATGAAGACGTGGGAGCAGAATGGGATTCGGCACTAGCAGCCAAACTGCGCGACCACTGCTTTGCTGCGGAGTTTGCAGGATTATATCAGCAAGGTCGGATTAAAGCAATGACTGATATATATCAAGCTAGTGTCAGTGATTGTCACGTCCAAATGCTAGAAAGATTCCAAGTCCGTGCCAATATAGCTGCCCCCTTGATCAAAGGTAAAGATTTATGGGGATTGCTGTGTATTCATCAGTGTAGTAATCCTCGGCAATGGGAAGCATCAGAAATTGAGTTTGTGCAATTAATCGCCGAACATCTGGGAGTTGCTTTGCAGCAAGCAGATTACCTGGAACAAGTAAAACTACAATCAGCAGAACTAGCACAAGCAAAAGCCAGAGAAAAAGCAGCCCAATGGCAAAGAACCATAGCCATAACCATTGAGAAAATTCGTCAGTCTCTAGACTTGGAAAGCATTTTCCACACAACCACCGGAGAACTTAGGCAGCTGCTAAATGCTGACCGCGTGGCTATTTATCGCTTCAATCCCGATTGGAGTGGTGAATTCGTGTTTGAATCAGTGGCAGAGGGTTGGATTTCCCTCATCCATGAGCAATTGCAGCGGCCGGAAGTGAGTGAAAACGTCAGTGAATGTAGCGCCAAAGATTTAGCTAAACCTCCAGTCGCTGACACCTATTTACAAGATACAGAGGGTGGTAGCTTTAGTCGCTGTGAAGTGTACCGTGTTTGTAATGATATTTACAATTCAGGCTTTAGCGACTGCTACATTAAAGTCTTAGAAATATATCAGGCAAGAGCTTATGTGATCATTGCCATTTACCACGGTCAGAAGCTCTGGGGCTTGCTAGCAGTGTACCAAAATGCCAGAATGCGTGATTGGCAAAAAGATGAGGTTTACTTGCTTACTCAAGTGGGTACCCAACTAGGTGTAGCTTTGCAGCAAGCGGAATTTATTCAACAAATGCAAACCCAAGCAGCAGAGATCAGCAAAGCTGCCCAAAGGCAAAGGGCGTTAGCGAACACCGTAGAAAAAATTCGTCAGTCTCTTGATATTGAAGCCATCTTTAAAACCACAACTCAAGAAGTCCGTCGCTTATTAGAAGTGGAACGAGTAGCAATTTATCGCTTCTATCCTGATTGGAGTGGCGAATTTGTGGCTGATTCTATTGTTGATGGCTGGACACCAATGGTTAAGCCGCAGCCTGTGACAGAAGGGGTTCTTGTACAAGGAAAGCAAACGGGTAAGTATGCACGGAATGAAGTTTTTGTCCCAATTTCTCAGGGCGAAAAGTTGTGGGGATTGCTAGTAGCTTATCAAAATTCCCAGCCTCGTTATTGGCAAGATGAGGAAATCAACTTATTGGCACAAGTTGGCGCTCAATTGGGGGTAGCATTACAGCAAGCTGAGTCTTTGAAACAGATGCAGTTACAAACCCAAAAACTGGCTCAAGCTGCTGCACGAGAACGGAAAGCAGCCGAAAGACAGAAGGCATTAGCCGCAACGGTGGAGAAAATTCGCCAGTCTCTTGATATTCATACCATCTTTGCCACCAGTACAGAAGAAGTCCGGCGGCTATTGGAAGTTGATCGAGTGACAATCTATCGATTCGGGGCTGACTGGAGTGGCGAATTTGTTGCTGAGTCTTTAGCCCAAGGTTGGACACCAATAAGGGAAATTGTACCTATAGTTGCAGATGATTACTTACAAGAAACGCAAGGCGGAAGGTTTACTAATGCTAAAAGTAGTGTCATTAAAGATATTTACAGCGCCAATTATTCTATTTGTCATATTGCCCTGCTTGAGCTAATGCAGGCTAGGGCATATATGATTGTGCCGATTTTTCAGGGTGAGAAACTCTGGGGATTACTAGCAGCTTATCAAAATATCAAGCCCCGTGATTGGCAAGAGGATGAGGTAGATTTGCTGATGCAGATTGGTACTCAATTAGGGGTAGGACTTCAACAAGCGGAATTACTCGAACAAACTCAACGTCAAAAAGAAGAAATTACCCAGACTCTTAAAGAATTACAGCACACTCAGAGCCAGTTGATTCAAAGTGAAAAAATGGCAGGTTTAGGGCAGTTAGTTGCTGGTGTAGCACATGAAATTAACAACCCGATTAGTTTCATCTATGGCAACATCACTTATGTTACTGAACATGCCGAAAATTTATTAAAATTACTGCACCTCTATCAAAAACAGTATCCTATAACAACAGGAGAAATTCAAAAGCAAGCAGCAGCACTGGATTTAGATTTCATTAGTGATGACTTGCCTAAAGTTCTAACTTCAATGAAGATAGGGGCAGATCGAATCTCTCAACTAGTCTTATCATTGCGAAGTTTTTCTCGACTTGACGAAACAGGAATGAAGCCCGTTGATCTTCATGAAGGCATCGACAGTACTTTGTTGATTTTACAACATCGAGTGCAACCAGAGATTAATTCTTTTGCTATTGAGGTAGTTAAACAATATGATGAATTGCCTCCAGTCGTCTGCTATGCAGCCCAGATGAATCAGGTGTTTATGAATATTCTCAACAATGCGATTGATGCATTAGAAAACTCAGAAAAAGCTGGAAAAATAATTGATAATCCTAAAATTTTGATTCGTACAGAAGTCCTCGAAGGGAATACTATTCTGATTCGCATTGCTGACAATGGTTGTGGTATTCCAGAGATGATGCGATCGCGCATTTTTGAACCTTTCTTTACCACCAAACAACCTGGACAAGGTACTGGCTTAGGGTTATCTATTAGCTACCAAATTATTGTGCAAAAACACGGCGGTAATATCAAGTGTGTTTCTGAACCTGGTAATGGCTGTGAGTTCTGGATAGAAATCCCGATAAAACGGATAGTTAGTTAAGGAAAAAATCAGGCGATGCCTTCTCTACAAGAGGCTACCCAACGCCAACACAGTTTGGAATGAACTGCCAAAAGTAAAAAAGTGCGATTGCTTGTTAAGAAGTAATGTTAAAATTATATATCTATAAAGGAGAAGATTATGAGCAATCAATCTGTTCCTAAAACCAATAGCCTCTATGCACAGGATTATCACTTGTGGTTAGAACACACTGTTGATTTATTAAAAAACAAAAAGTTTTTAGAATTAGAGTTAGAAAATTTAATTGAAGAAATTGAAAGTATGGGAAGAAGCGATAAAAATGCTTTAAGGAGTAATCTTAGAGTGCTTTTAATGCACCTTCTCAAATATAAATTTCAACCCCAGAACCGATCCAATAGCTGGTTATATACAATCTATGAACATCGTCAAAGGTTACAAGAAGCATTTGTCGATAGTCCGAGCTTAAAATACTATTACACGGAAGTTTTTGATAGTTGTTACCAACATGCTCGAAAAGAAGCATCTATTGAAACAGGGCTTCCTCTGTCTATTTTTCCTAAAGACTATCCTTTTTCTGTTGATGAAACCTTAGATTCTGACTTCTTCCCAAATTAATCATAATCGCAGAGTAGAGATTTTTCAGGTGATGCCAACTCTTGGAGACGCTACGCGTAGATCCCCGTAGGGGTACGGCGGGCAACTCTACCAGAGGCTATGCATGGTGGCGGGTGAGCGGCGATCGCTTAATTGATAATACTTAGCTCGATCGCTAACCGATTCTTGATCCATTGGATACCATGTAAGCGTCGGGACTTTATCAGGAAACTAAAATAGCCATTCACGCTAAAATATAATATAACTACCAGTGCTAAAACTGATTAATATCTACTCGTGTTTTTAAATAATTTACTTGGAAGGTATTTATGAACAATAATCAACCGCTCACAGCACAATCATCAACTACACCCCGCGCTGAACTATTATTAGAAATTCAAGAAACTCCAGAAGAATATCTACCAGAATTACTACAAATTGTACGTCTATTTCGTCAAAGTGTGACGATGAAACAGACATCATTAAATAACTGGGAAAATGCTCTTCATGAAATTAATCATAGTGATCCCGTCAAACAACAAGAAAGGAAAAGAAACATCAAAAAAATATTTGAGTCATGGAATGAGTTAGATGAACAAGAAGAACAACAAAAAATCTTAGAAATTATTGAATCTATGAAAGGTATTTCTATTTAAAATAGGATGAGTAAGGTTATTATCTTAGATTCTGCACCTGTGGGATTAATTACTAATCCAAAAGCAACGCCTCTAGCTGTGCAATGTCAAGAATGGTTTTATACGCTCTTTGAGAGAGAATATGAAGTAATTTTACCAGAAATTATAGATTATGAAATTAGACGGGAATTATTAAGGGCAAATAAATTATCAGGAATTATAAAACTTAATCAACTCAAGTCAGAAATTATCTATCTTCCTATTACAACAGAAGTGATGTTGAAAGCAGCAGAGTTATGGGCCCAAGTCAGAAATCAAGGAAAATCTACAGCAGATAATAAAGCTTTAGATGGTGATGTAATTTTGGCATCTCAATCTATTTTAGTTGCTAATTATGGGCATGAGGTTATTATTGCCACAAGCAATAAAAAACATCTATCTATTTTTATTGATGCTAGAGAATGGCAAGAAATTTAGAAAATAAACCGAGCGATGCCTTCGGCTGGCTTTCCTGCGGAACGCTACGCGAACGCCTACGCACTGTCGAGTTTTGGCGATGCCAACTCTTGGAGACGCTACGCCAACGGCGGGCTTGGCCTACGCTTTAAACTTATATGCAAATCAAAGAAATTCTCCAAGCACTTCCAAGTTTGAGCATAAGCGATCGCCTGAAGATAGCTGAATCAGCCTTGCAATTAGTTCTTCAAGAAAAACACTCACTTACCAAAGATGAGCAAAAACGCCAACTAACACTAGCCGCAATGACAGCTATTAGAAATTATGCACCTGGTAGTGAATTAAATATATTCTCAGACTTAGAGGGAGAAGACTTTTGCGACTATCCAGATTAAGACTTCAACAACTCAGGGAATTAGGAAACAACAAATGACCATACAGCTACAATTGAAACCAGAAATAGAGGCTCGTCTCATTGCTGAAGCTGCTGCACAAGGTTTATCGGTAGAAGCTTATCTTGCATCTCTGATTGAAAACAGTTTAACCAGCCATGAAGAAAGTTTTTTTTATCAAGTATCAACTCAGGAAGAATGGGAAGCTATATTAACAGATTTAATAAATAGTCCTGCTTTTTCTTTAGCACCAGCACTTTCAGATGACGCGATTAGTCGAGAGAGTATTTACACCAGAGAAGATGAAATGTTATGAGCTATTTGGTGGATACTAATATTTTGCTGCGTTTGGTGCAAAAGAATAGCCCAATGCACTTTGATACTCAAAGAGCGATATTGATGCTCAAGAGACAAGGGGAATTATTATATATAATTCCACAGAATATCATTGAGTTTTGGGCTGTTGCGACAAGACCAATTAATAGTAATGGTTTAGGTTTATCCACGGCTCAAGCAGTAGAAGAAACTGATAAGCTCAAGAAGATATTTATACTACACCTTGATACACCTGTTATTTTTAGTGAATGGGAATCTCTAATTGTTAAATACCAAGTCATGGGAAAAAAGGTGCATGATGCACGTTTAGTTGCAGCAATGATAACACACCAGATTACACATCTACTTACATTTAATATTGATGACTTTAAACGTTTTTCTGAAATTGTAGTTGTTGATCCACGCAGTATTACACCGCAGTCTTAATTATATTGCCAGAGCGATCGCACTGTGGAGATTTGGCGATCGCTTTTTTTAACAAACCACAGAAGCCCAGAGAACACAGAGGAAGGAGAGGACGATGCCTGCGGCGGGCTTTGCCTAGCCTTATTACGCAGAAGCGCAAAGGAAAAAGAGAGCGATACTCCTACGAAGTCACTGTTCCTTACAATAAGTCTAGAGTGGAGAGCGAGTTCTAAATATTAAGCAAGTCCAAGATTTGCTGTGCCTTTGAATACTGCGAGCTTACTTGTAATAACCTTGCATAATCCTGATAGTCTTTAGCAATCTCATTTAGAAATGTTTGTTGTTGAGCAACGGGTAATTCTCGCAATTCAGCACGAATAGATTCTCGCACGGCTACCATTTCATCAAAGTAAGATTCGGCAGCTTTTAGTTGATTTTGCTGTAACATCAATCGACCGAGATTACTTAGCACCATCCCGGACGACAGGCGATCGCCTGCTTCTCGATATATAAGCAAAGCTTTTTGGTAGTATTCAACAGAAAGCAAAGGTTGCTTGAGGTCTAGGTATACGTTGCCCAAATTGGTCAGCACCATTGCTTCTTCTCTCTTGTTGCACATCTGTTGAACCATTGGCAAGGCTTCCAAATAGCAAGCTAGAGCCTCTTGGAATTGTGCAATGCGACGGTAAGGAACACCCAAATTTATTAAGACGCTTGCTTCACCTTGACGAGTACCAACTTGCCTCTCAATCTGCAAGGCTTGCTGGTAAAACTCAATTGCCTGTTGGTAGCATTTAAGGTTGTCGTGAACAATCCCTAAATTCGTCAGTACTGATGCTACGTCTCGTTGAGCATCAATTTCTTGAAATACGGGGAGAGCTTGTTGATAAAAGTCAATTGCCTGTTGATATTGACCTATATTGTCGTAGGCAATACCTAGTCTATTTAAGGCAGTTCCTTCTTCGTAGCGTAATTTAAGCATACGTAAGATAGGCAAAGCTTTTTGATAGCACTCAATTGCCCGTGCATATTGACTGAGATTATTATAAGCCCAACCTTGACAAATTAAAGTATTAGCTTCTTCAAGTCTATCGTCTAGCTGTTGATAAATAGATAATGCTTGGTCGCAGCAAAAAGCAAGCGATTGAAAATCGCCGAAATGCTCAAAGATAGGTATGGCGGCACGATAGCTTTCAACTGCTTGTTGAAATTGATTGACATTCAGGTAAGCCATACCCAAATTTGCCAGAACAGAAGCTACTGTATAACTATCACCAATTTGTTGAAAAATAATAATTGCTTGCTGGTAGCAATCAATTGCCTGTTGAAATTGGTGTATGTTAACAAATGCGTTTCCCAGATTAGTCACCACTTTAGCCGATTCTGCATATTCCCCAATGGCTTGATAGAGTAGCAAAGCTTGCTGATAGCATTCAATTGCTTTTTGCGGTTGTCCAAAGCTGTAGTAGGCAGTTCCCTGATACTGAAGTACGTTAGCTTCTCCTTGACGATCTCCCCTAGAACGAAAAATGGGCAAAGCCTGCTGGTAGGATGCTAGAGCCTGCTGGAATTGCTCTAGATTGACGTAAGCATTACCAATAGAAGTCAGCGCTCGTGACTCTGTGTCTCGGTCGGACAAAAGTTGAACGGGTCTAAGCGCCTGCTGGTAGTACTCAATTGCCGCCTTCCATTGATGGCTGTTGTAGCGAATACCACCTAGAAGCATCAATGCATTAGTCTCCCCTTGTAGTTCGCTACTGTAGCGAAAAATAGATAGAGCTTGCTCTAAAAACTCAATCGCTTGTGGATATTGGTTGAGGTCACGGCAGACATTGCCCAAATTCAGTAGTGTAATTGCCTCTCCCTGACGGTCGTCAATTTGCTGGTAAAGTAGCAATGCTTCTTGCCAATACTGCAATGCTGGCTGAAGTTGACCAGCTTGAACTTGCTCAATTCCTTGATTTAAAAGATTATTCGCTCGCTTTTGAAAATTATTTGTCATGTTTTGCCAGTATGGGGTAATGTTACGGAAGCTGTTACCAAGTGTAAACTAAGTAAGTGGGTAGGAAAATTGATAATGCTTAACCTTCGACCACGATGTTAAAAACTTGCCCCAGAAGCATCAAACCCCCAAGGCAAGCAAACTCTCTAAATTCTTTTCTTTGCGCTCTCTGCGCCTCTGCGGTTCGTTAAAGTTGCTTCACTTCCGAAACCAACTTCGCCACCATATCCTTCGCACTACCAAAAAGCATCGTCGTTTTATCCTTGTAGAACAACTCATTATCTACACCGGCAAAACCCGTACTCATCCCGCGCTTAATCACAATCGTCTGCTTCGCCCGATCTACTTCCAAAATCGGCATACCATAAATCGGGCTATTTGCATCACTCCGCGCCGCCGGATTTACCACATCATTTGCCCCAATTACTAAAGCCACATCCGCTTGATCAAACTGGGGATTAATATCATCCATATCGTACAACTGCGTATAAGGCACATTTGCCTCTGCAAGTAACACATTCATGTGTCCCGGCATTCTCCCAGCAACGGGGTGAATGGCATACTTGACATCAACGCCCATTTTTTCTAACTGATCCGACAATTCCCGGACGCTATGTTGCGCTTGGGCAACTGCCATACCATAACCAGGCACAATTACCACAGAACGGGCATAACCCAACATCATCGCCCCTTCTTCAGGATCAATGCTGCGGACGGTTTGATCAGTTGCACCACCACTAGCAGCAGCACCACCAGAACTAGAACCAGTACCAAAAGCGCTGAACAGCACACTAAATAAGGAGCGGTTCATCGCCTTACACATAATTTCGGTGAGGATTAAGCCAGATGCTCCCACCAAAGCACCAGCGATGATTAACATATTGTTCATCACCACAAACCCCGCCGCCGCCGCCGCCACACCTGACAACGAGTTCAACAGCGAGATTACCACTGGCATATCGCCGCCACCAATGGGGATGACGAACATCACGCCCAACACTAAAGAAACGGCAACGACTCCCAAGAATATGGGTAAGCTATCTGGTGTGATGATTAAGTAGGCACTACCTAATATATAAGCACCCAGAAGCAAGAGGTTAAATGGTTGCTGGAATGGAAATGTAATCGGGGAACCGCTAATTAAACCTTGCAATTTGGCAAAGGCTAAAAAACTACCTGTGAAGGTAACACCACCGATTAACACGTCCAACAGCATGGAAATGTTCACATCTAGGGGTATCGGCTGCGAACTATCTAATAACCGCCAGAATTCGGCAACGGCTACTAATGCCGAAGCCGCACCACCTAAACCGTTGAGTAAACCCACCATTTGCGGCATTTCAGTCATTTGGACTTTGTAGGCAACGATCGCACCAATTCCCGATCCAATCGCCAAGCCCAACAATATCATCTCGTAGTTCAACACATGCTGATCCAGCATTGTCGCTGCGATCGCTAGCAGCATCCCCACAGCCGCTACGATATTACCGTTCCGCGCTGTAGCAGGTGATCCCAGCTTTTTCAAGCCCAGAATGAATAACGATGCAGCGACTAAGTACGTCAGCTGAATGCCAGTTGGTAAAAAGTCGCTCACGCCTTAATCTCCTTCTTCTTGAACATTTGCAACATTCTGTCTGTCACTAAAAAACCGCCTACAACGTTGACTGTTGCCAGTACCACAGCAATCAAACCGAGAATTACGGACACATTTGTGTCTCTTGCACCAGCAGCAACTATTGCTCCAAGTACCGCAATGCCAGAAATCGCGTTTGAGCCTGACATTAAGGGCGTGTGTAGAGTCGGTGGGATTTTGTTGATGACTTCAAAGCCGATAAAAGATGCCAAAACAAATACAAACAAAGCAGCAAGTAATGCCTCTGTCATGAAATCAAAACTCCTTGTGTAAATGGGAATGGGGCATTGGGCATTGGGCATTGGGCATTGGGCATGGGGCATTGGGCATTGGGCATTGGGCATTGGGCATTGGTTCTTCTCCCTTATCTCCCCTTACTTCCCCTGCTCCCTCATCTCCCTCATCTCCCTCATCTCCCTTATCTCCCCCTGCTCCCTCATCTCCCTAATTAACCGCCGGTTGTTGAGTATTCAAAGCTTGTAGCGCATCCCGCACTCGTTGATTGCGAATTTCACCAGCGTGGGTAACGCAAGCTGCATCAACGATGTCGTCGCTAAAGTCTACCTGCAAAGCTTTGTCTTTAATTAGCAATTGCATCAACGAAGTTACGTTCTTGGCATACAATTGGCTGGCGTGAATTGGCATCGATGATGGGAGATTGATGGGGCCGATAATTGTCACACCGTTCCACACAATATCTTTACCTGGTTCGGTGCAGGCGCAGTTACCACCCTGTTCAGCGGCCAAATCCACAATTACTGAACCTGGTTTCATTTGTGCCACCATTTCTTCTGTAACAAGCCGTGGTGCTTGTCTCCCAGGAACTTGGGCGGTGGTAATCACCACATCAGAATTTTTAATGTGTTCGGCGACAACTTCTTGGGTACGTTGTTTGCTAGCCTCAGAAATTTCCTTGGCGTAACCACCAGCAGCGACGGTTTCTTCCTCTAATTTGACTTCAACGAATTTTGCCCCTAAGCTTTGCACTTCTTCTTTGACGGCGGGACGAATATCAAAGGCTTCTACCACTGCTCCCAAGCGTCTGGCGGTGGCGATCGCTTGTAATCCGGCTACACCAGCGCCCATAATAAATACTTTCGCTGGAGCGATCGTGCCTGCGGCTGTGGTTAACATTGGGAAATATTTCGGTAATGCAGCTGCGGCAATTAATACAGCCTTGTAACCTGCTAATGAAGCTTGCGAGGACAAAGCATCCATACTTTGCGCCCTGGTAGTACGGGGAATCATTTCCATACTCAAGGCTGTGACTTTCCGATTTGCTAGTTGCTGTGCTACAACAGGATTTCCCAAAGGATTAAGGAAACTGACTAATACAGCCCCTTCCTTTAACAAATCAATTTCTGAGCGTCCATCTTCTCGTTCTTGTGGGGGGCTGACTTTCAGCAGAATATCTGTTTCGCCCCATAATTTGGCAGTATCGCTGATTATTGTGGCTCCTGCGGCTTCATAGTCAGAATCGCCAAAAAATGATCGTTCTCCTGCACCTGTTTCTACCCAAACTTCCAAACCTTGTTTTACCAATCGAGCAACGGTGTCAGGAATTAATGCCACACGACGTTCACAAACTTCAATTTCTTTAGCAACTGCTATTCTCATGAAATCTCCTGAAGATAAATACCTAATTTCTGCCAAGTAAGCGATTGTCTAGATGAGGCGTGTCCCGCACTCATAGTACTTAGGCAGGAACATCACCCATGAATTTTACTTGTAGATTGAACCTTGAAACTTTCCTCTCCCATTCTTAGCTGTCCAGGCAAAGCCTGACTTTGCCGCTCGCAGATGTCATATTTTCAGATAGTTGCAAACAGGGTTACGTATTGCACATCCTAAATTGATTCCCAAATTTTGCATCTTTATCTTCAGCTTATTTTCGGGATTGAGAAATTTTGGTATTCCTTTCTTATAGAGTAATATTGACCAAATTTTGAAAGCTTTATAATTTCCCAATCAAATTTTAATAATTACGACTCTGATTCCAACTTATTTTAATCAATTTAGCCCAACTTAACTGGCGATCGCTGATGGCACGCCTCAATTTTTATAACAAAATTCTCAAATTTAGATACACTTATACATATTTAGAAACACAATCCAACCGCGACTGTGTTTATATTTAGTTCAAAATTTGACCAACCTAAGTCTAAAATCAGCACTCTGTAAGGGTAATGAAGTAAATCGAGTATATGGTAAATTTATAACTAAGTAATTTTGATGTAGCCCAAACCTCAGTAAGGATGGCACTTTTTTTTGTTATTGAACGTCAATTGTCAGGAAGTCAGTAGTAAAGTTTAGTAACGAATACTAACACACAGTTATTTTAGATAACAGATTTATATTTTGGTAGAGGAAGCCTGATTATGCGACGTTTACTTTCTGCTTTAGCCGTGACTAGCTTTCTGGTTGCTGGATTACCAGCCTTGACTTGGGCGCAAAGCTTACCTGGATTTACGCTCTTTAGCGGCATCAAAAGCGAAAATCAACTGCCCTTCCGGTTAGATTTTGGTGGACAAGCTAATGGTTGGGATCGATACATATTAAGGATTCCAGCCCAAAGAATGAAATTGGCTGTTGGTCAATTTGCCATTACCTACCCTGATTATTACAAAGGAACTTTTGACCAGAAAAACATTGAAGTCCGAGTCAAAGGCAAAGCAGTTCCGCTTTCTGAGGTGAAGTGGGACAAAGAAGGTAAGCTAATTAATATTTTTCCCCAAGAGCCAGTGCCAGCAGGTAGCCCAGTTGAGGTAGTCTTATCTAACGTGAAAAATCCAGCCTTCGGTGGAGTCTACTATTTTAACTGTCAAGTCCTCTCCCCTGGCGATGTGCCACTACTACGTTACATGGGAACATGGATTTTGAGCATCAATTAGGAGTGGGGAGATGAGGGAGCAGGGGGAGAAATCAATTCAAAATTCAAAATTCAAACATCTTAGAACTTCTGCCTTCTGCCTCCTCTTTCCCTATTCCCTATTCCCTAATAAAGTGATAAAATTAGAGATTGTGAGTTTTTATAAAAATCACCTAAGAGGAGAAGAGTATGAAAAGAACACTGGGCGGTACTAGCCGTAAGAGAAAAAGAACCTCTGGTTTTCGCGCCAGAATGCGGACACCAGATGGCAGAAACGTGATTAGCGCTAGAAGAAGAAAGGGACGTCACCGTTTGAGCGTTTAGGGAATATTAAGCTAAAAGAACATCTGTGGCTTTGCCTAAAGCAAATCGGCTAAAATCCCGCAAGGATTTCCAGGCAGTTTTCCGGGAAGGGATTCGGCGTAATGGCTCTTATTTAACATTGAGAGCCTTAAAGCCGTTATGTTCAATAAAACCTTCTTTGTCCACTGCCACCCAGACAACACAAGCAACTGACTCAGCACATCTTGTCAGCACGCGGATTGGCATTTCCATAAGCACAAAAGTCAGCAAAAGGGCAGTGGTTCGCAACCGAATCAAACGGCAAATTGCTTCTGCTTTATATAGCTTGCTGCCCAAATTATCACCAGGATGGCGGCTAGTGTTCATTGTCAAACCCACAACAGCAGAATCTAAGTGCGTAAGCCCACAATTTCTGCAAGAATTAGAGCAGTTGTTGGCACAAGCTGAGGTGTTCGATGGGAATTCGTGAAGATGTTTATTATGAAGGTGGCCCCCATATTGGGGATTTAATTGTCAACCTGTTGATTGGGCTAACCATTGTCGGGATACCATTAACAGTTGGGGCAATTGTCAGAGCATTGTGGCTGCGTTTCCGCATCACCGATCGCCGAATTACCGTGACGGGAGGTTGGCAGGGACGCGATCGCACTGACATAATTTACTCAGAAATTGTCAAAGTCGTCACAGTCCCCCGTGGCATTGGCTTGTGGGGAGATATGGTACTAACCTTAAGAAACGGCAGTCGTCTCGAATTGCGGGCAATTCCCAAGTTTCGGGAAGTCTATGACTACATCAACGAAAGAATTGCTGCGAAAAATCCTGAATATAGCGCTGCTGCTAACAAGTGATGAGAGTAGGGAGTAGGGAGTAGGGAATAGGGAATAGTCATTAGTTATTCTTTCTCCCCCTGCTCCCTCATCTCCCTCATCTCCCTCATCTCCCTCATCTCCCTCATCTCCCCACTCCCCACTCCCCACTCCCCACTCCCTTTTTTTGGATGTGCGGCTATCCGTAGCGAAGGGTAGTCGCACATAATTTATGATTTAGATAAATTAGATTCAGTTTACAGTACCTCAGGTTGAATTCAGAATAATGGATTTTGGTATCGGCTTTCTCTCGAACAACGTGATGCTGCCAATCATAGATTTTTTCTATGGTATTGTGCCTAGCTACGGATTGGCGATCGTTGCTTTGACCCTGATAGTCCGCTTCGCGCTCTATCCCCTGAGTGCTGGCTCAATTCGCAACATGCGGAAAATGCGAATTGTACAACCTCTGATGCAGAAGCGGATGGCAGAAATCAAAGAGCGCTATAAGGATGATCCGCAAAAGCAGCAAGAGGAAATGGTCAATGTTCAAAAAGAATTTGGCAACCCCTTAGCAGGCTGTTTTCCATTACTAGTGCAAATGCCGGTCTTATTAGCGTTATTTGCCACTTTGCGGGGTTCGCCTTTTGCAGGTGCAAACTACAGCGTTAACCTGCAAATCCTTCCTGCAGAACAAATCGAACAAATTCAACCGCAAGCCTTTGCCACTGCTCCTCAAAATATTTACGTTGCTGATGGAGACCACGTTAAAGTAGCTGCCATCCTTCCTAGTGGTAACAAACTAGCGGTGGGAGAACAAACTAAGATCCAATATCAGACCGTTGAGGGCAAACCATTTCAGGTACTTTTAGCAGAACACCCAGAAAATAACCTGATTCCTGATTGGAAAGTCACCAAAGGGGAAGATAGGGTAAAAATTGATGCCCAAGGTAATGTAGAAGCCTTGCAGCCCGGAGAAGTGACTATTCAAGGAACAATTCCTGGACTAGCAGCAGAAAAAGGCTTTCTATTTATTGATGCCTTAGGTAGGGTTGGCGCAACTGATCCAGATGGCACAATTCACTGGGATATCGTCGCCATGATCGTCTCCTTCGGAATCAGCCTTTATGTTAGCCAAATGCTTTCTGGGCAAAATTCCAGTGGTGGCAATCCGCAGCAAGATACAGTTAACAAAATCACTCCAGTTATTTTTTCTGGGATGTTTTTGTTCTTCCCCTTACCAGCAGGGGTGCTGATGTATATGGTGATTGGTAATATTTTCCAAACCGCACAAACTTATCTTCTCTCCCGCGAACCTCTACCAGAAGAACTGCAAAAAATCGTAGCAACCCAGGAAAAAGAAGCAGTAGTCGCAGAACAAAAGGCATTGCCATTTGAACCAAAAAGTGCCAAGAAAAAGGCGACAGGGGGATCATGAGCAATATTCCCATGCAGCGAGGTCAGCAGTGGTTAAAAACCCTGCTGGAACTCACTGGAATACCTTCTGATATTCAGGGTCATTTAGAAACTGCCCAATCTCAAGACGGCGATTCCCCAGAACCAGATAACTACTGGTTAACAATTGATCAAACTAATTTGACGACAGAACAAATCCAGGTATTAATTGGTGCCGATGGTTCTGTGTTAGATGCGATTCAGTATCTAGCAAATTCGGTTTTAAACCTGAGTCAATCCCCGGAAGACCAAGCCTCTTACACTATTGAGTTAAATGGCTACCGGGTTAAAAGAGAAGCCGAAATTCGCGCATTAGCAGAAGCAGCAGCCGATGAAGTGCGCTTTTCTGGTAGAGAAGTGGAAATTAAATCTCTCAGTTCTGCTGAACGGCGGCAAATCCATACCTTCTTGAAGGAATTTGGAGATTTAGAAACCTTCAGTCGCGGTAAAGAGCCGCATCGTCATCTGGTTGTCCGTCCAGCTTCGTTGGAAGGAGTTGGGAATTAGGAGTTATTCAATTTTGGATTTTAGATTTTAGATTTTTTATTCAATCCCTTCTCCCAAGGGGAGACGCTGCGCGAACGGGTGACGTTCGTACCTCTCTACGAGACGCACTCGCGAACGCTAACGCTGCGCTAACAGCAGTCGCTCATGGGGGAAACCCCCTCCTCTACGAGACGCTACGCGTTGGCGTTAGCCTCTCCCAATGTGAGAAGACCGCGCTGCTTCACCAAAATCCAAAATTCAAAATCTAAAATTGGCAGAGTCAGGAGTTAATTGAAAACTCATAACTATATAATTTCAAAATTCCTCTTGTTGCCTAAAATAAAGATGTAGTATCAGTATTATTGCTGGTAATGAAGATAAATTTTTAGTGAGGATGTCTCACAAATCCTATGGACGCAATTTTTATTCCGCAGCTAACTAGAGCATCGGAGCGGACAGAGGAAGTTCAGGTTCAGGAATTTCTGCCTGGTCTGGAAACATTGACACCAGTTCGCGGTCATGTGCGCGTGCAGCATCATGGTAATTATCTGGAAGTGTCCGCTCAGGCAGAAACAATTATTACTTGTACCTGCAACCGATGTTTACAGCAATATAATCGGCGCTTAGGGCTTAATACGAAGGAAATCATCTGGTTAGACGAAACTGCAAATCAAGTAAATGACTTGCCCTTAGAAAGGGAAGTGATTATGGAAGAGTTGCTTGAAACCCTGCCACCCGATGGTTATTTTTATCCCAACGAATGGCTGTATGAGCAGATGTGCTTGGCAATACCCCAACGCCAGCTGTGCGATCGCAATTGTCCAGGTATTCCTGTAAGTAGTACTGTTGATAGTTCTGATAGTCCTGAAACTCCAGTTGATCACCGTTGGGCTTCTCTGGAAGCACTGAAAAAGCAACTTCCGGGATAGACAGGTGACTTTCAACTTCGTTAACGCGCTATTAGTTAGTAGCGCGTTTATTTCAATGAGCCGGTTATCATAGCTTTAAAATACACAGTAAAGCCAGAAACTGAAAGCATTGAGCCGTAATAATAAACACAAACTGGCAAATAATGTTCTTTATTTATCATTATGACCTTGCTTAATTTAGTCTCAGCGAAGTGATTGATTTAATCGTCTCCCACACTTGGTACAGAAGTTGAAAGTAACTGGATTAGTGCAACTACAATTGGTACATACTATATTTTTTTCAATTGGAGTTTGAGATGGAATGTCTCTCTTAAAATTGTTGGTTGAACTAAGTTCAGTGAGTGCATTATTCCTATCAGTAGACTGATGAATTGGTTGTGAACTTGGTTGAATAAATACTGGCTCCATTTGGGCAAAATGCTCCAGCAGCATTCTATGGATAAAAATGTAACTACCTCCAACCTTTTGTAAAAAGATGTGTTCAGTCGCATAATCAAGAAAGCGGACATAGTTTCGAGGTATGCAATTCTTGGTGTAAAGAATCAGGCGTAAGGTAAAGTGTTGTAGGCAGGCTTGACCACCCCCAAACACAAGCCCAGATACAAGCCCAAACACTAAACACAATTGCAGCCATTCTTTTTTTCCGAAGATTTGTTCACCAATGAATCTCCCAAATAATGCCCCAAGTAATCCGCCAATCAATCCCATTATCAGGGCATTCTTCGCTGAGTTCCATATCCCTTGGTTAGGAATTGTTCTTATCACTATCTCTGGGCCTCTCAGTCCACCTAACAATCCTAAAATTAGTCCATCAATTAGTCCATATAGTAAACCTAATTGCAGCCCAGTTAGGAGTTCAGGTGTTGTAAGGTTAACTAATTGCAGCCCAGTTTGGGGATCAAATGGAGTCTTAACTAGCTTAAAAAACAGTCCTACAATTAGCCCCAAAAGCAATCCACCTGGTAGTCCACTCTTCAAAAAGTTTTTGGCTTCTTGCCAAGACCATCTCAAAGTTTCAACTGGTTTAATTTCTGCCGTACTCCACGCTAAAGGTAGTCCAGCCGAAATTACACCAATTAATGCTCCGGGTGATTTATGTATTTGCCAGCCGATTAACCCACAAATGATTACTCCAATCAGAAAATTTGCAAATTTATAAAGGATTTTTTGTACTCGATTTGACAAGGATATAGGCTGTATTCTTTCAAGAAGAAAGACCGTTTGAGACTTATGAAACATCTGCTGTGCTAGCCAAATTAGCCAGCGCATTGCTTGCACTTTTGAATATATTGGCTCATATTTACGACGCTTAAACATCCGTTCAATATAAGTATCAAAAAGGTGCTTTCGGCATTCTTCTTTAGAACCTATATTAGGTAAATCTTCAAGTTTCTTACCTTTATAAGCCAGAGTCATGACGCTTAAAGTCAGAGGAGACTTGGCTAACTCTTGCAATGTAGTGTCTTCTTGAAGCAATGTTTTTACTGCTTCCAGTTGTTCTCCAGCCCTGTCTAAATATTGTTTAACTTGCTGAAATGTCAAAGATTGGATGCAGATAGCACCTTGCAATTCTAAACGAGTAGAGAGAGCTTGATAATCTTGGATACGGCTTGTCACCACAATTTCAATCAGCCCATGTTCTTGCATGAATTGGTTGATGGCTTGAATGCAGCTTTCCCGACGCTCAATTTTCACTTCATCTAAACCATCTAGCAGCAGTAATAGTTGTTGATCTTCAATCCAGACTTTACCAAGCGCTTTAGAAATTTGATATGTACTATTCAATTCCTCAATCAGCCAATCAGCAATTGTTTGCTGTTTATTCCCCCAAGAAGATAAGTTCAGCACTACTGGAATAGGTTGGCTCAAATCTTTTTCGGTACGAGCAATTAATTCTTGTGCCAGCTTTAGGAGAGTGATCGTTTTACCCGCGCCAGGTTCTCCTAAAATCAATAAAGTTCGTCCTTTTCCCATCTGATTGAAGACATCAGAGATACTTTTCGCTTCAGGTAAGGTTTGCCCAGACTCATTAGGAATTTCTTGGACGATGTTAGATGGGCGCTTTACTGCGTCTAATCGTTCTTCCAGTCCCAGATCAATTAGACCTTGGGTATACAAAGATTTTTCTAGTACGCCTTTAATCCAATACTGTTTGACTTTATTAAGTAAAACTTCTCGGAAACGGTACTCTTGTTTCCCTGAAGGAGGTTTTATCTGCCTGTGACCTATTAGTTTAGCTAGGCTGAAGCTTTCATTCACAGTTAGGTACTGAATTTGGTGCAAGTCGCGTCCAGCCTGTCCAATTTGAGCTTCCCGAATCAAAGCACCATCAATATTAAGATTTTGATTCATAACCTTTTTTTATGTAAAAAACAAAAGACTTTTAGCTGCAACTCCTAACCAAGGAGCTAATTGTTTGGCAATTGGCTCTAACTTTTGCCAAATCCCTTCGCCTGCATTAAACGTTTCATTCGCTTCTTTGAGGACTTTACTAGCTTTTTGCAAACTTGTTGCGGCAGTGTTTTTGTCTGGTTCTTTTTCATTAACTGCGTCGGTTGCATAATCCAGATGTTTCAGTGCTTGTTTCTTTTGGTCTTCTGGTAAATCTGAATTACGAAATATGGATTCAATTTGTGCCATTAATTCTGCAACTTCAGGTAAGGTCAATTCTTTCTCAGCCCCACCCTGAGTATTTTGCTGATTTTGGGTCATGTCGCCAGCAGCTTGTCCAACTTGAACACCTGAAAATTGACCACCGCCAATGTTGAGGGACATTCCTCCAGGGTTTTTGGGCTGTGAGTTATTTTCTGCCATTTTATTTGCTTGATAACAACATAATTTCATTTAAGCTCTAATACAGATTAAGCAGATAACTTTCCCGAATATTCAAAAAATTGCGTATATAGTAAGCCAATTACTACATTCACGGATGGTAAGTAAATTCGCTTATTTCCAGTTCCCATCTGTAGATACAAGCTTTGCGGCAACTTTTATGTAAAGAGCTTCTTCAAGTTTCATTGCCTGGTAGAGCTAAGCTGTTACGTATACAACTTGCATTATCAGGGCGGGCAAGATGCCCACCCCACAATCATATTGAAAAAAATATTAGTACAAATTGAAGGCGCAACAGCTTAGTTAAGGAGAGATATATTCGTTTTTAGTTGTGAGACACAATACAAAGAAAGAACAATGAGAGAAGAACTAATAACGATAGCTAAATATGAACTTCCGTGAAGAGTTTAAACTGCTGCTACGCGCCCGCTACCCCTTGATTTATATTCCCACTTATGAAGAGGAGCGGGTAGAAGCAGCTATCCGGGAAGAAGCAACCAATCAGGGTAATCGCCCAGTGTATACTTGGGATTTTGTCGATGGCTACCAAGGAAACCCCAATGATATTGGCTTTGGGCGACGTAACCCGTTGCAAGCTTTGGAATTCATCGAAAAATTACCAGCCTCTGCACCTGCGGTATTGATTCTCCGAGATTATCATCGCTTTTTAGATGATGTAGCGATCGCCCGCAAACTCCGCAACCTGTCGAGACTCCTCAAGTCGCAACCAAAAAATATTGTCCTACTATCACCCCGCATCGCCATTCCTGACGACTTAACTGAAGTGCTAACAGTCGTCGAGTTCCCCTTACCCGCCGCCCCAGAAATTAAAACTGAGGTGGAACGCTTACTACAAAGTACTGGTAACTCCCTTTCTGGCAAAGTTTTAGATGACTTAGTACGCTCTTGTCAAGGGCTTTCGATGGAACGAATTCGCCGGGTTTTAGCAAAAGCGATCGCTACCCACGGAGAATTGCAACCAGAAGACGTGGATCTGGTTTTGGAAGAAAAGCGCCAAACTATCCGCCAAACCCAAATCCTGGACTTCTACCCCGCCACTGAGCAAATTTCTGATATTGGCGGACTGGATAACTTGAAAGACTGGCTGATTCGGCGGGGAGGTTCATTTACTGATAAGGCGCGACAGTACGGATTACCGCACCCCCGTGGTTTAATGTTGGTGGGTATTCAGGGAACTGGTAAATCCTTAACGGCAAAAGCGATCGCTCATCACTGGCATTTACCCTTGCTACGTTTGGATGTGGGAAGGTTATTTGGTGGCTTAGTGGGTGAATCAGAATCTCGGACTCGGCAAATGATCCAAGTAGCTGAAGCCCTTGCTCCCTGTATTTTGTGGATTGATGAAATAGATAAAGCCTTTGCCGGACTTGGTAGCAAAGGTGATGCAGGAACAGCCAGCCGTGTGTTTGGGACTTTTATTACCTGGCTAGCCGAAAAAACCTCACCCGTTTTTGTTGTCGCCACCGCCAACGACATCCAAGCCTTACCGCCGGAAATGCTCCGCAAAGGGCGATTTGATGAAATTTTCTTTGTGGGATTGCCCACCCAAGAAGAGAGAAAAGCAATTTATGATGTTCATTTATCGCGATTGCGCCCCCATAACTTAAAAAGTTATGACATCGAAAGGTTAGCTTATGAAACGCCCGATTTTTCTGGGGCAGAAATTGAGCAAACTTTAATTGAAGCAATGCACATTGGATTTAGCCAAAACCGCGACTTTGCTACTGATGATATTTTAGAAGCAGCCAGTCAGATCATCCCCTTGGCGCGAACTGCTGTAGAGCAAATTCAGCAACTCCAAGAATGGGCTGCTGCTGGGAGAGCGCGTTTAGCATCTAAACACAATCCTTTAAGTGAACGCCTCCGGCGCACTACGTGAACGCATTCAGCAGTAGCTACAATAATTGGTTAGTTAATAATTATTAGTCAATAGTCAATAGTTGATCATGAATTACTATTGACTATTGACCACTGCTGATCAGGTTTTAACTATGTTGTCTGGCTTAACAAAGTTTATACTTGGGTTTTTCTTAGCGATCGCTGTCTTAATAGGTGGCGGCGCTGCAATTGCATTCTATTTCATGAATCGCACCGGCATACCTCCTGCCAAACCCGTTTTTTCCAACGATAGTCCCTCGGTGAAAGCCCAAGCTCCCAAAGCAACTGAACCTGGAGGAGCTAAACCCACTCTTACACCTGGGACAAAGGCTGAATCGTCTCCAAGCTCAACCTCCGCTCCCACAGAATCACCAAAGGCTACCCCATCACCAAAACCATTGCCATCAGGAGCTTACCGAGGGCGTGTTAGTTGGGCTGAAGGCTTGAGTTTGCGATCGCAACCAAATCAAGAAGCTGAAAAGATTGGTGGGGTTGCTTTTAATCAAAAAATTATTGTTTTGTCAGAAAGCGAGGACAAATCCTGGCAAAAGATCCGTTTGGAAGGTAGCGAACAAGAAGGTTGGGTAAAAGCAGGTAATACTGAAAAAGTTGATCAACAATAGCTTAAAAAATCAGAAAATCAGATGTATCTACTCAATAACTTCATCTGGCTCTACTTGAGATTGCTTTCCTAGAAAACAGGAAGTATCTATCAATGTATTAATTGGAAGCTCAATTTGAAAAGTAGTTCCTTGCCCCTTGGCAGAAATACAATTGAGCTTACCACCATGTGTTTGAACGACAATCTGATAGCTAATTGATAATCCTAATCCAGTTCCTTGTCCAACTGGTTTAGTTGTGAAAAAGGGATCATAGATTTTATTTTGTACGTCTTTACTAATGCCAGATCCATTGTCAAAAATTTGAATGTTGACCCAACCGACTTGATTAATGGTTGTTTTAATCCGAATTAAAGGTGTAAAACTGGACTTTGATTTTAAGCTAATCAGCTTTTCTTCTAACACATCAATAGCATTTGCAATAATGTTTAAAAATACTTGGTTTAACTGTCCTGGATAGCAATTTACTAAGGGTAAATTACCATATTCTTTAATTACAATAATTTCTGGTCGATTGTTCGGCGCATAACTAATACGGTTCTGAAGAATGAGCAGTGTCGAATTAAGCCCTTCGTGGATGTCCACAGCTTTCAATTGTGCCTCGTCTAGACGAGAGAAGTTACGCAAGGATTCCACAATATGCTTAATACGTTCTGCTCCGGCTTGCATTGAGTTCAGTAGTTTAGGTAAATCTTCTAGCAAGAATGGTAAATCAATAGACTCTAATTTCGCTTGAACCGCAAGCACTGGTTCTGGATAATGTTGCTGATAAGTGTTGATTAATTCTAAGAGTTCGCGCAGATAAATTACCGTATGAAAAAGGTTTCCATAAATGAAGTTAGCAGGATTATTAATCTCATGAGCAACTCCCGCTACTATTTGTCCCAAAGACGACATTTTTTCTGTTTGAAGAAATTGCAATTGAGCTTTCTGAAGTGCCAACATAGCTGTCTCTAATTCTTCAGACCGAGACTCAGCTAGAGTAGCCAGCGCTTCTTGGTTTTGTAAAGCTTGTTTGAGACGTTCTTCGTTTTCTTTAAGATCAGCTGTTTTGACTAGTTGAACACTCAATTGTTCGTTGAAAAAAGATGTGAGCAGCGTCCATCCTAGAAGGAGTAATGTGAATAAGCCAATAATCACAGCTATCCAATAGGTTGCAGCAGTATCAATTGCTGAAAACTCGACCGATTCGATGACTAAAAAATGGGTAGCCATCATGCCTGTGTAGTGCATTGAGGGAATGGCAGCACCCATGAGAATTGCACTGCAAATCCTCAAAATGCGTCCTGTTACTGTACTATTAGCTCTGAGGTTAAACCCCAGCCAGAGAGCAACCAGTGAGATGAGAATGGCGATCGCAATCGAGAGTGCAACCACACTCAAGTCATAAGACATTTTGGCTGGTAAACGAATCGCAGCCATACCGATGTAGTGCATTGCACTAATCCCTGTGCCCATCAGGAGGCTACCACTCAACAACCGCAAAATACCAAATTCTGGCTGGCTAACTAAGTACAGGGCTAATCCAGAGGCCAAAATTGCAGGTAGCACCGAAATCAAAACTGTTAACCAGTCATAGTTAATCGGAATCGGCAGACTGAACGCCAGCATAGCAATAAAATGCATTGCCCAAATGCCGATTCCCATAGCGATCGCTCCCCCTAGCAGCCACAACCACCTTTGCTGCGATTTAGCGTCTGTGACTCTTATAGCTAGATCAAGTGTGGTGTAAGCCGTAAGTATGGCAATGGCAACGGAGAATAAAGTTAAACGAATATCGTAGATCCCGTGGAGCATTAGGTTGAATATTATCCGCAATTCGATGGAAGACTAGACCCACTATTTGTCTGCGTTGCTCATGCTCTAAACCCAAATGGGTATAGCAAAAATTTTGTCAGGCAAATAAAAAACAAGCCTCCAAAGCTTTACATTGCTTATTATTCCCCCTACAAAAGCTTGTGTATCATATCAGCGTGGGGAATTTTTTTGTAAATAATCATACTAAAAAAAATATAATACAGAGAAAGTGGTATGATCCTCCATAGCCGTAACTTGAAAAAAGCAAGTGAAAACAGGGGTAGATAGCTATTTAACCAAGCTTGCCTCAGTCTATGAGGCATCCGAAAGCATCAAGGTTGTTCCTACCGTAGCTAATTTCAAATTTTTGAATTGGAAAAAGTTATCTAGTGGTGCGGCGATGCGTCTTTTGTCTGTGGCACTAATTACGGGGCTTGTGAGTATCGCTGGACAAGCTTTAGCACTTCAGAAAATAGGAAGTAATGGCGCTGAAGTTAGCAGTAGCCAGAGGTGTTTAAAAAAGTTAGGCTACTTTAACGGCCCGGTGAGTGGCAAGTTTGCTAGCTTGACTCAGAATGCTGTGATCAAATTCCAGCAAGCCAATAGAATTCGTGCTGATGGTGTTGTGGGTGCTAATACTCAAAGAGCTTTGCAACGAGCATGTCAAAGTAGAACTTATAGCAGAAATACCAGTAGTGGTCAATATCCTGTTCTATCTCAAGGCAAAACTGGTGCAGCCGTGACAAGGTTACAACAGCGTTTGCGGCAGTTAGGCTACTTGAATGCTAATCCCACTGGGAATTTTGGCCCAATGACTAGAGATGCTGTAATTGCGTTCCAGCGAAATTATCGCATATCTGCTAACGGGATTGTGAATCGACAAACTTGGAACGCACTACTGGGTTCCTCTCCGACTCCAGGCAGATCAAGGCTCTCTACTCAACAAGTGAGAGAACTACAAGTGCGTTTGCGGCAGCTAGGTTATTTTAATACTGCTGCCACTGGGAATATTGGCCCAATGACCAGAGAAGCTGTCACCCAATTCCAGCGAAATTACCGCCTACCTGTTGATGGCATCGCCAATGCTCAAGTTCTGGAGTCAGTCCGTAGAGCTTCTACAGGTGGATATACTACTCAACAACCAGGCAGAAATTATCTGACTGTAGGCGATCAGGGTGAGAATGTCAGATTAGTTCAAGAGCGTTTATCGCAGTTGGGTTTCTCAAATACCAATCCTGATGGATTTTTCAACGATTACACCAGAGAATCTGTGATTGCATTCCAGCAATCTTCTCGACTTAATTCGACTGGAAATGTAGATTGGCAAACTTGGGAAGCATTAGGATTGAATAGCTCCAATGAGGGCAATTATACTGAGAATAATAGTTATGTATTCGCTGAGACTAGTGACTATGTAGCACCTCAGAATAATCGCTATTTACCTCCTACTAATAACGTAGTGCCTGTTAGCAATGGCAACACATTAGTTGCTAATAATCCCTACAGAGTAATAGTACCAATTTCCAATAATGATACTTTGAGTAAAGTGCAACAATATATACCCAATGCTGTCACAGAGCAATCGAATCTAGGGGATTATGTCAATGCCGGGGCATTTAGCGATCGCACCCAAGCAGAAACACTATCAAAAATGCTCCGCTCCTACGGTCTGGATGCAAGAGTAAAATACAATTGAAGAAGTCAGAAATCAGAATTCAGAATTCAAAATCACCTAATTATGATGTTGACGACGGGCTATGCCTACTGCTCTCAATAATTTCCCGTAGCTTTGTTTTTTGTTCTGCAAGAGACATATTTCCATTAAAAATAATTTACTTGATTAATATCAGTGTGGATAAAGTCGCTACCTTTGAATAACAAAGGCTGATTTGTAGATTTTGCCAAAGCCTAGGAAAAGCAATCTCCCATATTCAGCTTTGCTGGATGGCGACTCTTACCAAATTTCAAGAATGCTTCACTGGCTAACTGTGCCTGCTCTGCACTGAAAGGTATGATAATTATGGAGAGTGCTTGAATCAATAAATTCAACTTTTCTACACCCTACTGACCATGTTTAGTACCCAAAACTATGGAAGCTTCAACATAGCTCGGAGCAGAAAATAGGCAATCTTCGCTTTCGTCAATTAGTTGAATAAATATTAATTCTTCAGGTTCAGCATAAATAATTGCGAGGATAACTGAAGTATCAATAACCATTACTCTGGTATTCCAAAGTCGTTATAGCCAATAATTTCATCGGGTGTTCTGCTATCAAGAGTTGGTAAATTTCTAATTTCATGACAGATACTGCGAACAACATTAATATCAATCTTTTTCGCTTTTATATTTTGGAAGGAAATAGGATGAAGTTGATACAATAGTTTTCCTTTTATTTCCATACCTGCAAGATTTGGAGGCATTTTTAGGTAGAGAAAACTATTCTCATCTACACGGGCATCAACGTTGATTTCCTGCATTGTCTTATGCTCTAAATTGAATTACCTTATTTATTTTAGTCTTTCGCCTGTAGCTACATAATGTCAGTAGACCGAAAAGTTTTGCTCAAGGGCGATGCCTAGGTTGGGCTACGCCTACGCCAATTAGAGACTCAGTATAAGTTAGTTCTAAATAATACTTATTTTCTATATAGGAATCATATTTTATTTCTGAAAAAACTCAGTACACCTGTACTTTCCTTCTTTTTTTCACTGTTCCCTACCTACGCAAGTAATTTCGGGGGCATCCCACTTTAATGTGCAAGTTATATCAAACCCAGATTATAAATTGTCATTGCGAGCGCAACGTAGTGGAGCGAAGCAATCGCAAGATATGGGATTGCTTCACTACGCTGTCGCTTCGTTCGCTTTTGACTTACATGTTCTTGCAAAATTGGGATGCTCCCAGTAATTTCAGAAATCAAATCGGATGGCTATAAGTAAAATTTATAGCAATTTGCCGCACCAACAGTTATTTCACCTCAGTTAACCGAACAATTCCGTATTAATACGTAATGTTATTTGTTGTCATTTAAAAATAACTATGTTTAAATGGAATCGCCTTTAAAGTACTTTTACATAAATACATTATGTGCACATCACTTTCTATTTTAGATGCGTTAGGTAGCACCTATGTAGGTAGAACAATGGAATTTGCCGGAGCCCTTCCTTGGCAACTGAGTTACTTTCCCAAAGGATTAAAGTTTACTTCAGCCATTACCAATAAAGAAAATGGAATTTCTTACCAAACAAGTCAAGGATTTATTAGCATTACTTTAACGACAGATGCCTCTGCCAATCAATCTAACTATCAAGATTTAAAGGTTGTTCAAGGTTTGAATGAAGCGGGCTTAAACTTCGGTGCAAATTCTTTTCCTTTGACTCAAGGACTAACCATAGAAGAAGATAAAATCCCAACATCCTTGGCCTTTATAGATATTGGCACTTGGGCATTGGGACAATTTAAAACCGTTGCTGAAGTTAAAGCAGCCCTGAGTCACCAACTAATCTACTGCACGCCTCTTGCCACATTACAGTCCAATACAACTCCGCTTCATTGCGTTTTTTATGATCCAACAGGGGCAAGTATCGTTGTTGAATATTTTCAAGGCAAACAGTGTATTTACGATAATCCTGTAGGGGTGATGACTAATGGTCCAGAATTTGCTTGGCATCTCACTAATTTGAATAATTACACCAATTTATCCAATATTGACTGTAATCAAACAAGTTTTGGGACTTTACAGGTAAAACAGCCCGATAGTGGCATTGCCACCAGTGTCATTCCTAGTCCTAATACGAGCGTTGGCCGCTTTATTAAGTCTGTCTACTATTCACAATTTGCCCTAAAAGCAAAAACACCAGACGAAGCAGTTTATATGCTCTCCCACATTATGAACAATTTTGATCGCCCTCTAAACATCACAGTTGATCCACAAGATCCAAACAACCCATCACCAGAAGGGAAGGGAGACTCAGAATTTACCGTATGGACAGCTTTAAGCGATTTATCTCGCCGTAAATTTTTTGTTCGCTCCTATCTAGAATTAAACTATCAACAGTTTGACTTAGATGAATTATCAAATGTGACGGACTTCAAAACAATTCCTTATATGTCGAAATATCAGGGATTAAGTAGTAGTGATTCTCAAGTTTTAGTTAATGCTTAATCGCAAAATATTTCAACGCAGAGGCAGGGGGAAGGGGGCACAAAGCTTGGGGAAATGACCCCAATCGAGAGCCGTGGAGCAGAGCGGAACATGGGTCTGAGTCCCCCACTTCTATTAAGTGGCTCTCGTTCAGGTGGGGTCGAATCCCCCTTTCTGTTCCATCCCCCCTGCTCCCTGCTCCCCTGCCTCTTTTTCAACAAAACAATCATCGATTAGGTAGCATAATGTGTACAAATTTTTCTCTTTTTCAACAAGGAACTAGTGCAAATTACACTATTTCTGCCCGAACAATGGATTTTAATGTTAATGGCAATTCCCAAGTAACTGTTACTCCTCGCGGTCAATCATTCCCCGAAATGCCACCAGTAAATAGTCCGTTAAAATGGCAAAATCAATACGGCTATGTGTCGATGCAATTCTCTTTAAAAACATATAAAAGAGCATCAGATGGGATTAACGAGAAAGGTTTGTCTGTCGGATCATTGTGGTTAGCTGATGCTCAATATCCTGCCCCAGAATCTGCCTCTGCCGAAAAACCAGCCCTCTATAATGTTGATTTTTGTGACTGGGTTTTGGGCAATTTTGACAATATTCAAGCCCTGCAAACTGCTTTACAATCCGTAACTGTTATTCCTTCTACCGAACTTCTTCCTACTTCCAATATCCTAGTTCACTATGTGGCGACTGACAGTTCGGGAGAGAGTTTGATTATTGAATACACTAATGGGACAGTGCAAACATATCAAAGTGCTAATGGTGTAATGACCAATACTCCTCCCTATCCTTGGCATCTTAATAATTTAGTCAATTATCTTCCCTTAAGTTTAGAAAATAGTCCTAATGAAATGTGGGGAGGAGAAGTTAATGGCAGCGGACTACTAGGAATGCCAGGAGATTATGTCTCTCCCAATCGCTTTATTCGCACTTGGTACTTACAACAATCTACTACTCAATATACACCTCAGAATTTAGGAGAAGCAGTGGGGTTAGCTGCTCGTATTTTACAAAATTGTGCGATGCCTATAGGGTCAACTAAAATAACCACCCAAGGCATTGCTACTGATGAAGCTTTTGAATATACGCAATATGCCGTAATCCGCGATCATAAGAATTTAGGTTATTACTTCTTTACCCAGTTCAACAATAATCTATTCTTTATTGACCTCACCAAAATTGATTTCAGCAAAGTATCAGCAGCAATTCCATCCGTTCAACCCCAATGGCAAATTGATATCACTCAATCCCTAATTCAAGTACCTTAAAACAATGCTAACTGTCATAACCCCTGTGAGTGTTCAGGTTACTGAAGGAGAGGTATTAAATGACATTTTAGGAGTTTATTCAGACTCACCGGAATCTATTCGTATTGAGCTGATTTCTGATGATTTTACCACAGACCCAAACCCCTTGACTGTCCAGGTTCTTGAACCGGATATTCCAATTTTTGTCTCAATCGCTTCCAAGGATGATTTTGTTGCTCAGGGCGATCGCAACGTCACAGTTGAGTTTAAGGTATCATCAAGCACTCAGATTTATGGGGTGGGTGTTGAAGTTACTATCAAAGACAATGATACGGCAGGAGTAATAATCACTCAAACCCTTGGTAACACGGCTGTCACCGAAGGGGGAGCCACCGATAGTTATTCTGTGGTGTTAACGTCCCAACCCACCGCTAATGTAACGGTGAACCTGAACGGGGGAGAGCAACTCAGCTTCAACACCACCACTCTGATCTTCACTCCCCAGAACTGGAATGTGGCGCAAGCAGTGACTGTAACCGCAGTCGATGATGGTCTTATAGAAGCAAATCAAACTCAAACCATTAATCATACGGTTACGAGTGCTGATGCTAGCTATGCCGGGATTAGCATTAGTTCTGTCAATGTGAATATTACCGATAATGACAAGAACTATGCTCCCAGCTTTACAGCAGGGACAAATCAAACAGCTGCGGAGGACAGTGGCGCACAAACTGTTGCTAATTGGGCAACCAACATTTCTCCAGGTTCGGCTGATGAAGCCAGCCAGACTGTGAACTTCCAAATAACTAACGATCAAAATGAGTTGTTTAGCGTTCAGCCTGCGATCGATGCTTCTGGCAACCTGACTTATACTCCTGCGGCAAATGCCAACGGTTCAGCCGTTGTGACAGCAATCCTACAAGATGATGGAGGAACAGTCAATGGAGGGGTGGATACTTCTGCCGCGCAGACCTTCACTATTACGATTAATCCCGTAAACGACACCGCTACCATCAGTGGTATCGCCACAGGTGCTATTACCAAAGACTTGAATGTTGTTAATGGCAACCTCAGTGCCACGGACAACCTCAGCGTCAACGATATAGATACCGACGAGAACAAATTCAACACTACCGTCACCTCAGCCACCGATAACCTGGGTAGCCTCTCTATCACCGAAGCCGGAGTCTGGAACTACAGCGTTGCCAACAGTGCAGTGCAATTTCTGGGTGCAGGTATTACCAAAACCGAAGTTTTCGGCGTGAAATCTGTTGACAGTACAGCTTTTCAAGATATTGCCATTATCATCAACGGTAGCAACGATGCACCCACAGATTTGTTTTTAAGCAAGTCAGATATTGATGAAGACAGTGCAGCACTCAGTACTATTGGTTTATTCTCCACCATTGACACTGATGTTAATGATAGCTTTACCTACAGTTTAGTGGATGGAGATAGCGCTGATGATAATGATGCCTTCATGATTGATGGCAATCAACTCAAAATTAAAGCTTCCCCAAACTTTGAAACCAAACAGAGTTACAAAATTCGGGTAAAAACAACTGACCCTGGTGGACTATCTTACCAAAAGGCATTGGCGATCGCTGTCAATGACCTCGACATGCCCAGCAGACTGACCACAAAGGATGATGATATCTTTAATATTACAGGTGATGATACCAAAACTACACTCCAAGTCACTCTTTTAGGACGCAACTCTAATCTAGTCAATGAATTGGGAGTATTTGTTGTTGATGATGCTACAGGCACAATTAATGGTATTGCCCCTGGTGCAGACGGTTACGCTCAAGCTGCTTTAGAACGCGCTCAAGTAATTTTCTCTGCTATTACCAATGTTCCTAATGGGTTTAATACTAGCAATTTAACACGGTTAGTGGAACTAGATTCCGGCGCTAATTTGAGATTTTATTTAGTTAAAAATAACAGTACAACAGATGCCATTCTTGCCGGAATTAACCCGATTACAGATGTATCGTTTACCAGCACCGCAACCCTAAAAGTCAGCAATTTGGGCAATGACCAGTTTCGTATAGCTTGGGAAGATGGTACTGGTAATAGCACTAATGACTTTCAAGATTTGGTAGTGAAAATTAAAAGTAGCAATCAAAGTGTACCTCTAGGTGCAAAATTGCAAGGTAACTCACAAGCAGAAATAATTGATTTAAGGGGTGTAATGACACCAGTAACAGCTAATTTTAGTGTCTACCGAGAAGCTGCTTTTAATAACTTTGTGGGATTTTATCAGATTGCTGATGAAAATGGTGGAATTGATACCAATGGTGATAGCAAAGCAGATATTTCTCCTGGACAGTCTGGTTATACTCAAGCGGCTGTACGTGGACGTGTGGCAGGTATTGATTTAACAGTTATTAACCAAAGTACGGCTACTTCTACTGGTAGTTTTGTAGCTGATGGAATCTTTGCACCATTTCTGATTGTTAATGGGAAACCTGATGCTATTTTAGATAATAATTCCAATGCTCCGGCAGTTTATTTCCCCTTTGTAGGAGCTAACTCTGACAAACACGATCACATTCGCTTGCTGGGTGATAATATCTTTGGTTTTGAAGATTTACTTAGTGGTGGCGATCGTGATTTCAACGATATCATTGTGCAATTTAATCCGATCTAGATGCAGATTCCTGGGTGATTAATTACCTATTGGGATGAAGTGCGATCGCTCCTAACAATGCTGCACCTCAAGCATTTTTATTACAACTGGAAAATGCCCGCACTATACTTTTGAGTGAATTATTAAATTGACAAACTTAACTGCGAACCTTCCTGAGTTTTATTCACCTCAATCCTGGCTTGGAAAGCTTCTTTGAGGTGGGGCATGTGGGTGACAGTGAGAATGCAGGCGAAATCGGAAGCGATCGCATTAATCGCTGCAATCAAGCGATCGCATCCTTCAGCATCTTGTGTACCAAAACCTTCATCCACAATCAGCAATTGCAACGCCGCCCCCGCCCGTTGCGCTAATAATTTCGCCAAAGCTAAACGGATGGCAAAGTTGATTCTAAAGGCTTCTCCACCAGAGTAAGTTTCATAAGCTCGTGTTCCTCTAGAATCGGCGATTAAAATATCTAGGGTGTCTATCAGCTTGGCATTTTTCTTGGTTGATTTAGCACTACGCCCAGCTTTTTGAGTAATAAATTGTACATGAAACTGATTTCCACTCAGCCGCGAAAGTAGTTGATTTGTCTCAGCTTCCAGTTGCGGTAACACATTCTCAATCATCAGTGTTTGGATACCATTTTTACCAAAAGCTTGCGCTAATTCCTGATAAACACGGTATTCCTGCTTGCAAGATTGGAGTTGCTGCTGCTGTTGTTCGTACTGAATTTGCAGCGTTTCTAATTGATGCGCCAACTGCTCTAAACGCCCTAATTTGGCAATTTGCTCATCGAGTTGCCGTCTGCGTATTGCTAACTGCTGCTCTAAAGCTTGAATTTGGGCAGATGGGTTAGCTGTGGCTTGTAGTTGCTGGATAATGCTTTCGATTTGTCCGCCAAGTTTTTGCCGCTCCGTTACTCTGGCGCTTCTGGATTCCTCTAACTCTTGCAATCTTGTCTGGAGTTGGGGATACTGCTGCTGGGCTGACAGCAGTTGTTGATACCGCAAATGCCAAGATTGAGCTTTCTTTACAGCCATGCGAAGGTTGTTGTGCTGCTCGGAACTGTAGCCAATTTCGGTAATGTGACGCTCAAGAGCCGCGATTTGTTTAGCACATTCAGAATCAGTCTGTTCTTGCTGGATTTTGGCTTGTAATTGAGCAATTTGGGATTGTAATTCTGGTTTTCGGGCTAATAGTTGCGCTTGTCGCTTAGTAGCATCTTTAATCTGCTGGAGTTTAATTTCTGCCCATCGCCACCGCTCAACTTCGCTGCGAGCAAGGGCGTGGTCTTGTTCATTATAATTAACTTTTTGCAGATATTGGTCTAGCTGCCGGAGTTCGGCTTGTTTATCGTGAGCGTAATCACCAGCTTGGAGCGATCGCTCTAAATGTTGTTTTTCAGCAGCAATTTGTTGTAACTGTTGTTGGACATCAGTTGTAGCTTCTAACTGTGCTGCCAACTGTCCCCTCTGTTCGCGTAAACCATCGTAACTCGCCAATTGTTGCGATATTTCCCGATATTCCTGCCTAAGAACCTGGATTTCTCTATCTGACACAGCCATTTGTTCCCGGACTACCCAAAACTGCCCTTGGGTATCTTCTATCTCAGTCTGGGTTTTTTCCACCACCCGACTCCAGTGATGTTCGTCTAAAGGACGCTCACATAATGGACAAAGTGCTTCAGGATTTTGGAGCATTTGCAATTTTTGCTCTAATTCTCCCAGCAGTTTTTCATAGTCCCGTTGGTGAGCTTGCAGGCGTTCGATAAAGTGCCGCCTTTCTTGCCCTTTTTCCTGCACTCGTTGCAAATAAACCCGCTTTTTCTCCAGTTCTTCAATCTGGATTGCCACATCTATCACCGCTTGTTGCAGTTGCGGTTGGCGGCGGTGCTGGCGTTGTAATTGGTTCTCAGTACTTTGGAGTTGTTCGAGTCGCGCTACTAAACCAGCATGAGTGCGATCGAGTTGGCTTTGTAAAGTTGCTCGTTGTTGCAACAAGGGAGTAACTTGCATTTGCAGTTGATCTAAACGCGCAACATGGTGACGGGCTGCGGCTAGTTGTGACAAAGCAGCTTCTACTTCACCTGATTTAGTCAAAGTTTGCTGAATTTCTCGCTCTTGTTGCTGCAAAGCTTCGATTTGGGCTTGGGCTTGTTGCAATTGCCGTTCGATTTCGTGAATTTGTTTGGTAAGTTGTTGTTGCTTTTGTTGACGAGTTTGCCCAGCGCGGGTGTATTCTTCAAATTTGGTAGCAAAGGCTTCTTCTTGAGATTGGAGACTTTGATATTGGGTGTATCCAGCTTTAATTTCAGCTTCTTGGTGTAATATTTTTTCTAAATCTGATAGCTGAGAGCCAATAGCTGATTGTTCTTGTTGGAGGCGATCGCAATCTTGGGTAAGATTTTGGTATTGCTGCTTTACAAAGCTGAGTTGTTGTTCCCAATTTTGGCGCTGGTGCTGGACAACTTGCAAACTTTGTAATTGAATATTATCAAAAGCTTGTACCTGTTGCAGTTGGTTGAGTTCAGCTTCTAACTCGACTCTTTGCGCTTCGGTTGTCTCGCGTTGTTGCAGCTGAATTTTTATCGACTCCAAAGAACGCTCTAACTCTACTGCCCTGGCTTTGAACTGACGAGAAGATTCTTTTGCCCGTTCTTCCAAATCATCGTACTGATTGAGTTTCAACAACTCCGCTAAAATTTCTTTACGTTCCGTCGGGCGTTTGAGCATGAATTCATCTGCACGACCTTGACGTAAGTAGGCAGAATTAATAAATGTATCGTAATCGAGCTTGATGTGTTCTAAAATCAAATCTTGGGTTGCTCTTACCCCTTTGCCAGTGAGTGAGCGAAATCCAGATGGTATTTCAATTTGAAATTCAAGAACGCTAGTACCTCCCCGAATTCGGGTACGAATCACCCGATATTTTTGCTGGTTGCTTTTGAAAGTAAAATCAACCCGAACTTCTTTCGCGCCAGAATAGATCACATCATCTTCAGCAGTGGCGCGGCTTTCACCCCAAATTGCCCAAGTGATTGCTTCCAAAAGTGAGGATTTACCTGCACCATTGGAACCCGAAATACAAGCCGTATGCAAACCACGAAAATCTAAAGTTGCATCACGGTAACTAAGAAAGTTTTTGAGGATAAGTTGTACTGGGATCATTCAGGCTATAGTGCCACATCTACTTTTAATAATTAACAGTACAGATGCACTGTTTGTTAGTTTAGCTATCTAGATATCAGGTTTCTAGTCTTGAAGACATCAATTTTACAAAATTTAACAATATAATCAGCAAATTTCTCTTGTTGCATGAAAAAGTTTTGCTGTCTTTGGAGAAAAATAAAACTTCTGTGGAGGTTTCTTGTTATTTCTGCTTGTTATCTGAGAGAAAAACATTTATAGAAGAGTGGCAATACTGCGTAGGTTTTGCCTAAAGAATCACTCTGGTGTAGGTTGGGGAGCCAGTGCGTTGGGCGGCTCTGCCGACTTGTTCGCTTTTAGCGTTCCCGCAGGGTAGCAACTGGCGTTTGAGGAACGAAACCCAACAAACCATACAAAATGTTGGGTAACGCACAATACGGTTCGGATAAGATCCCCCCGCCTGTGGCGACCCCCTTAAAAAGGGGGTAAACGAGGAAATTAGCCCCCCTTAAAAAGGGGGGTTGGGGGGATCTTCGCAGGGTAAACAAGCTAACCGAACCGTATTGGGGTAACGCATTGCCTCAACCCAACCTTCTATCTTAGAAATAGTAGTAGACCGCCCCCCCTTCTTCATCGGGGGGACTACAGGGGGGTTAAAACGATCTCAAATTCTCACGAATGATTTAGGACTGCTATATAAGCAACAGATACCTCGAAGTCGTGTTGAAGTACTTAAAAGTCGTGTTGAAGTACTTCAAAGTCGTGTTGAGGTACTTCAAAGTCGTGTTGAGGTACTTCAAAGTCGTGTTGAGGTACTTCAAAGTCGTGTTGAGGTACTTCAAAGTCGTGTTGAGGTACTTCAAAGTCGTTTTGAGGTACTTCAAAGTCGTTTTGAGGTACTTCAAAGTCGTTTTGAGGTACTTCAAAGTCGTTTTGAGGTACTTCAAAGTCGTTTTGAGGTACTCCAAAGTCGTTTTGAGGTACTCCAAAGTCGTTTTGAGGTACTTCAAAGTCGTTTTGAGGTACTTCAAAGTCGTTTTGAGGTACTTCAAAGTCGTGTTGAGGTACTTCAAAGTCGTGTTGAGGTACTTCAAAGTCGTGTTGGAGTACTTCAAACTTTGTCGCACCGCGATCAAGTACACAGGTGCGACGCCGAATAGCCCGCCAACTCTTGGAGACGCACTCGCGTTCGGCATCGCTTTCATAAATCTCCACAAACAAAGTGATCACTTGACTTTTAAAATAGTCGCTACAAATCTTCAAAACCTACGCAGTATTGAGATGATTGGGCTAAATTTCGCCTCAAGGTAAAAGAATCAAGGTGATAGGGGAGAAAGCGTTAATATACTTAGTAAAAATGTATGTACATTTTTGAGATAGACATCATAAACCAATGGATATAGCTCTACTCGTTAAATTTCTCGCTCCCTGTCTGCCATTTCTGTTAAATGTGGGTAATAAAGCCGTAGAAGGGGCATCTCAGAAAGTAGGTGAGGATGTTTGGAATAAAGCCAAAGCTATTTGGGCTAAGTTACATCCCAAAGTAGAGGCTAAGGAAGCAGCCAACGAAGCAGCAACGGATGTGGCGCAAAAGCCAGAAGATGAAGATTTACAAGCAAGTTTGCGGGTGCAACTCAAGAAGATTTTAGAAGCGGATACAGCACTTGCAGAGGAAATAGCTAAGATTTGGCAAACATCGACTGACAAACGCGGGGACAATATTCAGGTTAGTGCTAATGCTTACGACCAAAGTACGGTGAAGCAAGTTGGGAAGATTGACGCAAACCAAGTAAGTTTTTAATTGAGTCAATTTAGAGCCAGGGCGAATAGAATTCGCGGCTACACAAACAAAGCCCACCTCCGTGGGCTAAGAGAAAATTAAGGTTTTTTAACCCACGGAGGTGGGTTTTGCCTGTGTAGACGCGGTTTCTAACCGCCGATTTCACGTTAAGTTAACACCAATGCAGAATACTGCCTACCCTACAAATTTTGATGTTTCGAGTTCTGAACACGAACGGCCGAGTTCTGAACACCAACTTCCGAGTTCTGAACACCAACTTCCGAGTTCCAAACACTGATATCTTGCAGCATTCTCGATTAGCACCATCGCCCGCCCAGAAATAAATTTCTGGGCTGATAGCTAAAGTCCACTCAAGTGGACTAAAACCCTTGTTCAGTCTTCTTTAAAAAACTTTAGCTATTAGCCTCAGAATGAATTCTGAGGCGGTTGTTGGGACTGGTGCAAGATTTCAGGAACACCAACTGCCGAGTTCACAGCCACAATATCAAGCAAAAATTTTACTTAATGTAAGCAATGGCAGAGGAACCCAGTCCCAGTAACTCGAACAACATTGAAATGAATCTCACTGCCTACGGTGAGAGTAAGGTAACTCAAGTTGGACAGATAAATGCAGCAGAAGTCAAGATTATTGTTGACCGAATAGAACCAGTACTAGAGCGATTGCAACAAATCTCCAAAGTAGAATCGCCAGGGGTTCTCAAAGCAGGCAACCCTAACAAAAGTTTGGCTTACTGGCAGGGACGGAAAACAGAAATTGCCCAGATACAGCAATGGTTAACTGATAAAAATACTTTCCTAATTGGCATAGAAGGCATCGGTGGCACGGGTAAATCGATGCTAGCAGCTAAAATTTATGACGAAATTGAGGGTTTCCCTAAGCGATTTTGGGCTGATGTTAGTTATGGCGCAGGTTTTAGCGATTTAGCCCGCCAAGTCCTCAGTGAATTTGGCTTTCCGGTTCCAGAACAAGAAGCGCAGTTAATGCAGGCGCTGGTTAAGTGTCTGCAATCTGGGCAATATTTACTCATCATTGACAACGTGGAGAGTTTATTACAGCCAGATAGACAGTGGGGAAGTCAATTCTACGGCGACTTTTTCAACGCTTGGGTGGAATATGGCGGTAATAGTAAGGTAATAGTCACCACCAGGGAAAGACCAGAATTAAAAGGCTTTGAGTGGCTACCTCTAAAAGGTTTACAAGTCGCAGAAGGGATAACACTGTTAACTGCATTAGGCATTCGCGGAGATTTAGGGGATTTTGTCGAATTGGTAGATGGGCATCCCCTGCTGTTGAGATTGGTAGCAGATTTATTAAAAGAAGAATATCCCCAAGACCCAGATTTAAGACGATTAGCAGATTTAGGCTTAGGGAATTTGCGGCAGTTGTTGACAGATCCTCAAGTGGTAGGTATACATCGCCGGGAAAATGTGGGGATGGTGTTGGTATTGGATGCCAGTTTTGAACGGTTGAGTGAATTGCAAAAGGCTTTATTGCTCAATATCAGTGTTTATCGTGGTGCTGTTGAAAGTGCAGCAGCCGTGGCAGTGTTGCCAGGAAGTTCAAAAACAGAGATTGAGAGAGAATTGAGGAATCTGGTTAAGCGTTCTTTGTTGTCAGAAAAACTCAATGGTAAGAGGCGGTTTGAGTTTCAGCCTGTTGTGTTGGAGTATGTGCGGTATAAGGCTGGTAATCAGACAGAGGTGCATCAACGAGCCATTGATTATTATCGCTCAATTGCTAAACAACCCCCCTGGACAACAAAAGATGATGTTAAAGAATACTTGGAAATCTTTCATCACTTTTATCAGTTGCAAAATTATGACTCTGCCTTTGATGCGCTTCGGAATTGCCATGATTTTTTAACGTTGCGGGGTCATTATGCAGACCAAATAGAATTATATGGGCAGTTGGTAAGTAAATGGAAAGAAATTGGCGATAGAGAAAACTGGAATTATCGAGCTTCTCTGACTTCATTGGGTAATGCTTACGGCTCTTTGGGGCAGTACCAACAGGCGATAGAGTTCTTCCAGCAGTCTTTGGAAATAGCTAGGGAAATAGGCGATCGCAATTCTGAAGGCGCATCCTTAGGTAATTTGGGTATTGCTTACGACTCTTTGGGGCAGTACCAACAGTCGATTGAGTTCTACCAGCAGTCTTTGGATATAGCTAGGGAAATAGGCGATCGCAATACTGAAGGCAAATCCTTAGCTAATTTGGGTAATGCTTACGGCTCTTTGGGGCAGTATCAACAGGCGATAGATTTCTGCCAGCAGTCTTTGGAAATCAAAAGGGAAATAGGCGATCGCAATTCTGAAGGTAAATCCTTAATGAGTTTGGGTATTGCTTACGGTTCTCAGGGGCAGTACCAACAGGCGATAAATTTCTATCAGCAGTCTTTGGATATAGCTAGGGAAATAGGCGATCGCAATTCTGAAGGTAAATCCTTAGCTAATTTGGGTAATGCTTACAATTATCTAGGGCAGTATCAACAGGCGATAGATTTCTGCCAGCAGTCTTTGGATATATTTAGGGTGATTGGCGATCGCAATTCTGAAGGTCAATCCTTAGCTAATTTGGGTAATGCTTACAATTGTCTAGGGCAGTATCAACAGGCGATAGATTTCTGCCAGCAGTCTTTGGATATATTTAGGGTGATTGGCGATCGCAATTCTGAAGGTAAATCCTTAATGAGTTTGGGTATTGCTTACGGTTCTCAGGGGCAGTACCAACAGGCGATAAATTTCTATCAGCAGTCTTTGGAAATAGCTAGGGAAATAGGCGATCGCAATGGAGAAGGCAAATCCTTAATGAGTTTGGGTATTGCTTACGGTTCTCAGGGGCAGTACCAACAGGCGATAAATTTCTATCAGCAGTCTTTGGAAATAGCTAGGGAAATAGGCGATCGCAATGGAGAAGGCGCATCCTTAATGAGTTTGGGTATTGCTTACGGTTCTCAGGGGCAGTACCAACAGGCGATAAATTTCTATCAGCAGTCTTTGGAAATAGCTAGGGAAATAGGCGATCGCAATGGAGAAGGCGCATCCTTAGA
>NZ_JAIVFS010000038.1:0-15545 GCF_020829645.1 Nostoc mirabile CHAB5784 | reverse complement strand
AAACAATTTGGGTAATGCTTACAATTATCAGGGGCAGTACCAACAGGCAATAGATTTCTTGCAGCAGTCTTTGGAAATAGCTAGGGAAATAGGCGATCGCAATGGAGAAGGCAAATCCTTAATGAATTTGGGTATTGCTTACGGCTCTTTGGGGCAGTACCAACGGGAGATTGAGTTATACCAGCAGTCTTTGGAGATAGCTAGGGAGATAGGCGATCGCAATTCTGAAGGCGCATCCTTAGGTAATTTGGGTATTGCTTACGGTTCTCTGGGGCAGTACCAACAGGCGATAGATTTCTATCAGCAGTCTTTGGATATAGCTAGGGAAATAGGCGATCGCAATGGAGAAGCGATCACATGGTTTAATTTAGGTCTGTCATTAGAAAACGTCAATCGGGAATCAGACGCGCTGGGTGCTTATCGCAATGCCCGTGAACTATTTCAGGCGATGGGAATTGATGATAACGTGCAACTTTGCAACAATGCAAGTGAGCGTCTTTCTCAACCAAAAACGCCTGTAGTTTCCCGTCGTGGTTTTTGGGTGTGGTTGCGTCGGTTGTGGCGTTGGGTACGCAGTTGGTTTCGGCGGTGAAAGAGAGATACGCCATAATTACTCATAGCGTTACAATATTATTACTTAACTTATCACTAAAATAACTGAATTATGAAAAAAATAGAAATCGAACTGGATCAAGAAACATTTGCAAAAATAGAAAAATTAACACAAACTTATCATTGCGAAATTTCTGACATAATCAAAGCAATGATTGAGCAACTAACACAACCAGAAGTTATTAATGATTCCTTTATCGGTAAATGGTCTAATGAGGCGGAATTAGTTGATACAATGGTTGCAGATATTTTAAAACATAGGAATTTATAAAAACTAAGTTAGCTGTGAGAAAATCTTTAATTGATACAGACATTGTATCAGAGATTCGCAAAGGTAAAAATACTAAAATAAATGCTAAAGCTATTGCTTATAGAGCTATATGGCAACAATACACAATTTCGGTAATTACTGTTTCTGAAATCATCAAGGGATGGAGGAAAATAAATCGCAATGACCGCATTCAAGAATTTTTGGCAGATTTATCTCAATTAGAAATTTTGCATTTAGACCAAAGCTGTGCAGAAATTTCAGGACTTATTCAGGCAGATTTAGAAAAAGCAGGACAATCAATTGGATTAGCAGATGTCTTAATAGCTTCTATAGCGATCGAAAAGAATTTAGTTTTAGTAACAGGGAATACTAAACATTATCAAAATATCCAAGCATTAAGATATCCTTTAGTAATCGATAATTGGCGAGAATGAAAATTTTTGTTTAATGTTCATAATGAACGAGATTCAAAACTTACACAAACAAGCAATGGATTTTGCAGAAATGGCACAGGTATCAAGATAATAATTGATACTAATCTTTGGATTAGCTTTTTGATTGGCAAGGAATTGAAAGAATTAAAAAAATATTTATAAAACCACGCGATCGCTCTTGTCGATTCCCATCTAATGATACACTCATCACCTGACCCAACAGCGATCGCAATTCTGAAGCGATCGCATGGTTTAATTTAGGTCTGTCATTAGAAAACGTCAATCGAGAATCAGACGCGCTGGGTGCTTATCGCAATGCCCGTGAACTATTTCAGGCGATGGGACTTGATGATAACGTGCAACTTTGCAACAATGCAATTGAGCGTCTTTCTCAACCAAAAACGCCTGTAGTCTCTCGTCGTGGGTTTTGGGTGTGGTTGCGTCGGTTGTGGCGTTGGGTACGCAGTTGGTTTCGGCGTTAAAATAAGGTGTAAGAATAGTGATGAACATAAATTTAAGAGAGAATAATATTTGAAACTATGTTACAAAATACCTATCAACTCCCATTGACATTTGAGCAAATTCTTACCCTTGTTAAACAACTTTCTGATTCAGAAAAGTTGTTACTTAGCAAAGAGCTAGAAAAAGAAACCTTGAATAAAAAGTTAACGCAATTACTAGAAATATTTAAAACTGATGAATTATCTTTAGAGGAAATTACAGAGGAAGTAGAATTAGTCCGTTCTCAAATTTATGCCAGAAAACAAAACAATCAAGATAATCATTGATACTAATCTTTGGATTAGCTTTCTGATTGGTAAGGAATTAAAACAACTACAAAACCTTTTACTTGAAGAAACAATTCAAGTGGTAGTTTCTGAAGAGATATTAGAAGAAATTATCTTGGTTACTCAACGTCCTAAGTTACAAAAATATTTTCCGCCTAACAAAGTCAATGAATTAATTCAAATTTTGCGAACTATTAGTTTATTTATAAATATAATGTCCGAAGTTTATCTTTGTCGGGATGCAAAAGATAATTATCTTTTAGCACTAGCAAAAGATAGCAATGCTAATTTTTTACTTACAGGCGATCAAGATTTATTAGAGATTACAAAATTTGAAACTACTGAAATTATTACCTATAAAGAATTCTTACTTAAATTATAAATTTGTTGAATGATAGTAGATTCAATACGGTTCGGTTAGCTTGTTTACCCTGCGAAGATCCCCCCAACCCCCCTTAAAAAGGGGGGCTAATTTCCTCTTTTACCCCCTTTTTAAGGGGGTCGCCACAGGCGGGGGGATCTTATCCGAACCGTATTGATAGTAAATTCAAAAAATAGTTGGGGAGAACTTGGATAAATAAACAACAATTATGACTCGAACAACAACTACTGAATATAAACATATTTTAGTCGATGAAGGCAATGTTCCTTTCATTAAAGGAACATCGATGAAAGTTGTAGAATTAATTACTTCCATTCATGCTTATGGTTGGAGTCCAGAAGAATTACATTTTCAATATCCACATTTGAGCATGAGCCAGATTTATTCGGCTTTAGCTTATTATTGGGAACATAAAGAACAAATTGATGCTGATATGCAGCAACGTTTTGAGTATGCGGAAAGATTACGTTTAGAAACAGGAGAATCTCCATTAGCAAAAAGACTTCGTGCAGAAGGATTAATTAAATGAGTGTTGCATATCACGAATGAGGCTCTCCCAACAACACAATTGAACACTTCAATTCTCGAAGTAACTGCGTTGTCACTTCGCTGACGGCTAATCCACCGGCTGTGCGATAACGAACGGAACGTAACACCGCTAAATCAAATGCCTGAGATTCCCGAATTATGGTTTTAGCAATATCATCACCCTTGATTGTTTGGATATTCGTATTCACCTGTAATTGGCCTTTAGAGGTAATATCAGACAATTGAGATACAAAGTTTTCTACTCGAGTCGGCGGTGTTTTGCGATCGGATACGTGTAACAACACTACTTCTGCCTGATTAACATCAGCCAAAATCTGGGCGAATCTTAAAGCACCGATAGTTTGGCGCGTTAAGTCTCCAACTGGTACAAGAATTCTTTGAATTGTCTTAGGACTACTTAAGAGGCGTGTTACTGCTACTGGACAGTGAGAAGACCAGAAAACGCTATCAATTACATTACCAAATAAACGGGCACGCAAACCTGTTGTCCGCGACCAACCCATCACTACTAAACTAGCATTTTGTTCTCGACTGGTGCGGCTAATCCCCAAAGCTGCATCATCATCAATCCGAATTGCTGGTGATACTTCTACCTCAAATTCTTGACTGATTTCTTTAGCTAAATTCAATCTTTCCCGGCTTTGCTCGAGTGCTGTTACTAATTGCGGATCATCCATCTGGATATGTGCTTTAGTAATAGCTAATGGCACAATCCTTCCAGATTCATGACTAGCTAGCAGCGCTGCCATTTCTATTAAATAGCGCTGGGTTTGGGGGTTGTATATTGGCACTATTACAGTAAATTGATCTTGGTTTTTCTCTACTTGCTGATCTTCATCACCTTGCCACCAAGTTGTCAAACTATCTGTTGCAAAATCTGACTGAGAAAGCTGTAGTGAAGGAGCAAATCGTGCTGTTATTATAGGGCCCAAAATAGCAGTTACCAGCATGAGGACAATCACACTGTTTAAGACAGCTTCACTGATTAAGCGCTCACCAGCAGGATTTACCGTTTGATAAGCAACCAAGGTTGCTGCTAGTGTGGCTGCTACCTGTGGTAGTGACAATGACCACATGGTTAGCAATTCCGCCGTGTTATAGCGATACAATAATTTAGCTAACAATGCCGCTATAAATTTGCTGCCAATCAAAGCCACTACAATTACCACAGTCAGCCAAACTGAACTGAGGGTTTTGATAAATGCAGGAATATTAATTAATAATCCCATGTCTACAAAGAAACAAGGGATAAATAAAACACTACCAATAAACTCGATTTTTTCTTTGACTGGGCTACGTCCCAGAACGTCGTTGACAGCTAAACCTGCTAAAAACGCACCAACAATTTTTTCAACTCCAATTACCTGCGCTCCGACAGATGCCAAAAATAATGCTAGTAATATAAACAAAAACTGGTTACTTTGTTCATCCCCAGAGCGGCGAAAAAACTCTTTTCCTGCCCAGTCAAAGCCAAACAGGACAACAGCAGTGTAAATTGCTAATCCACCTAATAAAATCGCTAAACTCATGGCGGAGAATTCTCCTCCGTGAATTCCAACACAAATCGCTAATACTAGCAAAGCACCTGTGTCAGTAAAAATTGTCGCACCAATGGTGACAGTTACAGCTTCATTCGTTACCACTCCCAAACGACTCACAATTGGATATGCCAAGAGGGTATGAGAAGCCAGTAAAGAACCAATTAAAAAGGAGGCATTCCAACCAAAATTGAATAAACGTCCTGTAGCAATGCCAGCAATCATTGGAACTAAAAATGTTAAAGTGCCAAACCCGATTGAGCGATTTCTAGTTTTACGAAACTGCTCTAAGTCAATTTCTAAACCTGCGACAAACATCAAATAAAGTTTGCCGATCTCCGAGAGCAGATTGATAGTTTCAGACTCAGGGTTTAACAACTTTAGTCCATTTTGCCCTAGTAATATACCTGCAACCAACAATCCCACTAATCCAGGTAGCCGTAGTCGCTCAAATATAGGAGGTACAGTAAAGATTACTGTTAGGAGAATTGTAAATGCAACAATAGGACTGTCTGTTAGCGAGTTCAGTGCCATGTTTAATAATTAAACCTAAATAGGAAATTTCCAATTTGCATAAGAAATTTTACTTAAAATTCTTGCTTGCTTCAGTCTTATTGGTTACAAACAATTAAATCTTTAACAGCATAAATGTTGCGATGCCTACGGCGAGCGAAGCTATCGCAATTACGATAGTACCTTAAGAAGGGACTATCTACATCTATAGGTTGAAATAAGAATGGAATTTATAGTAATGAAAATAATGGATGAATAAATAGTAGAAAATGGCTCATACCGCTTATCGTTTGAATGATTAGAGGTGCAAAGATGTACTAACTTACTTCTGTGCGCCATATCTATAAAAATCTGGAAGACCGTTATTATGGGTTCCTATCAATGATAATTTTAAGCATTGGGAACCCCTAAAAATCAAAGTTTATGAACGCAGCCGACGATAAAACGATTGTTCGCGAGTATTTCAATTCCACAGGTTTTGACCGTTGGAAGCGAATCTATGGCGATGGCGAAGTCAACAAAGTTCAACTAGACATCCGCAATGGACACCAGCAAACCGTGGATACAGTTCTCGGCTGGCTGAAGGCTGATAACAATTTACCAGAGCTATCAATCTGCGATGCTGGATGTGGTGTCGGTAGTCTCAGCATTCCTCTGGCGGTAGATGGTGCGAAAGTCTATGCCACCGATATTTCTGAGAAAATGGTGGAAGAAGGCAAGGATAGAGCCAAGCAAACCTTGGGAAATGATGAAAATCCCACTTTTTCCGTGCAGGATTTGGAATCGTTGAGTGGTAGTTACGATACCGTTATTTGCTTAGATGTTCTCATCCACTACCCCCAAGAAAAAGCGGATAAAATGATTTCTCACCTCTGTTCTTTGGCACAGTCGCGGATAATTCTCAGTTTTGCGCCGAAGACTTGCGCCCTAAGTATACTCAAGAAAATTGGCAGTTTCTTTCCCGGGCCGAGTAAAGCGACTCGTGCATATTTGCATCGTGAGGCTGATGTGGTGAAAATCTTGGAAAGTAATGGCTTTTCATTGCAACGAAAAGCAATGACGAAGACTCGTTTCTATTTTTCCCGCCTACTTGAAGCTACACGTAAGTAAAGTTAAAATCGCAGCAAGATCAATATTATACCTTTGCTGCGATTTGAAAATCTCAAGGTTTAACGTTGGTAAGTATTCTAGTACAGCGATCGCTCTGATTTGGAGCATGAACAATTATCATAGCGCAATACGCTTGGGTTAAGGCTAAAACTCTTTATCAAAGTCAAATTTTTAACGAACCGCAGAGGCGCAGAGGAAGCAGAGAGAACAGAAAAAATGCTTAACCCAAGCGTATTGTATCATAGCGATCGCACAGCCATATTTAAATAATACAGGCAAAATTTATACTATATTTTTGACATTTAACTCCTGTCCGTGGGTTTAAGTCCCCCGGTTCAATAAAAATTTTGTTTTGTGTTGGGGTTAAATCCCCATTACAAAACAAAATTTACGTTAGCGCAGCGTTAGCGAGTCCGCGAGCGTCATTACGAATTACGAATTACGAATTATTTAATATGATCGCTTTCCTCCGTGACAAATAAACAGTGGGAGAACCGTAAGCGCCTAGATAGTATCGAAAAGCACTGAAGAAGATGGAAGAAACGCTGACAAACCTATCTCAGGAGTAAATTGATATATTGGAAGCTTTGCGAAAGTAAGGTTAAAATCGCTAGCAAAGTGTAAATCTGAAGTGGAACTATGAAAACTGCTGAAAAATTGGCCGCAGCTTGGCTACTGACAATGGGATTCATGTTTGTAACTCTATCAGTAGCAGAGGTATTTAATAAAACGACTATGGAAAAATCAATCACGCTACCCTTAGCTTGGGATGGCTCGATTGAATTCTTACCAACAAATACCCCTGTAATTGATGATACTACGGTAGAACGTCTAATTTTTGGTATTCCGACCCTAACACTGGGCACATGGTTAGCATTGGGATTATACCGTCAAAGCCGACAGGAGAAAAAAGCCCTTAATCAACAAGTTAGCGATCGCCTGCAATCGATTTTTTATAAAATGCTACAAGAAAATCATGGGCGCATAACTGTATTAGGCTTTGCCATGCAGTCACAATTACCCGCAGCCCATGCTAGGCAATATTTAGATGAAAAAGCTAAAGACTTCAATGCAAACTTTAAGGTGAACGAAGAAGGGGCTGTATCATATCATTTTGATGTCTAATTGTCATTTGTCCAAAGTCCAATTGTTATTTGTCCTTTGTTATTAACATTTTTGAGGGGTCTAAGTCCCTCGCTTCTAAATCGCGACAAGTTTTGCGGTGGGGTTAAAATCCCCAGACGCTCCCGGACTCGCTAATGCAAAACTTAATTACGAATTACGAATTACGAATTACGAATTACAAAATAGACTTACGTTAGTTTTTTTGGGTATGTGGGTAGTATAAATTACCGAAAAAACTAATTTGGCAGATGGCAATGTTCAAAACTAAATTATCACAATCCCATGCTTGGGGGGAATTTTACACCTTGAGGTTAATGCATCGCCATATTGGGGCGATCGCAGTTTTAATTTTAATTAGCTTACTGAGTTCATTGAGTGGAACACCAGATCGTCATACCATCTCTAACTGCTGGGAAGGCTTTCTCTGGGGATTGGCAGATCCAGTAATTGGCTTAGATTGTTTAGTTGGCATTGTTGCTATTGGCTTACTCTCATCTGTGTTTGTTCGTGGTGCTGCGATCGCTGGATGTTTTGTCTTAGCAGCAATATTGGGGATTGTAATTAATTTATTCCAGCTAAATTTACCAGGCATAGAAATAGCGTTCGCTGAAAGCGTTGGCGCAGCCATCGCCATTTCTACCATCGTTTTTAGTACTATGCTGATGATGCCAAATCAACCAAACTTTATAGTACTTGCTCTGGTGGGCGTTAGTGCTGGTTTATTTCAGGGTTACGCTGATGCTGAATCTATTATTGGGGCAGGAATGATGCCATTAATTGCCTATATACTAGGCATGACCTTAACTCTGTTTGCGGTTGCCATGAGTGCCAGAGAAATTGGTAGTGCGATGGGTATGGGAGAAATAGACCGAATTTTACCCTGGAAAATTAGCATTGCTGGCTTCGCTTTCTGTGCGATCGGCATTGTGTTTTTGAGCAATTCGATAATCTAAATAAAATATTTCAACTAGTTCCGTGGGTTTAAGTCCCCCGGTTCAAAAATCACGCAAGTTTTGTGTTGGGGTTAAATCCCCATTACAAAACAAAATTTACGAAAGCGTTGCGGGGCGTTCGCGTTTAGCGTCTCTAAGAGTTGCCCATTACGAATTACGAATTACGAATTACGAATTACGAATTACGAATTACGAATTACGAATTACGAATTACGAATTATTTAAGTCAGTGGAATACATTCATTTGTGGGGGCGCACAGCTAAGTGTACGCCCCCACTACGTCTTCAGACTGAAAATTGGCCAGCAAGCAAGTAGCACAGGGTTTTAGTGAATAAGCTGATGCACCTCTGCGCTAATCTAGAGGCTATATCTCAAAAAAAGCTTATGACACCTGAAGAAATTGCGGGTACATTAACAGAATTATTTGGTACATCGGCTGTTGGTGCCATCGCTCCTGGATCGTGGCAAGTAGACACTTCTGCTTTTCGGCTGTTGGTGCTGCTTTCCGAAGATAATACTTGGTTGCGAGTTTTACTACCTATTGTCCCTATCCAAGAAGCCCAACCATTTTTAGGACAGTTCCTAGAAGCCAACTTTGATGACACTCAAGAAGTACGTTACGCTTTGTATGAAGGGGTGATTTGGGGAGTATTTCAACATAACAGTAGCACTTTAGTGGGTGCAGATTTGTCCAATGCAATCAACCGACTTGTATCTCTCCATGAGGCTAGATTAGATAATGTCTTTAATCGACTAATTGAAAGCCGTATCCGGCAAATTATTCAGGCAGCAAAACAGCAAGGGCAATCTCTACAAGCTACTATGCAAAGCTTGGAACGCTTTTACGCAGAAGGAGTGATGGGTGAAATAGATCAAAGCTCAGAGGCGCGAGAAGAAGTTCTAGCTGCTTGGCGGCGTCAGTTAGAACGTTTATGGAATGAGGGTTAATTTTAATTTTTAATATGGATTTTTATCCGCGCCCCGTTTACATATTAAAGTAATTCACACATATATCTATTTATCATGGATATCATTGAAATCCTCAAAGAAGACTATCAAAGATTCCCAGTAAATCAAACTTACAGCATTTACGCTCCAGAGGTTTATTTTCAAGATCCACTAAATAAATTTCGTGGCGTTAAACGTTACAAACAGATGATTAATTTCATCGAGACTGTGTTTTTAGATCCCAAAATGGACTTACATAACATTCAACGTTTAGGAGACACAATAAAAACTGAGTGGACACTCAGTTGGAATACTCCTCTCCCCTGGAAGCCACGAATCTCTATTCCTGGTTGGAGTGAATTAGGTCTTAACTCTGATGGTTTGATTGTCTCCCATATCGATTATTGGAATTGTTCACGCTTAGACGTGGTGAAGCAGCATTTATTTGCTGCAAAAATCTAAACAATTAAGGGGCGTTGCTGAATTGAAGTATCCTCAATGAACGAGTCAATAACTTATCAAATATCACTCGCTGTCCGAATACAATAATTGTATTCGCCAACTTCTTTGAGGAGTGGAGCAAAAACAGCTTTCTGTTTTTTCATGTAAAAAGACCAATTATTGATAATAGGTTCTCCACCTGCGTTACTTGATTCAAGCCGAACTCGGACGATTGCTATGTCTCCACCTGATTCAACCCTAAGAATCTCATATTTTCTTGGGGAATAAAAAGAAACAACATCATCAGATTTACAGTAATACCCTGTACCATCTTTGGCAGTAGTGATTTGTTGAAAGTAGCTATCGGCTGCGCCATCTGCCCTCTGCTCTCTGCCTTCTGCCTTCTTCAATTACTTTTATTCGATGTGATCAAGCCTCCCGTCGACGATTATGTGTGGAAGGGGTTTGTGTTTTTCAAATTCTCTTTTAAGATAGTTGCTTAAATACCAAAGCGGTTCGCCGAATTCTTCGGATTTGGAGGCCCCCAATTCAATCAACAGTGAGGTGCGTTTATTAATTTCAAGAGCAACTTTTTTGGCAAATTCGGCATTGCTTTGAAAGCTTTCGTCCGGTGGGTGATTAGCATCGAACCAAAGTACGTAGAGCGTGGAGACTAAAGTTCTTCTTTGCCAGATATGGGTGTTAGGAGAATCTAGAAATTCTAGCAGTAATTCTAAATTACTTGGACTAGCAAGCATCAAATCTTCGTCTTGTTGTGAGAAATGAAGCTCGTCGTTAATAGCCCAAGTTTCTAATTGTTGGCGACATAGTGGGGGAAGGATGTTACCTCCTCTACTAAAATCTGTGGAGCCGCATTTGCAACAAGATTCAGATCATGCGCGTGTCTCTTCAAATGCTGCGGTTAGTTCATCAAGAAATCGCGTTTCTTCATTGCCGCATTTTGCACATGAACGGGTTTGTTCGTATTTTTGAGATTTCATTATACACTGACTAGGGTTTAACAAATAGGCACATATTTTCAACATCCAAACTACAAGTGGTACTTGTTCTTTTTACGCTTACGTTACTCTCTATGTAATTAAGAAGTATGGTTTTGAGTAATTATAGCAAAAATAACAGTATAGATTTTAGTGTACATTTTCAATCCCAGCTTAACGAATTAAATACCTGCGTGCGCCTCTGTGGTTAGTTTATTTAGATAATTTCTTTCTTGGAAATCCCTTAACTTTAGTTTTTTCCATCCTGAAAGTGCGCCTCCCTCGCACATGGGCTGCTGATGACAAGCCACTATGCGTCTATGCACTTCCATCAGAAGCCATGATGATGAATATCGCAACATTCATCATCAACATCACGATATTCATCATCAACATCACGATATTCATCATCAACATCACAATATTCATCATCAACATCACGATATTCATCATCAACATCGTGATATTCATTATCAATATCGTGATATTCATCGTCAACATCACGATATTCATCGTCAACATCGTGATATTCATCGTCAACATCACGATATTCATCACTAACGTTAAAGCAATCGTCCAAAAAACCAGGTGCGATATCGTAATTAAGAGAAATTACTTATATTTAAGTATTAGTTTTCTAAAAAATAAAATTATTCACGAATTTTACTGAACCAGAAAACAGCTTTACTAAGTCAAACTAGCTCTAGAACCCTCTCTAACGAATATATCTATGTCCCGTCCAAAACGTACATCCCGTATTCTAGAAAAAGCTGAATTGAGATCCACTGGACTGAAAGCAATAGATTCAAACATGGATTTTGGCGATAATTGCGATTTGCAAAATCTGACTAAATCAATTGAGCAGTTACGCACTATGCTTGATGCTTATAACATCGCTCTAGCTATGATTGACTCTTCCAAAACTAAAATTGATGAGATGGAAAAAACCTTGAGCAATCTTACAGATAAGATGGTGAGGGGCGTTGCCTTTAAGTATGGCAAAAACAGCAGCGAATATGAGATGGCGGGTGGTATTCGTGATAGCGAACGTGTCCGCAAAAGCAGGTTAAGCCGCCTGAAAGCTGGTGCAAGAAAAGTATCAGATGAGAATGCTAAAACCGCCTAAAACACCACGGCGCAAGGCAGAAAGCAGAGGCGAAGTAAGCTTTTAGCAAGGGACATGGAGAATGAGCAAACGCTATTTGTTCATTAAAAGTATTTGTTGTTGACTACTGCGATACCTTTGGTGGGCTTTGCCTACGCAATTTATTCTATTCGCTGATGCTCTTTAATAAGCAAGATTTGTATACAGTTAATATCATGCAATACCATGTATATTATCTTATGCATTTTGTAGTATAACCTCATCTTTGGTGATGTTGAAAATGTTGCAATCTGCGATTTTCAGCAATTTTTATTGTCTAATTTCTAATTAGACTTTATAGTAATACGGTGTTTTTCCTGAAAATTTCTCGGCAGATTTTTACCATGATTTATTCTCACAAATTGCAGAAGTTTTTGACAGCTTTCTCTTTATCTGTAGTATTAGTAGCTGATTTAGTAATCACACAAAAAGCTCCTCCAGCTTTTGCCCAGACGGTAAATTCATCTATCGGTAATGGTGTAACATTCAGTTGCAATGACAGTGAAGCGACTATCAAAGCTAAAAATGGCCCCAGAGTAGTTTATGGAAGTACAGCCATTTACATTGGTTATCAGCAAGTCTCATCTAATAACAAAAACCCTGTGACAATCCGTTTCAATAGTGGTATCAAATCATGGTGTAGAACTGATTACGAAACAACGAATGACGACGGTACAGGTTACGGATTATATTGGGATGGAGGCAATGTTTTATATGGCGTTTACTCCTCCACTGGTAGTCAGACTGGTAATGATTTTCGCCGCTTTGCAACTGGGCGTTGGTTGTCTAGCTATGGTAGCGGAGGCGGGCCAAAAGTCGCAGTTATAGCCCGGATTAATCCAGCCAATGGCCAGGTTGACTATGCCACATTTTTAACTGCCAAAAAGGCGGATAATGGACAAACTAACTCTTTAGTTGTCCAAAATCTATCATGGAATGGTACAAATTTGACTGTGCAGGCAAAGTCATGGTGGACTCCCCGTCGCACTAATACAAATTCCATGACTTGCACTGGTTCATCACCTTATCAATACACAGCCGTATTTACTGGCGATTTAACAAAGGTGAACTCTGCTTCAGCTCCTACCTGTAGTTAGGGACTTCCAAGAAATAAATTATCCAAATGAACGAACCACTCCAGACGCAGAGAACACAGAGAGGGGAGAAATAGAGAAGATTTTTGCGTCAGTTTTGGGATATTTTTTTATTTGGAAGTCCCTTAAACAGTAATGATTCAGCTATCAAACCGCAACGCGAGAGTCATTAGTCCAAGAGAACCTACCCCGTCAGAGAACATGGTTTGAATTATAAGGGTTCTCGACCCAGTGAAGTACAATTTTGACATCACTTCCATTCCTCTCTCCTAAAAGGAGAGAGGCTTTGAATTTTTCCCCCTTCCCGCTTCGGGAAGGGGGCTAGAGGGTTAGGTCTATTTGCATACCCGTACCTCACCGGATTGAAACCGCCCACTTTCTTTTGCCAATGACCAATGACTAATGACTAATGACCAATGACTAATTTTTCCCATTCGGACGCTGAATAATCGTCTCCACCACCCGGCGCTTGGCGTTTGGATCAATACCTACCAAGCGCACGTACTCACCGCTATATTCTGTTAGAGTTGATTCCAAATTTGAGATTGCATCAGACTCTGCATCGATGTGGCTATGAACACAAGTTTGCCAAGCACCTGTGCGGAAGCGGCGCTCATCTACGTGTTCAATGCTAATTTTGTAACCCTGAGATAATAATTGCCTAATTTGAGCTTGTGTATCTAGGGTCAAATGTGGACTCGATGCTTCCTGTTTTTGGAATCCATTAGTTTTTGCTTCTTGAGTTGCACCATTGCTTGAGGGCTGATTAATTGGTGTTACAGCAGGAGATTGTGCAGATTGAGAATTTCTACCTCGATTGAGTCGATTGTAATCATCAACTAAGTGGGAATTTTCCACCCGTTTTTGTTCACCAACGAGGAAGTTACCAGACTCGATTAAGTGAGACAGCCTGAAATCTGGCTTTTTAAATTCTGGTGGCCCTTCAACGCTGTTAACCACATTCAAGGATACCTGCTCAAAACCTACTTGATGGATGTAGTTGCGGATTTGTTCATCATAAATGCGCGATCGCAAAGCGCTAAAAAAGTCAATGGACTGATTGACAAAAGTATCAACTAGCTGTTCAACTTCCTTCTGCGAAAGTCCATCCGCTTCAAAAATCCCCTTGACAATTCCCACCTTGTCGTCTCGATTTGGTTCCCAGTAAAATTTCTCCATCCGTCCATCCCGAATTAACGGTGCATAGAGGGTGGAAAAATCATTACCTGTGACAATAATCGGCACACGATGTAAAGGCGTGGAATCATAGCTTCCAGGCAACTGCACATCTGTGGGATTATCAGCAATATTCATCAGTGTGGCATTTACCAACTGCGTATTTACAGTATATTGAGTGCCTTCATCAAAGCGTCCAGCACCCGCATCTAAATCGTTAATCATCAGTACACACATTTTGCCGCGTACCTTGATGAGTTCTGCTGTTTCCCGATAGCGTAGCCGAATTAACCGCGCCGGATCTCCTGCATCTGGACTTTCCAATTCGCCGCCAGATATGTTAGTCACCTCGATACCCATTTTCTCGAAGACTAATTGACATTGAAATGTTTTGCCTTCTCCTTTGCGTCCGTGAATACCTAAAATCACCGGGACTCGCACGCCAGGAAGTTTCAAGAAGTTTTTAGTGATGTGGACAGCCAGTTTGTCTAGAAAGCGAGGAGCGATGTAGTAACCCATAAAATTATTTTTGCCTAGCACTGCTTAAAGTAATGTTAAGTTTTTTTGGTGATGACTGTTTATTTATCTTTTGGTAGAAAAGTAACGCTACCATACACGTCTTATTGGATATGCATCAAAAATTTTATCAGCACTCAGTATAGGTATATTTTCTAGGAGTGCTTGTGCAATTAAAATTCGGTCAAATGGATCACGATGATGTAAAGATAGTGTAGCAACAACAGTAACGTGGCTAATTTTGATATCGAGTAAACTAAAATCGTTCAGATTGAGTTGCTGTGTGATAAATATCTCAAATGGCTGATTTAAATTAAGCTTTCCTAAATTCTGCTTAATAGCTATTTCCCATAAACTAGCTATACTTAGTAAAATTTCATTATTCTCATCATTGATGAACTCTAGTACTTGATTACTAAGTCTTGAATTGTCAGTCACATACCAAATAAAAGTATGTGTATCCAACAGTAATATCATTCCATATATTCCTTAAAATCTTCCAGTGGTTCATCAAAGTCATCAGATATTGTAATTAAACCCTTTGCACTTCCAGGTTGACGGCGGCGTTTAACTGGCGACACAGGAGTTAACTTCACAACAGGTTGATTATCTTTGATGATAATAATTTCCTCACCACTGAGTGCTGCTTCAATTAAGTCAGGTAAGTGTTGAGATGCTTCAGCTAGAGTAATTTGCTGCATAATTACTACCTTTGAATATAAAGACTAAAGTGCTACCACTATCCTAACTTTGAATTATCAATTAAGTTAAAGTAAACCAATTTAACCAAGCGTCCCAATTTTCCACGATTTGAGCAAATTCTGCATCTGACTTTTCCCGTTAAGTCTGTTTTGCAAGCTGCCAACCTTCACAGAGGTCGTGTAATTTTAACCAACCTCGCCACAGTACCTGGATACCAATTGGTGTTTTGCTTCGATGTTCTAGGTAGCCG
>NZ_JAIVFS010000037.1 GCF_020829645.1 Nostoc mirabile CHAB5784 | reverse complement strand
GGAGCAGATATACTACAGAATTGTTAAAGGTCGCGGATGCTTTGAGGCTGACAAGATAATATTTTTAATCTCTAATTCCATTTGATTTGCGTTCTCTCATATCGCTTTTAGTCTAAACTCCAGTTTTTAAGGGAGATTTAGAGGGATCTAAAACTTTTGATACCGACAAGAGGACTTTTCAAACATCCTCTTAGAAATGGGGTGTGATTTTTTATTTACGCAAAAAGTCTAATGTTGAAGAATTCAGGTGCAAAGCCAAACATGCGCCAACTGTGACAAAATGCACTCGGCTTTAAACTGTCAAGGATGGTATTATTATATATCTCTTTCTTCTTTGTTCCCTTTGCGCCCAAAGCCAATACTTTGCGGTTCGTTTTCAAATTTTATATTTTTCACGAATCAAATAAAACTGCCTCTTAGGGCGGTTGAGCGATGTGAAGTCGCTCTGCGGCTTTACTAAAGTGTAGTTCCTCAGCTACAGCAATGAAGTAGCGCAGGTGTCGCAGTTCCATAGTTTTGATATTTTATAAGTCTCAAATATTCATAAATATATATTGGACATGTCAAAAATTGCTACCTATCATACTTATACATGCAAGTCAGAGGATGATGTAACTATGTCAGAGAATTTAAGAAGCCAAATTGTAACGCAAGGGGTGCAGCGATCGCCTAATCGAGCTATGCTGCGGGCAGTTGGTTTTAAAGATGAAGATTTCAATAAAGCTATTGTGGGCATTGCCAATGGCTACAGTACGATCACTCCCTGTAATATGGGGATAAATCAACTGGCGCTCATAGCAGAGGCTGGGATTAAATCCGCCGGGGCGATGCCGCAAGTGTTTGGCACGATTACAATTAGCGATGGGATTTCGATGGGAACTGAAGGGATGAAATATTCCCTAGTGTCGCGGGAAGTCATTGCCGATTCCATTGAAACCGCCTGTACTGGACAAAGTATGGATGGTGTGCTAGCGATTGGTGGTTGTGATAAAAATATGCCAGGGGCAATGCTGGCGATCGCACGGATGAATATCCCTGCTATCTTTGTTTACGGCGGCACAATTAAACCCGGTCACTACAACGGACGCGATTTAACTGTTGTCAGTTCTTTTGAAGCCGTTGGTCAATACAGTGCTGGAAAAATTGACGACAAGGAATTATTAGAAGTCGAAAGTCGCGCTTGTCCTGGCGCTGGTTCCTGTGGGGGAATGTTCACGGCTAACACCATGTCTTCAGCATTTGAAGCCCTGGGAATGAGTTTGCCCTATTCTTCGACAATGGCAGCCGAAGATGCCGAAAAAGCCGACAGTACGGAAAAATCGGCATTTGCGTTAGTCGAAGCCATTCGCAAACAAATCTTGCCCCGGCAAATTATCACCCGCAAATCTATAGAGAATGCTATCTCTGTGATTATGGCGGTGGGTGGTTCGACCAATGCAGTATTGCATTTTTTAGCGATCGCCCGCGCTGCTAATGTAGAGTTAACGCTGGATGACTTTGAAACTATCCGCGCCCGTGTTCCCGTTTTGTGTGATTTAAAACCAAGCGGTAAATATGTAGCTACAGATTTGCACAAAGCTGGTGGCATTCCCCAAGTCATGAAGATGCTACTTGTGCATGATTTATTACACGGTGATAGCCTCACCATCAGCGGTCAAACGATTGCAGAGATATTGGCAGATATACCAGAAGAACCATCTGCCAATCAAGATGTGATTCGGACTTGGAATAACCCGATGTATCCTCAAGGACACTTAGCCATCCTCAGAGGTAATTTGGCAACGGAAGGGGCTGTAGCTAAAATTACTGGTGTTAAAAAACCAGTAATTACCGGCCCCGCACGGGTGTTTGAATCGGAAGAAGCCTCTTTAGATGCAATTTTGGCCGGTAAGATTCAAGCTGGTGATATTCTAGTCATCCGCTATGAAGGGCCTAAGGGTGGGCCTGGGATGCGAGAAATGTTGGCTCCCACCTCAGCAATTATCGGTGCTGGTTTGGGTGATGCTGTGGGATTAATTACCGACGGACGCTTTTCTGGCGGTACTTACGGCATGGTGGTTGGTCATGTTGCTCCAGAAGCAGCCGTTGGTGGTGCGATCGCTCTTGTAGAAGAAGGCGATAGTATTACTATTGATGCACCTGCTCGTTTATTGCAATTGAATATATCTGAAGAAGAATTGGCCCGTCGTCGTGCCAACTGGCAGCCCCCCGCTTTGCGTTACACTAAAGGCGTGTTGGCGAAATATGCCAAATTGGTATCTTCTAGCAGTATTGGTGCTGTAACAGATTTGGACTTGTTTTAGTTAACCTGACATGATGTTAACTACCTACACTGACCTGACGGTACAGTGTAGGCTACCCAATTTATTCAAAGTACTTTGCGTTGAAATTTTACAAAACCCAAACCAATACCTTGGCTGGCTCCCACAATCAATACATTCACAGGATTAATTTCATCGATAAAAGACATATCAATTTAGGTCAATTGTGGAGGTATTTCATATTCGTAGCGAGAGACAAAATAAGCACCAACTTGTCTGTTGCTGTGGTGACGGAAACCAAAGCCTTCATATATCGCTCTTAAGCGCAGACGCGAAGCATCACAATCTAAACGTAAATAATGTCTACCAAGTGTTTGTGTATGCTTGACTGCCCAAGTAAGCAGTGCTGAAGAGACTTTACCACCAGAGTAATGTCGCCGAATAGCAAGACGATGTAGAAATGCTGACTCCTCCTGAGAAATGTCGGGCCAGAAAAGTAAATCCTCAAGCTGAAACTTGATTGTACCAGCTGGTTCACCTGCACATTCAGCAATAAAAAACAAGCCGTTAGCAACATCTTCCGAGATACTTTCTGGCGAAACCTCGCTATCACGCCACAGAGGCATACCACGCTCCTGGAGCCACAAAGCTGCTTCTAACAACACATCCGAGACTATCACCGTATCTTGTATGGTTGCTTGGCGAATTGAGATGTACATTTAGTTATCAATTGCAGGTTCAGTTAAATAACAGTAAAACTTCACAAATATTTAGTATAAATGTTGGGTTGTATTTCGCTTTTGGCAATCTATCTTTTATTTACCAATACAAAATTTGCTAAAAATCTTATCTAAAACTGATTCTGTAACTTCTTCACCAGTAATTTCTCCTAGTGCCTGGATTGCACCACGTAAGTCAATTGTCCAGAAATCAAGAGGTAGTTGCTGGGCAATTGTTGCTTGTACTTGTTCCAAGGAAATTTTAGCTTGAGTTAAGGCTGCTGCTTGCCTTTGGTTAATGGCTAAATCCATATCAGCAGCTTGCAATTCTCCTGTTTTAACTATTTCTAAAATTGCTGTTTCTAAAGCATCAATGCCTTGATTTTGGGCTGCTGCTGTGACAATTTTAGATTTTATATTTGGGATTTTTGATTGAAGATTTTTGCTTTCGCCTTCTTCTACTAAATCAATTTTGTTAATAACTAGAATTAATGGACGGTGTTGCACTTGTTCATAAATTTCTCGATCGCCTTCCGTCCAACCTGCTAAAGCGTCGATGGTAAGCAAGACTAAATCAGCAGCGTTGGCGGCACGACGCGATCGCTCTACGCCAATTTTTTCCACTTGGTCTGTTGTTTCCCGAATCCCCGCAGTATCTAGCACTTGTACGGGAATTCCCCCGACAACTAACTGCGATTCGACAACATCGCGGGTTGTACCGGGTAAGTCAGTCACAATGGCGCGATCGCTCTGGCTCCAAGCGTTCAATAAGCTCGACTTACCCACATTCGGACGCCCCACAATTGCCACTTTTAAACCTGTGCGTAGCAACTCACCTTTGTCTTTGGTTGCCAATAACCTACTGATTTCTGCGGCAATTTTCTCGATTTCTGATATTATGACTTTATCATCCAACGGAGGCAGGTCTTCCTCAAAATCGATTCGAGCTTCGATTTCTGCCAAAATATCCAAACAGTTAGCGCGTAACTGCCGGATCGGATGAGCTAATTTTCCCTGCAAACCAGCTAAGGCAGTTTGGGCAGCTTGAGGCGATCGCGCTCCTACTAAATCAGCAATACCTTCAGCTTGAGTTAGATCCAATCGTCCATTCAAAAAGGCGCGGAGAGTAAATTCTCCAGGTTGGGCTAGTCTTGCACCGTTTTCCAAACACAGTTGTAATACCTGTTGCACTGCCATAATTCCCCCGTGGCAATGGAATTCCACCACATCTTCACGCGTGTAAGAACGGGGTGCTTTCATAATCAGCAACAGGGCTTCATCTACCAGTTGTTGCGTCTGGGGATGGCGAATGTAACCGTAGAGAATCTGGTGACTTTCCCAAACTTGTCGCCCTGGTGCGTGAAAAAGAGTTTGGGCTAGAGCCATTGCTTGGGAACCGGACACCCGCACAATCCCAACACTACCCTGTTGGGGGACAACAGCAGTGGCGATCGCAGCGATAGTTCCAGTAGTAGCAAAAACTTCTGACATGAGCGCCTTTGTTATTGTGAGGAGAGACGCGATTAATCGCGTCTGTACTTAGGAGTCAAAATCATAACTCATAATTGATAACTTTCTAAATGGTAAGTATTTAGACTAATGGGATGGCAACTGGCAAGGTAAAATTTACCTGGAGGGTAATGCCTGATAGTAAAGAGTTAGGAGTGAAAATTATAACTCCTGTACAGACGCGATTAATCGCGTCTCTGCTCATAACTTTTAGGGAGAGGAATTTACTGTGGAGCAAAAAATTAACTGCGCTGTAGCCTGTGTTAACGGGTGTGTTTTAGGGGATAAATGCCCCAATATCGAGTTTAGAGACGCCGCTGCAAAATTTATTGAAGAGACTCCCTTAGACCAAATGTTGGAGTTGGCACAAGAACGTCTGCGGAAAAAAATGACGGAACCACCAAAATGGGTTTTTCCTGAAGATCCATAGCATTCGCGCCAACAGGCTCAAGCAAGACAGCGCAAAGGTTAAATAGTATCTGGATCTATATTTAATTTTCGCAGTTTTGCCGCCAAGCGATCGCTACGTTGCTTCGCCTGTTGTGCAACTTCTTCCGGTGTTGGAACCAGTTCTGCTTCAGGAGTGAAAAAACGTAAATTTTCTTGATAAACCCCCAAATATAAACCTAGCTGTTGACTCCACAACCAGCCTTGGGGATTGGGTTCCAAGGGTTGATATTCACCATCAAGCAAATGGAACCCTGTAAATTCTAAGGTTTCTGGCTCAAACCAGAAGTAATCTGGTGTGCGAAAGATATCTTGGTAAATTTGTTTTTTTAGGCCCTTGTCAATATCGGCTGTGCTATTTGAAAGAATTTCTATAATTAGATTTGGATATTTCCCATCTTCTTCCCAAACAACCCAGCTTTTACGGGGTTTGCGTTCAGTTCCTAGTACTACAAAAAAATCTGGGCCTCGGAAGTTTTCTGATTTGCGCTGGCGTGGACTATAGTAAATGGTGAGATTACCCGATGCATAAAAGTCATTACGATTTCGCCACAACCACTCTAAGCACTGAATCAGCAGTGTCATTTGTAGCCGATGTAAGTCAGTTTCCAAAGGCGGTTCGTCACTATATAAATCCCCTGGCGGAAATATAACATCTTTTGTCTTTGCTAAATTTGGGGTGACAGACATGGCAGCAAGTGGTCTTAGTGCTATAAGTTTAGCCTAGCAGTGAGGACGGATTATTGTTGGTGAAGGGATGTAATCGCTTGTTGCTAAAGGAGATATTCAAACTTTGTATATAATAATGTCACAAAAAGTATCAATAAGCGTTCAGCTTACTCCTGGCTTCTTAAAGCTTGGGCTACAAGATAGATTTTTGTCCATTCGCCTAACACTTGATGGGTTTTGAGTTTTAACTCTTGGCCTATTGCTTCTATTGAGTTACCTGCTTTGCGCAAATCTAGAATCTGCTGCCCCAGAGGAGTCAATTTTTCATCAAGTTGCTGCCATTGGTTTTGGCTTAAACCCAAGTTATGCTCTTGCAAAGAAATTGAGAGCCAATTGTCTACTAGCTCTGGTTTACCTTTGAGTGCAAAAACACGCACAGCGTGGTAACTGATTTTTTCTCGCAGACGGTATACTTCTTGAGTCTCCTTATTTAATTTGTGAGCGATCTTTTGCTGGGATTTACCTTGTAAATATAGTCGTAGCCACTCTACTGCGTCTGTTCCCAGATTTTCTTGTAAATAATTTTCAAATTCTTTTTGTACTGACTGACGCAGGGCAAGTTGTTCTTCTAGCTGTTGTGCTTCAATAAATTCTGCGATCGCCTGACTATCGACTAAGTTAACTCGATTGTCACTGTCGTCTGTGAGAACTTCTTCTGACACCAATTTAATTAAGTCACGGACTGGCACTTGGGTTAAGCCACCGCGCTGAGTCTGACGCAAATAATTCACAAACCGATAAGCTAATAGGGGTTGATTGCGTACTGGCCGCAGACAATATTCTTCTACACTGGCAAATAGCAGAGCATCCCCCAATCGTCTATCAGTTGTATATTTGGCAATATCAGCCATTTGCTGTTGCATGTAGGCATCAGTTTGCAGTAATTCTTGGAGTACTTCTTGCAATACATCCATCACACTACGCTGGCGATCGCGGCTGAGGGCAACCCAAGTCTGAATTTTATTCCGTAATGTTACTAAACTCCCCAATCGCGTTATCAAGTTCTGATAAGCACGTTCTCGCCCTAGTCCCAAATAGCGTTGACGTAAAATTCTCCAGCGATATTCCATCGCTTGCTTGGCGATATCGAGTTCCTTGGGGTTAAACAGATCAAACCGTTTTAAGTAAGATCCCAACAGCCAGAGAATAATACTTTGCCTAACAGCTTCATTTTGATCTGGACATTCCGCAGCCAAGCGCTTTTGCCAATCTAAAGTTAGTTGTTCCACATCTGTTTTCATAGTGAGATTGCGTTCCTCGAAACCCTGTTTGAGAGTGGCGATTCCCTGCCTCCCAAAACCTGCATACTCTATATACTCAACAATAGTTTCCTTTTGATCCGAGTTTGTCATCAATGTTTTAAGTTGTGGGGTAGTGATTTGCTGTTTTGAAAAAGCTAAAACCTGCACATCCTGAACAGGAATACCCAATATCTCAGTCAAGTTCGCTTATCTCAACAGAGGCAAAAGTAAGTAGGCAACATAAAACCAAATTATTGAAAATAAGGAAATCCGGAGAAGAAATCTACCAAGGTAATGAAAATATAGGTGCTTGTTTAAGGTATTACTAATTATTATGGCATTATTTTTGATTTAAGTTAGTTCAAAACCTCATATAAAACCTCATATAAAACTCATAATTGTTATCAAAAATATAATTAATTTGTAACAAAGGGTTTTTGATAAATTGTATCCAATATTTTTGGGGAGCGTCCCAGTTTTTTGCAAAGAGGGCGAAAATCAATCAGGATAAGTAATTTGATCCACCTTAAAAAGTGAAATGCTCGACCAGAAAAATGTACAATATTAGGCTCAAAATCCAATACATGTTCAGTTAAGCATTTCTTCCTTCTCTTTTTTCTCTTCCTTCTCTTCGAGACGCTGCGCGTAGCTTGCTTCTCTGTAAGAGTACGCGTCCAACTCTTACGAGACGCTGCGCGAACGCGTTTCGTTAAAAAATAACTTTGACAAAAAGTTTTAGCCTTAACCCAAGCCTATTGATTTATAATCTAAATGTCTAACCCAACAACCATCAATTCAGGCGGATGCTCAACAATAAACTGGTAATATATCTCTCGTCGCTCCTGGGGTGGAAGAGTTAACTGCCATTCTAAAATCCCCATTTCACCAAGTTGAATTTGCGGGTTGCTGCGGCTCAGACGCACTTTAATTTGCTCGTTGCGACTAACTGGTAATTGTTCAGTTAGTTTTAGATTTACTTCTTTCTCTAATAAATTAGTAATGAACAACCGATAACTATAAGTAATCCGACGCTGGTTGCTAATCAATCTTTTGTCTACCAGACGTTCAACTAAATCGCGCTCAATTTTTAAACCTTCATCAATCCCTAAGTTCAGTTTGAACTCTTGCCCTGGTGCAATATTTTCTAACTGAGTTGTCCCAATAAAAACATTGTCGCGGAAAATATTCGCTTTGCCTGGTAACAAAGTTGCACCGTTGGGACTATTTTTTACATTTGCTTGCAGATAAGCAAAACTTACTAAGCGTGGCATTGCCACATAATCGAAGCTACAAGGATAATCATCATTGAAAATTGTAGTTTTATGAGGTGCGCCATCACTGGGAATATTACCGCCACCATTCAATTTAAAGGTAACTACACTCCCTTCTTTGGATACTTCTGCTGTAACGGTTTCTGCTGGAATCAGACTATCCTCTGTAACTTCGTCTTGTTCTTGCCAATTTTCTTCACCAGCAGGGGCTGCTATGGTAGGCAGGAGTGGTGGCTGGGCAGCAAATCGTCGTTGTCGTAACAGTTGTGGACGTGGGGCATCAATATACCAGGGTTCAAGTTTGGGTGGGAGTGTACCTAATCCCGGTTTAGCAGTAGAAAGGGTGAGATTTGCACCAATCCAATCTTCGCCACTGCTTTGAGTGATTTCTGCAAGGTAGCTCAGATGTACAATATCGCTGGTGGTGCTAAAGCGCAAGTCATATAGCGGAGTCCAACTGGCACGATTCACTAGGTAGGAAAGCTCTAGCTCAAACTCGCCTTCACCTGCAACTTCAACTCCTACAACTAAGCTAAAACTCTCTTTGGGATGGGGTGTTTGAATTTTTTGCAATGAGGTGCGGAGTGCTTGCAGTTGTTTGTCTAATTCCTGCTGTTGGGTTTTGCACTCTCCAGATGCGATCGCATATTCACTATACTGGCTTCCGAGAAAGTTCAAAAAATCTAAAGTTTCGCTAAGGCTGAGATTTTTCCGAGACAAACTCTGTGCAAAGGGTTCCTCTGTTTTTTCACGCAACCCGGCGATAAAACTAGACTGTAATGCTAAAGCATCTACTTGGGCTTGCAGGTGGCGTTTTTCTGCTTCTAGTTGCTGAATTTGCCTTGTCAAATGTGCGACTCGTTCTGCTACAGGTTCAGTGGTGTAGATGCGATCGCTACTTACTCCCATCAAACGCACCCCTACCGTACCTGTACCACTAACTCTGACAGACTCAGTTTCCAGAGTATCAAGCACTGGGGTAATTACTAGTTCCTGTTCAATTCCTGTTAAATCAACTACACCCCGCCGTGTAACCAATGCTCTGTCAGAATACACGGTAACAGCTACAATCTCGCTTTGTACTGTTTTGCGCCAAGACGGTATTTCCGGGTTAACCACTGCCAGTTTTCCCCCATTTTTAATGCTTCTGCTGGTTAATTGTCAATGCTTCCCGGTCTAGCCGTCAACCCCTTTAGGTAATTCGTAATTCGTAATTCGTAATTCGTAATTATGAATTACCCGTGAGTTGGTTCAAGCTTACTAGAAGTAGTATCAGCGTTTTGCTCTACAAAATTCTTTGCCGCAGCCAGGAGATATTCATAATAGGCACGAGCGACGATAGATAGCTGCTTGCCAGATGGGTAAACCATGTACCAATCTCGCTGAATGGGAAAGTGTTGTACATCTAAAATGCTAAACTCTGAGGCGTCTAATAGTAAGGTATGACGGGATAAAACAGAAATTCCTAAACCACCTGCGATCGCTTGTTTAATTGCTTCGTTACTTCCCAATTCTAGCTTGACTTTTACTATCACCCCTTGTTCTTCAAATAGACTTTGGACGGCGCGACGAGTTCCTGAACCTGGTTCTCGCATAATAAAAGGTTCGTTAGACAGACGTTGGATCGGAATATTTTTTTCTTTGGATAACGGATGATTAACTGGTGCAAAGACTATCAAAGGATTTTCTAAAAATGGTTCACAAGTCACATCCATATTGTCTGGAACTTGGCTCATAATATATAAGTCGTCCAGATTATTACTCATCCGTTCCAAGATTTGTTCGTGATTTGTTACTTGCAGAGAGATGTCAATCCCTGGATAAAGTTGGCAAAACGGCCCTAACAAACGTGGGATAAAATATTTTGCTGTTGTAATCACCGCCAGACGTAATTGCCCCTGTTTTAGCCCTTTTAAATCTGCAACCTTCATTTCATACTGGGCTATATTTTCAAAAATCTGCCGACAAGTAGCAAATAATTCTCGTCCTGCCTCGGTGAGATACAACCGCTTCCCCACTTGCTCAAATAATGGCAAACCTACAGATTTTGTGAGTTGCTTGATCTGCATCGAAACGGTAGGTTGAGTGAGAAACAATTCCTCAGCAGCGCGAGTAAAGCTACTGTGCCGTGCCGCCGCCTCGAATACCTTTAACTGGTGCAGCGTCGCTTGCTTCAAAGGTGGTTCTCCTGTAAATAGCTATTTATCGATATAAAACTAGATTACTAAACACTTGCAAATGCTATAGCAATGCTCATAGAAAGTTATGAGTTTTATATATTATAGATAAAACTCTATTACTTCTATTAAAATAAAGGTATTTTATTTATGGATTCAAGAAGCTATTATCAGAACAACAAGAAAAGCGTAAGATTCCTTCCACTTCCCGATGAATGATGATTTTCCCAAATTCATCTATCATCATTCATCATTCCATAATTCTTCTGCAATTTTTGTCGGTAGCTTAGTTAAATCTGGTAATCTTAGTACCTCGATTTCGGCAACTTGTTCTTTAATATTCACTGGTAAGTTTAACGGTTCGCGTTCTTCTATCCAGCAGCTTGCTAATGGCAAGGTTTGCTCCATTTCATCTAGCGGTCGGGGAATTACCATTACTGCATTTAATTCCCCAATGCGTTCTGCCTCAAACATCCCTGCTTCCACTGCTACTGCTACATTTGCTACGGAACCCCGAATAATGGCTGTACACAATCCTGCACCAATTTTTTCATAAGCTGCCAAATGAACATCAGCAGCTTTGAGCATGGCATCACATGCTCCTACCATCGCTGGAAATCCTCGCGTTTCTACCAAACCAATTGCTTGGTTACTCAGACGGCTGTAATTCCCCTCTTCCATCAATTTAGTAAAACGGGTTGTGATCGGAAGTACTATATCTAGGTTGGGATAAGGTCGGGGAATCACCAAGCTAGAAACCAACTGACCAAACTGTTCAGCCGTTTGGACACCAGATTCTACGGCAAGACGCACGTCAGCAATTCCACCCCGGACGATCGCAGTACAATGCCCGCTACCAGTTTTTTCATACCCAATTAGGTGAACTCCTGCTGATTTCAGCATCATATCCGCCGTCCCAACTATTGCTGGAAAGCTGCGGGTAGAAACTAAACCCAAAGCAGTGTCCTGAAAGGTTTCTTGACTACTCGCTCCATGCATGGTACTCATAGACCGTTGATTAGATGTTTCCATTATGAACTTTCCCAGATAATCACAAAGCTGACAACTTACAATTAACACTTACTCAGACTAAACGTCAGAGTTTGGGTCGCTCAAAGATTGTCTATGGGGAAACAATGTAGTCAACAGTCTGTGTATGCTCCCTTGCCCATAAATTTGAGTCCCGAAACCGTTAGGGGATTCTGTGGTTAGCTGAGTGGGGTCTGAGTCATGTTCTGTAGACTCTTGGGCGGCTTCTTGCAACGTGGAGTCAGCATCATTGGCGGGTTCCTCTACCGGAGGAGGCTGGCTTTCTGGAGTGGCGGGAGATTTAAAATAAGAAATCGACTTATTTTGTTTGAAATCCACAAAAGCCGAAGCTGAGAATTTAGTTGAGGAAATTTCTTTTTCTTTAACACCCCCTGAGCCATTTTCCTCTTCCTTCTGCGGTGCTGCACTTGTAGAAGCTGGGTTCTTCGTGGATGGTTCTGGTTCCTTTGTTTGGGCTGTTTGGGCAATTTGCCGACTGGTGTCTCCTAAAATCGAACCAGGTGCAATTACTTGTCCAGGTTCAACTGAACAGTTAAAAACTGTTGTCGCTGCACCAATGCAAGCATTTGCTCCAATTTTGCCTTTGCCAACCATCAAAAAACCGGCTCCCAAGTTTGCGCCTGCTTCTACCTCTAGGGTTCCTTCATGGACTTGGAGAATTGCTCCCATCCCAATACAGACCCCTGGCCCAATGATGATCTTGCTGTTTACAGCCGCTTGGAGGATCACCCCAGGTGCAAGTACTGCGCTTGGATGAATAGTCACCTCACCACTAATGTAAGAATCAAAGTTATTGCTGAGGCGCAGTAGCGGCACAGACATGGAAATTTTAACCTCGGAAGCCGGAGTGGGGAATGGGGAATGGGGAATGGGGAGTGGTGAATAATGGATATTAAAATTCCCTACTCCCTACATAGAAAGTCCTGAGTGGTAAGTGGTGGATATTAAAATTCCCTATTCCCTACTCCCTACTCCCCACTCCCTACTATGGTCTTTGGATAATCGTTTCTAATACCCGACGCTTGGCTTTGGGGTCAATACCAATTAGGCGCACATATTCCCCTTGGTATTCGCCAAGGTGTCCTTCTACGGCTGCGATCGCTTCTCTTTCTGAGGAGGCTTGAATCTGACCGGTACTAGTCCAGGAACCAGTACGGAATCGCCGTTGGTCTACGTGTTCAAGGCTAATTTTAGAGCCGCCAGCCAATAATTGTCGGAGTTGGTCTACAACTTCAGTACTCAAGCGGGTACTGGTAGGTGTTGCTGTTGCTGTTGCAGTAGCAGAAGGCGCACTGCTAGTAAATGATTTCTGACTGCCAGAGGAGGCTACTTGACCATTTGGACGTTGGATAATCGTTTCTAATACCCGACGCTTGGCTTTGGGGTCAATACCAATTAGGCGCACATATTCCCCTTGGTATTCGCCAAGGTGTCCTTCTACGGCTGCGATCGCTTCTCTTTCTGAGGAGGCTTGAATCTGACCGGTACTAGTCCAAGAACCTGTACGGAACCGTCGTTCATCTACGTGTTCAATGCTAATTTTATACCCACCAGCCAATAATTGCCGGAGTTGGTCTACAACTTCTGTACTCAAACGGTTGCTAGTAGCTGTTGGCGTAGGATTAGCAGAGGCCCCACTGCTAGTAAATGATTTCTGACTGCCAGATGAGGCTACTTGACCATTTGGACGTTGGATTATGCTCTCTAATACCCGCCGTTTGGCTTTGGTATCAATCCCTATTAAACGCACATACTCGCCTTGATGGCTTTCTATACATTCTTCCAAGCCGGAAATTACTTGATTTATAGAAGTTGCTTCAATTGGCTTGCAGCTAGTCCACGAACCAGTGCGGAAACGGCGTTCGTCTACGTGTTCCATGCCAATTTTGTAACCACCTGCCAAAAGTTGGCGGATTTGCTCTACAGTTTCGCCATTGACTTTACCACTGCTAGAGCCGTTACCATTACCATTACTGCTGTAGCTACTACTGTAGCTGCCATTGCTATGACTACTAGCCGGAGCCTTAAAATTGGTAGCTGGTTTCACATCACCATCCGGACGTTGGATGATGCTCTCTAACACACGTCGTCTATCTTTGTCAATACCAAACAGCCGGACATACTCGCCGCTATGCTCTCTGACACAGCTTTCTAATGCTGCGATCGCTTCACCGATGGATCTCGGTTCAATTGGTTGGCAACTAGTCCAAGAACCCGTGCGGAACCGTCTCTGGTCTACGTGTTCTGTACCAATTTTATACCCTTGTTCCAATAGATAGCGCACCTGCTCTATTGTTTCTGCACCCAAGCTATTGCTCGACACTTTACTACTCCTTTCTAGCTCTAAAACAGTAACACCATTACCCTTATAAGATTTAGTGTTCTCATCCCGAATTGGTGCAATACATTTGCTATCCGCAGCACAAAGATAACCAGCTCGCAGCGCCTGATTAATCCCAACCACATGATGAGCAAAGTCCTTATCCTGATCTTGCACATCTGGCAAGCGGTCAGCTTGCTGCTGATTGATAATTATCGCTCCCGAAGGTACATACTTACCTGCGGGGATTTCTACGTCTTGAATCAAAGTGTGCATCATCACGATGCAACCTGCACCCACCCTGGCATTAAACACCGTAGAGCGGAAGCCAATGAAGGAATTATCCCCTACATAAGCTGGCCCGTGAATTAGAGCCATGTGGGTAATGCAACTGTTTTTACCTACCCACACCGAGTATTTATTTTGATCATCGCCAATTACTCGACCTTGCTCCAAGCCATGAATTACAACACCATCTTGAATATTAGTATTTTCACCAATATAAAAAGGTGTGCCTTCATCCGCTCTAATCGTAGTCCCCGGAGCAACGATTACATTTGCACCTATATGTACATCCCCAATCAGATTGGAGAACGGATGCACAAAGGCTGTTTCATGGATTTGGGCTTCAGCTAAATTCCTCGACCACGGGGTTGGAGGTGCCGCCGTGCTGCGGACTGCCATTTCGAGATTCCTCCTGTATTGTCATTTGCCATTTGTCATTTGTCCTTTGTCATTTGTCGAGAGCTAATACTTCGGCAACTCTTGGAGACGCTACGCGTTAGCGGAGCTTTCGCTTTAGCGATACGCTCAGTACAAGTGACTAATGACTAATGACTAATGACTATCGATATTGATCTTTTTTGCTGTAAATTAGGCGATCTTCAACGTGAATAGTATCTATGATCGCTACTACCACTGCATCTAATGGTCGCTGTTCATTGCCAATAACTTGACGAGCGGCACTGCCACGACTGACAAGTACCCACTCATCTACTCCTGCTCCCACAATATCTGCTGCTACCTCGTATTGTGGCAGGATGTTGCCGTCTTCATCCACTAATTGTAACAACAGTAGTTTGACACCTCGAAGACTTGGATCTTTTTGTGTGCTAACTACTGTGCCGCGAACTTTGGCGACTTGCATTCTTTAATTACGGTCTTCTACCGAAAGGACGAATTGCATTCACATTTTCCCGGAATTGCTCTACATCTTCGGTATAACGAATTGGTAGGACGTATTCCAAGTTTTCGTGAGGACGAGCAATGATGTGAGTAGACAGCACTTGTCCGCCGTTGACTCGCTTCACTGATTCAACACCAGCGCCTACGGAAGCTTGCACTTCCGACACATCACCCCGAACAATCACGGTAACTCGACCACTACCGATTTTTTCATAGCCTACTAGAGTAACACGGGCAGCTTTCACCATTGCATCAGCAGCTTCCACTACTGCTGGAAAGCCTAGCGTTTCAACCATTCCCACTGCAATTGACATTAGATTTTAATCCCTATTTAAAGTTTTTAGCCCTGGACAAAAGAAAGCGATGCTCAAAAAGGTAAAGAGTGTTAATTACTTTGTTTAAACAGCTTTTAGGTACGGAACTGTTCCACAGCTTCTGTGTAACGTATCGGCAATACGTATTCTAGGTTTTCGTGAGGACGAGCAATAATGTGAGTGGATAACACTTCACCACCATTTACTCTTTTCGCCGCTTCAACCCCAGCAGCTACGGAAGCTTGTACTTCCGATACATCTCCCCTAACTATCACGGTGACGCGAGCGCTACCAATTTTTTCATACCCTACTAAAGTCACACGGGCGGCTTTCACCATCGCATCAGCAGCTTCCACTACTGCTGGAAAGCCCTTCGTTTCAATCATCCCAACTGCAATTGGCATCGCAGAACTCCTACAATATTAATCCAATCTGTACTGTCGCTTAAAATTTTTGACGGGGAGAGCTTGATCTTAATAGCTAAGAAAACACTTCCAAATTAAGCATAGGAAAAGTTGGCCTTCCTGGCAATATAAATTACTATAATAGTTTATGATAAGAAAGTTTTAAAAAACTTAACAAAAATTTATCTGTCCTCCTGAGCAATTAAAGTTAACTGATTCCTAGAGGAGCCACTTATGCTTTATAATTTCTTTATCACATTTACAAAACGACATTCATAACCAGGGGTAATTTTATCTGGGGAGGGAGGACAAGCTGCTGTATCTTATGCTGTATCTAGGTTCTGCCAATTTTTGCTGTATGTACAAGGACTAAGTGAAAAATATATAATTTTTCCAAATATATCGTATAAAGTAGTTTGTTCAAAGTAGAAATAAAAATGTAAAAACAAAGGTGAGGTTAAAGCAAGTAAATGCTTTAACCTATGTAAAGTTATATTTTCTCGAAGTTTAATAGGGTAAATAAAAGTAAAAATACTTATGATAATTTAGTTGAAACAAGAGTAAAAAAATATTGATATTTCTACTAAATTAATTTTGTAAAATAAATAATTGTATAAAAGCTTTTTTAAAATTCAGGCTGAGTCGTCAAGGTGAATTTAAATGGATCAATTTCTATTTTCAACAAATTGGTTTGTGCCTTTATATAGCTTATTAGGCGCAATTTTGACATTGCCGTGGGGAATAGGAATAATTCGGCGAACAGGGCCAAGACCTGCGGCATACATAAACTTGTTGACGACCGTTTTGGCTTTTGTCCATAGCCTGGTTGTATTTAACATTATCTGGGATAAAGAACCAGAAAAGTTACTAGTGACGTGGTTTAAAGCTGCTGATTTAGACTTATCTTTTGCCTTGGAACTATCACCAGTCAGTATTGGGGCAACAGTTTTAATCACAGGGTTAAGCTTACTTGCACAAGTTTACGCTCTGGGTTACATGGAAAAAGACTGGTCGTTGGCACGTTTTTTTGCGCTGCTGGGATTTTTTGAAGCAGCGCTGAGTGCTTTAGCAATCAGTGATTCTTTGTTTTTCAGCTATGGCCTTTTGGAAGTACTGACGCTTTCGACTTACTTGCTGGTGGGATTTTGGTATGCTCAACCGCTAGTAGTGACGGCGGCGCGGGATGCGTTTTTAACCAAACGGGTGGGAGACTTGTTGCTGCTGATGGCTGTGGTGACACTTTCCACCTTAGCCGGGAGTTTGAACTTTTCGGATTTATATGAGTGGGCGCAAACAGCTAATTTAAGCCCAATGACATCAACATTGCTAGGATTGACGTTAATTGCTGGGCCTGCTGGTAAATGCGCCCAATTTCCCCTGCATCTTTGGTTGGATGAGGCAATGGAAGGGCCCAACCCCGCCTCGGTAATGAGAAACTCACTAGTAGTAGCTGGTGGTGCTTATTTACTGTATAAACTACAACCATTGTTAGCCCTGTCGCCAGTTGCCTTGAATGTATTAGTAGTGATGGGAACGGTGACAGCGATTGGGGCCACATTAGTATCCATAGCTCAAATTGACATTAAGCGATCGCTATCTCATTCCACTAGTGCATACATGGGCTTAGTGTTTTTGGCGGTGGGGTTGCAGCAAGGGGGTGTAGCCTTGATGTTGCTGTTAACTCATGCGATCGCTAAAGCATTATTATTCATGAGTTCAGGTTCAGTAATTTTGACCACCCAAAGCCAAGACTTAACAGAAATGGGCGGTCTGTGGTCAAGGATGCCAGCCACAACCACTGCCTTTGTTGTCGGTTCAGCCGGGATGGTAACACTGCTACCATTAGGAAGCTTTTGGGCAATGCTAGCATGGGCTGACGGTTTTGTGAATATTAGCCCTTGGGTGATTGGGGTTTTATTATTGGTCAATGGCTTGACAGCATTGAACTTGACCAGAGTATTTAGATTAGTCTTCTGGGGGAAACCGCAACAAAAGACCCGTCGCACCCCAGAAGTTGGTTGGCAGATGGCCTTACCAATGGTGATTCTCACAGTCTTGACTCTGCTTGTGCCTCTGATGCTACAGCAATGGTACTTGCTACCAGATTGGGAAAGTATTAATTGGTCTGTAGCGTTAGCGTTGTTTATTTCTACCGTCGTGGGGGTAGGTGTAGGGTCTACAGTTCATCTACACAAAGCTTGGTCAAGATCCAGAATCTTGGCGTGGAGATTTGTGCAGGACTTGTTAGGGTATGATTTTTATATTGACCGAGTTTATCGCGTAACGGTGGTGAGTGCAGTCGCACTGCTATCTAAAGTTTCTGCTTGGAGCGATCGCTATTTAGTCGATGGTCTTGTAAACTTGGTTGGGTTTGCGACAATTCTCGGCGGACAAACTTTAAAGTACAGCATTTCTGGGCAATCTCAGGGCTATATGTTGACCATCCTAGCGGTCGTCAGCGTCCTGGGTTTATTCATCAGCTGGTCATCTGGTCTACTAGATAAATTACCTTTTTAAGCGAGTTAGGAGACGCGATTAATCGCGTCTGTACAGGAGTTAAGAGTTAAGAGTTAGGGATTATTATACTCTCCCTCTTTCCCTATCCCCTATCCCCTATCCCCTATCCCCTTCTATCTATGCTTAGTGTTTTAATTCTAGTGCCGTTAATCGGCGCAGCTTTAATTGGTTTCTCGCCCTCTGGCATCAGTGGTAAATTCGCCCGTGGGGTGGCTTTGGTCTTTGCCAGTATCGCTTTCTTATGGACAATCGTACTAGCAATTCAGTTCCATCCAGGGGAAATCACTCAACAGTTTGCCGAGTCTCTCCCTTGGATAGATGTCTTAGGCTTGAACTATAACCTGGGAATAGATGGTTTATCTTTGCCACTGTTGGTTTTGAATGCACTGTTAACTTGCATTGCCATTTACAGTAGCGATGAATCCCTACAGCGTCCTAAATTTTATTACTCTTTGATACTATTATTGAGCGCTGGGGTGACTGGAGCTTTTCTGGCACAGGATTTACTGCTATTTTTCTTGTTTTACGAATTGGAACTAATCCCGCTATATCTGTTGATAGCTATTTGGGGTGGGGAAAAACGGGGTTATGCTGCAACAAAATTTCTCATTTATACTGCCGTTTCGGGAATCTTGATTTTGGCAAGTTTCCTCGGCATGGTTTGGCTGAGTGGTTCTTCTAGCTTTGCACTAGCAACCTTGAACCCTACGACTCTACCTCTAGCGACACAGCTTTTATTGCTAGGGGGAATTTTGGTAGGTTTTGGGATTAAAATTCCTTTGGTTCCCTTCCATACTTGGTTGCCAGATGCTCACGTTGAAGCTTCCACACCAATTTCTGTGCTGTTGGCTGGAGTGTTGTTGAAGTTGGGAACTTATGGTTTACTGCGGTTTGGGATGAACTTGTTACCAGAAGCTTGGGCTTATGTGGCTCCTTGGTTAGCGACTTGGGCAGTAGTAAGTGTACTGTATGGTGCATCCTGTGCGATCGCTCAAACCGATATGAAAAAAATGGTGGCATACAGTTCTATTGGACACATGGGCTACGTACTTTTAGCGGCGGCGGCGGCTACACCATTAAGTGTGTTGGGTGCTGTGATGCAGATGATTAGCCACGGCTTGATTTCCGCCATGCTGTTTTTGCTGGTGGGGGTTGTGTATAAAAAAGCCGGAAGCCGGGATTTAGAAGTTCTCCAAGGACTGCTGAACCCAGAACGCGGTATGCCTGTAATTGGTAGCTTGATTGTTGTGGGAGTGATGGCCAGCGCTGGGATACCGGGAATGCTGGGGTTTATTTCCGAATTCATCGTTTTTCGGGGGAGTTTCCCAGTTTTTCCAGTGCAAACGCTGCTATCAATGATTGGCACAGGCTTAACTGCGGTTTACTTCCTAATACTCCTGAATCGCGCCTTTTTTGGACGCTTGTCTGCACAAGTTACCAACTTACCACGAGTGTATTGGAGCGATCGCGGCCCAGCTGCAATTTTAGCTGTGCTGATTGTGATTTTCGGCATTCAACCTGGTTGGTTAGTGCGCTGGACTGAACCAACAATTACAGCAATGGTGAATAGCCAAAACGTAGTAGTAGCAGTGTCTTTGGATAAAGTGGGGAATGGGGAGTAGGGAATGGGGAAGAAGCAAGGGAGAAGAGTTTTCCCCTAAGCAAGAGCAGCACCCCGCCCCTGGAGCCTCTTTTCAATGCCCAATGCCCTAATTCCTATTCTTTTTGGAGAGATATAGGACTCGTATTTGATTTTTGAAAAAAATCAGTACACCGCGAAAAGGCTTACTCCCTACTCCCTATTCCCTACTCCCTATTCCCTACTCCCTACCTACACAAATAATTTCAAAAATCAAAGCGGACTACTATAGCAATGGTAACTATTAAAAAGAAAGCGGTTCACAATCCCTTAGCTGAGTATATTGAACGTTTGCAAAAAGGAGATGCATTAGTCCCCGACAGTCCAGAAAATGTGCTAGAAGTTGTTGGTATTCTTAAAAGCTATGGCGTAGTTTTAGATGCCTACTCAAAAAATCTTAACTATATTGCCGAGCATCAGTTTTTAATATTTTTCCCATTTTTTAAATACTTTAATGGAGAGGTTTCTTTTCAGAAATTACTCCGTCACTGGTGGCATGACCGAATTAATTTTGAATATGCTGAGTATTGCATGAAAGGCATGATGTGGCACGGTGGCGGCGGACTAGATACGTATTTAGATACAAATGAATTTAAAGAAAGAGCGCAAGCCGTTATCACCGCAAAGTTTAAAAATAATCCCTTAATTCTGGGTATTAACCAACTGTTTCCAGATTTTTTAACAGAACAATTGCGCGTCTCTGCTTACTACACCGGTTTAGGTCAATTCTGGCGAGTAATGGCTGATATGTTCCTCAGCTTATCAGACCGCTACGACCAAGGTGAAATTAAATCGATTCTCCAAGTTGTAGAACACATTAAAGCAGGGTTAGTAGCAAATGCATCAAACCCAATTACCTACGCCGTCAAAATTCGAGGTGAGGTCTATGAAATCATTCCCAAAAGCGTTGGTTTGACCTTCTTAGCAGATACAGCAATACCTTATGTAGAAGCAGTATTCTTCCGGGGAACTCCTTTCCACGGTACAGTTTCATACAACGCCCAAGGATATCAAATTCCCCCAGATCAAACGCGATTCCAATATGGCGCATTGTATGCCGATCCTTTGCCTATTGGCGGTGCAGGTATTCCTCCCACCTTGTTGATGCAGGATATGCGTCATTATCTTCCAGAGTATTTGCACGAAATTTATCGTCGCAGTCTTCGGGGTGAAGATGATTTGCGGGTACAAATTTGCATGAGTTTCCAAAAATCGATGTTTTGCGTAACGACAGCAACGATTTTGGGACTGATGCCTTATCCTTTGGATACTAAAGATCCAAATGAGGAAAAAGGTAATCGAGTTTATTTAGAGAAGTGGATGAGTCGGTTAGAAACTTCGCGGTTGCTCGATGTGAATAAATAGGTAAGATTAGACTTCTGGTTCGATGCCTAAAGATCGCAATTGAGCAGTCAAGCGATCGGCCCTTTGGCGTTCTAGTTCCGCCCTTTCTTCACCAGTCAACAACAAATTACCTTGCAAATCCCACCAGCGTAGCCAAGGTAATTCCATATTATAATATTGTCCCTGCCAAATCCCTAACTCAACTCCTAAAGGATGTATGGGATAATGTCCGCGTTCATTTGCGGTTAATAACTGATATTGTCCACCAATTAATTCATAAACTTCCACGCTGGCTTTATTCACTTCATAAATGCCGTAGAAGGGAGGACGAATTACCTGCTCATAAATCCAAAATTTCCCCTTCCAAGGAGTTTTATCTCGCTCCTCACTACCGTCCCCAGAGACAAATTCTAATGCAATTAATGGGGCAATAAACTCTCGCCATAATACATAAGACCTGCGCGTTTGTCCATCCAGGGTAGGCGGTACATTCCCTATATAAAACCAGTCGGGAGCTTCTGCACCTTTTTCTGGGGGGTCAGTTATCCGCCAATAGATACCGCTATCTTGACCAATACAGTATTGCCCATCAGGATGACGTTTTTGCAATATCGGTTTAATCGAGTCGGTTAGGAGAATGCTTTGGGGATGTTCCTGAAAGTTTTTCACGAATGTACCATCAGACTCAGGAAGCTGTGTATGGTCTGGGAACGGTGTGAGGGCGGTGGATGGATCGGTTGCAGAGGTCATAATACCAATTCTCCAAAATGAGGTAACAGATGTAGATCAGGAAAGTCCTGCGGCATCTAAGTTTATTAATTGCGAATTGCGAATTGCGAATTGCGAATTGGTATAAGGCTACCTTTGCAGAAGTAAGGGTTGTTTTTTAGTTTAGCAGTGGAAGGGGAGATGGGGCGATCGCTTACTACTCGCCAACTAATGCCAGTGCTTGATTGATCGCACGGTCAGAAAGATACATTCCTGATGAGCGTAAATTCTCTATAATTGGTCGTGCCATTGTTATTTTGCCACGTTGCTTTGCTGTCAAAACTATACCTAGTGTTCCTCGTACAAGAATCCCCAGTACTGCTGCACATCTACGAGCCGCAAGATCATCCATAATTGCTTCTGTACCAGGGTGAGTATACGCCCAAGTCAAAACAGATGATTCGCCTTTACCTAAATCCCAAGATTGGATAATCTCAGGAGTTGAAGGTGCTTCCACAACTATTAACCAGTTTGTTTGTGAAAGTGCTGCAACAGTCGGGTCTTCTGTGCCTCTTTGCTGAATTTCAACAGCTACGGCTGATGGAACTAAAACTTCTTTAGGACTTACGTAGTGAAAACCTGAAACCTCGATCCCCCCTAACCCCCCTTAAAAAGGGGGGGAGCTGAAAAGCCCCCTTTTTAAGGGGGTTGGGGGATCTATTCTGCGTAAGTCCTATTCTTCATTCAATAACTGCAACAAATCTAGGAAACTACTTCTAGATAAAAAAATTAGAGGTGAAGCATTAATTACAGGTGGTTTAGCCACGTTCTAATTCCCGTTGTAAGTCATCAAAATCAACAATGAAGGCATCGATTTGTTCACGGGATAGAGCCAAGAGAAAATCTGTTCTATTTAAATCGGCGATATTAGCTGCTTTCTCTTGAGAAATTTCACCGCGTCCATACCAGTGGATGGCCGCAGCCAAACGCAATTCACGGACAAACTCATTAGGTGACAGGCGCAGGGCAGAAAATATTTCTTCGGGTAGTTCTAAGGTGACAATAGTCATAAAAGTTATGCAGTGTGAAAGCCTATTCTAGACTTCACTATATGAAAAACAATTCGCAATGGGCTACGCCCCGCTACGCTAACGCAATTAATACCAATTCTCCAAAATGAGGTAACAGATGTAGATCAGGAAAGTCCTGCGGCATCTAAGTTTATTAATTGCGAATTGCGAATTGCGAATTGCGAATTGGTATAAATACTTATGCCCCGCCCTCGACGCGAACTTAAATCAGGCTTTTGTTATCACATTACTACCCGTTGCAATAACCGGGAATTTCGGCTGACGCGGTTAGAATGTCGTGAAGTTTTCCTTTATGCCATTAAGAAGGCAGAGGATAAGTATAAATTTAAACTCTATGCTTTGTGCATTATGTCGAATCATGTGCATTACTTGATAGAGCCACAACAGCCAGAGGAATTACCCAAAATTATGCACTGGCTCAACTGGTATACTGCCATGTGCTTTAACCGAATGTTGAACCGCACAGGGCATTTTTGGGAGAAGCGATATCACAGTACGGGTTTTGCGAATACAGATCGACAACGGGCGTTGAATACTCTGCGATATATTCACGCTAACCCAAAGGCGGCGGGAATGCAGCAGGGTTTTTTCTATGACTTTAGTAATTATGGCACTCACGACCGTTTGAGTAATGATGGCATAACTCAATGGCATCCAGCATTTTTACAATTGGGGCGAACTTTGGAAGAGTGCGCGGCGAGATATCGCAGATTTTGTCAGAAATATAAGCCAAAAGCGAAACCAGAGAAACGAAATCATTGGGGAAGTCGCTTTTTGCCTTCGATGATTAAGAGTGGGAAGGCTAAAAAGTCGTCGCCTGGGCAGATGAGTTTACCTTGGGATAACCAGAGGGTGACGGAATCTACTGAGGTGCATGAGGTAGCGGAAAAATTTATTCAGGCAAATCGCTATCAGCCGACGGTGCCAGGTATCGGATTTATGAAATGTTGATTATTGCGTGGGAAAAGAGGCTGTGATAAATGTTTACAAATTTCTGAAAGCTTTATATGTTACATTTTACAAGTCTCGACGCGAGAAAAGAGAGATCGGAGATTTCGAAAAAAATGGGGTAACAAGGGGTATTAAAATAGTGGGTAAATGTCCCTTGGAGGCAGAGGTATTATAGTTTACTTCATTCCACTCTATCCACTTGCCCATTACTCTCCATTCCACGCGATCGCTGAAGCGACAATAAGCTTCGTATATTTCGTCATCATCATCCCTAACTCTACCACCAAAACGTGCATATATCCTTATGAAGGGGGCGAAAATCTTCAACAAAGGTGAACTTGTTCGACTTCCTTCTAAGATTCCACCCTCTTCGAGATATATTTTTTTCTGAACACTAAACCCAAATTTTCCATTGCTGTAATTGACCCACAGTTGGTCAATAATTCTCAAGTCTTCACAGGGAAATTCCCGAATGTCATTTAGTTCCAGATAGCCTTGTTTTTCCCTTCCTGCGACTTCCAGCATCACTTTTAATGTTTCCTCATCAGCCTCTTTCCACATACCTGCTGCTAGATAGTAAGCGAGTTGATGATACTTTTCGGGTATGCGAAACCGGACTAGGCGAAATTTCTCTGTTGAGGTTTTCCGCCTATAACAGATTCCTGCGTCACCAAATCGTTCTCTAGTTCTCTGACTCAACCAGGCGCAAAACGCATTTCCTTGGGCAAAGCCGATTTCACTTGGTTTGATTTCAATAGTTAAGTCGCTGTTGGTTGTCTCTAAGAAAAACAGGCGATATTCTGCCTCAGTAATCTCAGTATCATCTACCACTTGTCCTGCCCAGATTTTGTCACCTGTCTCTGTGGTGGTGATCGCAGGCTGGTCTTCTTTTTCTGAACTCCCTACAAAACAATCTTCGTTCAGGTGATTTAGCCGTTTTTCCAGTTGCACTGATGCTGCTAACTTAAAAACTTCCAGGTCATCTGACTTCAAACCCTCTTCTACCTTTTTCAGTAGTTCCTGTTCTTTTTTTGGACTAACTCTGAGCTTGTTCTGCAAACACTCGTAAGCAAGGGTTAAGGTGGCTACAGTTGGGTTGTTTAATGCCGCATCAATCAGGTTATCGACTTTGACTTGACCTGCATAGAATAAAATAGTTTGTCTCCTCCAATCCAGATATTGGTTATCTCTGGTAAAAACTTCTAATAAATAAGGCTCATGCTCTGCCTTTGTGAGTTCAACCGCCGTTAAATACTCCTGAAAGGTGCGATGGGTAAATTCATAGAGTTTTTCTTGTTTGCGATCGCTCAACAGTTCTCGCACACCACTATCATCTCTTTCGATAAAATCTTCTGGTTTAACCTCTTGTCCCCCCTCAACCATCTGAGCTAGTTCTGCCTGAAGAAACTCTTTTGCTAGAAAAATATTACTGTCCTGATTTCTCTCATCGAGCGTAAACTGAAGTACTTGGCGTTTGGTCATCTCCAATGCGAGTGCCTGCAAAGCTTCTTGCTTTTGCTCTGGCTTGAGTGGATATCGGATAGTTCCAGAAGCAGATTGCCGTCCTTGGAGAAGCACATCACAAACTTGCTTGTAAAGTCCTGTTCGGGTTGGAGAAAGACTCGTTTTCTGCTTATAAGTATTAATAATCAATGCCAGTAAAAGCGGGTTAGTTGCCATCAAGCGGAGTGAAGAAACTGCATCAATTTGCCGCACTAACTCGTTTTTTTTGGATTCGGCAATTTTCTTCAGCTGTTTTTCTGATTGTTCGCCAGAATTTTTACGTTTTTCTAGATTAAAATACCAGTTGAAAAGAAAGCTATTGCGCTGTTGAGTGGTGAATGACCGCACAAAATAAGCTGGGGTATCTAGCAGAGGAGCTTGATTGTAAGCTTGTGGACGCGATGTCAGAATGAACGGTAATTTATGCCCATAATTTTGGAGTTGCCGAGAAACCCAAGTACTTACCTGCCGTCGATGCTCATCGTCCGCAACTTCATCGAGTCCATCTAACATTACCAAACACTTGGCGTCTTTAAGCTGTTTTATAAACCACTGCTGAGTTTTTGTTGATTCATCTCCCATCGCTTTAGCGATTACTCGAGCTAGAGAGGAGTTAGCATCTGCAACAATAGCGGGAGCCACATCTCTCAACCTCAACAAAATAGGAATAAGTTGAGGCAAACCTCGACACAATTTTGATTGTTTTCGCAGAGCAAGCAGAAGCGTGATGTGCCGTAAAAGTGTGGTTTTTCCTGAACCAGGCGCTCCTAAAATTACCAGTCGTCGCCACGTCGAATTTTTTTTCGTAATCTTTCTCAGCAAACTACCAATTTCACTTTCCTGCTGAGTAGTAATAGTTATAGAGGTTGCTGTTTGCCCGGATTCCGAATTTTGCTCCGGCTCAGTTTCATCACCGGAGGTCAAATCTTGAGGATTAGAAACTGGTGTTTCTGAATTAAAGCCCAAGGGGACAAACACATTTTCCAGATCCAGTCCTTCGCCACTAAATCCGCGCCCCTGGTATTCTTTACATTCAGCTATTTGTCGGGCAAGATACTCTGCCCCAAACCGATCTGTAACTGTTGTCCACCATTTTGGAATTTGAGTAGTAAGTATCCAGTCCAAAAATTTATCGAAATAGGGAAGGAGTTTATTCCCAATTCTGATGATGATAAAAACAAGAACGGTGATTCCTAAAAAGATAGCAAACTCTTTCCATCGGGCATTTTTGGCATGATCAGCAGCAATAGCAATAAAAATACCCGGTACACCCCACCCGACTAATTTGTTATCTAAAATCTTTTGTACCGATTCCCACCAAGCGGGTTGATTATCTTGGCTTTGAGTCATAGTAATTAATGAAACTTGACTTAATAACTTAATATTATGTTAATTAAGACCGCAGGTATTCCTAAACTGATAAGCTTTGAATTTAAGATTTTCCAAAAGCCCTCAAGGTTCAAAAGCGTGTTCTGGTCTTGTAGGTCTCGTACCATTGATCGCTTGTGGGGTAAAACCTGCTGTTAGGAGTATAAGCGATCGCTACTTACGAAAAAATACTTAATGAATGATTTAAGCAAATTTTAATCAGATACTAGGCTTCTGGTTCAACGCCGATCGCCCAAAAGAGAGCCAATATAATATTTATCGATTGGTTCACCACTTAACCCAATACGCTTGGGTTAAGAATAATTGTAGGTTGGATTGAACTTTAGTGTTACCCAACAAACCCCGAAAAATGTTGGGTTTCGTTCCTCAAACGCCACTTGCTTCAAGTCGGGAAACCGCAAGGGCGCAGTGGCTCCCCAACCTACGCAGGTTAAGGTTTTTGGCTCTAACACCAAGCGTATTGCCACAAAACCTAAGAATCTCCCGAGTTGAATTCGGGAGAGTGTCAAAAAAACCCAAATGTCTTGTCTTTATCAAGTAACAACCTCTTGCTTAGGCTTCCGCACTGGCGCCCGAATTCAATAAACGATTGCCTGAATTCAATAAACGATCGCCCGAATTCAATAAACGATCGCCCGAATTCAATAAACGATCACCCGAATTCAATAAACGACTGCCCGAATTCAATAAACGACTACCCGAATTCAATAAACGACTACCCGAATTCAATAAACGACTACCCGAATTCAATAAACGACTACCCGAATTTAATATCGCGCTTCTCGCTTGATTGCAATATCGAACTCCTATTTAATTTTTGCGAAGCTCGGTGCGCCTTTATCTCGCTTCGCTCATGAAGATTCCCTGCGATCGCCTTGATTCTTATGCTTAATCTATGTAAAAATATTTAGAAATATATTTTTAAAAGTATAAAAATATATTTGCGTAGTTACTGGTTTTAAGAGCGTTATACCAAAATATTAAATTTCCGGCTCAATACCAAGCGCTGGTTTTAAGAGCGTTGTTATGGAAGATAAGCTAAGTAAATAAACTGATATCTACATTAAAATAGTCCGCCAACGCTTCTGCTTGAGTTTTACTAATGGTGCGATCGCCATTAACAATTTGCAAGGCAATTTCCAATGAACCAATTACCTCAGCTAATGCTTCAGTTGTAGTATCGCGTGCGTCCATCAGATGCACTAACATCGAATTGGGTGTACCTTGGAGGATTGGGTAATGGGTTTCTTCAAACTGCTCAATTAATGTCACCAACAGTTGCAACAACATCTCTTCTTCTGGTGTACGATTGGGACGATGTTCTAAGGTTAATGCGAGTGCGATCGCTTGTTCGTTTTCTGCTTCCGTGGTAATTATTTTTGGCTGATACTCGGCTAGCAATTTACCATAAGATTCTGAATTAAAAATACGGGTCATTTTTCCATTTATCCTTATCATATTCAGCGTGAGTTAGGACATATTTAATATAGATTCTTTGAGTTTTGTAAACAATATCAGCAATCAAACGGTAGTTGTTTCCTTTAATATTAAACACGGTGAAGTTACCAACTGCTTCTGCTTTTGGATAAATAGCCTGAACTTCAAGCAGATTTTTCCATTCAGCTTTAGTTGCTATCCTATACCAATCATAAAGTGCTTCCCTTGCATCTGCGTGTGCCTCACAAAATTCCCGTAGAATTCTGCGACTAATAACGTGCATTTAATTTTACTCTGATTACTGCAATAACCCACATATCACCATCTTCTTCGTAAGTTTCAATATCTTGTAAACGAATATTATCTATTCTCGAAGAAGTCGCATTTCCCATACGATACAAATCAATAGGGGTTTTTCTCATACAAATCAGCCAAAGACTTAGGCTTCTGGTTCAACACCGAGCGATCGCAATTGAGCAATTAGGCGATCGGCTCTTTGTCTTTCCTGTTCAGCCCGTTGGGATTCCTGTTCAGCCCGTTGGGATTCCTGTTCAGCCCGTTGAGATTCCTGTTCAGCTCTTTCTGAGCCAGTCAACAACAAATTACCCTGCAAATCCCACCAACGCAACCAGGGCAATTGGGCGTTTTGATAAACTCCATGCCATAAGCCTAACTCAACTCCCAAGGGGGTAATAGGATAATGTCCGCGCTCATTTGTTGCTAATAACTGATATTGTCCACCGATTAATTTATAAACTTCTACACTGGCTTTCTTCACTTCATAAATGCCATAATAAGCCGGGTGAATTACTTGCTCATAAATCCAAAATTTGCCCTGCCAAGGGGTTTTATCTCGTTCTTCACTACCATCCCCAGAGACAAATTCCAAGGCAATCAAAGGGGCAATAAATTCTCGCCAGAGTACATAAGACCTCCGCGTTTGTCCATCAAGCAAGGGCGGTACATTTCCTACATAAAACCAATCTGGTGCTTCTGCGCCTCGTTCTGGCGGGTCTGTTAAGCGCCAGTAAATACCTAAGTCCTGACCTATACAATATTGGCCTTCAGGATGTAATTGTTTCAGAACAGGTGTAATCGAGTCAGTGAGTAAGATGCTTTGGGGATGCTCTTGCCAATTTTTCACAAAAGTACCATCAGACTCTGGTAGCTCCGTATGGTCGGGGAAAGGAGTGAGGGCGGTGGATGGGTCGGTTGCAGAGGTCATAAGACTACCTTTGCAGGAGTAAGGGTTGTTTTTTAGTTTAGCAAGTGTAGACTTAAAGCAACTTATCGTCAGACATCTGAATATATAGATAGTGTGAGTTTAGCTGAACGTAGCGAACATAGGACACATCGCCTGAAAAAAATCACTCTCCAAGTAATATCAGCAAAGAGAGAGAACGAGGAAGCTTATTCCCTCTACACTCTAGACCATTTTGTGCCCCGCAAGATTTACTAGCCACTCAATATAATTAGTTAATCCTGAATCAAGAGATGTTAAAGGTTGCCATCCTATTAAATCCTTAGCCTGCTTAATATCTATATTTACATGTTCAAAATCAGCTACTCTTGCAGGCAAATATTCAATTAAACTCTGCGAATTAGTTAAGGAAATTATTTTTTGCGCTAATTTTATTACTGTTGTATCTTTGCCTGAACCTATGTTAAAAATTTGTCCGTTAGCTTGATTGGATAATGCTGCTTGAATATTAGCTCTAACAACATCTGCTACATAAACAAAGTCACGAGATTGATTGCCTGAACCAAAGATACTTAGTGGCTGATTTTGCAAAGCACGTTCTGTAAATATTGCCAGTACTCCAGAACCTCCTTTAGACTTTTGTCTTGGGCCATAGACATTCGCATATCTTAATCTAACTGTTGGTAAATTAAACTCATCATTAAATACTTTAAAATAAGCTTCTGCGGATGCTTTACTAGCTGCATAAGGAGACAGTAAGGAATTAGCCATTCCTAGAATTGGAACATACTCAGCAACCTGAGGATTTGGATAAGTAGCATCGCCGTATAGATTTGTAGAGGCTAGCAAGATTTTTTTGACTCCAGCTTGGCGTGCTGCCATAAGTAAATGCAATGTTCCTTGTGCATTTACCTCAAAATCAAACATCGGATCTTCAACGGCTTTTGCAGGATTAATCTGAGCTGCTTGATGAAATACAAAATCAACTCCCGCTACAGCACGCTTGATCTCTTCTTGATTACGTATGTCACCTTGTAAAAACTCAGCTTGATTATTAATATTATCTATACTGCCACTAGAGAGATTATCAAAAATTCTAACTTGGCAACCTATTTTTATTAAGCAATCGACTAAGTGGGAGCCAATAAATCCAGCTCCTCCTGTCACTAAAGCTTTGGCACCAGATAAGTCTAGTCTATCTATTGAAAGTCCTTCAATATTTGACATACTCTAGATTTAGTATTTCATGATTTTATGTACTTAAAAGTGATTTAGCTAAAAATTTAGCTATTTTAATATTGGCTTCGTGCGTGAAATGAACGCCATCTATAAGGTCGTTTTCTTCTATGTGTTTGCTTAAATCAATAAATACAATATTTTCTATTTCAGTCAGTTTTTCATTGTATTCATCAATTAGTAATCTTGCTTGCTTGTCATACCATAAAAAATGTCTATGGTAGAAAAAAGGGGGTATAGATAAGAGATATACTTTCTTGCGTAAAATCCGACAGACGCGAATTATTTGCTTAACGTTATCAATATAAACTTCTACTGGAAATTTATTGCGGCTATCGTTGGTTCCGATTAGAAGTATGACTCCATAAACATCTGGATATTTATTAACAATAGAATAAGCTGAACTAGCTAGTTCAGATGATGTTCTTCCATTAACGGCTTCTGTAATGCAATACCATTCTTCGGATGTAATTTCTGATAATTCTTTGGCAAGTTCTAACGGATAATTCCGCATATATCTGTCTCTTGCACCACAAGTTAGGCTGTCACCAAGACATAGAAGAAGATTGTAAATCATTGCATATTCGACTATTTTAGAACTAACTAATTAATCAATAGAAATATGCAAAACGGGAAGGATTTGACTGATGTTAATTAATTATCTATAGAACTCATATTTGATTTTTGAAAAAAAATCAGTACGATTCAAATAGCCTTGTTTCCCGTTTTCCGTTGCTTTTTGCTTATTATTTGCCTAGCAAGTAAGTTCAGAAATCAAATGGGGTTCCTATGTTAACTTAAATTTTGTGAGTGTATCTTACCATGAATTTCCCAAAAATGATACGGCTTATGTGAATTGGAAGCTCAAAGAACCCAGTTTCGTTAAAAGGGTGTTTTAAAAGTGCGGGTTGTTGTGAAAAAGCTCACAAGGCTTATGCTGAAATTTCTAGATAGTACCTCGTTCGTGAGCGAATGACTAAACGATGGCGTAGTAACCTGACATGCATGATTTTGAAAACATGTTAAGGAGTTACGCAAGTGTTATATTTTTTTGGTAGAGCTTGTCAAGCGCCAGTAAATACCTAAGTCCTGACCTATACAATATTGGCCTTCATGATGTAATTGTTTAAGGACAGGTGTAATAGACTCAGTGAGTAAAATCCTTTGGGGATGCTCTTGCCAATTTTTCACGAAAGTACCATCTGACTCTGGTAGCTGCGTATGATCGGGGAAAGGAGTGAGGGCGGTGGATGGGCCGATTGCAGAGGTCATAAGCAATTCAAAATTCAAAATTCAAAATGAAAAAAGAGTTTTGTAGAGATAGTGAATTATAGAGCTATGAGGAGCCTCACTCCTGACTAATCTCAAAGTACACGCAGTAAGCTGGGAATGCTTTCGATCGCGGACAAATCCCGAATTTCTGCCAGAGCTTGCCGAAAGTTGCCTTCCCGTACATCATGGGTAACAACTACAATCTCTGCTAGTTCCCCTTGAAAGCCAGTTTGGACAATTGATTCTAAGCTAACACCATAGTTACCAAAGCAAGTCCCCAATTTACCGATAACTCCCGGTTGGTCATTGGTGAGGAAACGGGCGTAAAACCGAGTTATCAATTCTGCCATCGGTGCAATTTGGCAGTATTCCTGATGTCCACAAGTTAATAAGGGATTTGCAACTGCTGTATTAGTTTTGAGGACAGCAACTAGATTTAAAATATCTGATGTTACAGCACTGGCGGTTGCACCAGCACCAGCACCGGGGCCGAAAAACATTACCTGGCCGATGGGTTCTCCTTCCACAAGAATGGCGTTGTAAACGCCGTTGATGCTAGCCAAAGGGTGGGCTTGAGGCACTAATGTGGGATGAACTCTTACAGAGAGAGGAGATGAGGGAGTATCACGTTTAGCGATCGCTAACAATTTAATCACAAATCCCAATTTCTCGGCGTAGGCAATATCTGTTTTGCTGACTTGCCGAATGCCCTCAGTATAAACATCTTGTAGGTTGATGCGTCCACCAAAGCCTAATGATGCCAGAATGGCAATTTTATCTGCTGCGTCTAAGCCATCAACATCGGCTGTGGGGTCAGCCTCAGCATAACCCAAGCGCTGGGCATCAGCTAAGACATCATTAAAGTTGCTGCCTTCTGTTTGCATCCGTGTCAGGATGTAGTTAGTTGTACCGTTTACAATACCAGTTACCGTATGAATACGGTTAACACTTAAAGACTGCTTCAAGGGTTGAATCACTGGAATTCCACCACCCACAGCAGCTTCTAGCATGACGTATACGCCAGCTTGATTAGCAGTCGTGAAAATTTCCGCCCCAAAGCGAGCGATCGCTGCTTTATTGGCAGTGACTACATGCTTACCATTACTTAAGGCTTTGAGGATGAGCGATCGCGCCGGTTCCAGTCCCCCCATCACCTCGACAACTATATCTACCGCCGGATCATTGACAATTGATTCTAAATCTGTATTTAAGACTTCCGTAGACAATTCTACTACACGGGGTTTATCGAGCGATCGCACTCCCACCCGATAGATTTCTATCTCTTGCAACAATGGGTGACGCCCAGCGCTATCTTGCAACAACTGCACTGTTCCCGTTCCCACGGTGCCTAATCCCAGTATTCCTAGTTTCACACCCACAATTTTTGCACCCAATTTCACCAATAACAATTGTAGGTAGAGCGTTTGCCCTACCTACTGATTATCCCGCTTCCTTTGTCATTTTGTCATTTGTCATTTGTCCTTTGTCCTTCGTCCTCTGTCTAAAACTAATGACTAATGACTAATGACCAATGACTAAATTAGTAAGTTTCTACGTGCCAGCGACCGGCTTTCTTGAGTTGCTTCTGGTAATCACTCCAGGTTACGTCTTCCTTAGCAGCAGCAGCAGTTAAGGCTGCATCAATACCTTCTTCCATACCGCGCAAACCGCAGATGTAGGTGTGGGTTTTTTCATTTTTAATCAACTGCCACAATTCATCAGCATGTTCTGCTACGCGGTCTTGAATATACATTCTACCGCCTTGGGGATTTTTTTGTTCGCGGCTGATGGCAGCAGTGAGGCGGAAGTTATCAGGATATTTTTGTTGAATTTCTTCCAGTTCTTCCTTATATAAGAGGTTTGGAGTTGTTGGTACGCCAAATATTAGCCAAGAGAATCCTTTAAATTCGTATTCTGGGTTAGCTGCTCTTTCCGCATCTTTAAACTGACGCCACAGATAAGCCCGCATCGGCGCAATACCTGTTCCGGTTGCCATCATGATGACATTAGCATCAGGGTCATTGGGTAACAACATTTCCTTACCCACAGGCCCGGTAATTTTTACCTCTTCCCCTGGCTTGAGGAAACACAGGTGGGTAGAGCAAACCCCGTAGACTGTTTCGCTAGTTTCTGGGTGCTTATACTCCAATTGACGGACGCACAGTGATACTGTCTTGTCATCCACATCATCGCCATGACGAGTTGAGGCGATAGAATATAGTCTGAGTTTTTCCGGCTTGCCGTTCTTGTCCAATCCTGGCGGAATAATCCCAATACTTTGACCTTCTATATACTTTAAATCACTGCCAGATAGGTCAAATTTAAGGTGTTGAACAATACCAATACCGCCTTCTTTGACTAGCGGTTCATTAGATATTACCTTGCCAATAAACGGAGCATTGGGACGGTAAGTGTTAACAGGAACGTCACCGTGGTCTTTTTTGGCTTTCGCTTGAGTCATGGTGTTGCCTTTCTTGTCCTTGTTCTGTTCTTCAGCACTATGAGCATTCACAGGTGTGGCTTTACCATTCCCTTCACTGTTAGCAGTTTCCCCAGATGTAGCTAACTTGCTGACAACGCTTGTAGCATTCCCAAGTGAGGCTTTACCATTAACTGGCTGTAGCGCAGTTACAGGTTGGATGCTAACAATTGTGCCGCCTAGACGAGTGATACGTCGCATTTCTTGATTCATGCGGTTGTAAGGCACTCTGATGAACACACTGCCACTTTTCCGAATTGGGTAGTTAGTTTGATCAGTTTCTTCACTCTGACGCAAACCCACCACTTCATAAAGGAAGATGCGGCTACCTAATTCTGTGTTGGCAGCACCCTCAACAGCACCTTGATTGTACATTCGTTCTACCACTCCGATAATTTACTTAACCGTTTTTCAAAAAAAAACTATTCCCCTACCTTGCCAGCTTTAGTTTACCGGATTTTCGTTTCACAAAACTGGCCATGAAGGAAAAACGGCATCATTAAATTAATGCCTTGCTAAGTACACTCACCAAAGACATGCAGGCATAGCAAAAAACACACCTGTTCACCTTCTAAGGTAAAGGATAAGTCTTGTGGAGAATGTTAATAATGAGTCAATTTAATCTTTTTTTCGCTAACTGCCACCCCCATCAGGGAGATAGTTTTTTACCTTATTACCCAACAAGCAACTTAAAGGGGCAGATATTGTAGGAACCTTGCTTCGATTAGTGGAAGCTACTGCTCAGTTGACTTCCAAAAATTGCGGTTGCGCTTGCCTACTCCAAGGGTTTAAATCGGAAACGTCAATTCCGGAAGGTTTTTTTCCGATTGGTTTTACTTCTTTAAATCTACTATCTCGGAATATTGTTAGCTATATTCATGACCTGTCTATGGATAATGACATGACTCTGACAACTCAAGCTACAAAGATAACGACATAGAGAATGGTGATTCTAGCAACTGTAATCAGTTTCACTTGATGTGAAAAATCTGTCAACCCCTATCAGTACTTGGCCATAACGTCAACGCTTCTATCTGGGCATATCTATAAATTTACAGCCAATAATTTGACTAATGCAAGTTCTTTGCTCATTCGTTGGATAGATTTTTGCTTTGAATATATTAAGTATTGTCGAGCAGGAATTACAATTTAGGAACATCAAAAAATTCGCGGCAATAATAAATTATACCATTTTGTCTTGTTTATAGTCACAAGTAGCGGACTGATAAAGGCGCAACGCTGATGGGCGGTGCTGATCCCCATTTTTAAATTAACAACTAAATCAACAAAAAAATGATTCATGAACCACCCTAATTCTTCTTGAGAGCAATCTTGTATGGGATACCCCCTTCTGTTAAAATCAAATATACCACTAGGATTAAATACTTACCGGCACCAACATTCAGGCTAGTCCGACGAGTAGCAACTTAATTACTTTTGTTGCCTACTTGCTTGGTGTCTTATAGATGTGCTAGGTAGCAAGAACGCAGGATAAACCAAAGGGGTAAACTCCTGGCTTCAGAATCTGCTGTGTGAAAAAATATTGAGACAATTTTAGTATTTTAGAGGAGATTTATGACAAATAAGCCGGAACGCGTGGTACTAATTGGAGTAGCCGGAGACTCTGGGTGCGGGAAATCTACGTTTTTGCGTCGTTTAATAGATTTGTTTGGTGAAGATTTAATGACAGTCATTTGCTTGGATGACTATCATTCCCTGGATCGCAAACAGCGTAAAGAAACGGGGATAACGGCACTAGACCCCAGGGCAAACAATTTTGACTTAATGTATGAGCAAATTAAAGCGCTCAAAAGTGGTCAAGCGATTGATAAGCCGATTTATAACCACGAAACTGGCTTAATTGATCCGCCAGAGCGGATAGAGCCGAATCACATTATAGTTGTTGAAGGGCTGCATCCTTTATATGATGAGCGGGTGCGATCGCTAATCGACTTCAGTGTATATTTTGACATTAGTGATGAAGTCAAGATTGCCTGGAAAATCCAGCGAGATATGGCTGAACGCGGTCATCGCTACGAAGATGTCTTAGCGCAAATCAATTCCCGCAAACCTGACTTTGATAAGTTTATCGAACCACAAAGAGAATTTGCCGATGTGGTTCTCCAAGTATTACCCACGAACTTGATCAAAAACGACACGGAGCGCAGAGTCCTGCGGGTACGTATGCTCCAGCGTGAAGGTAAGGAAGGCTTTGATCCAACCTACCTATTTGATGAAGGGTCAACAATCAATTGGACTCCTTGTGGACGCAAGCTGACGTGTTCTTATCCTGGTATGCAACTGTACTACGGTTCAGATGTTTACTACGGCCGCTATGTCTCAGTACTAGAGGTAGATGGTCAATTTGACAACTTGGAAGAAGTAATTTATATCGAAACCCATCTCAGCAATACATCTACTAAATATCAGGGTGAATTGACTCACTTGTTACTCCAACACCGCGAGTATCCAGGTTCCAATAATGGTACTGGTTTCTTCCAAGTGCTTACAGGTTTGAAAATGCGTGCTGCCTATGAGCGGTTGACAGCTACGGAAGCAAAGTTAGCGGTTCAGGTTTAAAAACAGCAGTGTTTGTGTCAAAGTTTATAGGGGCGCTGCTGGGTGTCCCTTTTTTTTGTGTTATTAAATACATTTTACCCACAAAATAATTAGCATAGATTTATCTTTTTTATAGATACTTACCCTATAGCTAGTGGTTTTTATCAATATTCAGAAGATACTAACTACTGAAGTATAAATATTGTTATGATTTCATAAATTAATGTAAGTTCAACGGCTTGTGTGGTGTTCGCCTAACGAGGTGAATCAAAAGACCTCTAAGAGGTTTTACTACGCAAAACCCTCCCTCTCCGATGGGTGAGAGGGACAGACTTGAACTAAAGTTCAGGTCAGGGAAAGGTTCGTCGAACTCACGTTAAATTTAGGTAGTTGAACTAAATACTCACATTTAGTCAGCTAAAAAACTCAAGTCAGGAGGAATTTCCTTTGTCTCGTCGATATTTATTTACCTCCGAGTCAGTCACCGAAGGTCATCCAGATAAAATCTGCGATCAGATTTCTGATACCATTCTGGATGCCCTACTGACACAAGACCCCAGCAGCCGTGTCGCTGCTGAAGTAGTAGTTAATACTGGTTTGGTGCTAATCACTGGCGAAATAACCACCAAAGCCAATGTAAATTTCGTCAATCTTGCCCGCAAAAAAATTGCCGAAATTGGCTATACCAATGCTGATAATGGCTTTTCTGCTAACAGCACCAGTGTTCTGCTAGCTTTAGACGAACAATCACCCGATATCGCCCAAGGCGTTAATACCGCCCAAGAAACCCGCGAACAAGATAGTGATGAACAATTTGACAAAATTGGCGCGGGCGATCAAGGTATAATGTTCGGTTTTGCCAGCAACGAAACACCAGAACTGATGCCCTTACCCATCAGTCTCGCCCACCGTATTGCTCGCCGATTGGCAGCAGTCCGCAAAACAGGTGAACTGTCATACCTGCGCCCTGACGGTAAAACCCAAGTAACTGTGGTCTACGAAGATGGACGCCCAGTAGGTATTGATACTATTCTAATTTCCACCCAGCATACAGCCAGTATTGGGGAAATCACGGATGAGGCGGCTGTACAAGCCAAAATTAAACAAGACCTCTGGTTAGCAGTGGTTGAACCTGTTTTTGGCGACATTGAAATTAAGCCTAATCAGGAAACACGTTTTTTAGTCAACCCCACTGGCAAATTTGTCGTTGGTGGCCCTCAGGGAGACTCTGGTCTGACAGGACGGAAAATAATTGTTGACACCTACGGTGGTTATTCACGGCATGGTGGCGGCGCTTTTTCCGGTAAAGATCCCACGAAGGTAGACCGCTCTGCTGCTTATGCGGCTCGTTATGTGGCGAAAAATATTGTCGCTGCTGGGTTGGCAGAAAAAGTTGAAATTCAGCTATCCTATGCTATTGGCGTAGCGCGACCAACAAGTATCCTAGTGGATACCTTTGGCACCGGTAAAGTGGAGGAAGAAACCTTACTGGAATTAATCAACCAGCACTTTGAACTCCGTCCAGCAGGGATTATCCATACCTTCAACTTACGTAACTTACCAAGTGAACGAGGCGGACGTTTTTATCAGGACGTCGCGGCTTACGGTCATTTTGGGCGGGCTGATTTAGACTTGCCTTGGGAACAGACCGATAAAGCCGAATTGTTGAAGCAAGCAGCAAACGAGTCACTTTCGGCAGTAGTCGCTCAGGCACTAACTTAGACTTATACGCTACTGCAAAAACTTAGTTTATATATCTGAGGGTATTGGCAAGTTGTTAAGTTGCCTATGCCCTCATTTTTTGGTAGCCACAAGAATATTAAAAGGGATTAGGGATTGCGGTAACCTGCAATGACTACGTAGGCATAAAAAATATTTCGGACATAGGTCAATACGGTTCACTTAAGGCTAGCACTCTTTGTCAAAGTCGTTTTTTTTTACGAACCTTATTAGGCGCAGAGAAGCCAGTGCGCCCTTGCGGTTAAGAGACTTGAAGCAACTGGGGCGACACAGAGAGAGAAGAAAGAGAAGGAAAAATTGCTTAACTGAACTGTATTGGGACATAGGTAGCGTGCAGTCCCTAAAAAATATATGATTTGGACTTTGCAATAGTTGAATTGTTTTTTTGAAATTTTAACCCTATCCAGGGTGTTAAGCTGTCGCGCAGAGATTAGCGACAACTATTTCGAGAGGAAATTATGCAAGAGTCTGTGATTTATCAAGATATCCTTCAAAAAGGAAGACAGCAGGAAGCGCTAGCACTTGTAAAATGCGAACAATTGCAGAAATTAACGAAAAAATCAGCCGCCAACGTGCGGTGGTGTTGACAACTGAAGAATTAAAAGCACGAGTTGTAGAAATCGGTGTGACTAAAGCTGCTAAAGAAGTTGATGTAATTACCACTGGCACGTTTGAGCCGATGGAATCAAGTGGTGCAATTATCAATCTCGGACACACTGACCCCCCGATAAAAATTCGCCGATGCTGGTTAGATGGCATACCAGCATACTCTGGTTTTGGGGCAGTAGATTTATATTTGGGTGCGAGTTCTGCTATGGAGACGATGGATGGGGAAGAAGTCCGAGAACGTGGCGGTGGTCATGTAATCGAAGATTTGATCGCTGGTAAATCTATACACGTAAAAGCGCAAGGGCAAGTAACAGATTGTTATCCCAGAGCAACTTTTGAAACTACAATTACCAGTGAAACGATTAATCAGTTCTATTTATTCAATCCGCGCAATCTTTATCAAAATTTTATTGTTGGTGTAAATGGTGGCGATCGCCCCCTCTTCACCTATCTCGGCCCTTTACAACCGCGTCTGGGGAATGCAGTTTACTCTAACCCCGGTGCTATTTCTCCTTTACTCAACGATCCCGATTTGCAGCTCGTTGGTATAGGTACTCGAATCTTTTTAGGCGGTGGTATTGGCTATGTCGCCTGGGAAGGCACTCAGCACTTTCCTTTACAAAAGCGTTTAGCTAATCGTACACCGGTTGGGCCTTCAGCCACTTTAGCTTTAATTGGTGATGCCAAGCAAATGGATGCTCACTGGGTGCGGGGATGTTACTTCAAAAGTTATGGCCCCTCATTGATGTTAGGTGTTGGTGTACCACTCCCTGTATTAAATGAACAAGTAGTTGAACACTGTGCCGTCCAAGATCAAGACTTAGTAGCCCCAATAGTGGATTTTTCCATTCCCCGGCGCGTCCGTCCCACCTTTGGTTTGGTGAGTTACGCCCAACTCAAATCTGGGCGGATCACCATTGAGGGCAAAGCTGTACGCTCTGCCCCCTTAGCGAGTTTGTTTTTTTCTAGGCAAGTCGCCCTAGAGTTAAAAAAGTGGATCGAAGCAGGTACGTTTACCCTGACAGAACCAGTTTCCCCAATTCCGATGGAGCGATCTTTTCTACCCCAAGACCGTAGGACGGATTTTTGATATTGGGGAGTGGGGAGTAGGGGGAGCAGGGGAGGCAGAATAAGAACTTCTGATTATTGAGCCATGCCCCATCCCCCATGCCCCATGACCAATTCCCAATTCCTACTCTTGAGTTGGTTTCGGTCGCTTGATGGGCTTAGGAGCGGGTGTTTTAGGTATAGGTTTTGACACCACAGAGGTGTCACCGCCTGCGCCTGTTTTCTTGATAGGACGTGGGGTTTCGCCACTGCGTCTGGGGGGGAATGGTTTTCTACCACCAGCACTACCGCCACCGCCAGCACGAGGGCCACCTTTGAATGGTGGTTTGCGTTTTTTGGGCAAGTCAGCGATCGCCTCAGCTTTTTCTACTATCAAAACGTCAGCTTCTCGCTTGGCTTGGAAGTCCCAGAACTTTCCTACTGCTTTGGTAGTCAGCACACCCCTCAATTTCAATTTAAAATACTTGGGTTTCTCAGTTGGTTTGCGTGCAGCCTGCCTAATTTTGACTACCAAGCTCTTAGCGTCAAAAGATTGGTATACTACCTCACCACGAACAGAAAAACCACCATCTGCAACTTCTGATGAGGGAATTACGGGAATTGTACTTAGTTCAGAGTTTTCGGATAAGCCATCATCGGGAATCTGTAACTCTTGCAACTCCAAGTCTGACTCGTCTTCATCTGTTGAGTTTTTTGCCAGATTTTCTGGCTCCCAAACTCCGACGATTTGGATGTGCAAGGTATCATTCTCTTGTCTTGTGCGTGGATATACTACCCACAAGTGTTCTTTTTCTAAGTCTAGATGATTCTTGACTAAGCTCATAATCCGGCCTAGGAGGACGGCATTGAGTTCTACACCATCTGTGGTCAGCAGCGTACCTTGAGTAAATTGTTCGCTGCTAGCATGATAGCGACCCCTAACTAACCCGATCGCTCGATATTGCATCGGCTCACTGGGAGGCGGAATCGGTTGCTGTCGATTTATTAAGTTGCCATTTGAGTCAGTTTCAATGGGGTTGACAGGCGAATTTTCAGGTTTAGAGGACTGGACTGCTACTGTATTAACATTAGGGGATGCCCCTATGTTAGTTGGGCCCTGGTTAGAGGCAGAAGAATTGGAAGATTCAGGCAACGGCATCAGGTCGGAATTCATAAAAACTCCTTGCGGCACAGACACATCCCATTGTGGGATTTTACAAAGGCAGCTGGAAAGAGCATTTGTGCGACTGATGAAAGTATATTTGCTTTTCACAAAGTCACACTAGGGTACTCTATACAATACTAAAGGCGCTAAATTGAGTGTATAAACACTAAACGTGTAATTTAGCGCCTTTACACTAGTTTCGGAAGCATATCATAGCTACAATTCTGACGGCTCCTCCTAAAGTCATCACTTACTTTAGCAGTGTAAATAGTTAATTGTTATAAAATTCACAGGCAGTTGGCGATATTCCGCAAAGTTTTGGAAATTTTTAACTTTACGATTTGTGTAAATGATAATGTCATTAAAATTTAGGAGAAAGACAAAACTGTGTCTCAACCGCGCAATCGTTGGATAGTTCAAATCGTCTTGGCGGTGGCAATTCTCGCTTTTGTGGGTGTTTCGGTGATTCCCATAATTGGAGCATTTAATAATACGCCACCCTCAAACCAGAATACCGCTAGCACCAGAGGCACTTTGACCTCTGCTGACCAAAAATCAAAACTGGAAGACGAAGTACGGGGTTATGAACTGGTTTTGCAAAGGGAACCAGAAAATCAGACTGCGCTTAAGGGCTTATTACAGGCGCGGCTACAATTACTGAGTCAAAAAGAAAAAAGTGAGGTTAAACCAGCTGATATCCAAGTTGTCATTGAACCTTTAGAAAAGTTAGCGAAACTGAATCCCGAACAGTCAGAATATTCAGTGCTACTGGCTCAAGCCAAACAACAAATTGGCGATCGCGAAGGAGCCGCTCAAGCTTATCGCTCGATTTTGTCCACCAAACCAGGCGATTTGAAGGCTTTGCAAGGAATGGTGGATCTGTTAATAAGTCAGCAACGCCCGGAAGCAGCCATTGGTTTGCTGCAAGAAACCCTTTCTAACGCGGCCCAAGCAAATACAATTCAGCCTGTAAGTGTAGATACAGTAGCCGTGCAGGTGCTGTTAGGTTCTGTTCATGCTTCCCAGAAACGGTACGATCAAGCTAGCTCTGTATATGACCAGGCAATTAAAAAAGACCCCAAGGATTTCCGCCCCGTTATGGCAAAAGCGATGCTCCTGAAACAACAGGGCAAAGATGCAGATGCAAAACTTTTGTTTGATAGCGCCGCAGCTTTAGCACCTGCTCAGTACAAAGACGTAATTAAGAAGGCAGCAACACCTTCCCCCCTCCCTAATCCTGCTGCATCTCCCGCGCCTTCACCGGAAAGTACTCCAAAGTAATGGGCATTGGGCATTGGGCATTGGGCATTGGGCATTGGGCATTGGGCATTGGGCATTGGGCATTGGGCATTGGGCATTGGGCATGGGGCATGGGGCATGGCTTAATAATCAGAAGTTCTTATTCTGCTTCCCCTGCCTCCCCTGCTCCCCCTGCTCCCTGCTCCCCTCACGCTCCTTCAATGGCAGCAATGACACCAAAGACTAGAAACAGGCATCCGCCAATCAGGGTGAGTTGACGCTCGGAAATGCGTCCGGCAATCATTTTGCCGCCGATAACTGCGATCGCAGCACATAAGGCATGTCCTAAAATTGCACCTATTGTCACTCCAATGGGATTATTACCTGCTGCTAGGGCAATGGTGGCAATTTGGGTGCGATCGCCCCACTCTGCCATAAATGTCAACACAAAGGCTTCTATGACAATTGCCAAGGAAGTCTTTTGCTTTGGTAACTGCAAATCTGCTTTTTTCACCGCAGCTTCGGCCTCTTCTATAACTTCTGTATCACAAGCAGCAGGAGACATCTTACTAGCGTCATATAACAGCTTGAGACCAAAGGCAATAAACAAAACTATTTCAGCGTAATGAATATAAACTTTTGGTAAAAAAGATACCGCTTGTCCAAATAGCACCGAAAGGATTGTCATCGCGGCTAAAGCAGCTGTCACACCTGTAAATACCAGCCGCCGCGAGTGGTGCATTGCCAAAATCACAGCAATAAAAAATGTTTTATCGCCTAGTTCTGAAACTGTTATTAATAATAAACCTGCGGTAAAAGCTGTTAACACTCTCTCAAGCTCCTGAAAAATCGTTTACCGATGTGAAGCTTGATGAGAACCAAAAGACCTCACCAAGTTAACACTTTTCGGTGTGAACTTAGTGAAGGTCTCGCTTTCAAATATTTATTACTTGCCACCTGAACCAGGCTCATCGCCAGTATGTTGATTCAGATGTACTGGCTTTTATATTTTTTGCCAGCAGCTACTCCCCTTCAATGCGACTATCATTATACATCTGTTATGGGTAGAAGTCAAAAGTAGCGAATACAAAGGTATAACTTGTACAGAGAACGAAGCTGCACATACAGCCTGATTCAGTGCTTACTGAGGTAAAAACTCATCATCTGTGACTTCTGGTAGCTGATATGGACATAACAGAGGAAAGGATTCCACTGATAAACCAGTTTCAGCTTTTGCTTGCTTAATCGCTTGTGCATAACACTCCGCAAAGACGCTCTCAAAATAGGATTTAAGACTAGGCGAATCATCTAGAGCTTCTTTGACACGTCTACGATGTTCAATGATGCTTCCTTCCCAGCTACCGCTTCTTTTTTCAGGCTGAAATTGCCATTTGAGCAAATGCACCAGAATTACAATCAGATTACTCTTGAGGCTCCGACGCTCACTCCTTCCCATGTCGGCAATTTCTTCGATGAGGTTTTCCCAGTCCACGTTCGCGTAGTCGTGACTTTGCAATTTTTCCACAGTCGTTTCTATCCATTGCAAGTAATCCGTGTCATATAGCGTTTGGGAATGCGCCTTTAGGGAAGACATGGCAGTTTCCATCGGAAATGGTTAGATAATTTCTCGTAAGTAAGTAGACACAATTAAATGTAAGATGTCATTGCGAGCGAAACGAAGTGAAGCGTAGCAATCTCAGTCTTTGCGATTGCTTCACTTCGTTCGCAATGACGAACTATCTTATATTTAATTATATCCATCTACTTACATCTTTACGATTAACATCGGTGCGTTAACAGAGTGTAACGCACCTTACGGATTCTAAGAATTACGAGGTATTAATTTTGTCAGAGGTGTAGTCTCGCGTTCTAGTATGTAAATTTTGCTATGTTCTGTTGATTCATCAGCATCGAGTGGAACGGTGAACCAAAACCTTCTCCAACGCTGCGTTTTACCTTTGCCATCACTCACCTCACCTTTAGAGGTCATTATCAAGTAAAAATCAAATTATTGCATCCTTCGGTCATGCTAGTCTAACCAACTTGGCGCTTAGTTCCCACATGCGATCGCCTTTTTCATCATCGCGGGCTTGAGGAGAGACTTTTTGAACAAAGGACTTGCCATCTTTCTTCTGGCGATTTCCCCAACTCCAATAAGCACCAGATTGATTGTACTCAGGATCGGCAACTACCGCAGCAACCCGTTCTCCTGCCAACTCCTGAGACACGTATCCCCCAGTGATGTACTTCTGGAATAAAGGAAAGATTTTCTGAAACAAAGGATAGTGGTTTCTAAATAGCGGCGTTTCTGCAACACATCCCGGATAGAGAGAGCTGAAGGCGATACCGGTTGACTCGTGATAGCGCCGATGCAGTTCCCGCATAGTCAGCACGTTGCAAACTTTGCTGTCCTTGTAAGCTTTTACGGGTTCAAACTTCTTGCCATCAATCATCGAGATTGGCTCTTTAAATCCTTCTGCAAAGCCTTGCAAATCGCCCAAGTCAGGACGCGGCGGAATCTTCCCACCCAGTTCGTCTGGATTGTGGGTAACAGTTCCCAAAATTACGAGCCTTGGCTCTGAAGATGACTTCTTCAGATCCTCTAGCATCAGGTTGCACAAAAGGAAATGTCCGAGGTGATTTGTAGCAACACTTAACTCAAATCCTTCTGGGCTTCGCAGTGGCTCCTTTAACAAAGGCATATAAATTGCGGCGTTGCATACCAAAGCGTCTAGGGAGTTGCCACTTGCTCGGAAGTTCTTCACAAATTGTCGAACGCTATCCATTGAGCCAAGATCGATATGCATGATGGTGTAGCTACCCTGGTGGGGGATTCCTACAGATTGGGCTGCAAGTTGAGCCTTCGCTATATCCCTACAGGCCATCACTACATACCATCCCCTTTCAACAAGAGCCTTGGCAGCGTACAAACCGACCCCCGAAGATGCACCTGTGATTATAACCGTTGGCTTGTGATGTTGTTCCATTCTGTTCAGCCTCCATTGACTGTCTCTAGGATCTCACACCAGTGAGCCATCATTGTCACCAGCTTTTTCGATGCTGGATTAGGCTGAACTAACCCGTACTCTAAATAATAACTCTAATTGTCGGTATTGATTATGAAGACCAGGTAGTTTACTACAAATACTTTCTTACACATACTGAATACGATAAAGGCAAATGGAAAAATGACTTTTACTTTTGACGAAACTGCTTATCGCAATCTGGTAGCTGAAGTTGCTCCCAAGGTAATTGAGACGGAAGACGAATATGAACGTGTGTTGACAGTGGTAGAGCGTCTAACCTTTGCGAAAAATCGCACTCCAGAGCAGCGAGTTCTACATAAATTGCTGGTGAAGCTGATTGAAGTATATGAAACACAGAACTACCCGATGGATTTATCTGTGCCTCATGAGATACTTCAACACATCATGGAAGCAAGTGGAACCCGTCAAGCTGACTTGGTAGGCGTTATTGGATCGAGTGGTGTGGTGTCTGAGGTTGTTAATGGTAAGCGTTCGATTAGCAAGGCACAAGCTAAAATGCTTGGTGATTACTTTAAGGTTTCACCTAGCCTATTTATCTAAGCCTCAATTTAAAATATAGGCGATCGCTTCTCACTCAGTTCGATTGAGTTTCTCTAAAAGGAGAGCTTTTACCTCGCTCTCAGGATTGTCAAGATCGAAAGGATAAGGGTGTTGTGTAGCGGAGTCACAACGACTCATCAAAACTTGCAATGCAGCCCGAAACGCTTCTTCCTGATTTCTATGTTCTGAAAGATATCGTTTCAGTTCAGTATTGGTCATCTGGTTTAGGTTCTGCATCATACAACAAATTTCCAATTCCCATATTGATTGATCAATTTTGACTGCAATCTCATCGTTCAAACCAGCTTGAATATAAAGCGTTTTCAACTTTTGGTCGTAGCGGAAAACCTGGATGGACTGATACAGATTAGAAAGTAACTGGCAGCTTAAATATATTTGTGTTACATCTATATTTATATAGAGTAAATACACAAGGATATATGATGCCAGTTATCAGAATACCTGATCCCATTTACAAAAGGCTCCAAGCCCTGGCTGTCCCTTTCGAGGATACACCCATCACTGTTATTGAGAAGTTATTGAATGAATATGAGGCACGTTACCAGCCTCAGCAAGTTTCTGAAACCGAGAATTATAGAGTTCTTGAACCTGATACTCCAAGCAATTTGCACCATACCAGAGTGCTTCGAGCCGTCATTGGTAGTCAAGAAATTCATCAACCGAACTGGAGCAAAATCGTCGATACAGCACACGAAATTGCTATTCGACAAGGATTTTCTGTAGAGGAACTCATGAAGCTAACCCTTGCCCATGTTGTTAAGGGTGAAAAAATTAATTCTGGTTTTCACTACTTGCCAGAGGTAAACATTTCGATACAAGGTGTAGATTCAAATCTAGCGTGGCGTAACACTTTGCACTTAATGAAAAATTTGAAAATGCCAATCGAAATATACTTCGAGTGGCGCGACAAAGAGGGAGCAGCGTATCCCGGTGAGAAGGGGAAGTTCATTTGGAATGCTAAATAGGATGTGAGAATCACAACTATGAGAGCATCGCTGGATGGGTTTATATGATTAAATCCGTTACATATAAATTTATAAAGAAAAAATTCATGGACGAGCTACAACCAAGAGTAGAACAGCTACAATCCTTATATAGACTTTGCCATCAACTTACAAATGTGATGTTTCAGCCAATTCACATCGTGCGATTAGATGAACGATCGCTCAATATATTTATATTAGCTGGGCAAAATGAAGGAATAGAGCTAGAAATTACGCCCGATGGTAGTATAGAACCATGAATGTAGTATAGAACTATGAATAAAGTAAACTATGCAGCAATGAGCGACCAAGAGCTAAAGGGTTACTTTCTCACCCACAAGGATGATAAGGAAGCCTTTTATGCTTACATGGATAGACGAAAATCTCGTCATCGTGATGCTGCAATAAAATTAAGTGATCCGGCTTGGGAAGAAAAGATAATAGCTGTGATTCAGAAACAATTAGGTTCTGATTGATAACTTAATCATTTCATATTCTTTAGGACTTACGCAAGAGTTACGGAATAACGAACCACAGAGGCGCAGAGGACACGGAGAAATAAGAGTTTGAGAGATATTTTGCGTAAGTCCTATTCTTAATCGAGGTGGACAAAATTTTTCTAGTCCCCTCGATTTTCCATATAAATTTACTTTTTGCTAATACTTCCGCTCTTTTGGCTCAAACATAGTAATTGCCACCGGACGATATTGAATGTCAATTCCGGCTGGTGAATAGTAAGCCATTGTGTGTTTCAGAAAGTTAGCATCATCTCGCTCGGAATAATCTTCGCGGAAATGAGCGCCACGGCTCTCTTGGCGATTTAAAGCTGATGCTAAAATAGTCTGTCCCACTATCATCAAACTTCGCAATTCCAAAGCTTCCACAAGTTCTGTATTCCAGCAACTACCTTTGTCATCTAAATAAATTTGTGGATATCGCTGTTGTATTTCTTCTAGTTTGTGCAACCCTTCACTCATTAATGCCTCAGTACGAAAAACACCGCAGTAATCAGTCATACAATCCTGAAAGGCTTGACGAACTTGGTTAATGCGGTACTGTCCTGGTTGTTCTAGCAAAGCTTGAATTTGTTGCTGGGCTTCCGTTACATATCGTTGCTCATCCACAGAGGGCAACTTACGTTTTTGCACAAATTGCGCGATCGCAGCCCCAGTTCTCTTACCATAAACGACACATTCCAGCAGAGAATTACTCCCCAAACGATTAGCACCATGTACGGAAACACAAGATGTTTCGCCAGCAGCAAAGAAAGCATCAACTAAACCATCACCACTACTGCGGACTTGCCCATCGGTATTAACTGGGATACCACCCATACAATAGTGAATTGTCGGGCGGACTGGCATAGGTTGAGTTACCGCGTCAACACCTACCAAACGGTGTGCTTCTTCCCAGCAGAATGGGACGCGACTCATAATTTTTTCTTTGCCCATGTGGCGTAGATCCAGATAGACAAAGGGGCCACCAGCACTCCCATCGAGATGAATACCACGTCCGGCGCGAATTTCGTAAGCGATCGCTCGTGAGGTAATATCACGAGGAGCCAGTTCCATGCGACTGGGTGCATAGTTCGCCATAAAGCGATCGCCTTCACTATTTATCAGATACGCCCCTTCACCCCGTACCGCTTCTGAAATCAACACCCCTACCGGATATAAACCAGTGGGATGAAATTGGACAAATTCCATATCTTCCAGGGGTAAACCTGCGATCGCAGTCATTGCCAAACCATCACCAGAAGAAGCGTAATCATTAGAGGTAGTGTTATAAACGCGACCATAACCCCCTGTGGCAAACATCACCGCCTTGGCTCGCACCACCTCTATACGTCCATCCAAAAGATGGAACATTACCACACCCTTCGCCTCATTTTCTGACAAAATGAGACGCATCACATACCATTCTTCATAAACTTGCACCCCATAACGCCGCAAGTTATTAACCAATTCGTGCAAAATCGCGTGACCGGTCTTGTCAGCAGCGTAGCAAGTGCGGTTGTGGGAATGTCCGCCAAAAGCCCGTTGGGCAATGCGCCCATCGGGTAAGCGAGAGAACAAAACGCCCATGTGTTCCAAGTCAATTACCACATCTGGTGCTTCTTGGGCGAGAATTGCCACAGCATCTTGGTCTGCCAAGTAATCAGAACCCTTGACAGTATCAAAAGCATGTGCTTCCCAAGTATCTTCTGAATCAACATTTTTCAGCGATGCAGCCATACCACCTTGAGCTGCCACCGAGTGAGAACGAATTGGGTGGGTTTTGGCAACCACAGCAATATTTAAATTAGGGTCAGTGCGGGCAATTTCTACAGCAGCCCGACATCCCGCCAATCCACCCCCGACAATAATCACATCGTGTTCCAGCATAATTAGCCCTTGATTGCAAACCACTGCTGTTCTATTGTAGAGACGTGATTAATTAGGTAGTGCGATCGCATATTTACTAGGACTTACGCAAAAGTTACGGAATAACGAACCACAGAGGCGCAGAGAAGCCAGTGCGCCCTTGCGGTTAAGAGACTTGAAGCAACTGGCGCGGCACGGAGAAATAAGAGTTTGAGAGATATTTTGCGTAAGTCCTATCTACGAAAAAATCCCTGCCTATAGACAGGGATGCTATTACAAATTTTGAGAAAAGTTAAAAACGAAGAGTTAAGTCTTCACTTATAATTCCTGTACAGACGCGATTAATCGCGTCTACTTATAATTCCTGTACAGACGCGATTAATCGCGTCTCTACTCCTAACTCCTAACTCTTCAGCTAGTCGCTTGTACAGGTTGTTGCTGAGACACATTACCTGGTATGGGTTCCATTTTGGTTTCAGGCCCTACAGGACTGACTTCAATATGATTTAACAAGGTAGTGACAAAGGCAAACAACAAGAAAGGTAGCGAAAGCAGAACGACAAGACCAGCTGTTGCTAAAGCGTACACGGGCCGCTTGGCACCCATAAGCGCCAAGGCTGATGCCAAACTTAGGGTAATTGTAATCAACCAAACAATTATTTGACCGTAGATATCACCGAAAGTCAGGGTACAGACAAACCGATATTTTTGAGTATTATTTCCGCTCATCACATTTGCCTCAAGTCTCTCCTAATAGGTTCTACGTTAGAACTATGTTTGCCTTGTAGACAATTTCTAAATATTTTTGCAAGCTTCGTAATATAACTTCATAATCAACTTTTTTTGTTACAAAGCACAATTTCTAGTGCAGCATGACGGAAATACACCAACCATACGCTACGGGAAGCCCTTCTTTTGTAGTCGCTACTTGGAATTCTTTTCTTCTCTTGTACTACGGAGTTAGCACAAAAACTAAGAGAGCTAGGTGTTGATATAGGCTAAGTTTTTTGTTAAAAGTTTTCGCAATCCTAATGACCTCCTTAACAAATAGACTCTTTGCTTAAAGCAAAAATAATTTTTGTCATCTGCCAAATTCCAGATATTTAGGATATGGTATTTAATTTTTTGATAGTAAATATTAACTAAATAAATCCAGTAAAGTCAGAATGGAAAAACCAATTTTTTGATGTTAAATTTTGAGTATTGCCCGAATTTGTTGACTTTAATCAACAAAACCCTTTATTTTTCGTGGCAATATTGTTTTAGGAGTGAACGTGAATACTATTTTTTTTCGTAAAAGTGTTTTTTGGTTGCCAAGTATAGCTGCTCTTACAGTCCTGAGTAGCGGCTTATCTGCAAGTGCCCAGACAGTTGACAAGGTGAGCAGTCAAGCATTAACCGACCCTTCCGCAACCGTAGCGTCTCCCAACGAGTTTAGTACAGAACTAGACACTGTAAGCCAAAATCTTTCTACAGAAACAACTGAAACATTTACAGTAACAAATTTAGCTAAGGTACAGCAGCCCCCAAACGCTGAGATACAGGAAAACGCTAGTGTAACGCCTACACCCATTCCAGGCACAGTAGCAACCTCATCTGCAACACTTACCTCAGAGTTTGTACAACCGACTTCTCAAACTACTGTTCAACCATCTGCTACCAAAGTGGCGCAATCAGATATTGATTTAGGTACAACTACCCGTGGTGGCAGCAGCTATATTGGTGTCGCTGCTAACATTGGTTTGAGTGGTGGGGACACGTCTTTGGGTGACGGTAACTTCGCGGTAGTCAGCAAAATTGGACTGACAAATGCTATATCGGTGCGACCCTCAGCTGTATTTGGGGACAACACCACAGTTCTAGTTCCGATCACCTACGATTTTAGCTTTCAGCCAGCAGATGCTTTTAGCGAACCGTTAGCGATCGCACCTTACGTTGGAGTGGGTGCAGCTTACAAAACTGGTGATGATTCGCAATTAGCCTTTTTAGTATCTGGTGGCATTGATGTGCCTCTAACTCCTCAATTCACAGCAACGGCTGCTGTGAATGCCGGATTTTTCGATGAAACTGATATAGGCTTATTGTTAGGAGTTGGTTACAACTTTACTGGCTTTTAAAAGTTAGGAGTTAGGAGTAGAGACGCGATTAATCGCGTCTGTACAGGAGTTATGAGTTAGTAATATTTCATTCATAACTCTTAACTCCTAATTCCTAACTTTTTACTTGGGGGTAACTTTATCAATTACCTTGATTTTGCCATCGTCTCCTACTGTCCAAACATCGTAAACACCGACGACATCGCCGTTAGCATCAACATCTACGTTGCCACTGGCTCCTTGATAGTTAATCTTTTTACCATCTTTAAGTAACTTCAATCCTTCGCAGACATCGGTAACTTCCGTGCCAGGCCCATCAGCCACTTCACGGATTTTGCTAGCTATACCAACACCTGTATTTTCCTTAGCAGCTTGTGCCGCCAATGTCAATAACGCAGCCGCATCCCAAGCTTGAGGAGCATATTCTCCTGGCGCACCACCCTTTTTATCCTTCCACAGCTTGTTGAAAGCTTCTAGGGCTTTACCATTGGAACCGGGTACTGTACCGATCGCTCCAGTTAAAATAAATTTATCACCATCTTTGCCAACTTGTTCTGGGAAACTAGGTGATTTCACGCCATCTGTTAGTAAAATTTGCACTCCCTTCGTCACACCTTGCTGATAGGCGGCTTTTAAGAACAGACTACCAGTTTCTGCATACAACACAGCTAGGACTGCATCTGGTTTACCAGCAAAAGCAGCAGCCGCTTCTGTATCAAATGTCTGGGCTTTCGGGTCGTAGCGGACAGGCTTATCTTTATTAACTATAGTTCCACCCAATTTTTCAAAAGTTTGCACAAATGCTTTTTCAAAACCAACGCCATAGTCGTTATTAATCACGACTGTAGAAACTCGCTTGAAACCTTTTTTTCTGGCAAGTTGGGCTAAAGCTAGTGCTTGGTAGGTATCTGGGGGAGCAGTACGCGCCCAAAAGCCTTTATAGTCGCCTTTTTGGGCCTTTTCAGTAAAGACAGGACTAGTACTACCAGGGGAAACCAGCATAACTTTATTCGGTGTGGCAATAGAGACTGCTGCACTAGAGACGCTACTGGCAAAGGAACCAACTACACCTGCCACTTTATCTAAAGTTGCTAGTTTGGTCATACCGGCTGCACCCGCTCTGGGGTCGGTTTGGTCGTCTACTTGCACCAAGTTGACTGGTTCGCCATTTACCCCACCGCAAGCGTTGACCGTATCGACGAGTAAAGGGACAGAACCTAGCATCTGCTGTCCTACAGAAGCCAAGTCGCCTGTTGTCGGTAACAGCGAACCAATTTTTAGCCCTTGAGCAGTGCTTGTAGTAGTTGAGTTGGCTGCTGGGGTAGCGGTACTTCCGTTGTTAGCTGCACCATTGGGGGTACTATTATCACCACAAGCCCCAACTAGGAACCCAATTGCTAGGGTAGTTATACTGAAGGTTAAGGCGGCACTAATTTTTCTCATAAGTAACTTTGACTCCTCGGATATTTAGGAGCCTAAAAGTAAGATTCAAACTAGATTTTTAAGTTAGCTGGATCTTATCAAGACTCCAAAAGATAAATCATATCATCCATCTTTAGGAGTAGAAATATTTACCATTAGATTAATATTATCGTTTTACACAGAATATACTCTGTGTATCAAAAGCTCGAAAACGGAGAGGGAGGGATTCGAACCCTCGGTACGGAGTTGCCTGCCGTACAACAGATTAGCAATCTGCCGCTTTCGACCACTCAGCCACCTCTCCATGACTCACGAATATTAATGTTACCAGATTTGTTTGGGAGAGTCAATAGTCATTAGTCATTGGTCATTAGTCATTAGTCATTAGTCGTTGGTTATTTATAAAATACTAAGGACTAAGGACTAGGGACAAATGACTAATTTTTTAAAGGACTTGCGATCGCATCCAAGCTAAGGGCAAAGTGCGTAACTTTTTCCACTGGGGAACGTAAGCCCGTTGACTGAACACATCATAATCGTTGCGTTCAATCACCTCCAAAATCTGACCGTACAGCATTGATGCTGCCCATACAGGCCAACGGGCATCAGATGCTAAATAAGTAATTCCCTGGTCGGATGTGCTATAGAATTGGCGGGCCCGGTCAATTTGAAAGCGCATCAGCGCCCGCCAACGATCATCTACCACACCTTTGAAGAAGTCTTGTTCGCTATAGTTGAATTTTGCCAAGTCCTCAAGGGGAATGTAGATTCGCCCCCGTTTGGCATCTTCTCCCACATCCCGCAGGATGTTGGTGAGTTGATTGGCAATTCCCAGAGCGATCGCTTCTTCTGTGGGAACATAAGGTTGTTTGTTCTGCTGCCACGGAGCGGTGTATATGGTGCTATCTACACCCATAACTGCTGTTGACATTAAGCCAACAGTGCCAGCAACGCGGTAACAGTAGAGGTATAAGTCCTCAAAGGTTTCATAACGGCTGCGATATAAATCCATGCGCTGACCGGCAATCATATCCCGAAAGGGCTGAATGTCCATGGGAAAGCGCTGGAGGGTATCAACTAAAGCGACATCGTAATTTTCTAATGGGTGTCCCGCAAAAATCGATTCCAGCTGCTGTTCCCATAGGTCTAGGGTTTCTGGCGTGGTAATAGCAGATGCGGGCCCATCCACCAATTCATCTGTACGGCGACACCAAGCATAAATTGACCAAATAGATTGACGTTTTACCGGACTCATGAGCAAAGTACCCAGGTAAAAAGTCTTGGCATACTTTGCTGTGAGATGCCGACAAAGTTTGTATGACTCGTCTACAGAGACCAGCGTTTTCATGCGCGGGGGGGAATCAGGCAGTTGCAGCATTCGTTGCGGGCGGTCGGGTGAGCGTTTGCAGGTTTGAGGAATTTGCTACCGGGAGAGCCTCAGAAATTGCCTGCGCTGTCAGCTTACCAGAAAGTACGGCACCTTCCATACTGCCTAAGTAGCGTTGCATGGTATAACTTCCGGCGAGATAGAAGTTGGCAATGGGCGTAACTTGTGCGGGGCGGTACTGTTGACGACCAGGGGTCGCTTTGTAAACTGAACGCGGCGTTTTCACCACATGAGATTTCAGCAATGTTGCTGGATTGTCTCCCCCAAAGTGGTCGGGGAAAAGTTTTTCCAACTCAGCAATCGTTGCAGCCACAATCTCCTCATCAGATTTGGCAATCCAATCTTTTGCCGGAGCTAGAACTAATTCCAGCATTGAGCGATTGGGGTTGGCGTATTCACGGCAGGTATTGCTCATATCAGCATAAACGCTTAGGAGAGGCGATCGCGAAAAAAGCAAGTGATCAATTTCTGTAAGTTTCCGGTCAAACCACAGATGCAGGTTAATCACTGGTACTCCTTCCAAGCCTTCTAGCTTCTTGAAAAACTCCATAAGTTTCCAAGGTTTAGGCAACATGACCTTTAAAGGGTCAACCGACATGGCAGATACATACGAATCTGCTGTGATAACTTCATCTTCTGCCCCATTTAAGCCTCGAATCAAGTATCCTTTTACCGTGCCATCGGCGTTGAGCAAAATCTCTTTCAAGGGGGCATTCAACCGCACTTCTCCACCGCGTTCTGTGATGTAATCTACGATTGGGCTGCATAGACGTTCTGTGGGAGAACCATCTAAAAATGCAATCTTGGAGCCATATCGTTCTTGCAGAAAACGATTCAGTGCAGTTAAAAGAATCGTTGCCGAAACTTCATCAGGATTGATAAAGGTGAGCGCTTTACATGCGGCGATAAAAACGTCACTAGTTACCCGCTCGTCAACACCTTGCCTTTTCAACCACTCTAAGAAGCTGTACTTGTCCATGTCTTCAACATACTTTTGACCCCGAACCACTGCTGGAAGTAGGCCAACTGCAAACCGAATCTTCTGCTCCCAAGTCAACATGTCTTTGTTGCGAAGAATCGATGCAATCACGTTGAAAGGAGATGGAATATCTGGAACATCAAAACGTGAGAGTGTCCCAGGCTTGTCCGGTTGATTGAAAATCAACGTATGCTCTTTCCACTGGAGTCTGTCTTCAATGCCCAACTCTTTGAGCAATTGGAGCATATTAGGATATGCCCCAAAGAAGGCGTGTAACCCGGTTTCATACCAGTCGCCGTCAGAGTCTTTCCACGCCGCAACAAGACCACCCAATACGTCCCGGCTTTCCAAGACAATGGGAGTGTGACCTGCGTCTGTGAGATATTTCGCGCAGGAAAGTCCTGCTAAACCAGCACCCGCGATCGCTACTCGCATTTAACCCTAATGCCCTTCAATATTTCTTAATGGTTTTGTCGATTCTCATTATACGTTGCAAACCGTAACATTTGGCAGTTCTTGTGCGATCGCTTCCCCAAAAAACTTTTGCCAAAGGGAATTTTATTTACACGTACCTGCCCAACAAAATTGCCAATACCATTGTTGGTAATAGGTTTTGGGAAGCATTTCATCTAAATTTACATTCAGGAAATTTAGGCAAACATAAAGTAATTCCTTTAACTAAAATAGTTAATCTCAAATGTGGTCTTAAACTAGTTGATTTCTTTTGGAATCCGTGTATCTGATCTGAGAAAATATCTCGGACAGTGGTGAAAGACTACCAATTGATTTCCAGGATGCTTTTGTTCGGCAAACACTTAATTAGTGTAAAAATAAAGACCAAATATATTTTGGTTAAGTATTTTTGCTGTTACATCAGGGTTACAATTGTGGAAACTGAAGAGTAAACTCATTACCACATAAATTACCTAAATACATTTCAGTAGAGAAGATGCTCGGAAGTCGTGCTGCATTCCATAGTCAGTTCGGGCAAATTCTATTTGTAATATTAAACGGTCTTTATGAGTAGGAGTAATTCCTTTATGAAAACAAAGCGGATCTTCCACAAATCCAAAACCAGTGTTGCCACAAATCTTTACTAAAGATTCAGAACCATAATAATCGATGATTTCTTCATCTGTCTCTCGTTTACGTAGCCAAAGATGTGACAGCTTCTTCTTATTGTGACTACCACGAACACAGACATGAGGGCCGCTTTGATCATCTACATCAGTCAAATAAAAGAAAAACTTTAGAAACCGATAATCGTCTATATCGTAATGAAACAATTGAGCAGCTTGGCTTTTTTCATAATACGTTGTTTTTCCTGAAAAACTCCACCACATCATATTCCCTTGATGTACTGCTTGAACATCTAAATATCTAGCAGCTATTGCCAATAACTTTGGATCATTTTGAAGTTTTTTTATAGCAGGGCAAAGCAAAGACGTATTAAAATAACTACCGATGATAAAATGTTTTCCTGACTTGATTTGAGCTTGTTCCTTTTGATGATAAAAGAAACCCATATTTGTTTTTCGATTGCCATAACAAACTGTTGAATGAGCAAATTCGACTATTTCTTTAACAATCTCTTGGGGTAAATTAATTCCCAAATATAATCCTTCAGTTTTGAGGGTGTTAACAACGTCGTCTATATTCACATCTTTAAAACAACTATTGCTCTCATTAACAACTGATGAACATAATTTTTTTGAGGGTTTTAACAAAAATATCATTATAGTTCGCCCAGTTTTAAATCGGGCAATTTTACGCATTAAAAGCCATCTGGGATTTTTAGTCAATCCTTTATAATTTTCATAACAAATATTATAAAATTTGGAAAAAATTCTATCTAGATAGTTGTTGAATAAACTTATAGACATAAGTCTCCTGAGATTCAGATAGTAGGATGCATTCACAGAGTGATTCCAAAGGAGTACCGCAAAAATCTTTTTGCGGAAACACTAATCTATACTTATGTAAGTAATATCATCTAATTTGTATCTTAATTGTTAAATAATGAATAATATTTGCTGAGAGTCTATTTACTGTTTCTTTTTATAAGTCAGTCTTTTTTAAAGAGTTACTGAGAGGTTGAAGGGTATTGAGCATAGGGCATTGTTCAACAAGTAGGAGAGCAAACAGAAAATTCTTTCCCTCCTGCCTCTTAAAAGTTCCCACTCCCCATAAGGGTGTAGAATCAGGGTTTATGTCTTCATAGGTTGAATATCGCAGTTGTTTGCTACACAAGTATAGGTAAAGGATTATGCCAATATCGCAGGAGCTAAGGTGCTTTGGACATCACCTGATTCTAGGTATTTCTGGCACGACATTAAGCGATGATGATAAACGTGCCCTCAATGAATTGAGACCGATTGGGGTAATCTTTTTTGCCAAGAACTTTTTGGATGGCACCCCATATCAAGTTTGGCTAGAAAGCTTCAAAGATTTAAACAATCAGATACGAGAATATGCTGAACGTGATTCGATGTTTATGACTTTGGATCATGAAGGAGGGCGTGTCATTCGCACACCACTGCCGATTACGCGGTTTCCTCATGCATTATTGCTGCGATCGCACGCCCGCGAAGTAGCAAAAGCCACAGCATTAGAACTAAAATCACTGGGAATAAATTTATCTTGGGCACCTGTAGCAGATATTTTTTCCTATCCCCACAACCCCGTGATTGGGCCTCGCGCTTTTGGTAACACTCCCGAAACTGCTACTCAAGGTGCGCGTGACTACTACCTTGGACTTCGAGATTCAGGAATTTTGGGATGCGCCAAACACTTCCCCGGACATGGAGACACCAGCAAAGACTCTCACATTGAGCTACCAATACTGAATCTAACTTTAGAAGACCTGCGACTTCGAGAACTCATACCTTTCAGAGCTTTAATCGAAGTACAGATTCCTTTAATCATGACTGCCCATATTTTATTTCCTAAGATAGATGCTGATGTGCCAGCAACGCTTTCCCAGGCTATTCTCAAAACCATACTTAGAGAGGAACTTGCCTTTGAGGGAGTAGTTGTATCTGACGACTTAGATATGAAAGCGATCTCAGATATGTTTATTAAAGCTGGTACTGTAGCGCGGTCATTTCATGCAGGCTGCGACCTGTTTATTGTCTCGCGTAATATTAATTCATCATCTATTGAAAGAACTTATCAGATTGCTGAAGATTTCGTCGATTCCCTCAGCAAGGCTAGCTTAGATGAATCAGTAGTGGAAGCAGCCAGAGAAAGAATTGAGAAACTACTGGCACTAACACCGCAATATCCCGTACATGTTCTGGATAAAGATATATTATTGCAACATGCTCAACTAGCGATCGCTAGTTCCTATTCATAACCTAACGTGCATTAAAGTTGCATATTAGCAATTTTCAAAAGGCTAGCTAGGATTGCATTTCTTAATTTTGAATTTTGTTAGCGCAGCGTAAAGCCTTCTCTTCTTAGGCTGCGCCAACGGCATGGCAACGCTATGAGCGAGTCCGCGTACCCCTGCGGGGAAGCAAGCTACGCGCAGCGTCTCGTAGAGAGCGTCATTTTGAATTTTGAATTGCTTAATGGGTGGTATAGGGGTCGAACCTATTTCTGCGGGTTAAAAGCCTACTGCACAGCCGTTATGCCAACCACCCTAGTTAATTTAAATAAGAAATGAGCAAGTGCGATCGTATACTTACATCGCAAGCGTTGTTAACACCAACACTAGATATAAATCCACCAGGGAGGTACTGCCCCTCCTATTTCTGTGTTATCAGCACAGCGCCTCACTTTTCGGCTTCAGGTGGATAGGCGGAAGATGGGGAATCGTAGCTTGCTTCCCGTAGGGTACCGCTACAGTTTGCTGTACCCTGGTTTTCAAGACCAGTTGCCGACCATTCAGCAGCATCTTCCATTCAGGGGTATCTGACGGGGCTTGAACCCGCTATGACTGGTTCCACAAACCAGCGCCTCGACCACTTTGGCTTCAGACACCATCAGTGGAATCAATGGGACTTGAACCCATAACCTCCTGCTTGCAAGGCAGGCGCTCTATCCATTTGAGCTATGACCCCATCAAACAAGTGAAAAGAGCAAAGTAAAAAGTAATAAAGAAAAAGAAATAATTAAATTCTTTCTTTTGACTTTTGACTTGTTTAAGCGGGAGTGGTAGGACTTGAACCCACAACTTTCGAGGTAGAAGCTCGAAGCTCTATTCCATTGAGCTACACTCCCAATATTTGGTAGTCCTGGCAGGAATTGAACCTGCAACCCTTTGCTTGTAGGACAACTGCTCTACCGTTGAGCTACAGGACTACGCAAGCGAGTGGAGGGACTTGAACCCACGCACTGAGTATGGCGCACTCAGATGCTACCGATTACATCACACCCGCAAGTTTCAGAGCGGACGGCGAGATTTGAACTCGCACGAAGACGTTGGAAGCGTCTCATGCTGCCGTTACATCACACCCGCATCAAGCTGGTAACAGGAATTGAACCTGCAACCTACTGATTACAAATCAGTTGCTCTGCCAATTGAGCTACACCAGCACTAATTTTGGTGACGGGGGCAGGAGTTGAACCTGCCGATGTTCAGGTTATGCAGCCCCACAAGCCACCGTTGCTCTATCCCCGCATATTCACCAATACCCCTGACTGGATTTGAACCAGCAACCTCTTCGTTCTAAGCGTAGACGCGAAGCGGCTTCCCGCAGGGTAGCGCCTCTTCCGTTGGGCTACAAGGGCAAAGTCTGAGTGGCAGGGATTGAACCTGCGACCTGGAGTTCCCAAAACTCCCGCGCTCCCAACTGCGCCACACCCAGATATTTTGGTACTCCCGACAGGATTTATAGACGCAAAGCGGCTTCCTCAAAGGTATCTGCAAAAAACTAGATCCTCGGTAAGCGTGTGTCTTCCATTCCGCCACGAGAGCTTGTACCAATTCTCTAAAATCCCGCAACAAATTCAAACCTAGAAACCCAGATGAAATCTGACTTTCTTAATTACGAATTACGTTAGCGCAGCGTAAAGCCTTCGGCATGGCTTCGCTTAGAGCGAGTCTTCGAGCGTCATTACGAATTACGAATTGGTATCAGTGCTCCTGGTGGGAGTCGAACCCACAACCAAACAGATTTTAAGTTTGCCACCTCTTCCAATTGGGCTACAGGAGCAAGTTTTGGTACTCTTGGTAGGAATCGAACCCACAACAATACCGTTTTTGAGACGGCAGCCTCTTCCAATTGGGCTACAAGAGCAAAGTTTGGCAGCCCCACCAGGACTCGAACCTAGAATCTTCGCCTTCAAAGGGCGCTATGTTGCCAATTACACCACAGGGCTTTATTGCCAGGGCAGGGTTTGAACCTGCAACCTCATCGTTCAGAGCGATGCGACTTACCAATTCGTCCACCCGGCATTAAACAATTCGTAGTTCGTAATTCGTAATGACGCTCGCGGACTCGCTCTAAGCGAAGCCATGCCGAAGGCTTTACGCTGCGCTAACGTAATTATGTTTTGTGACCGGGATTTAAACGCCCGACTAACATAAAAGCAGGTTATAGAAACGTGTGTATCAACCCTATTTAATTACGAATTACGAATTAGTAATTACGAATTATGATTGGCTGCCTCAGTAGGACTCGAACCTACAACCGCGCGGTTAACAGCCGCTTGCTCTACCATTGAGCTATGAGGCAACGAAGCCCCCCAGGTCGGAATCGAACCGACGACCTCCTGTTTTTCAAACAGGCGCTAACTACCAACTGAGCTACCGGGGGATAGGAGAAAAGATCATGTAACGAGAGCGGAGGGATTTGAACCCTCAAGTCTTCAGTTTCGTAGACTGAGATGTTATCCGATTACACCACACTCTCAAAGCGGAGAGAACAGGATTTGAACCTGCGACGGGTAAACACCCGTTTCCTCTTAGCAGGAGGACGCTTTGGGCCACTCAGCCACCTCTCCATAGTGGGTCGAGCAGGATTTGTAGCTTGCTTCCCGTTCGCGGAGCGTCCCGTTGGCGCAGCCTCTCGTAGAGAAGGGAAGGGTACCTGCGTGCAAAAAAGAACAGTTTTACAGACTGTCGCCTTCAGCCAGACTCGGCCACGACCCATAATCATTCCCTCGACGAGAATTGAACTCGCATCTGTGCTTTGAAAGAGCACTGACTTAACCATTCGTCCACGAGGGCATAATTTACCGAATTTTAGATTTTAGATTTTGGATTTTGGATTAAATTTTTTAATCTAAAATTGTCTGACGCAGGGACTAGGATTTGAACCCAGAACATCGGATTTGGAGTCACGAGGTGTTGCCGTTACACCATCCCTGCATTTGGTGGCAGCGGCGGGATTTGCACCCGCATATACCAGGGTATGAACCTGGGGCTTTGCTGATTAAGCTACGCTGCGGAAAGCACCAGAGGCTGAGGTGAGATTTGAACTCACGATATCGGTTTTGCAGACCGACGCCTTCGACCACTTGGCTACTCAGCCATTTGGGAGCCTCGACGGAAGTTGCACCCGCACCAGAGGCACAGCGACTTAGCTAGTCATCCACAAGGCTACACGGGAGCAAGGAGAATCGAACTCGTAACCTATCGCACGAGCTGCGATCGCTCTACCCATTTGAGCTATACCCCCATAGTTAATATCTGTGCCTAATATTTAAGCTTCTAGGCACAGATTTTTGGTGAACTTGCCCATTTCTTATTTAGTTTTCATGGTTCAGAAAATTTACTTTTAACTGTTAGAAACTGTTAGGAAAACAACCGAAACTCTAGGTAGCAAGCCTGTTGTGTATTACGGATGTATTCTGTGGTTTTGCTAAGTGCAAACTTAAAACTTTTTTGGTTGATTGCTTCTACTTCCGATGGTTTGCAAGTAGGAACAGCTTTGTTGACTGGGGACTTTGGTTTATTCCAACGTCTGTCCTTTAGTTGTATGTAGAACATAACTTTGACCCTTGAGAAGCTTTGTCTTTCGCCTCACTACTTTTATACTACAAAATACTACAAGAGGTGTCAAGGGGTTTCATAAAAATTTTTTGAAATTGTCTAGAAAATGTTCTGCGCTTATATTTGAGCTTGCTAAACCCTCTGAAAAGTCAAACTACAGCTTATGATTGGGTGAATCTTTAAAAGCCTGACGTGACAGAGAATTCCTGCAAGCGACAACAGATAATTAGTTTTGTCGCGATCGCCTCTACGATTACAGCTTGTAGTATCGGCCCACAATTGGGGTTGAACAAGCCTTTAAGCAAAATCCATATTGCACAAGTTCAAGCTCATCCAGCAAAGGGCCAAATTAATGCCCAACTACCGCCAGCCAAAGTAGAAAACCCTACCTTTACAGTCCCGACTAAATTTCAGGGAAAAACAGTTTATCAGGTGCATCCCAGGAATAACGAGAAGGTTATTGCTCTAGGCATTGATGATGGGCCCTAGCCGAAGACAACCTTAGAAATGCTGGATATCCTGAAGCAAAATGATGTTAAGATGACATTCTTTTGGGTAGGACAAGCTTTGCAAGCAAATCCTGACCTAGCCAACAAGCCGGTTTGCGTCTACGCCAAAGAACTATACAAGCATTGCCACAAATCATCAGTGGACTCAAACAGCAAGGCTACCGATTTGTGACAATTCCCGAATTGTTAAAAATGGCACAATAAATAGGGAGAAATATTACTCCCTGAATTTTAGATTTTAAATTTTGGATTTTAGATTGAATAATCCAAAATCCAAAATTGAGTCACCCTACTATTTTGTTTATTCGCTCATGACAGAAGCACAAGTTTGAGATTCTTGCCAGAGTTTGTGCAAAAAGAACTCAGCGCGATCGCTCATAGTGGTGAAAAACACACCTACAGCATCCTTAGAACTATCTAATAGCCAAGAACCCCGCAGAGTTACTTCCATATATTCAGCATCGCAGGCACAGAGGGCAATGATTTCTTTGTCATCTCTTTTTACCTCAGCCTTAAGCACTTCTACTCCTGGCAAATCAACAGGAAGCAAAAAGGAAGCGGTACTGGGTTCAATGCATAAACTTTGCCCAACTCGCAGGGCTAAAATCACTCGCTGCGCTACCCATTCTTCTAGCGACAGGGTGAGACATTCCAAATAAAAGCTGCTTTCAGTGTAAGTTAATTTCAGCATTCCTTATGCTCTCCTGTTATTCCAGGCTTCCTTGCATATCTATCCAAAACTGTTCGGCAAAAGAAATCGCGGGGTGGATTGGTGCTTTTGGCTTGGTACGCAGTTGCATACCAGCTTCAAACAGGATGCGATCGCCTTTATGGGAGTTACATCTCTCACAAGCTGTGACTACGTTATCCCAAGTGTGAGAACCGCCTCTTGATCGCGGCATCACATGATCTAGCGTTAGATGTTTGCCACTACCGCAGTATTGGCAAGTGTGATGATCTCGTCGCAACACTTCCCGCCGATTCACTGGCGGAACTTTCCACATCCGCTCATTAGAAGTAATTGTTAAGCGAATGTGTTTTGGGACATCAATTACCAAACTGGGTGAGTGAACTCGCCATCCGCCTTCTGTGGTAAAACCTAGCGGTTGAGCTTTGTCTGTTAGTAACAGCACAATTGCCCGCTTGATATTGATCCGACACAGTGGCAAGTAATTTTGAGAAAACACCACCACAGATTGCTCTAACACTTGCATTGCGTTCGCGCCGCGCATTGTTCGCGCAGCGTCTCGCAGAGAAGATATCGTCACAGCTTAACTCCTTATAAAAAAACCCCCGCTTCAAGTTTTCGGTGAAGCGGGGGTTAGAATTGACCAGAAAATTTTCTGGTCTCATATCGGTACAGTATTCCTTTGTCTGTACCCCCCCGTTTCTTCATCTAGTTCTGGTTTTGCAATCAGCGCACTAATGCTGAGATGTCTAAAGTCATAATTACCCTCTGTGATTTGCCCATAATTTCGGCTACCATCGCCCATAAATAAATACTCCACTTCCATAGCAGCTGATTCCCAATCGGTTCGGCAATTGGTAGCGCACAAAATTGAAGTAGAGATGGGGTAAATGGATTTCACAGAAAATTTCACCTATTGAATATCGCTTTAAACATACTACACTTGTATTACTATCTTGTCTATACCTTTAAGGAGAAATAGTGATGCATACGATCACTCGCACCCCAACCACCGATATGGAAGTTACCAGCATCCGCCTAGAGCGGGAACTGAAAGATAAGCTCAAAGAAATAGCTGGCAATCAGGGATATCAAGCTTTGATCCGAGATATCCTTTGGAATTATGTCCAGCAAAAATCAGGTGAATGGAAGCCTCGATTTTCGCGAACCGACATTCGAGCTAGCATCGCTGCCACAGCTCAGCAAGAAGAACGCTGTGTACTCACAGGTCAACTAATTCAACCCCAAGAACCAATGTTGTTAGGGCTGACCAGGAATGGGGATATGGTTCCTCTGAGTGTCGAGAGTTTGGCTGGATAGTCTTATATTCAGGCAATGCAGCTCAGTTATTTTTACTAAGTAATTGGGCTGCATTGAGAACTTAGCTTTATTTTCTCCAATGAGTAAAACTGATTGTTAAGAATTTTAACTTATGTACTCCATTGCTGCTACAAGGTAACTCTGTTTGATGCTCTGGCTTAGTTATATTTGATTGAGAGCAATATAGATCAAAGAGTAGCTTGTTAAATGGAATAAAATAAAAACAAAATTTTACAAAATATTTAAAATAGATGCAGTGTTTTTACGGGTATTTCTGGGGAATTTTCTTGAGATTCCAGAGAAATTACGGTTTATGTATACTTACAGACAGGATATTCTAGGTCAAAGTTAGTTAATTATCTCAATATAAAGAAGATAAAGCAGCCAGAAATAATCAGGCTGGGTCATTTTAGAATATCCTAAGTATTTCACTACCTGTGTAGCAATTTTCTTAATATAGCGGGAACTTGGCCATCTGCAATAGAAAAGGGCTATAACAGGTGAGAGAAAGTATTCATACAAGATTTGTCAATTATCAAGGTGTAGCAACACAACTAACGGTGAACAATATGCCAAGAGGTTGGGTGCAAAAACAATGGACTTATTATCCGAGGGCGTGCCAAAAATGAAAAAGCCTTTATCGTCGCCGCCACATTATGTAGATGACATAGATCGACTACAACCTTACCAAGTCAAGCTGATGCAGCATCAGGAAGAACCTGCCCGCAAGTTGGTACAAAAGATTAACCAAATCATTGCCAATAGCTCCGCTACAGCATTGATGTTGCAAGATATTGCCCAATTGCTAGGCGTTGTCTTTCAAGTAGATTGTTGCTGCTTGGTTTCAGTAACTGGTGAGACATCCGAGGAAGCAATTACTACTAATTGGTGTGCTGATGAGTATCTAGCATTACCACACCCAGAAGAGATGTTTTCGATGGAACAGTTGCTTATGCACTCGCCAGTGCTGCAATGTGCTGCGGAACCATTGACTATTGAAGATATTTCCATCATTCAGAATAGTTTGGTAATTGGGTGTCAATATTTGCCACTACCGATAAAAGCAGTTTTGGCAATTCCCACCCGGTTTGGTGGCAATAATAATGGGGTGATTAGCCTGATTAAATTCCAACCCTATGATTGGAGTGAATCAGAAAAACAACTCTTAAAAGAGGTAGAGTCGGCTTGTGCGATCGCTTTTTCTCACGTAGCACAAGCCCAGCTAATTGCTCATCAACAACAGTATCTGCAAAAGAGCAATCAGTATCAAAGCTTGATCAAGCAACTAACATTACTGAGCCGTAGCAACTTGGAGCTTAATCAAATGCTCCAGTTAGTTATCGCCTCTACTGCCGAATCTCTACAGGCAGATCGGGGTTTGCTTATACTACTAAAATATACAGACCCATTATTTAGGACTCAAGCTAAAAAACAAGTTCCTAAAGCGAAAGCTAGAGTGGTTGGTGAATGGGCTAAGGAAACCCAAATTTCTCGGACTACTAAACCAGATACCTTAGATCAGTCTTTCTTGCTTTCGGAGTGTGGTTTATGCCAGCGTGCCTTCATAGATTCTGCAAAATCACTAGTCTTCGATAATTACACAGAGCAAAAAGATACTTCCTCAGCTGCTCCATTATTTGCAATAGAGCAATTGCCTGCGGTTTTATTAGTGCCATTAGAGAGTCAAGGTAAAATCTTAGGATTCTTGGTGCTACAGCAAGCTGTGACTCGCAGTTGGCAAGCAGCAGAATTAAATCTTGTGCAAATGGTTTGTGCTCAAGTAAGTAACGCCATAATTCAGTCACAGACATTGCGCCAAGTACAAACTTTGGTAGATGAGCGAACGGCGAAACTACAGAGTAGTCTGGAACTCCAGGCAAAACTGCATGAAAGAACCCGGCAGTATGTTGAGCAGTTGCAGAAACTCAATGAACTCAAAGATGAATTTTTGAGCAATATGAGCGATCGCTTGCGCTATCCTTTGACAAACATGCTGATGTCAATTCGGAACTTACGTTTGCCAGGAATCGCGCCAGAGCGTCAGGTTCGATACATGGATATCCTAGAGCAGGAATGTACAAAAGAAATCAACTTGATTAATGACTTGTTGACACTCCAGAAACTAGAGTCGCCTCACGAAGCCCCGCAATTAGAATCTATAGATTTAAATACTAAAATTCAAGATATAGCAGCATCTTTCGAGAAAAAACTCGCAGAGAAGGGATTAAAGATTTCTGTAGATTTACCAGAGGAATCGCTAAAACTGCAAACTGAACTGGAGAGTTTTGACCGCATCCTGCAAGAGTTGTTAACAAATGCCTGTAAATACTCAGAGCATGATACTATTGTCCACCTTGAAGCCTCTCACCAAGTTGATCAACAAATTGATCAAGTTATCATGAAGGTGACGAATACAGGACGTGCCATCTCTCAAGAAGAAGCGACCTATATCTTTGACAAGTTCCGTCGCGGAAAAGGGCGCTGGACTCCAGGGACTGGCTTGGGACTTGCTTTAGTCAAGTCTTTAGTGCAGCATCTGAATGGAGCGATCGCAGTTGAAAGTCTCCCAATTTTGGATTCTGAACAGAGCGAAATTTGCTTCACCCTGACTCTGCCCCAATTTTCTGACGAAAGCAAACTATAATTCTGAAAGTGACTAAAAAACAGAACGCAACAGAGAACCTTGATCTCCAGTCTCCTAGTGATGATATCAACCTCGAAGAGGATTTTACTGCTGATGCAGTAATGGCAGCTAAGGTAGAAGTTCAAATTGAGAAGATAGCAGAGCGACAGCGACAAATCACCGCTAAAGTCCAAATTCCCCAACCAGTGGAACAAATCTGGAAGGTTCTCACAGATTATGAAGCCTTACCTGACTTTCTCCCCAACCTCGCCAAGAGTCGTCTAATGGAGCATCCTAATGGTGGTATTCGACTAGAGCAAGTTGGCTCCCAGCGCTTACTGAATTTCAACTTTAGTGCGCGAGTAGTTTTGGATTTGGAAGAATACTTCCCTAAAGAAATTAACTTCCGCATGGTAGAGGGAGATTTTAAAGGCTTTTCTGGTAGCTGGTGCTTAGAGCCTTATTCCCTTGGTGAGTATGTAGGAACAAATCTTTGCTACACAATTCAAGTTTGGCCTAAACTCACTATGCCAGTGGTAATCATTGAAAACCGCCTGAGTAAAGATTTGCGGTCAAATCTTTTGGCTATTCACCAGCGTGTAGAAGAGTTAGCCAGCAAAGAACCTTATGTATAGTTAAAGTATCATCCAAGGAAAAGCCTGGATGATACTTTAAGTTGGTATATTTCCAGCAAAAAATACTTTTGCTTTTTTATTGTTTTTAAGTACCCCCAGGGGAATTCGAATCCCCGTTACCTCCGTGAAAGGGAGGTGTCCTAGGCCTCTAGACGATGGGGGCATTCGGACTCAGACCTTTTATAAGGTAACCAATTTCCTGGCCTTTGTCAACAGCTTTTGCCAAAAAAAGTTTGTGGCGGCTAAACTGGGTGGAGGCGAAAGCTTGAAGAGGATACAAAGACATGGAGACACGTAAAGAATTCCGTAGATGCTTCTGCGGCTTGCTGCAGGGTGCTTCAGCGTCCGGCGCTCGGAACTTCGAGAGACGGTCAGATAGAAAAAACGCTAAATTCAGCAATGGACAAAGGGTATAAGGAAGTGGCAAGGTGACTCAGGAACCTTGCCACTGGTGGGCTTTCTGCTCTAATACTTGTAAAGTTAATGTCTACGGTTTTTTACAAGAGATTTTGAAATAAATCGCTCAAAATCTACAACATGGAAGCATCTTTTGAAATTACCCTACAGATGGCGATCGCCGTCCTTGCAGGCATTAGCGCCCAAGTGCTGGCTGCATACTTTCGGATACCCAGCATCGTTTTGTTGTTGCTGTTGGGCATCCTCTTTGGCTCTGATGGCATCGGGCTGTTGCATCCCCATTTGCTAGGCAGTGGACTGGAAGTTATTGTCGCCCTAGCAACGGCAATCATTTTGTTTGAAGGCGGACTTAACTTGGATTTGCGAGAGTTAGGTAGAGTTTCAGTCAGCTTACAACTGCTCGTCACTCTAGGAACGCTGATCACATTGCTTGGTGGGAGTATGGCTGCTCACTGGCTGGGTGAATTCCCCTGGAACATAGCTTTTCTCTATGCTTCCATCGTTGTGGTGACAGGCCCAACCGTCGTTGGCCCTTTGCTCAAACAAATCAATGTAGATCGGCAAGTAGCAACACTCTTGGAAGGAGAAGGGGTTTTGATTGACCCTGTAGGGGCTATACTCGCCTTCGTTGTCCTTGATACGATTTTAAATGGCGATACTGACCCCATTAATGCGATCGTCGGTTTGCTGATGCGCCTGGGTGTTGGTGCTGCAATTGGTGGTGCTGGCGGTTATCTGATGAGTTTGATTTTCAAACGCGCCAGTTTTCTGTCATTCGAGTTAAAAAACTTAATGGTATTGGCGATACTTTGGAGCCTGTTTACCTTATCGCAAATAATCCGCAGTGAATCGGGAGTAATGACAACAGTAGTTGCAGGAGCAGTTTTTGCTAACTCGTCAGTCCCAGAAGAACGCCTGTTAAGGAGCTTTAAGGGTCAGCTGACAATTCTCAGCGTCTCGGTGTTGTTCATCTTATTAGCTGCTGATTTATCCATTGCCAGTGTGTTTGCTTTGGGTTGGGGTAGTTTATTCACTGTTTTGGTATTAATGTTTGTCGTTCGCCCAATTAATATCCTCTTGTGTACCTGGAACAGTGACTTAAACTGGCGACAGAAACTATTTTTAAGCTGGGTTGCTCCTAGAGGAATTGTTGCTGCCTCCGTAGCTTCCTTTTTTGCGATTTCGCTGACACAGCGCGGCATTAATGGCGGTGATTCCATCAAAGCTTTAGTTTTCCTGACAATTATCATGACTGTTGTCTGTCAAGGGCTAACAGCTGGCTGGGTTGCTAAATGGCTGCAAATCACTTCCAAAGACGTAACTGGGGCAGTAATTGTGGGTTGTAATCCGTTAAGTCTTTTAATTGCCCGCTTCTTTCAAGAACGGGGAGAAAACGTGGTCATGATTGATACTGACCCTGAATGTCTTGTGCAAGCCGAGGCGCAAAATCTGCGGGTGATTGCTAGCAGTGGGCTAGATGCTGCTGTTTTGGAAGAGGCAGGACTTGCCTCTATGGGTACTTTTTTGGCTATGACAAGTAATGGCGAGGTGAATTTTGTTTTGGCTCAACGAGCAGCTGAGGAATTTAAGCCGCCGCGCGTCTTAGCTGTTTTCCCCCGCGATCCGCAAGCGAATATTTCGGTTAGTAATAAAGTTAATCAAGCTTTTATCCCAGACTTAGCGATTAAAACTTGGAATGAATATTTGAATGATGGGCGCGTCAAGCTAGGGACAACTACGCTAGATGAGTTGGAGTTTTCTACTCAATGCGATCGCATCCAAGAAAAGATTCGGACTGGGGTGTTGATACCGCTATTGATAGAACGAGAAGAACGCTTACAGGTAATGCCAGCTAACCAAGAGTGGGAAGTTGGCGATCGCATTATTTACCTGTTGCATGACCCCAGACCTAGCCTTTTAAAACGCTTATCTGGTGCTACCCAATCCACTCCCCTCTCTCTAGAAAAGTTACCGGAGGTTGAAGACCTATCCCTCGCCCAATTGCCTCAATTTTCCGCTAGTGAAGCTCCTGGGGGATGAGCGGCAGGGAAGCAGGGGAAGCAGGGGAGGCAGGGGAGCAGGGAGCAGGGAGCAGGGGAGAAGATGCTGTAATTTCCCAGCAATAGAGGGTTTCAGAGCAAATAAATTTATTTATGCTTAATGTTAAATATTTATTTCAAGATGCATAGCACAAGAAATAATGCGTCCAATATCAAGCCCCTAAATTTATTTATGGCCTTCTCCCCCCTGCTCCCTGCCCCCTGCCCCCTTTCCTCTTCTTTGACTCTTTATTAGCCTTGGGAAGGAATAAATTCGCCTTCCGCTGGTTCTTGTAAATTACCAATTTTTGGTCTTGGCGTTTCTTGATATATTTCCCATTCCTGCCACAGTAAAGCAGATAAATGTACTATGGCAAGAATTAGCGTAGCCACCGAAATCAGATAACTGTGAATTGTGTAAAGGTGTTGGATAGTAACTGTGTTAATGGCTCCACCCCCAGTTAGGATGTCGCGCAGTTGTCCACCAATAAAAGGAATAGCTTCGATAGTTCCTAGTTCAATGTTAAAACGCCAGTATCCTTCCTGAGTCCAATCTAGGATCATCGCTGTCCAATTCAGCCCGATCGCACTTAAGGTTAACAAAATCCCGCTAATCCAAGCGGCAAGCCAACTCTTGCGAAATTGCCGACCTAAAAACATCACCACAATTTGAATCAGAGCGATCGCAATTACTGCGTTACCAGCAATATCATGCGCTCTCCAAAACAACCACCCGTATGGCAGTTGTGTATTAATCATCTTCAATGAGTTATAAGCTCCGCCTGCTGTCGGTTCATAGTAAAAAGAAAGCATTACTCCGGTAGAGATATAAATTAAGCACAAAGTCAGAATCACGACCGATATTATCGTCGCCACTCGTTGCAAAATCCTATCGAACTGGGTGCTTTGCATAGCTCACCCCTCCTGTTCTTAACTAGGTATTTATTACTAATTACAATTTTAGCTAAGAAATTTTAATAAATGTTGCATTACCCAAATAAAAATATAGTTTTTTAAATCGGATATATAACACCATTCTCGATGAGCTAACGGCGCGAAAATAAACATACGATTTCAAATGCCGCAAGAAGCTCGGAATACAATACTTTTGACTTTCGCCTTGCGGTACTGGCCCGCCTCAGACTTAAGTCTGAGGCTAATAGCCCAAGTCCACTCAAGTGGACTGAAATCGTTTACTAGTCGTTTTTAGACGATAGCGTAGCAATGAATTACTAGGCGATTGTTGGGACTAGCGCCAGATATCAGTTAAATCAAATATTGCACCCAAGCTTTTAAGGGTTCTGCTGAACCATACCAGATTCCAGGACTTCTCGGAGAATGCCTCACACCTTCAATCACCAGATTTTCTGCCCCTTCTAGGTGAGCAGCTTCAATGGGTGTGATTCCATCTCCCCAAGTGTTGCCCTTACCACAGGTTAATTGGTAACTACTGTAAGCTAACCAGCTACCGCGCCGCCTTTGGCCAAAGATAGTTTTGCCAGCCACACAAACGTAATGAACGTTTTTGTAAAAAGCTCCTGGGTAGTTATTGGTGACAAAATCTAGATTGGAGCGCGTCCAGCGTTCTTGGCTAATATGAGGTGTACCCAAGGTGATGAGAGTAGCAATCAGGGGATGCGCTTCCCAGAGAGATGGTTTAACGTTACCTCTTGCCAAATAAGGCTTTTCTCCCATGTAGATGCGGGATATCCAACCTCCCGCTGAGTGACCAATCAAGTTAATTTGAGTAGCATTATGTTGCTGCAATGTATGCTTGATTGTAAGATCGAGTTGTTGCAAAATTGGCGTTACAGGTCTTCCTCCAATAGTGGGTAGCCAGTCACGCCGTCGCAGTGGTACTGTAACAGTGGGAAAATTTAACTGTTGTAGGGATTGTTCTAGTTGGCGGTAAGCGATCGCGCTTTCTAGATATCCAGGTACAATAACTGTCGGTAACGGCATTTTAAATTTTGGATGCAATGATTGATAAGGGTTTGAAGTTTTTTGACGAAGAAGAAGTCAAAAGTTAGAATTGCGATCGCATGACTGACTCCTTTTATAAAAACCTAAATAGCTTTGGTGGGGTTTAGGGCTAGAATGTCAATAGAATTGTACAATTTGCAACAGATTTAGGGACTGCTGATGTGGTAGTATTTTCACATAGGGACTAGTCTCGGATAAGTAAGTGTGCCATCTGTTACAGAAGCTTAGTTGACTGGAAAACGGTATAAAAAACAAGGCAACTTCAGCAGATGTTGTAATGTTGCTAAGACTTGTGCGTTCACTTAAACTTTATAAATATCCCAGATATTAATTTTAATTGCGTGCGTCATAAGAATTAAGAAATCAAAAGTAGTAATTTTTAAAATATCTCTTTAGCAAGCTCAAACTGGAACACATGATACAGCGTCATTAATCAATTAAAAACTTGAATAAATGGCAATTTTGGCGTTTTCATTGCCAGGATAGGAAGTTATTATTTCCTTAGAGGGACGCATTTTTTGCAAGATATTGCAAGATAGTCAAAAAGAGAAAATCGCTAGTCAACTGCAACTGAGCCGAGTGAACGATAACAGCTATGTCTTACATCTCCCTGTTTAAAAATATACCAGAACTCTTAAGCCAGCCAATTGGGATAGCAGCTATAGCTTCTCTTGGCATCCACGGTGCGATCGCGATGATTGTGCCATTGATGCCTATGGATTCTAGCAAACCCAAAGATACAGCATCATCAAAAACCGTCGGACTTTTAGAATTGAGCCAAGCCGACCAAAGCCGTTTGCCGCAAAGCACGCCCCAAATTGGTTTACAACAACTTCCTCCAATAGCGCCACTTTCTCCTTTGAACTTTAGCGCCCAAACTCTATTGCCCCCAGTGGCACCAGCGCCATCCAGTCAGCTAGTACTGCCTCCGCTACCTGCATCATCGAATAACTATCGGGTTTCCTCCTTGCCTACAAGGCAGTCTTTGCGGATGATTCCTAGTAGTAATTTGGGATTTGACGCCTCTAAATTTGATAGTTCTAAATTCAATACCAGCCCTAAATTCTCTCGATCGGCTCCTCGTGTAAATGTCAGTGACACCAAATACGAGGCACCTCAGCCGTTGGCTGTAAATAGATTACCAGAATTGCGATCGCAGAAAATACCTGATGATATTCTGCAAAAACCGTTGGCTGTAAATAGATTGCCACAATTGCAGTCGCAGCAAATACCTGATGATATTCTGCGGAATGCCCAATCTCCAAACTTATCTGACACTAGCCCCATTGCAACAGCACAGGGAAATACGGCTTCACAAATGACGCAATCGGGTAATGATGCGTCTAGAATTGATCAAAACCCGCTGATAAATTCTCTAAAACAAGCTCCAAGGGCTGGGGATAGCTTAACCCTAATTAGGGGAACCACGTCACAGACACCCGATTTATCTGTCAAAGGAACTCAACTGGCTATAGCACAGCTAGACTCTTACGCAAACCTGAGAAAAGAAGTCCAGCAACAATACCCCAACGCTCAACAAAAACCAGTCATCCGTCAAACATTACCCACGAAGAAGCCAAATCTCGAAGGTGCTGTTTTGGGTGTATTAGTGGTAGATCCTGATGGTAAGGTCTTAGATATCAAGTTTCAAGACAAGTTAGTTTCCCCGGAATTGAAATCAGAAGCCAGGGAATATTTCAACAAGCAATCTCCCAAGGGAGATAAACGGATCAGTTCCTATCCATTTAACCTAAGTTTCCAAAACAATACTAGCAACACCACTGGGACTACTCAATTATCTGCACCGGGAATCAATAACAATCAGCTTACCCCCAAACCATTTCCTGAACTGCGAATCAGAAATAATCAGCCCACGCCTTCATCGACAGGTACTCTTAAACCATTAGCTGCACCAGGAGTCAATGGCAATCAGCCTGAGTTTTCACCGACAGCTGCTCCCAAACCATTATCTGAACTGCGAATCAGAAATAACCAGCCTGCGTCCTTACCGACAGGTACTCTTAAACCATTATCTGCACCGGGAGTCAATAGCAATCAACCTACGCCCTCATCAGCAGTTACTTCTAAACCATTCCCGGAACTGCAAATCAGAAATAACCAGCTTACGCCTTCATCCGCGGTTACTACTTTTGAACCGTTAGTGCTGCCAAGAATCAATAAGAGTCAGCCTACAGCCTCTGGTGAATCGGATGGAAAATTAGTAGAACGGTTGCGCGAAGTGAAGGAAAACAGACAAAAGTCTAATCCAGAAAAATAATCACCAGATGGTTATTTTGGATTAAGAACAAGCTAAAAGCTATGAATGATAAAGATTCTGAATTTATCATTCATGTTTAAAATATCGTTTTTAGTAGTTGACGAACTGGCGATCGCTAGTTCGTCAACTACTATTTCGTTAGAAGGTTCTAATAAAGAAAAATACTGAGGGATTTCCCACAAATAAATTCTCCCATCTTGTGGGGTGATTGTCTCGCCCGCCTTTGATTACTGATATATAAAGACACTTAATCCACAATAATGAGACGGTATAGCTACTTTACCAGCCTTGTTCTGCATTCTGAAAAACGTAAGCAGCTACCTCCAGAATCTCCTCAGAACTTAACTTGCTTTTAAAGGCAGGCATGGCATTTTTACCATTTTGTACTTGGTGGATAATCGCTTCGATTGAGTCACTATTATAATTTTCTAAGTACTTTGACAATGCTTCCTTTTTCAAGGTTTTCTGGCTAATAAGGATGTTACCGCCACCTATATGGCAAGAAGCGCAGTTAGCCTCAAAAATTTTAGCACCGTTGGATATTTCCGCAGCTAGTGCTGGACTAATGAATGTCAAATTGAATAGAGCGATCGCCCACAGTAGGATTAATAAAAGTATTCTCAATAGAATTTCCTCGCAACAAGCCTCCAGCAAGAGTATAAACGCGATTAATGCCTAATTAAGTCAAGTTTGATCAAAATTGGCGGTAACGAGTTTACCCCTCTATTGCCACAGGTTACTTAGCGTCTTAGGGGAAGATAGGACTCGTTACCGCCATTTATTCATTGTATGCGTCACTCTCTCTAGGAGTGTGGTGTGTTGCTATGGGCTAATTTCAGAGAAGCAAGCCCAGAAAATCATCTTGTGTCAATGAGGATCTTTTTAGCCTTGGACAGTGATTGTACCAACCATGCCAGCACCACGGTGGGGTTCGCAGTAGAAGGTGTAATCACCAGCAGGTGCGTCTTTGGGGAAGGTGGTTGTTTCCTTTTGACCAGCACTCATCAGCAAATTCTTATGAGACAGAGATTTTGCTAAAGTGGCGTCCTTAGCTGGATTTTTGGCAGCGTCAAACACAACATTATGGGGAGGAACTTTATTGTTCACCCATTCAATTGTATCACCTGGTTTAATTGTCAACTTTTTCGGTTCAAATGCCAGCATTCCTTTATCGCTACCCAATTTCACCTTGTAGGTTTCAGCCGAAGCACTGGGAGTAAAAACAGCGAAGCTGCTAACAACTAAAAGGATTGTCAACACAGCTAAACTAAGACGTCGCCAGCTTGCCGAAATCAATTTCATGGCTCTCTCCTAACAAACAATTTTTTTTCCTTTCTCATTTTAAATAAAATCAACGCCAAATATGACAATCTGTCATAGATACATTTTTTTTTTAAGAATGAGGAGCAATTTATTGCAAAAAAGCTCTGCAATCACTAAGAAATACTAGACTGCTATTGCCCAAAAAGCCTGTGAATAAAGGTAAACAGTAAAATAAAAGATTTTTATTTTTTCTTCAGGAATATCTTGACTTTTGAAAAATTTTTTGCGCCCAACCCAGGAATATTTTGTGCTGCTGTGAGAACGAAAGCAGCTAAACTTTGGTGAAAACTGGGGAATGGGGAATGGGGAATGGGGAATGGGGAATGAATTCTGCCCAATGCCCAATGCCCTATGCCCAATGCCCCAATGACTCAGTACTAATTCCAGGATTTAGTAATAGATTTTTCCGCCTCCCCACTTAGTGCCGACAATTTTGGGTTGTAAGAGAATATGACCGGCGATCGCCTCCAAGTCTTCATCTGTCAGATTTCGCATTGCTGTGAAAATATCTGCACTTTTGATACTGGGGTGTATTTCGGAAATCTCTTCTTCCCCGTCGTAAGTAGTAGGATTTTTCAGATAATCCACCAAGCCTTCAATGTTATTACGGTTGGGTGTTGCCAGTGCCAGGTCTTCTGGAGTGAGTCCAACGTTCTGGTTTGTCTTGGTAACTCCCCCAGCATGACATTGGGCGCAAGCGTAATTAAATAAGCGTTTGCCTTCTTTGACTTGTTTAAGGCTGAGTACGGTGACCTCACCTTGAGTATTTAATGGCACCGTCAGGGTAGCTTTGTCCAGTTCCACTGCTGTCGCGCTACCGACAATCAACTGAAACGAGAGTAAAACAGTAACCACAACAACGCCAATTAGTCTTTTAAACATGTTTCCCCTTAAAGATTTTGACGCTCAACACAGCTAAGAAAGCGATTCTCAATCTCCAAGCTGCTAATTGCTAACGACTCATTGTTTTTTATCATTAGCTATCAGTGATTAGCCAAAGCCCGAGATAACCCTTCAGGTGACCTCGCGATCATCGCCCATCGAGTCGCTAGTACCTTTTGGGCGTATTTCAGACGATATTTGGGAAATAATTGCCTTTGCATCTTCAAACGCCAAACGAGTCTTTTGGTGTTTGTAAGCAATTCCCAGTTGGTTGCACAGAGAAAACACTTTTTCTACAGGAATGCTGTAGTCGGCTGCTATCTCTGCGATCGATAGGTCTGCAAAACCCATAATGCTTGTTAACTGATAGATAGAGATTGAGTCGCTGTAATACCAATATCACGTTAGGAGTGCAATTTGTTGCCCAAAATACTGTTTGGGGAATGGGGTATTGGGAATGGGGCATGGGGCATAGGGGACGGAGAATGGGGGAATGAGGGTGATGAGAGGCATAAGGGGGACAAGGGGCATAAAGGGAATAACCAATGCCCCCTGTTCCCTGCCCCCTTCCCCCTGCCTCATATTCTGCCGTGTTCTCAAAGTAATCCAAACTCGTTCATTTTCAGCTAATCGCGTGAAGTTCACTACTGAACCTCCGCTTAATCCTGTACTAACCCGGCTGTAGCGATGGGTCGTGCATGATTATTGTACTCTGTGCTTAAAAATCGGAACTTGAGCTTCTGAACTTGGAAGTTCGTACTCGGAACTTAGAATTGTTGGGTTAATAAACCTTGTACTTGTGCTAGCACAAAATTTTTTATATAATTCAGCCTGTATATTCACATAGAATTATAAGCATTCCAATGATCAACGTCCACACGAGATATTGGCTTAAAAATGACTTTTATCACGTTACTACAACTGTAGTAAATCTGCTACTAGCCAGAAATCCAAATAAGATTAAGCCGAAGGCACGATTTCTCAATTTAGGATGTGGAAGAAAAGGCATTCAGACAGAAGACTGGCTAAACTGTGATGGTTTTCTTCAACCTAGCGTGGATTATGTTTTCGACATAACCGGAAAGATGCCTTTGAAAGATGCTCGTTTTGAAGGGATTTTTTCAGAACATTTTTTTGAACATTTAATCCCTGACCACACCAAAATATTTTTATCAGAATGCCTTAGAGTACTCAAGCCCGGTGGGATTTTGAGGTTGTCTGTTCCTGATGGAGAGCTTTACCTAGATCGATACTTTAATGATCACGAGTGGATGATGCAGCGAAGACCTGAGGTCAAACCTAGAACACGTATGGCGATCGTAAATGAGGTATTTCGACAAGGGTTTCAACATCAATATTGTTACGATTTTGAAACAATAAAAGTTGTGCTTGAAGAATCGGGATTTAAGGACGTACGTAGGGTTGATTTTCAAACGAGTAGTATTCCTGAACTATTAATAGATCAGGAGTCGCGAAAATTTGAAAGCCTATACGTAGAAGCTACCAAGCCCTAAAAAGTTAGGTTGCGTTTTAAGGCTTACAATGTCTCTGAAGGCTAGAAAGGCAGTTAAGTGTTGATTTTTTGTGGCCAACTTCTAATAGCTAAAGTCATTTAACCCCAGCCTACGTTCTGGGGTTCTTTTTATGGGAATATTTTAGGTGATCGTAAAAGCCTTCCTAAAATCTGTCTTTTACTGTTCAATTGATTGAATTTGCTGATTAGCTTCATTCTGTGCCTTCAGCACCACCTGCTTTAATGGTTGTTACCCCAAAAAGGCGCTGACAACTTGGTTATCAAAGTTATTCACGATCGCCTCTGAATATTTACTTATCTGCGAATGTGTAGCATAATTTACTCCATCACTTAATGGCGATCGCAGTAGGTCTTGGTCATAGCTAGTAAATACTGAGCATTTTTCTTACATGAAAGTGAGAACCGATGCTATACCCTATTAGACAGGACTTACGCAAACAATAGCCGAAACCCTTATTTCACGTAGGGGCAATTCATGAATTGCCCCTGAGCGCGTGTACTTTTGCGTAAGTCCTATTAGAATAACTTCAAAAAATAAATTATCCAATTTTTGGAATCAAAACGACTTTTCCTCCACCAGCAAGAACTGCTCCCCTGTCCTAAGAGGCTGTTTGAAAAGTCGGAGAGATGGTAAAAAAGCTCTCTCAGTATACGCTGTGAATAGATAGTAGACAGCACTGAGAGAGCAACATGAGTAAAGCATACCCCAGCAATCTGACCCGTGCTCAA